>NZ_JBXPBP010000001.1:0-561366 GCF_056924295.1 Enterococcus sp. LJL128 | reverse complement strand
AGAACAGACCGTGGCGGGTTTGTCCGAGACTTCAAAATCTATGAATGTGAGGATTGTCGGGCATGTCCTGTGCGGAGTCAATGTACGAAAGCCAAAAGCAATCGGAATCGACAGATTCAAGTGAACAATTCATGGCGTTACTTCAAAGCAGAATGCAAGAAGAAGCTTTCAGATGAAAAAACAGGTTCGATTTATCGACAACGGAAAATCGATGTAGAACCAGTGTTTGGGCATCTAAAGGCTCATTTGGCGTTCCATCGTTTCCATTTACGTGGAAAACAAGGAGCGAAGATTGATGTTGGTTTGGCTCTCATGGCACTAAATCTAAGAAAATTAGGAAAATATATGGAGAGAAAGAGAAGGGAAGAAGAAAAAACAAGCCCGATTTTGACATTCATCATCAAAATCGAGCTTGTTTTCTTTTTGAGAGTGGATTATGTCCCAGTCTCATCTTTTTTATAGTTTTTGGGTGGCGTTGCTTTTAGTTAGGCGCAATAGGACAGCGGCTACTGCTGCAGTAGCTAAGGCAGCCACAACAGCTTCTACAGCTCCGCTGGTAAAAACGATTCCGGCGATTACTGAGAAAACTGCGTTGATGCTGATATCCATTGCTTGGGCGTAAGCGTCTTTAAATAATAGAAAAATTCCGCCCATAACTAAAATAGTATTAACCGCTGATCCGCAGAAGCCGGCTACAAACAGTCCAACTGGTTGAACAGCAGTCTTACTTTTGAAGAGCTTGTATACATAATAAGGAACAATCCCAATCAAAATTCTTGGAAGCACCGCAATCAGTATAGCTTTCCAGCTTCCCTGATCCGTTCCGATTACTGGAATGAACGGAGAGAAAACAAAGGACAAGGGTGTGATGACTATTGTACTGCGTATCATACTGATAACACCGAACACGCCGCCTAAAAATCCGCCAATTTTTGGTCCTAAAACGATTGAAGCAATGATGACAGGAATATGCATAGTTGTTGCATTAATTGGACCGATTGGAATGAATCCCAAAAAAGGGACTGCTGCTAGTAAAATTAAGATAGCCAGAAACATGGCAGTCAAAGTAAAATTTTTCGTATTCTTCATAGATGAACTCCTTTATTTGGGACTGGATAATACTCGGTTCACTTCGGCAACAATGGTATCTACATCTGCTAGTGCACCTTTGCCGAAATCTCCACAGGCAAGTAAAGCTTCCCGAGGTTCAATTTCTTCGTAGCCTGCTTCTATTAAGAGCTTCAGATTTTGCTGCATGATTGGGTTTTGATACATATACGTGTTCATTGCTGGGGCTATCAGCTTAGGCACCTCTGTTTTTAAAGCAAGTGCTACTGTAGAAAGCATGTCATCAGCAATTCCGTTTGCCAGTTTTCCAATGATATTTGCGGAAGCCGGAGCTACCAGAAAAAGGTCTGCTTTTTTTGCCAGTTCAATGTGATTAATCTGCTCAGGATAAATTTCCTCCATTACATCTGTATGAACTGGATTTTTTGAAAGAGCCTGTAGAGTTAGCGGTGTAATGAACTTAGTACTGTTGTTTGTCATAATTACTTCTACTTCATAGCCCATTTTGGTAATCCGGCTGGTAATATCCGCTGACTTATAAGCGGATATACTACCGGAAACACCTAATAAAATAGTTTTCATTCATTCATCCGCTCCATTTCCTCAACATTTTTTACAATCAATTGAGCAATCTCTTTTTTTGTATCCGCAGCTTCTATCTGTCGGTCAGCATGGAGCAGCAGGCCATGATGCTGCTGTCCATGAATTTTTTCTAAATCATTGGCTAAAACAAAGTCACAGTGGTTTTGTTCTAAGGTATCCATCCCTACTTGAATCAGCTGATCTTCTGAAACACCAACTAATAATTTAAAGCCGATTAGTATGGTCTGCGGCTGTTTCTCTCGAATCATAGCAATTATTTTAGGGTTTTTCTTTAGAAAAAGCAAGAGCCGTTCTGTCTTTGAAGAAATTTTCTTGGCTTCAGTTTTTTGATTGCCAATGGCATCTAAGGCTTTACGAATGGTTTCTGCAATACTCTCTCTTGTGTAGGTTTGCATAGCCAGCAGCTGTTCAGTCACTTTGTCGATCAGCTCTTCTTCAGGCAGACTGGTCTCGCTTGAAAAATCACTGACAGCCATACTATGAATCACTGCTGAAAATGTCTGTTCCTCCAAAAGCTGTGCCATTGTCCGCTGGAGCTGAGCAGTGGTTTCAATTTCAAAGACTGTCAGCTTGCTATTGGCAACAGGCCGCAGAGCAGTGGCGGTTGTCAGATAGGTCACCTGATGTCCGCGGGACAGAAAGGCTTCGCCAATTTCCAGTCCTAGCTTTCCGGTGGAATGATTCGTAATTGATCGGACATTGTCGATTCTTTCTGAAGTTCCCCCTGCGGTAATCAAAATATTCATTTATCTATGCTCCTCAGGAAAATTTGATAATTGTTCTGCCGATATGGGCACCCTGCTGTAGTGCAGCAAAGGTTTGTGGTGCTTCTTGCAGCGTAATCTCATTGACCAGTGCAGTGTCTGCGATTGCCCATTCCGCTGCCATTCGTTTCCAGATAGCTTTTCTTTTTGTCATTTCTACATTAACAGAGTCAATTCCTAAAAGGTTAACACCTCTCAAAATAAATGGAAGAACCGTTGTGTTTAAACCGATGCCGCCCGCATTGCCGCAAATTGCCGCACTTCCGCCATAACTGATTAAAGGTAGTGCGGCTGCTAAAACTTCACCGCCTACAGTGTCTAAAACAAAATCAAAATCTTGTTTTCCTAAGGGTCTGATTTTTTCCGGCATAAAGTCTTCTAAAAGCAAAACTTCAGAAGCTCCTAGTTGTTTTAGAGCTGCTTCAGATTCTTTTTTTCTAGTCAAAGCTGTAATGTTTGTATATCCTGCTTTTTTAAGCATGCCAATGCTCAGACTAGCAACACCGCCGGAAGCGCCGGTAACTAAGATTCTGGCATTTTTATTTTCTGACAAGCCATGCTGCTCAAGTCCATCAATACATAAGGCTGCAGTAAACCCAGCAGTTCCTAAAACCATTGCAGCTTTTTCAGTTAGTTCAGCGGGTAAAGGGACCACCCATTCAGAAGGCACACGAACATACTCGGAAAAACCGCCTGTATGGCTAACACCAAGACCATAGCCGGTAACAAGTACACTGTCTCCTGGTTTGAAGCTGTCATTGCTGGAAGAAACAACGGTACCACTCACATCAATTCCGGGAATCATTGGGTAGCTGCGGATGACGCCGCCTTTTTTTTGAACGGCAAGAGAGTCTTTGTAATTGATAGAAGAGTAGCTGGTTTTGATTAACACGTCGCCTTCGGATAACTGATCCGTTGTGATTTCCTGAATACTATGTGTAACGTTTTCATCAGTTTCTTGAAGCAATAGTGCTGAAAATTTTTCCATAATAATCCCTCCATAAATTTCCTGTTTTTATTACTACTATCATATCATATTATTCTTTTTTTGATGGCGGATTTCTGCTTATTCTTCTCATTAAAATTTTATCTGTTAAAATCCCGAAAAAATCTAAAAAATAGTTGCTATTTCTTGAAAAATTCGTATACTGAAAAAAGATGAAATTAAACTCTTGGTTTAGTATAAGTAAACTTAAGTGCTATGTTTTTATATATTTTGGGTGAGGTGATAAGATGGACATCGGTGAGAAGCTGAAAAACCTGCGGATTCAAAAAAATCTAACACAGGAAGAGCTTGGTGAACGAACGGATTTAACAAAGGGCTATATTTCTCAGCTGGAAAGAGACCTCAGTTCTCCGTCTATGGAGACTTTTTTCAATATTCTTGAGGTTTTAGGCGTGACGCCGGAGGAATTTTTCAGTGAAGAGGCTGCTGAGCAGAAAATTGTTTATGATGAACAAGATGCGACCTATTATGCGGATGAGGAAAACGGCTATACATTGAAATGGCTGATTCCCGAGTCAAATGAGAATGATATGGAGCCAGTTCTTTTAACCTTCGATAAGGATGGAGAATATAAGACCTTTGAACCATCTTTATCAGAAACCTTTATCTATGTACTGGAAGGCACAGTCTCCTTGATGCTTGGAGAAAGCACCTATACAGCAAAAAAGGGCGAGGCCATTTACTATGAGGCCGCCGAGCCGCACCAATTAAAGAATAAATCTAAAGGCAGAAGCAGAGTACTGGTAGTAGTAACGGACTCTTATCTATAATTCGGAGGGATGAACGAGTGGGGAAAACAATTATTTCTTTTGAAAATGTTGTCAAACGGTTTGACGATGACGAAACAGTATTGAAGAAAGTCAGCTTTGAAATCGAGGAAGGGAAATTCTATACCTTGCTGGGTCCTTCCGGCTGCGGTAAAACAACCATTTTACGTATTTTAGCAGGTTTTACAGATGTGAGTGAAGGGGATGTCTATTTTGAAGGAACGCGAATCAATGACGTGCCAGCGAATAAGCGGCCGGTAAATACGGTTTTCCAAGACTATGCGCTGTTTCCTCATATGAATGTATTTGACAATGTGGCTTTCGGATTAAAGATTAAGAAGATGCCAAAGCAGGAGATTGAAAAGAAGGTAAAAGGTGCCCTGAAAATGGTTCAGCTGCCCGGCTATGAAAATAGAGAAATCAGCGAGATGTCCGGTGGTCAGCGCCAGCGGGTAGCAATCGCCCGGGCGATTGTTAATGAGCCAAAGGTTTTACTTTTGGACGAGCCATTATCAGCATTAGACTTGAAACTGCGGACAGATATGCAGTATGAGCTGCGGGATCTGCAGCAGCGCTTAGGCATCACGTTTATTTTCGTAACCCATGATCAGGAAGAAGCCTTGGCAATGAGCGATGAAATTTTTGTGATGAACAAAGGAAAAATTGTTCAAAGCGGCAGTCCTGTTGATATTTACGACGAACCGATTAATCATTTCGTAGCTGATTTTGTTGGAGAAAGCAATATCGTTGATGGAACGATGCTTGAAGATAATCTGGTAGAATTTGTGGGCGAGCGCTTTGAATGCGTAGACGGCGGAATGCGTCCGAATGAACCGGTGGAGGTTGTTCTTCGTCCAGAAGATTTAACCATTACGACGCCTGAAAAGGGTAAGCTGACAGCGACAGTAGACACACAGCTGTTTCGCGGCGTTCATTATGAAATCATCTGTGTTGACGAGCAAAAAAATGAATGGATGGTCCATTCAACTAGAAAAGCAGTGGAAGGTTCTCAAGTAGGATTATTTTTTGAGCCGGAGGATATCCACGTGATGCGCTTTAATGAGTCGGAAGAGGACTTTGATGCCCGTCTGGAAAGCTACGAGGAATAGGAGGCAAAAGAATGAAAGCAGTACGTCGAATTTATTCGATTCCTTATACATTGTGGTTGCTTCTTTTTGTAATCGCACCTGTATTGATGATTATTTATCAGTCGTTCTTTGATATGAACGGTCAGTTTAGTCTGGAAAATTATCAGACCTATTTCACCTCGGGAACGTATCTGGCAATGACCTTTAACTCAGTTTGGTATGCTTTTTTGATTACACTGGTTACCTTGTTGATAAGCTATCCTACTGCCTTTTTTTTAACAAAGCTTAAGCATAAGCAGCTGTGGCTGATGCTGGTTATTTTACCCACTTGGGTAAATTTACTGCTGAAAGCTTATGCATTTATTGGAATTTTCAGTGTCCATGGAACAGTCAATCATTTTCTGAATTTTATGGGTATCGGCTCCCAGCAGATTTTGTTTACCGATTTTAGCTTTCTGTTTGTAGCTGCCTATATTGAGCTGCCCTTTATGATTATGCCGATTTTTAATGCTTTGGAGGAAATGAATCCTTCCCTGATTAGCGCCAGCCGTGATTTGGGTGCTAATAGTGCAGAGACTTTTCGCCGGGTAATTTTTCCCTTGTCTTTAAACGGAGTGAAAAGCGGTGTCCAGGCCGTCTTTATTCCGTCCCTGTCCTTGTTCATGCTGACGCGTCTGATTGGGGGAAATCGGGTAATCACCTTAGGGACAGCGATAGAGCAGCATTTTTTAGTTACTCAGAATTGGGGCATGGGCTCAACGATTGGTGTTGTGCTGATTGTGGCTATGGTTGCTGTGATGTTTCTAACAGGTGAAAAGAGAAAAGGAGGTCGGGCGAAATGATTAGAAAGAAATTTAAATGGTCAAACCTTTATCTGCTGCTGGTTTTTCTGCTTCTATATGCACCGATTTTTTATTTGATTTTTTATTCTTTTAACAGCGGCGGCACGATGAATGAGTTTACTGGCTTCACTTTGGATAACTATTTTGCGGTTTTTGAGGATACCCGGTTATTGATTATTGTACTAAATACATTTTTACTGGCTTTTCTATCTGCATTAATCGCAACAATTATTGGAACGTTCGGAGCAATGGCTATCTATTATACGAAAAGCCGCCGAAGCCGGACAGCCCTGTTGAGCTTTAATAATATTCTACTCGTGTCGCCGGATGTTATTATTGGCGCCAGCTTTCTGATTTTTTTCACGGCAGTTGGTTTTATTAGTTTGGGCTTTACCAGTGTTTTGCTGTCTCATATTGCTTTTAGTATTCCGATTGTGGTGTTGATGGTGCTGCCGAAGCTGCAGGAAATGAACGATTCGATGGTTGATGCAGCAAGAGATTTGGGTGCGAATAATCTACAGGTTATTAAGAATATTGTACTGCCGTATTTGTCGCCGGGAATTATTGCAGGGTATTTTATGGCGTTTACGTATTCACTGGATGATTTTGCGGTTACCTTCTTTGTTACAGGCAATGGCTTTTCTACACTTTCTGTAGAAATCTATTCTCGTGCCAGACAAGGAATCAGCTTGGAAATCAACGCGCTGAGTGCATTAGTCTTTCTATTTTCCATGATTTTAGTTATTGGCTATTACTTCATCAGTCAGGACAATACGTCTAAGCGGCTGAAGAAGCTCCGTCGTGAACAAAGAGAGGTGGCGAAGCTGTCATGAAAAAGTTAAACTCTTTATTTGCGGGAATTATCGTCATTATTATCATTTTGTTTCTAGGAGCCGGACAGCTTGAACGTGCCAGCGGTATGGCTGGTGCGGATGTTTTGACAATCTATAACTGGGGAGATTATATCGATCCGGCATTGATTAAGGCCTTTGAAAAGGAAACCGGTTATAAGGTGAACTATGAGACCTTTGATTCAAATGAAGCGATGTTTACCAAAATCCAGCAGGGTGGAACTGCGTATGATATCACAATCCCATCAGAGTATATGATTCAGAAAATGATGAAGGAAAACATGCTGCTGCCGATTGATCATTCAAAGCTGAAGGGTTTGAATAATATCGATGAGCGATTTTTAAATTTGGATTTTGATCCAGCAAATCAATATTCTATTCCCTATTTCTGGGGAACCTTGGGAATTATCTATAATGACAAGTTTATTGATGAGGAAAGCATGCAGGAATGGGATGACTTGTGGCGTCCGGAGCTAAAGGACAACTTGATGCTGATTGATGGTGCTCGGGAGGTAATCGGTTTGTCGCTGAACAGCTTGGGCTATTCTCTGAATAGCAAAGAGGATCAGGAGCTAAAGGCTGCATCTGCTAAGCTAAACACATTAACTAGCAACGTTAAGGCAATTGTAGCTGATGAAATCAAAATGTATATGATTAATGAAGAAAGTGCAGCCGCTGTATCCTTTTCAGGAGAAGCCGCAGAAATGCTGGACGGCAATGAGCATCTTCACTATGTGATTCCTTCTAAAGGCTCTAATCTATGGTTCGATAATATTGTTATTCCGAAAACTGCAAAAAATGTCGAAGGAGCATATGCCTTCATCAATTATATGCTGCGTCCGGAAAATGCGGCGCAGAATGCAGAGTATATCGGCTATTCGACACCAAATAAGGAAGCAAAAAAACTGTTGCCAAAGGAAATTTCTGAGGACGAACAATTCTATCCAAATGATGAAACAATCGCCCATCTGGAGGTATACGAGGATCTAGGCTCAGAGTATCTGGGGATTTATAATGATCTGTTCTTAGAGTTTAAGATGTATCGTAAATAAGGTGAAAACTCAGTTAAAGTAGCTTTGAGAAAACAACAAAAAACGGAAATAAATCTATAGTTTAGCTAGGAGTGTTTCTGAGTAAAAGCGGCAGTTTTGTCGCTTTTTTTTGTTTTTTGATACCAATATACAGTTACTATGGAAATAAGTATAAGAAGAGTGTTGACGATGATTGTTCCAGTCCAATTCATTGTTGTGGTTCCAAATACTGGGGATGAGGCATTAAACAACGTATGAAACAACACACTCATAAAGATGTAGCCTTTCCCTGAAATAGTGTAAAGCGCACCATGTACAAAACGAAATGAAAATAACTGGATAGTAAACATCCAAAAATTGATATGACCATCACCATGATTTGTACCTGGTATAAAAAATAATGGAATGTGCCAAAGAAACCATATAAAACCAACTTGTAGGGAAGAACGAAGAAATCCATATTTTTTGTATAAGAACGGCTGTAATACATACATCCACCCAGCTTCTTCCAAACCGCCAATAATTAATGCTCCTGGCAAAGATAATAAGATAGTATAAAAAGGCATGCTTAATATGAAATTACCGCTAATAAGGACGTGAAGACCAAAGTAGAGAATCAAGATGAAAAAAACATATAGATAAAGAAGTGGATTATTTTTTAGATAAAAGACAGTCTTTATCCAGTCCTGTGGACGAAGTATCACATTATTCTTTCTTAAAATAATGTAACAGGCAATTGCTGGAGATAGAATGTAGATAGAAAAAGGGATGTTCATAAAAAATTGTTGTATATTATCCACCCAGTTATGGACAGAATAACCAAAATTACCTCCAAAAATCAGCATAACCGCTATCAAATAAGCAATAAAAAAAGTCAATAAGGTGAATTGTATTACGATTTTACTTGTTATATTCATTTTATTTCCTCACAATTATTTACAATAGTTTTTGTATTTAGATTTCTTTGATTGTTGAAGAATACATGTTAAGCATAACAGACAGAAATAGTTGAAACAATATTTTTCAGATAAGCGGTAGGATAAGTATCCTAGTAGCTGATGCTGGTTTCAGTAGATAGTAAACGTAGTTTTTGTTAGATTAGAATATGAAATGTCACTGACTGATTTGACTAAGTATGTTTTGATAGAAAAAGTAAAAATGAAAGATAGTCAAAAAAGCATCAATTTACTATCTTTTATTTGAATGAATAGATTAAAATGAAGTGGAGCTAATTTTATCAACAGTTTGAATGGCTAATGATTAATGTCTGCAGACTGGTTATTCCAGATTTGGTGCAGTGAATAAACAGTTATTTCGAGGAACATATATAGCAGATTTTTTCTTTTGTATATAGAATTAGCAGCAAAAAAAGCTTGACCTGGGACGCGTCCCAGAGATTATACTTTACATAAATCATATTAGGTACTGGTTATGGAATCAGTATGTTTTTGCAATCAGTCTTACGCAGCTGTTTAACGAATGGAGGTGAAGCAGTTGATTAATATTAGAGATATTGCTGAAATGACTGGTGTCTCAAAATCCACAGTATCGAGGGTAATCAATAATCAAAAATATGTATCCGATGAAATCAGAAAAAAAGTCCAGCAGGCAATTGATGAGACCGGATATGTGGCAAACGGCAACGCAGTGAAGCTGAGTAACGGTAAAAACTATATTTTAGGTGTCACAGTTCCCTACAATAGTGCCTGTTATGATACGTTGGTCAATAGTATTTTGTTTCATGCGAAAGAAAAAGGGTATCAGGTATTACTTTTGCCGACGTATTATGATCAGCATGCAGAAAACGAGTATTATTCTTTACTGGAACGGCGGATGATTGACGGGCTTGTTCTGACATCCAGAGCCAGTCGTTTAGCTGACTGGGAAAAGCTCAGCAGCCGGGGACGCATCGTATCAACAGAAAAAATTGATAGTAAAGAGATAGCGATGATTTATCCAGACAGAAAAAAAGTCTATCATACATTATTTAATGATTTATCAAAGCAGGGATATTCCAAAATTATTTTTACAGCTAAAAGAGGACCTTCTCAAAGTGTGAGCGCAAAGGATAAATTAGATTGCTATCAAGAATACTTTGGCGATGCGTTCGAAGGAGCAAATTTTTTTACAGGAATTGAAGGATATCAAAGCGGGGTTGAATGGGCAAAGGAAACGTTTAAAAAAGTAGCAGTTCCTGAAATCATCTATGCTAATGCAGATGATACCGCAGCAGGAATTATTGTGGGACTAAAGGAAGCTGGATTTATTCATAAAAAAGATTACCAGATTATAGGAGAAGGAAACTTGCCCTATAGTCAGGCCTTAGGCTTTTCCACGATTGATTTTCGGCCAACAGAAATTGGTTCAGAGGTCATAGAATACATTACATCTGACCAAGAATTGGTGCAAAGGGCTAAAGAACCCCAGCTTATTAAGCGATAAACGATTAATCAATAGCTGAGAAAATAAAGAAGTAACAAGAAAGGGAAGAATAACGATGCATATCGAACATGTGGCGATTTGGACGAAGGATTTAGAAAAGATGAAGGAATTTTATGAAAAATATTTTAACGTAAGCAGTACGGAGCTCTATCATAATAAAAAGACCGGTTTTAAATCGTATTTTCTAAGCTTTGATTCCGGCAGCAGATTAGAACTGACAACCAAGCAGCATCTTTCAAATAGAGTTGCTGAGAGCTTAGGCTATACACATATGGCTATTTCAGTTGGCAGCAAAGAGGACGTTGACCGCTATACTGAAAAATTTGTGGCAGATGGGTTTCCATTGTTGAATGGTCCTAGAACTACAGGGGATGGTTATTATGAAGCCGTAATTCAGGATCCGGAAGGCAATCTGATTGAGCTGACGACAGATTAGTAACATTGGGTAACGAGTCTAAAAATAGTTATGGTTGTAAACATAGGGGGCTCACGAACAAGTTCTCTTTAGAAATAAGCTGAGTTGAGTCTGGGAGATAGATAAATTCCCAGACTTTTAGTATGTCAAAATCTGAATAAGCAATGGGATAATCACACATATTAGCACTTAACCGCAGGAGTATTTCTTCAACAATCAGCCGAAATTCAGAAAAACTTTGTAAAGCACCAGGTGGGAATTAGTCAACTCTAATCTGTTTGATATTTTTTGATAGATGATAGATAAAAAGTGCTGCTGGTAGGACGAATGACGAAGCAGAGTCTGACAGACAGAGATAAGGAGGGAAATAGCGCTTGCTATTTGCTGGGCTTATTGTATAAGATAAATAAAGCGAAGATTAGTAGAAGAAAAATGGATGATTTCAAAAAGGAGGGTATCTGATGAAGAAAAAAGAGTTTGTTGCTGAGGACTTGTTGAGTAAGATTTATCAAAAAAAGTATCTGCCGAAAACAGCAATTCCTTCTGAACGAAAATTAATGGCGGAATATCAGGTCTCACGAAATACAGTTAGAAAAGCGATTGAGAAGCTTAAGGATGCGGGGCTTCTAGTATCAATCCCTGGCAAAGGGAACAATCGTGAATAAAACAGCTGCCAATCCTAGTTTGATCTACAGCTCAATTACTGAAAAGAAGTCCAGTCAAATTGTTTCCAAGGTTCTTTCGCTAACAAAACGTCCAATGACGGAAGAAGAAAAGCGAATCTTTGACAGCAGCCATAGAGGGGCGGTTTGGGAGTTAAAAAGAGTGCGAATTGTTGACCAAAAGGTGATGGAACTTCAAGAATCAATTTTTCCCAAAAAAATCTTTCCCTACTTTGATCAAGAAATGGGGCAAGGCTCGCTGCAAAAGCTGATTTTAGACACTGGACTGTCTATTTCACATAGTCTGGCAAGCTTTGAGGCAGTGAACCTTTCAGAACAGGAAGCCCGCTTATTTCATGAGCGCAAAAATCACGCCGGAATGAGCATTACGAGCCGAACCATTTCCAGAGACGGTTTAGTTGTAGAATATACGAAGCGTCTGGTGATTGATTACATAGGAACTTTCAGGCTGCCTTTCAGCAAAGACAGTTTTAACTACCGCCATCAAGAAGATGGATTGAATGATTTTTTATAAATGACCAAAAACTGGTACTTATTTTTACGGAAAAAACTGTAGAAAAAGGTACCAGTTTCTTGTTGTTTTTGTGGATAAATATTGATATATAAGCGTTTGAAAGCCTTTTTATGACTTTTCACAATTCACTAAAAAGATGCTATATTTCTGCTATCAAACGAGGGAGGCTGGAATTTATGAAAAAGCTGTTTCCAGACAATTTTCTTTTTGGCGGAGCAATAGCAGCCAATCAGGCAGAAGGTGGATATTTAGAAGCAGGAAAGGGCTTAGGTATCTGCGATGTATTGCCGGCTGGCAAAGAACGGCTGCTGCATATAGCAAAAGAGCTTGATCCGGCTTTATATTATCCATCTCATCAAGGGATTGATTTTTACCATCACTTTAAGGAAGATGTTGCTTTACTAAAGGAAATGGGGCTGCGGTGTTTTCGTTTTTCGATTAACTGGCCGAGAATCTTTCCAAAGGGAGATGAACAGCAACCAAATCAAGAAGGTTTAGCCTTTTATGAAGAACTGATTGACTTATTATTGGAGGCTGAGATTGAACCGATTGTGACAATTTCTCACTATGAAACGCCATTATATCTGGTTGAAAAATACGGCGGCTGGAATCATCGGGAGATGATTGATCATTTTATGCGGTATTGTACAGTTCTTTTTGAAAGATTTGGTAAAAAAGTGACTTACTGGATGTCCTTCAATGAGATTAATAACATCATTAAAATTCCGTGGTTTGCTGGGGCAATGGACCTTTCGGGAGTGGAAAACCCTGCACAGCAGCAGTATCAGGCTGCTCATCACATGTTTGTCGCTCATGCACTAGCTGTAAAAACATTAAAAGAATACAATACCCAAGCTTTGATGGGTTGTATGTTGTCATTAAGCGGGGTTTACCCAGAGACACCAAAGCCTGAGGATATTTTCGGCAGTTATCAATTTCGCCGCAATTCTCTTTTCTTTTCCGATGTGATGATTCGAGGCACATATCCAAGCTATTCAAAACGGCTTTTTGAAGAGTTAAATGTCACATTAGACATTGGTGAAGAGGATTTGGCGCTCATCAAGAAACATACCAGTGATTATTTGGCTTTTAGCTATTATCTTACAACGGTCTATTCAGATGAATTGGTGATGATGACAGGAACAGGAGGACCTCAGGGCAAGAAAAATCCATACTTGGAAAGCTCACAGTGGGGCTGGCAGATTGACCCGCTGGGCTTGCGTTATGTGTGTAATGAGCTATATGACCGTTATCAGATACCACTGATGGTTGCCGAAAATGGATTAGGTGCGAGGGATAGTAAAAGTGAGGATGGGCGTTTTAATGATGTTGAGCGGCAAAACTATTTGAAGGAACATCTGCTGGCTTTGTCAGAAGCAGTGCAGGACGGCTGTGAAATAATTGCCTATACCTGGTGGGGCATCTTGGATATTGTCAGTGCAGGAACAGGAGAAATGGAGAAGCGGTATGGCATGATTTATGTAGACTGCGACAATCAGGGAAGGGGAACCTTGAAAAGGGAGCGGAAGGAAAGCTTTTATTATTATCAAAAAATTATTGCAGACAACGGAGAAAAGCTAAAGGAACTATAAGGGGGAAAGAGTTATGTCAAAATTAGACAGCTTTGCAATGAAGGTCGGTAAATTTGCCGAGGTTGTGAATCAAAACAAATATCTATATAGTATCAAAACAGCATTTACTATTTACATGCCATTTATTATTGTGGGTTCTTTTGCCACATTGTTTAATACGATTCTCTGCTCAGAACAGGTGGGCTTAGCACAAGTTGAACAGCTTAGCTTTCTTAGCTCGTTAAGCCCGGCGTTCACAGCAATTAACTATGCAACGATGTCTACGATGAGTCTGGCGCTGGCATTCTTAATTGGTAAACTGATTGGACAGAGAAACGAGATGGACGGAAATTATACAGCATTAGTTGCGCTGATTTCTTTCATCACGATTGTTCCTCAGTCGATTGTAACGGTGGTTGAGGGGCTGGAGGATATTGTGACGAGCGGTATTGCAACCTCTAGTATTAATGCCCAAGGTCTGTTTGTGGCAATGCTGATTTCGATTTTATCTGTTGAACTATTTTCAAAGCTGATGCAGATTGACCGTTTAAAAATCCGCATGCCGGAGGCGGTACCATCGGGAATTGCCCGATCATTTAATTCACTGATTCCAATTTTATTGGTATTACTGATTTTTTCAGTAATCAGCACAATCATTTATAATATTTCTGGCGATTATTTGAGTGATATTATCTACAATACACTACAGGCTCCTCTTCAAGGCGTTATGCAGGGCGGTCCAGTCGGAATCATCCTGCTAGCTTTTGCATCGGCGATTTTCTGGATATTCGGTCTTCATGGAAATATGGTTATTATGCCGATACTCAGTCCTTTGGCGTTAGCAGGTTTAGCAGACAATATTGCTCAGACACAAGCAGGAGATGTAGCTACTAATCCGTTGACAATGACCTTTTTTAGAGTCTATGTTGTAATGGGCGGAGCAGGGATAACGATTGCGTTAGTCCTTGCCCAGCTGATTTTTTCAAAGCGGGAAGATCAAAAAATGATTTCTAAGCTTGCGCTTATCCCGGGAATTTTCGGTATCAACGAGCCATTAGTGTACGGGCTGCCAATTGTCATGAATCCGATTTATGCAATTCCATTTATTCTGTCTCAGCTAATGGCGACAGCGGTTGCGTACTTTGCTACAGTGACCCATATTATTCCGGCTGCAACAGTAGAGGTTCCTTTCGGTCTGCCTTTGTTCGTCAATGCCTTTGTTGGCTATCAAACTATTTCAGCTATCCTGGTTCAACTGGTTATTTTAGTTCTAGCCTTTCTTATTTACACACCATTTGTGCTGGCTTCAAATAGATTAGCTCCAGCATATGTAGATTCTGCCGATGATTCGGTGAAAGAACGCTGAGGCTGCTGAGTGAAGCTTTGTCGGCGGGAAGAGTATTGCCGGAATTTAGTCAAAACACACTCGCTGACAAAAGCAGACTGATATAAAAGCATCAATTGCTCCAAGCAGGTTTGATAAAGAATGGACTCTATCCAAAACTGGATAGGGTCTTTTTTCGGTAACGGTTAATAAATGTATGAACCGATTGCTTTTATGTAAAAAAAGTGTTCGGTATAAAGCAAAATTTTGGTATACTTTTCTTATAAACAGTTTTTTGACATTTGGAAGTGAAAAAGGAGGATTTTAAATGGGTGTTTCTAACAATACGTCTGTCGCCGGTCAACTGGCAACAGGTATTATGCAGGGTGTTCAGGAGCTGGGGACTTCACGAGCTGTGACAAGAGATACGCAAAGTACGGTTTCCGGTAATCAAGCTGCCCAGGGTGCGATTGATGAGATGGAGAGTATGATGGCAGCTATCCGTAGTGCAGTACTGACTGACGCAAATAACATCAAGAATACAGCAGCAGAGTTTGCGGCGAAGGATGTTAAGCTTGGCCAAACAAGAATTATTGCCCCATAAGGAGAAATTGAATGGCTGAGAAGGAACAGTGGGAAGAACTAGCAAGAGCTGAACGACAGCTCGTTTATGAAAAGGAAGAGCTGGAGGACAAGAAACGGTCAATTGACCGTTTAGATGAAGCCTATCAAGAGCATTTTTTTCAAACAGCAGCTCTTTTTCAAAGTGCGTATGACTTGATTGCTGGAGAAAAAGAGGACCAGTATTTAGTTGAAGAATGCGCAGAGCAAATTCAACGAAAGCAACGGAATCTATCAGAAATGATGGAGGAAGAGCAGGAGAATATAGCAAAAGAACACTATTCATTAAATGAAAAAGAAGACGAGTTATTTTATCAGAAAAAAAGGTGGATGACGGAAAAAGAGGAGGAGAGCCGTTGAGTATCGATATGTATCTAGGGGCCTCGCAGACACAGGCAGACAGTACAAAAACAATGTGCCATGAAGCCCAGCAGGGATTAGAAACTCTCCAGTCAGGAATCAAAGACTTTGTTGGGGATCAGGTGCTAAGTGGAAAAACCTATCGTACAGCAAAGAGCTATTTTGAAGCGGTCTATGTGCCGCTGATTCAGGGAGCAATCCTTGTTTCAGAGGCGACTGCTGAAGCAGTGAGTAAAATACCTGAACAGTACCGTGCTGATGTAGCGCAGGTTGACTTGAAATCTTCCGAGCTAGAAGAAGAAATTGAGAAATGGGAACAGCAAATTCAGGCAATGGAACATCAAATTGTTGAAGTTAAGCGGGTGCTGCCGGTATCTAGTGAACGCGTCCAGCATATCAATGAGATAAATAATGTCATTACCAGCTATCAGGAAATAAAGCGTATGCTGGAAAAGAAACTACAAAAGCTGTTGACCTTCCATGCGTTTTCTTCTATGCTATTTACAGAAGTGAATGCTCTAAAGGCAGCGGTGAATACTGGTTTGGCGCAAATCAAAAGCGGCAGTGCCTACAATGCAGAATACGGTGTCTTTGATATGTCCCGTATGAATATGGACTGGGCGACAACGATTGCAGAAAAGGCAGCCGACTGGCGCAAGCGCAAACTAAAAGAAGAAGGCATGGACCTTGATGAGAAGCTGAAAACCAGAAGATACGTTCAGGTTGATTTATATGGAATGAAAAGCTGGATGTGGCTGGAAAATCCGCCGTATATTTCAGCGGATGATTATAAGGTAAACGAAGCCTATAGGGAATGGGCGGAAAAAGAATTTGATTTATATGGGCGTGAAATTAAGCGGGGCAACGATATAGATGAAATGAGCCGCTTAGCCATAGAGCTGCGTGAAGGGGTGGATTACGACACCGGACGTCCTCTAACTGATGTAGAAAAAGCCCAGCGCTGGTCCATCGTATTGAGCAGTATTGCTCAAGTGAGTATCGCAGCGTATTATGCCGGACATCCGTTGACTGTGGAAGAAGCAGCGTTGATGGAAAAGCAAGTTAGTGGACCTAAGTGTTTTGTTTCTGGAACACTAATTCTAACAGAGCATGGACACAAACCAATTGAATGCATTCAAATCGGTGAAAAAGTTTTAGCGAGACATGAAAATTCTAATGTTCAGACCTATGAAAAAGTTGTTCAATTATTTGTTAGTGAAACTAACAAGATTATTAGAATTACAGTTGGTAATGAAGTGATTGAAACAACTGAAGAGCATCCGTTTTATTTACCAAGTAAAGGCTGGATAAAGGCTAAAGAATTAACCTATAATGATAATTTGATTGATAGTTTTGAAAATACTTTGTCAATCACTAATATTCAAAGTATAAGTTTAAATAGACCTGTTAAAGTATACAATTTTGAAGTAGAAAATGCTCATACTTATTTTGTTTCTAATTTGAATATATTAGTTCATAATATATGTGATGACGCTCTTAATAAATGGCATAAGGGGACCTTTGATGATTCGGAAGCTTCTTTGATAAAGCATTTTGAAAAGCATGGAGCAGAAGTTAAGGCTAATTCGCTTGAGCAATATTTTAATAAAGCGGAAGATTTTAGCCGTAAACTAAAAGGAGCAAGATCAAAAAAAATAGACTATCCTACTCCTAACGTAGTAAGGTATTACAAAAATGGTAAATATATTGATATTCATAAACCAACAGGAAAAATAATATCATTTGGAAAACAATAAAAGGAGAATAAAGTTATGTGGAAAAATTTATCTTTAAAGAATGTTTCAAAAATTGAGCGATGTGTCGGTGAATATAATATTTGGATGATAGGAATTCTTCCATTTGGTAAAATGAAAGTGAAAATTTATGAAGATATTTCAGGTACTTTCTCTGGTTATACAGATATTAATATAAAGTTGAGGTCTGATGATAATTACCCAGAGTCTGCTGTTGGTTTTGGTAAAACTCAACAGGAAGCATTGAGTGAAACAATAAAAAACTTTAACGAGCTTTTAGAAAGAGAATATCCAGAAGAACAGTTTCCAGAAGGCTTATCAGATGATCATATTGAATATACAGAACCATCAGATTTCTAGCAATACAGAGAAAAAAGAACTTTACTATCTGATTAGTGTCAGTTAGTAAAGCTTTGACTAATAAGCCAATCCTTACTAATAAAGTTATCCACAGCTAACAAAAGCTAGCTGTACTTATTGTACAAAAATGTAGTGTTTTTCTGTTAATGCAAGTAGCAATTAGTAAATTTTTAGTGTTATTGAGGAGGTATTAGTGAATCAAAAGCTAATACCTTTTGTTATGTAAAAAAACAAGTCGTTTATATTGCTCTCTTAATAAACTCAGTGCTTGTCACTGGAAACAGAAACTGTTGACCTTCCATGCGTTTTCTTCTATGCTGTTTACAGAAGTGAATGCTTGAAAGCAGCGATGAATACTGGTTTGGCGCAAATCAAAAGCGGCAGTGCCTACAATGCGGAATACGGTGTTTTTGATATGTCCCGTATGAATATGGATTGGGCGACAACGATTGCGGAAAAGGCAGCCGACTGGCGCAAGCGCAAACTAAAAGAAGAAGGCATGGACCTTGACGAGAAGCTGAAAACCAGAAGATATGTTCAGGTTGATTTATATGGAATGAAAAGCTGGATGTGGCTGGAAAATCCGCCGTATATTTCAGCGGATGATTATAAGGTAAACGAAGCCTATAGGGAATGAGCGGAAAAAGAATTTGATTTGTATGGGCGTGAAATTAAGCGGGGCAACGATATAGATCAAATGAGCCGCCTAGCCATCGAGCTGCGTGAAGGGGTGGATTACGACACCGGACGTCCTCTAACTGATGTAGAAAAAGCCCAGCGCTGGTCCATCGTATTGAGCAGTATTGCTCAAGTGAGTATCGCAGCGTATTATGCCGGACATCCGTTGACTGTGGATGATGTGGTGTTGAAGGATAAGGGAACTAGTGGGGCTGTTCATGAAACTGGTGGAATCAGGTAGAATATGGATACCTTGGGAGGAATAAGAAGATATGGCAATTTATATGTTAATGGTTAAGGATTTTGAAGATGAAAAAAGAGTTGTATATAGTATTGGTCCTAATGAAAATACATTAGGAAAAATTGAATATAATAAAATTGAAAAGAAAACATTTCTTTTGCAAAAAGTTGATGATGAAAAAATTCCGGATAAAATGTATGTACAATGGGCAACTCAAAGAATAGGACAGATACTTTATCGAGAAGACGGGAAATTTCCAGATAGAACTTCTGTAGAAAGATAAATGTAGAAATAAAGAGGTATTTTATCACGAGACGGGTAATCAATTGATAAAGTCTTGACTATTAGTGTAAATAAAGGTATTAGTAATTTAAAAACTAATACCTTTATTTACATAGAAAGAAAAGCCATTTTAGGATATTAAAAACTTGAAAGGAAGATACTTTATGGAACCGTGGTATAAAATTGATAAGAAACTAAAAAGTGGTGAACACTCTACTGAAGATTTATTTAATTATTTATCACATGATAATGATGGTGTACTGTATAATACCCTTTCGGTAATTGCAGAAAACAAAATTCAAGATACATTGCTTATTGAAAAAATAACAAAAATAGCAACTGGAAAAGATATAGCTTTAACTAAGGGATTGCCTGGAGTAACTATCAAGTTTGTTGCGATAGCAACACTAAGAGAATTAGGAACTACAGAGTATTTTGATTTGTTGAATGATGAAGAAAAGAACATAGTGCTAGGTGCTTTTTCATAATAAAGATTTTAATGAGCTTTTAGCTTTGAAAACGATGAAAGTTTATCGAAACTATTTTAGAACAATTGGTATTTGATTAGTTGTCAAACACAAGCTAGTTTATGATGAAAAATTTAGGTCTCGCTTACCAGTTTAATAGATTCTGAGGGTGAAATAGGAAAGGTATATATTGAACTTCGTCATCTGTATAAATATTTTATAAGCAAAGTTGTTTCTACCAGTTGAGGTAAGTGCGCTTTGTCTATTTTAACTGTTAGTAGATAAGGGAGTTAATTTGATTTTGCTCAGTTGGATAAAAGGCTCTACGGGAAGAGTCAAGCTAGTTGATGATACGTATATACGTACACATGATGACAAAGCAACTATCATACTAAGAGATAAGTGAGATGAGATGAATGAAAAAACTAACAATAGAACAGTCTTTTAAATACTACCTTTCTTCTTTAAATAGATTAGGTATGAAAATAATTAATTTAGAAGATAAAGAAATGAAACATCAAATATTTGAAGAATTAGCGATTGATTATCCAGCTTCTTTTAGTCAATATACACGGGAAGTATTAGAAGAAAATGATATAATTGATAGAAATATTTCTCTTCTAAGTAAACAGCTACAAACAAAGCTTTTAGAACTCGAAAGAGGAGAAGTTTTATGGAATGTAAAAGCAGTAAAAACAGCATCAGAGTGGAAAGAAGTTTTGCAATTGTCTGATGAAATCAAGAAATTGATACATCAAAAATGGACAAACGAAGAGTTAGATTTTTTATTAGGTAAATAATTCTTTTTACTATTAGATGTCCTTAAGTTATCAATGGATAACAAAAATGTTAGCTGTATTTATTTTACAAAAGTGTAGTGTTTTTCTATTAATAGAATTAGTATTTAACAAATTTCTAATGTTATTGAGGAGGTATTAGCGAATCAAAAGCTAATACCTTTTGTTATGTAAAACGGTATTTATATTGCTCGCCTAATAAACTCAGTGCTGGTCACTAGAATCAGAAGCGATTGACCTTTCATGCTATTTACAGAAGTGAATGCTCTAAAGGCAGCCGACTAGCGCAAGCGCAAACTAAAAGAAGAAGGCATGAACCTTGACGAGAAGTTGAAAACCAGAAGATATGTTCAGGTGGATTTATATGGAATGAAAAGCTGGATGTGGCTGGAAAATCCGCCGTATATTTCAGCGGATGATTATAAGGTAAACGAAGCTTATAGGGAATGGGCGGAAAAAGAATTTGATTTGTATGGGCGTGAAATTAAGCGGGGCAACGATATAGATCAAATGAGCCGCCTAGCCATCGAGCTGCGTGAAGGGGTGGATTACGACACCGGACGTCCTCTAACTGATGTAGAAAAAGCCCAGCGCTGGTCCATCGTATTGAGCAGTATTGCTCAAGTAAGTATCGCAGCGTATTATGCAGGACATCCGTTGACTGCGGATGATGTGGTGTTGAAGGATAAGGGAACTGTTAACACTAAAACAGATTTTGGTGCAGAAAATCCAGTATCTGGGAACGATTGGAATAATTATTTTAAAGAACAGTATGGAATTGATAATGTTAGATGGAAAAATCCAGTTACTATTGATGAAATTTTTGATACACCAAGCTTTTTACTTGGAAAAAAATCCTAAGGATATTGTCGATTTATTAAAAAATCAGGGGTGGACAGTTACTCCGCTAAAAGATGGAAGATATGCCGGAATCTCTTTTGATGAAGGGGGAGGATATAGTATGAATCCGCCAGTTGGAACTAGTGGAAGTTCACGCTATTTTCAATATCATCCGGGGAAAGGTCATCATGGTGAGTTTCCATATTATAAGGTTTCTGCTCCAAATGAACCAGTTGTAAGAATTTAATCTAATGGCAGATATGAACTGGATTTCAAAAAATTAGGAGTTAAGACTTACCATATTGAAAGGTGATAAAATTATGAGGTATGATATAGAGGAATTATCGAAGATATATGAACTTTTTATCAATGGAATGAAATTTTTTTCCAGTGATTTTAATAAGCAGAGCCAAAATTTAAAACATGCAGTTCTTTCTGATGAATTAGCCTCCGATTTTTTGCACACGGATTTTGTGAGAGCAGAAATATTATGTGAAAATGAATGGATAAC
This sequence comes from Enterococcus sp. LJL128, assembly GCF_056924295.1. Lineage (NCBI taxonomy): Bacteria > Bacillati > Bacillota > Bacilli > Lactobacillales > Enterococcaceae > Enterococcus > Enterococcus sp. LJL128. Next base: position 539,486 of record NZ_JBXPBP010000001.1, on the reverse strand, counting down.
AGAAACGCAAATGGATTTAATGAAAAAAATTAAATCCATATTAGAGCAGATGAGTTTAGAGAAAAATTTATGGAGTGATGCTGCTGTGAAAAATTCTATAGAGTGGAAAAAATGTCGAGAAATAGGAAAAGAATTACTTGAATCATTGGGTTATTAAGTTGTTACTTAAGTTATGTAGAATTAGCTACTTGTTGATATGCTGTTTTTTATAGTTTATAGTTGTATCCAAGCACTGTCTTTTGGCAGTGCTTTAGCCTTTTTAAAATATAGATAAGAAAAAATCCAGAGTTGGTCCATCGTATTGAGCAGTATTGCTCAGGTGAGTATCGCAGCGTATTATGCAGGACATCCATTGACTGTGGACGATGTGGTGTTGAAGGATAAGAAAACTGGTGATCAGGTAATAAAAGAGAATATATCATATGAGAAAGTCAGTGGGACAGTGGACGATTCTCCATATGATTATCCAAAAGATATAGACGGAAATCCTATTCCTCTTAATAAGCATGGTGAGGTGGGAAATGAAATACCTTTACCAGATCCTCTAGCAGAAGGTCGTCCTCACACTATTTTGGGCGGGAAAGCTAGTTCTAAAACTGGTGAAGTATACAGACAGCTGAATTTAATGGATCATGGCTAAAAGTGGATGGGTATGATGTACCCTTAAGTGAAGTGCATTGGGGAAATCATGGACAACCCCAAGATCATCCTGATGTTCATCAACATGTTTTTACTTACGATTGGGTTAAAAAACGTTGGATACGTGGAGGAGTGGAAACATTCCATTTTCCAAAATAAAAAAAGAGGTGGTGTGTTATGGAATATTCGGTGGATTTATTTATCAAAGAGGAATATATTATTGCTTTGGGATTAACTGAAATACTTGTTCATTGGGGGAATGAATGGTTTTCACAAGATCCACAGCAATTTTCATTTGATGAAGAATTAATTTTCAAGAAAAAAGAGGATATAAATTTTTTTAAAAAATCATATGCCCTATTTATGAACAATGCTGAGATAACTGATAACTATATTGGATTTAGATTATTAGGTGAGCATGAGCTAATTAAAGACTTGGAATGGGCTGTTAATAAAGAAAAGTCGGAATTAGTTGACAATAAACTGCTTAATTTTTTTAGAAAAGTTTATGCATTACCTGACTTCATCGTCTTTTTTTTAAAAAATGGAGATGAAATTGATAAACATATCAGTGTTGATAATGAAAAAGAAATGGTAAATGCAATTTGTGATAGGTTGGATTGGAAAACTACTTTAGGAGGTGTTTTAATAACTAAAAGTGTTAAATAAAAAAATTTGATTACAAGGTTGACAATGAAGTAATTATAATTTTACTAAATATGTATTAATGAACTAATTAAGCTGATAAGAAATGATAAAAAGATATTTATACGTATTGTACAGAGATTTAGAGTTTCTCTATTGAAGTAATCAGTTTTTGATAAAATTTTAGTATAATGAAAAGGTATTAGTGAATCAAAAGCTAATACCTTTTGATATGTAAAAAATTAGCCAGAAAATTATATGAAATCTTTGTAAAAGAAAGAAACAGTATCCTCAGGAAGAAATGAGAGATATGCCGGACATCCGTTGACTGTAGATGATGTGGTGTTAAAGGATAAAAAAGCTAGCGGGGTTGAAAAAGGGATTGAACTATCTGATTATGTAAGAGAACTAATGGAGGCTGAGAAATACTGCGAAGCTTTGGATTTCCACTATGAGGATTTGATAAGAAGGCAGACAGGTGGAAGTAGCCAAATTCTTCAAGGGAGAGAAATTGATGCTGTGACAGATAATTTATTAATACAGGCTAAGAGATCATGTACTGCTCTAGAGAAGCCAAAAAACTTTTTAAGCAAAAGCACTCGAAAACAAATTAAAGAAACAGCTAGAATAGCTAGTGAAACTGGCAGACAAGGAGAATACTGGTTTAAGTATGGTTGTCACCCAGAGGTTCGAAAGTATATTGAATCAAAAGGATTGAATGTGATGAACAGGATTTAGAAGAAATCAAGAAAAAACTGATTGAGAGTCAAGAAAATATTGAAAAGTATCCTGTAGATTTTGAACAAGTAACAAATTTCTAATGTTATTGAGGAGGTATTAGCGAATCAAAAACTAATACCTTTTAATACATAAAAATTATCCTGCGGATGGCTTAGCTTTTCTTTGCTTGGAGCACAAAAACGCCTTTACAACAGCTGATCCTTGACGAACGATTGTAAAGGTATTTTTGCTTTGAACGGAGTTTATTCTATTTTTATAGATTGGACTTATACATAATCCTGAACGGTTGTCTTGCTTTTTACTGCTTGTGAGAAGTCAGTAAAGATGCGCTGAGTAATATCGATTCCTTTTTCTCTGGAAATATACCAGCAGAACACTTGAAAAGGAATAATCGCCAGATAAGGAGCCTTGCGTTCATCTTTGCAGTTTCCTAGGGCTAAAGTATGTTTGTCTGCTGCAGCCTCAGAGCGTAATGAAATTGTAAAGACATGAGAAGTATGTTTTTGCTCGTAGGCTTTTAAAAGTCCTGCTTTTTCAATAATTTCAGGCCTTGCCGGCGTATCAAGGAAAAATAAGCGGTGCTCCGGATTGATTTCTAGATAAGGTCCATGCATAAAGGCTTCAAGTTCAACCCCTTGAGAAGGAACCCGAATGGTTTCTGAAAATTTTGTCTCCATTTCCTTTGCTGTACCGACAGCAGGACCATAGGCAATAGAGGTAAAGCGCGGTGCTTGTTGAAAGTCCTGACGGTGCTGCTCAAAGAAAGCTGTCGCACGCTCAATTGACTGATTAAAGCGGCTGGTCAATTCAAGGAACTCATCCAATTCAGCAAGCTCTTGTTCTTCGGAAATTAAGCCTTTCTTAACACCGATTCTAAGACCTAAAAGCATCAGTGCCAGTACAGTTGCCGAAAAGCCCAAGGTCACATAGCCTACTCGTTCACGACCAGATAGAATATCTAAGGTAGTCGTAGTAACTTTTGTGATTTCACTGTCTGGAATACTGGTAACTGCCATTGTATGAACGGAATGATGGGCGGTTACCTTAGCCATAGCTTCAATGGTTGAAGTGCTTTGTCCGCTCTGGGAAATACCTAAAACGACCTGCAGCTCAGGATCAATTTTTTCATAATGAGTAAAGTTGTAGGGCTCTTCAATCGCCAGCTTCACCCCGGCAACAGCCTCGATATAATACTTGGCGCTTTTGGCTGCATTGATACTGGAACCAGTTCCCAGAACCAGCCAGTTATCAGCAGTTAAGCTCAGACCTTGGATCGCCTGATCAATATTTTTAGGATAGCTTTTAATTGCGTTTGTCAGCTTGTCCTGTTCTTCTAAAATATAAGAAAGCATTGTGGGTTTTGTCATGTTCATGGACTCCTTTGTACTAGGGACTGTCTGAAATGGTCATTTCTCAATCATTTTAGGCAAGTCCTAATTAAAATAGTTGATTAGGAAGTTGGCAATGCCATCTTCTGTATTTGTACCAGTTACATATTTCGCCTGGCTTTTTAGCTGATCAACAGCATTTCCCATCGCCACACTGACGCCGGAGGCCTGCAGCATTTCCAAATCGTTCAGACCATCGCCAAAGCTGATAATCCGTTTTTGAGGAACCGCTAGGCTTTTTTGAATTTGTTGGATGGCGGTGGCCTTATTTACTCCTTTGGGAATCAGCTCGATATTGTTTGGATGGGAGGAGGAAACAGAAAGTAAATTACTTTTTAAGAGTATTTCCCGAATAGCATCGAGTTCTGATTCCCGTTCGTCAGCGATGACAATGCCGTTAACGATCCGTGTGCTGACAGACATTAAAGTGTCTAGAGAATCAACGAACAGAAAATCCTCTTCTCCATTAGCTATGCGGGACTGATCATTTCTCTGCAAGTATTCCGGCAGCTGTTCTGTGTAAAAAACGGTATGTTCTCCAAAGAAAAACATCGGCAGCTGACAAGCAGTTACTGTTTCATAAACTAGCGCCAGTGCTTCTTTTGATAGCTGCTTTTTATGCAGTGTTTCATTTACTGAGTAAATACTGCCGTTTGATGCTACAACCTGAGTTTGCAGGGTTAGCCGCTGAGCGACTTGGAGCGCCGAAGAATATTTGCGCCCAGTGGCAACATAAAACTGATGACCTTCGGTTTGCAGCTCAGTAATGACGGTTCTGGTTTTCTGAGAGATATTTTGTTCCCGGTCAACTAGTGTGCCATCGATATCCATAAAGATTAAGTGTTTTTCCATTACGTTGTTCTACCCTTTCTAATGCCGCAGGATTCGCGAATAATCAAATCTGGCGAATGCAGCTCAATAGAACCAAGCGGCTCCTCATTGATTAGCTTCAGCAGTCGTTTAACGGCTAGCTGTCCTAATATTTGGTTATGTTGATTGATTGTTGTGATGCGGGGAATCTGATACTCTCCATCTGGAAAGCTGTCGCAGCTGGCAATGGCGATATCATCTGGACAGGAAAGTCCGTGATCTGCCAATGCCCGAAAAGCACCCACAGCCACTCGATCATTGATAGCTAGAACCGCATCAGGCATTTCTTTTTGTTGGATGATTTCTGTCATGGTTTGATACCCATCCTCAGTATAGAAATCGCTTAAGTAAAGCAGAGAGGAATCAAAAGTGCTGTATAGTGAAAGTGCCTTTTCGAATGCCTGAACCCTCTGAGTGGTAATTTTAACGCCAGGTTCTCCGCCAATAAAACCAATCCTTCGATAGCCGAGTGCTAATAAATGCTGCATGGCTAAAAAAACACCTTTTTCTAAATCACGTTCAAGAAAGGAGCAGGAACAGTCTTTTTGCTTTTGACCGACAATCAGCACAGGCACCTGTTGATTCAAGTGCTCCAAAGCCAGTAGATATTCCGGATTGGGTTCATCTAAGTCGATTTCGCCTCCGAGAATCAGAACCCCGTCTACTTTCTTTTCAAGAATGGTGTTGAAGGTATCCCGCTCAGTAAAGCTGCTGTCTGCCTTTTTTTGGTGTCCTGCAGTCATTGTATTGAAAAGCAGCAGGGAATAGTTTTGGTCCTGACTGGCAAGTTCAATTTCTGAAACAAGAGAAGTGAAGTACGGGTTAGTAATATCTGAAACAACGACTGCCAATGTTCGTGTTTTATTTGAAACCATGCCTCGGGCGAGCATACTGGGTTGAAAGCCTTCTTCCTTGATGATTGCCTGAACCTTAGCTCTTTTAGCAGGAGAAACAGATGGATGATTATTTAAAACACGGGAAACTGTTGAAACAGAAACACCGCTTTTTTTTGCTATTTCTTTAATCGTTATATTCTTTTTCATGTGAAAGGTCCTCCTCACTTCTTAGTGTATGTTAGGTATGAAAAAAAATCAAGAATTTTTGGTAACGTTTCTAAAATGTTTTAAAAAGTATTGACAGACGCATTTTAGTGAGGTTATTATAAGCGTGTAAGCGAAATCAATATATAATTATTTGGTAACGTTATCAGATTGCTGAGGTGAGTAAAAATGATGCAGACTGTTTTGGCTGTTGATTTAGGAGGAACAAAGATATTGGTAGGGGAGGTCACCGAAAATGGTGAGATTCTGTCCAGTGAAAAATATCCTTCGAATGTAGAAAACCAGCGGGTTGCTGTAGATAAAATAAAAGAGGCCATAAAAGACTATTTACATAACCACGTTCTTCACGGAAAGCTTGTGGGTATTGGGATTTGTGTAGTTGGTCGTGTTGATACTGAACAGGGCGAATGGCTGGAAATCCACCCTGGTCTTTCAGAAAAGATTTTTGTTGCTGATGAGATAAGCGGGCTGTTCCATTTGCCGTGCTGGGTAACGAACGATGTCTCTGGCGCAGCCATGGCTGAAAATGTGCTTGGAGTGGGAAAAAAAGTTAAAAATTTTGTCTACATCAATATTGGTACAGGAATTGCCGGACGGATTATTACAAACGGCAGGTTAATCACAGGAGGACACTTCAATGCCGGTGAGGTTGGTCACATGGTTGTTGATATGAACAGTGAAGAGCAGTGTGCCTGCGGACGGACTGGCTGTGTAGAGCTGTTTGCTTCAGGTTTAGGCATGCATAATCAGACGATGAAGCTGGCAGCTGATTATCCTGAGAGTTCGCTGATTTCAGCGAAGGAGGAGAACAAGCGAATCTCATTTCAAGCGTTAATTCAAGCATATGAGGCAGAAGATTTGCTGGCACAGAAGGTAATTAATCAAGCGTTGCAGGCAGCGGCATCATTGACGATGAATCTGGTTCGCGTCAGCGATCCTGAAGCGGTTGTATTCGGCGGTGGTGTGATGAACAGCGGGTGGTTTTTGAATCATTTGGTAACGTTTCTAAATGAGAAAACAATCCGTTTTGTTACAAAAGGTTTTTCTGTAACAGCCCTTGATCCTAATGCCGTGGCTTTGAAAGGAGCAGCAGCATTGGTTTTTATAAAACAGAAAGGAGAAAGAAAGGATGCATAATTTAGAAAAAGAACTGAGAGCTTCCGGCTATATCCATCGGCCGCTTCCTTTGGAGAGAACCTGGTCCTTTGAAAAACAGCAGCTGGACAAAGAGGTCATTCTGGCACAGCGGGCATTAGTTAATGATTACCGCAGTTGGCAGCATCGAGGGCGAGGTGAGATTGAAACCGCTTCCGACTCAGTTTCTTTGTTTAGCAGTACGCGCTATGATTCTTGGGCGGAAGGAGCGCCTGAGGATGGCGACTATGTGAACTTTGGTGAAGTCGAAGCTTATCTTCCTATTACCAGAGAAGATTGGACGGATTTTACCCAAATAAAACTGGATATTTCAGCTGCTTGTGTGAATGTCGTCAATCCCTATGTAACGATTACGCTGGAAAATGACGGTGAAATTAAGATTCCAGATATCTACAATCGGGAAGGAACCCACGTTATCAATTTAGAAGGCCAGTCGGTTAGTACCTATGTGCTTGATATCAGCAATTTACCGAGGGAAGCGGTTATCGGTATTCGAATTTTTTCCGGAGCAAATGGTTCCTATATGAATCTTCCGGGGCAGCTAAGCTATACCATCAGCAATGTACGTTTGGAGAAAAATCAACATAGTACTTCTGCCAAGGGCTGGCAGGCTCCTAATAGGGAAATTGTATTTTCTCATATCGGCTATCATCCTCAATTTACGAAAACAGCTATTATTAATCGGGATGATTTTTCTGAAATGGGTTTTATATTAAACGATTCAAAAACCGGAGCTATCGTCTTCCAAGGGGACATCCAAACAGCTGAAACAGAAAATGGTCGATTTGGCTTGCTAGACTTTTCAGAGGTTCAAAATGAAGGTGAATACTATCTTCAAATTGGTGAGGTAAGGACTCAGCCGTTTCAAATTGGTCAGGTAGCTGCGCTGAAAGAAGCGTCTATCTGGAAATCCTTAAACTTTATTTTCTGTGAGCGCTGCGGCTGTCCTATACATGGTATTCATGGAACTTGTCATGAGGATTTGACAGTGGAGTATAAAGGAGCGTTAGTCAATTTCAGCGGCGGCTGGCATGATGCTGGCGATTTGTCACAGCAATTGGTCCAGACTGCGGAAGTAACGGCAAGTCTTTTCGAAGCCGCAGAAGCAGTGCAGGAAAATGAATCCTTGTATCTGCGGCTGCTGGAGGAAGGCGAGTGGGGCATTGATTTTATCCTGAAAACACGTTTAGACAGTGGGGATCGGATTACCAGTGCAGGAATTACTCGTTGGACAGACAATCGCATTGGCACGATGGATGATGCTCTACCTCGAATTCACAATAGCCCCTATGATAATTTCCTGATTACAGGATTACTGGCAAAAATAATTAAAACACTGCCGGTAGAATATGTATTGAGGGAAAAGCTGCTTCAGGTGGTGAAGGAAGATTATCTTCATGCACTGTCTGGATTTGAACAAACAGGCTTTAAGCATGAACCTGTCTTTTGGGAGCATACCTACAGCACGTCTAAAAGCGGATTTTTAGCAACGATGTCTTGGACTGCAGCGCTGATGTATCAGTTGACAGCGGACAGCAGTTATTACAAACAAATGACGGGCTGGTTTGAAGAGCTTCTGGAATGTCAGGAGCATGAGGGAATCCAGTTAGATGACGGCACTATTTTGAAAGGAATGTTTTATCGAGATGAACGTCATCAGGTTTTTCAGCATTTCAATCATCAGGCGAGAGAGCACCTCTATGCTCAGGCGTTTGAAGAGGTACTAGCTGTCGTAGGCAACCAACACTCTGCTGAATGGCGGGAGCGGGCAGAAGAGTATGCAGGATATTTAGCATATCTTGGTCAGTTTACTGATCCGTATCCAATGTATGCCAGCGGTGTCTATAAAGAGAACGAGTGGCAGGAAAAAGAAAGCTTTTACAAACAGCATTTACTTGTGGACGTAGAAGCAGAAGACAGCTATCAAAAGCAGCTGCAGCAGGGAATAAAAATTGGTGAAGGGTTATATGTAAAACGCTTTCCTGTCTGGTTCTCCTTCCGCGGCAACAATGGCATTCTGCTCTCAATGGGAAAAAGTGCAGCAGTGATGGGACGTCTTTTGGAAAAGCAGCAATTGGTAGATATGGGGCATCAGCAGCTTCAATGGATGGTAGGTAAGAATCCATTTGGGCAATCGATGATATATGGTGAAGGTTATAACTATCCACAGCAGTATTCTGTTTCTTCAGGAGAATTGACAGGAGAGATGCCGGTTGGGATGCAGACCTTTGGCGATGAGGACCAGCCGTACTGGCCCCAGTTTAACAATGCCACCTATAAGGAAGTCTGGGTTGGTATAGCGGGGAAATGGCTATCATTGACAGCAGAGTTAATCAAATTTGAAAATAGAAAAGGGGAATAACACATGATGAAAGACGGCGCTTTTAACAAAGAAGCTTTAGGGGAAAAAATTGCTTTATATGCAAATAAAGTCGCAAGCAATCGTTTTATCGGAGCTATTCGTGATGCCTTTGCTACAACGATTCCAATTACTATTACAGCAGCATTTTTCCTTCTGGTGAATAATGTACTCTTGACAGAGAATACAGGACTTCTGCGCGGGATTCCCGGCAGAGAAATAATTTCAGAAATTTGTCTGCAAGCGTACAATGGCACACTTGGAATTTTAGGCTTAATGGTAACGTTTCTAATTGGTGTTCGTTTAGCTCGTTCTTATCATTCAGATGGTGCGTTAGAAGGAATCATCGCCTTAGCATGCTATGTTTCACTTGTGCCAAACGTAATTAATATTACTGGCTTTGATGGAACAGAGATTCAGACATCCGGCGCATTAACGCAAACCTTTACAAGTGCTTCTGCGATGTTGCTAGGTATTCTGGCTGCCTTAATCAGTGTGCCAATGGTCACAAAATTATCGGCAAATAACCGTTTGAAAATAAAGATGCCTGAAAGCGTACCGCCAGCAATCGCAAAATCCTTTAACAGCTTAATCCCAGCTGTTCTGACAATAAGTGTTTTTGCTATCGGTGAGGTTGTACTGCGCACGGTGACTGGTCTGACTATACCGGAAATCATTGTCAATATTTTACAGGCACCACTAGTAGGCGGCTTCCAGACGCTTCCAGGAATTTTATTATATGTATTTCTTTCAACCTTTGTATTCATTTTTGGTATTCATGGTGCTTTTGTTTTTGGTGCTATTTCTGGTCCAATCCTACTGACATCACTACAGCAGAATGTGGAAGCAATCAATGCTGGTTCGGCAGCACCGAATATTGTTACACAACCATTCCTTGATGCGTATGTTTATATGGGCGGCGGTGGAACTATGATTTGTCTGGTTATCGCGGTGCTGTTGTTTTCTAAAAGAGAAGATCAACGGATGATTGCTAAGCTGGGCGGTGTATCTAGTCTATTTAATATCAGCGAACCCATGATGTTTGGTCTGCCAATCGTGTTTAATCCAGTTTATGCAATTCCATTTTGTATCGTACCAATGGTATCTACCTTACTAGCTTATATTGCAACAAGTCTGCAGCTGGTAAATCCGACCTATATTCTTATTCCTTGGGTTACACCTCCAGTTTTATCCGGATATCTAGCAACAGCAGGAGATTTCCGGGCAGCTATTTTACAGATTGTAATCATTGTCGCAGGTACATTCATTTACATGCCGTTTGTTATGTTTTCCAATAAAATGGAAGAAAAGGCATAATCCAGCTGGAAGAATCAGATAGTATACTGATGAAGTAGCGAGTATTCGGTTCATAAAATTCAGAGAATTTCTTCTTGACTTTCATGAAAATCTCTAGTAGTTTATATATAATATTGAAAGTCAAAGAAGGAACGAGTAAATCTTGAATCCTATGTACAAGAGAAGGCTGCCGCTGGCTGAAAGCAGCTTCAAGGAGACGATTGAAAGACATTCCGGAGATGAATGGAGGAAAAGCCATTCCGTTGCGAGCGTTAATCGTTGAGATGAAAGAGCAATCTTTCAAAATTAGGTGGTACCACGTATGATTATTCATCCGTCCTTGTAGTGATACAAGGACGGATTTTTTTATTCTGTAAGACAGCTTTCAGCTGCATCAGAAGAAGTCAGCACTGAATAAATCCTAATATGCTGATAAATGATAAAACCGATAGTTAGATTTAATGAGGAAAAGAATGAATGGAGGAACAATCAATGAACTATCAAAAGCCGAAGGGCACAAGTGATTTATTGCCGGGAACAACAGAGCAATGGCAATTTATTGAAGAGACAGCCCGTCTCCTTTTCCGGGATTACCAATATCAGGAAATTCGCACACCAATTTTTGAACATTATGAAGTGATTTCACGCAGTGTAGGTGATACAACAGATATTGTCTCAAAAGAGATGTATGATTTTTATGATAAAGGGGACCGCCACATTACCTTACGGCCGGAGGGGACCGCGCCAATTGTTCGGGCATTTGTTGAAAACAAGCTATTTGGACCTGAATATGCGAAGCCGTATAAGGCATATTATATCGGACCAATGTTTCGTTATGAACAGCCTCAGGCTGGACGTATGCGTCAGTTTCACCAGATTGGGGTAGAAGCCTTTGGCAGTGAAAATCCTGCAGTTGATGTGGAAACAATGGCTATGGCTATGGATTTCTTCAAACAGCTTGGTGTCAATCAAATCAAATTGGTTATCAATTCTTTAGGAGATAAAGAAAGCCGTGCAGCTTACCGTCAGGCATTAATCGATTATCTTGAGCCGAAAGCAGATGAATTGAGTGAAGATTCTAAGCGCCGCCTTCATGAAAACCCACTAAGAGTGCTGGATAGTAAAGATAGAAAAGATAAAGCAATCGTTAAAGATGCACCCTCAATATTGGACTATCTGAATGAGAAATCAAAGACACATTTTGAAACAGTGACAGATATGCTTGATGAGTTGGGAATTTCTTATACAATTGATAAAAATATGGTTCGCGGTCTGGACTACTATACACAGACAATTTTTGAAATTATGAGTGAAGCCCCTGGTATGGGTGCACAGTCAACTGTCTGTGCGGGCGGACGTTATGATGGTCTGGTGGAAGAGCTGGGCGGACCGGAAACACCTGGTTTTGGTTTTGCGATGGGAATTGAACGGATTTTATTAACCTTGAAAGCTGAGGAAATCCTACTACCGGAAATTGATGAATTAGATGTCTATGTTGTGGGCATTGGAGCAGAAACCAATATTGCTTCATTAAAACTGGTTCAGGCTGTGAGGAATTTCGGATTTTCAGCTGACCGTGACTTTATGAATCGTAAACCAAAGGCTCAATTTAAGTCGGCAGCGAAGCTAAATGCCAAACTGGTTCTGACAATCGGTGAAAGCGAGCTTGCAGAAGGAATCGTGAATGTTAAAGGAATGGCAAGCCGGGAAGAAAAGCCGTTCAAGCTGACTGATATCTATGAAAATTTCGGTGAAGTTTATGATGAGATGACAACTGTGATGTTTGATTAAACTGATATTTTTGAAAGCACAGGTTTGAAAACCATTTGTGCAGGTTCAACTCAAATGAAAAGGAGAATGATGATGGTACAACGAACAGTATATTGTGGAAATGTAACGAAGGAATTAGTTGATAAAGAAGTCGTATTGAAGGGCTGGGTTCAGAAACGCCGGGATCTTGGCGGCGTCATTTTTATCGACCTTAGAGATAGAGAAGGGATTGTTCAGATTGTATTTAACCCTGAACATTCAAAAGAAGCATGGGAAATTGCAGACAAATGCCGCAGTGAGTACGTTATCGAAATTACCGGGAAAGTCCGCTATCGGGATGCAGATGCGATTAACCCTAAAATGCCGACAGGTGAGTTTGAAGTTATGGCAACAGCTATTACCATTCTTAATAAGGCAAAAACACCGCCGTTTCTGATTGAAGATGACAATAATGTCAACGACGAGCTGCGGATGAAGTACCGCTACCTTGATCTACGCCGTCCGGCGATGACTGAGAACTTCAAGCTTCGCCATCAAGTGACTAAATCAATTCGTCATTATTTAGATGACAGTTCTTTTATGGATATAGAAACACCTTATCTAGGCAAATCATCTCCTGAAGGGGCACGGGACTACTTAGTTCCTTCAAGAGTACATGCAGGGCATTTTTATGCATTGCCGCAGTCGCCGCAAATCTTTAAACAGTTATTAATGGGTGCTGGCTTCGACCGTTATTATCAAATCGTTCGTTGTTTCCGTGATGAGGACTTGCGTGGTGACCGTCAGCCGGAATTTACCCAGGTGGATATTGAGACAACCTTTCTGACTGCTGAAGAAATTCAGACAATGACAGAAGAGATGCTGGCTAAGGTAATGAAAGAAGCTAAAGGTGTAGAGCTGCCGCTGCCGTTTCCTCGTATTAGCTATGATGAAGCGATGGCACGCTACGGTAGTGACAAGCCGGATACCCGCTTTGATATGGAGCTGATTGATATTGCGCCAGTTGTTAAGGATGTTGAGTTTAAAGTGTTCCAAATGGCGCTGCAAAGCGGCGGACAGGTAAAAGCACTGAATGCTAAAGGAGCTGCAGACAAATACTCTCGTAAAGATATGGATAATTTAGGGCAGTATGTGAGTCAGTTTGGCGCTAAAGGCTTGGCTTGGCTGAAGGTAGAAGAAGACGGTCTGAAAGGGCCAATTGCCAAATTCTTAACAGAAATTACTGATGAGCTGATTAAAGTGACTAACGCTGAGGTGGGTGATTTGCTGATGTTCGCGGCAGATACTCCGGGAATCGTTGCCGCCTCTTTAGGAGCTATCCGTACACGTATGGGGAAAGAGCTGAATTTGATTGATGAATCTAAATTCAACTTCCTGTGGGTTGTCGACTGGCCGCTATTTGAATATGATGAAGATGCGGAACGCTATGTCTCTGCGCACCATCCATTTACGTTGCCGCGTGAGGAGCATATTGAGTTGCTTGCTACAGCACCGGAGAAGGTTTACGCACAAGCGTACGACGTTGTATTGAACGGTTATGAGCTGGGCGGAGGTTCTCTTCGTATCTATCAGCGTGAGCTGCAGGAGAAAATGTTTGAAACGCTAGGACTTGAGCCTGAAGTTGTCCAAGAGCAATTTGGCTACTTGCTGGATGCACTTTCCTACGGTTTCCCGCCTCATGGGGGAATTGCTTTAGGATTGGATCGTTTGGTCATGTTGCTTGCTGGTGAGGAAAATATCCGTGAAGTGATTGCCTTCCCTAAAAATGGTAAAGCGGCTGATCCAATGAATAACGCGCCAAGTACAGTATCTCCGCTTCAGTTATTCGAACTGAATCTTGACGTAACAGCAGTGGATGAGTAAATAGACCAAGAGACATCACGCCGTTCGCGGGATGTCTCTTGTTTTTTATATAAATAAGCTAACTGCCGCAGGGATGAATGTAAAAAAGGAGGCAACGGGTATTAATCGAAACAGTTACTGGACTACTCTTTAAGTTTTTTATAGACGCAGATAATCTTCTTTCATTATTAAGAAAATTTCGTATAATATATATAATCCTATTTAGAGCGTGTGTGGAAATTACACAAATATCTGATTTTTGGAGACAAATGATTTTTAATGGACCAAGATTAGGGGGAGACAGTACCATACTCCCATTACCTAAAATCGAATAAACAGCGTTTCAGGGGCTACTTCCTCAAAAAAAATAAGTCGAATCATACTGAAAATGAAAGAACGCTTTAGACAGGTATCAATCAACAGCTCCTCGATTCCCACCTAGTCTTTCGTGACAATTTCGTTGTACTCGCCTTATTTCTCAGGGGAGAAGACTATGTCCTATTTTCTTTGGAGAAAATACAATAAGATGAGAGGCAGATAATATTATGAAAAAAACAATTGCTGATATACCAGTTAACGACTACACAACAAAGCTGTCTGTATCGATTGTGTATGCAATTTTAGCTTCTGTAGCTATGAACTTTTTTTATCAGCCGGGAAATATTTATTCCAGCGGGATTACCGGATTAGCACAAATTCTGACCACACTTTCAACCAAGCTGATTGGATTTAATGTACCGGTTTCTGTTACATTATTTGCTTTAAATCTGCCGCTGTTCTTTCTGGCATGGCTGAAAATAGGCAAGAAATTTACTATTTTTACGTTTATCACTGTAGCTCTGACGTCAATTTTCATGCAAATTGTTCCCCAGACCGTGCTGTCTACGGATCCAATCATCTGCGCTATTTTTGGCGGCGGTGTGATGGGAGCAGGAATCGGGTTTGCATTGAAAAATGGTCTATCGTCTGGCGGATTAGATATTTTCAGTATTACAATTCGTAAAAAAACAGGTCGTTCTGTCGGCTCAATTTCAATTTACTTTAATGCATTGATTGTCTTTGTAGCCGGTTATCTATTTGGCTGGCAGTATATGTTTTACAGCGCATTATCCATTTTTGTCAGTGGTAAAGTAACTGATGCTGTGTATACTAAGCAAAAGAAAATGCAGGTAATGGTCATCACTAAAAATCCAGATGCGGTAATTAATGAAATTCAAGGGAAAATGCGTCGTGGAATTACAATCATCCACGAGGCAGAGGGTGCTTATAAGCACGACAAACAGACGGTTTTATTAACAGTTGTGACACGCTTTGAACTACCGGCATTAGAATCAGCGATGAAAAAGGCAGATCCTTCAGCCTTCGTTAGTATTTCAGATAACGTCAAAATTTTAGGACGGTTTTATGAGGAAGAGTTATAACAGCGTTTTGGAGTGAACGTGGGATTAAAGGACCCGGCTCAGAGAAATAGAATGAAATGAGCCGGCTTAAATTTGGAGGTTTGAAACATAATAGCAGTGGCGGCTATCTCCGTTTTATCTGCTTTTATCTATTATTAAGAATGCGTTGAAAATGTAAAAATATTCAGAAAAATTTCACTCTGAAAGAAAATGTATGAAAGCAAAAAAAAGTGAGTTCTTTTCCTTGAAAAGAACTATGAAAACTGCTAGAATTACTTTGTGAGGTTAAAAAAAGTCTATTTAACTGAAAGAAGTTGAGTAGCTAGATTATTTTTTTAATGTTCATAGGTCGTTTTTAGTCTTACTTGGACATTTTTTGACCAACGGAGGAATCCATCATGCTGGAAGAATTGAAAATGATTGAGGCAGTTGCTCCAGATATGCTTGATGTAATGCAGGAAAGATACCATATTCTGCGAAACATTTACTGGATGCAGCCAATCGGCAGAAAAAGTCTTTCTGAAAGTATGGGATTGACTGAACGTGTTTTACGTACAGAAACGGATATGCTAAAGCAGCTCCAATTAATTCAGTCATCTAAAAGCGGTATGACCTTGACTGAAAAAGGGATGGACGTTTATCAGGGACTTGAAAAGATGATGAATCTCCTATTCGGTATTCAACAGATTGAAATCGAAATTGCTCAGCTTTTTGGTATTCAGCGCTGTATCGTAATTGCCGGAAACAGTGATAATCAGCGCAAGGTATTAGATGAATTTGGCGAAGTACTGACGCATTCGCTAGACATGCTTTTACCTGAGGGCAACAACGTGATTGCCGTCATGGGCGGAACAACAATGGCTCAGGCCGCTGAGCACATGGGTCTTCTTGAAACTGAGACAAGACACAATCTGTTTGTTCCTGCAAGAGGAGGCATCGGAGAAGCACTGACCGTTCAAGCCAACTCAGTGAGTGCAGTAATGGCTCATAACACTGGGGGTCAGCATCGGGCGTTGTATATCCCCGAGCAGCTGAGTAAAGAGACGTATGATTCTTTGCTTCAGGAACCTTCTATTCAAGAAGTTTTAGAGCTAATCAGCCGCTCCAATGGAGTTGTTCACGGTATTGGAAGGGCGCTGCATATGGCAGCCCGGAGAAAAATGTCCGATGAAGAAATGATTATGCTGAAACAAAAAAATGCTGTAGCAGAATCCTTTGGCTATTTCTTTAACGAAGAAGGAGAAGTAGTGTATAAGATTCCAAGAATTGGTCTGCAGCTGAAGGATGTACAAAGTATTCCTTATGTTGTAGCAATTGCCGGAGGAAAATTGAAGGCAAAGGCCATTCGGGCATATATGAAAAATGCGCCAGAACAAACGTGGCTTATCACAGATGAAGCCGCAGCAAATGAGATTTTAAAAGGGGCAACCCTTTAAAATAAAAATTTTTGATTTTCATAAGGAGGAAATCTTTAATGACAGTTAAAGTAGGTATTAATGGATTTGGACGTATCGGACGCTTAGCATTCCGTCGTATCCAAGATGTAGCAGGAATCGAAGTAGTAGCAATCAATGATTTAACAGATGCTAAAATGTTGGCTCACTTGTTAAAATATGACACAACTCAAGGACGTTTCAACGGAACTGTTGAAGTTCATGATGGATCTTTCAACGTTAACGGTAAAGAAGTTAAAGTTCTTGCTAACCGTAACCCAGAAGAATTACCATGGGGCGAATTAGGTGTAGACATCGTTCTTGAATGTACTGGATTCTTCACTTCAAAAGAAAAAGCTGAATTGCACTTAAAAGCTGGTGCTAAACGTGTTGTTATCTCTGCTCCTGGTGGAAATGACGTACCAACAATCGTTTACAACACTAACCATGATATCTTAACTGGTAAAGAAACAGTTATTTCAGGTGCTTCATGTACTACTAACTGTTTAGCTCCTATGGCTAAAGCTTTACAAGATAACTTTGGTGTTGTTGAAGGTCTAATGACTACAATTCACGCTTACACTGGTGACCAAATGACTCTTGACGGACCACACCCAGGCGGAGACTTCCGTCGTGCGCGTGCCGCTGCTGAAAACATCGTTCCTAATACAACTGGTGCTGCTAAAGCAATCGGTTTGGTTATTCCAGAATTGAACGGTAAATTAGATGGAGCTGCTCAACGTGTTCCTGTAGCTACTGGTTCATTAACTGAATTAGTTTCTATTCTTGACAAAAAAGTTACTGTTGAAGAAGTAAACGAAGTAATGGCTAAAGCTGCTAACGAATCTTACGGATATAACGAAGACCAAATCGTATCTTCTGATATCGTAGGTATGACTTTCGGTTCATTATTCGATGCTACTCAAACAAAAGTAATGACAGTTGGCGACCAACAATTAGTGAAAACTGTTGCTTGGTACGATAACGAAATGTCTTACACTGCACAATTAGTTCGTACTTTAGAGTACTTCGCTAACTTATAATTTCTGGTTTCGACATTTGTCTTAACAGAAATGCAGAGAATATTAAGCGGGGAAGCAACGCGCTTCTCCGCTTTTTGTTAGTTCTACTGGTGCAGGAGCTTCTAGTAGAATAATATGCGTACGAGAGTAGGACTCATTTTTAAATCGTTTTTACAGAAAAATGATTTCTGAAAAATGAGCTAGCCATGTAGTCTAGCTCTATACGTTCCGCTTTTCTTTTTATGAAAATCATAAATAGTGGTAAAATAGACGGCGACAGAGAAAACCTTTGGGCGTTTTCTGCCGTAAACATACTAACTATATAAATTCTTTAGAAGCTACTATGTATGAAGAGCAGCCTTTTCTGCGGTAGTAGATTGCAGGTACACATATATTGCTTGCTTCTGTAATAGGGTTTATATACAAACAGGAGGGAAATTTACGAATGGCTAAAAAGACAATCAAAGATGTAGATTTAAAGGACAAAAAAGTATTAGTTCGTGTGGACTTCAATGTACCATTGAAAGATGGTGTGATTACGAATGACAACCGTATTGTAGCAGCACTGCCGACAATTAAATATGTGATTGAAAACGGCGGAAAAGCAATTCTTTTCTCTCATTTAGGTCGTGTGAAAACGGAAGAAGATAAAGCTGGTAAATCATTAAAACCAGTTGCTGAACGTTTAGGTGAGTTATTAGGCAAACCAGTAACATTTGTTCCTGAAACACGCGGAGCTGAACTGGAAGCTGCAGTAAATAACATGAAAGACGGCGATGTTTTAGTATTTGAAAACACTCGTTTTGAAGATATTGATGGTAAGAAAGAAAGCGGAAATGATGCTGAATTAGGTAAATACTGGGCTTCATTAGGCGATGTATTTGTCAACGATGCATTTGGTACGGCTCACCGTGCACATGCTTCAAATGTTGGAATTGCATCAACTGGTATTCCAACTGTAGCTGGTTTCCTGATGGAGAAAGAAATCAAATTCATCGGTGAAGCAGTAGAAGCACCAAAACGTCCATTCATAGCTATCCTAGGCGGTGCGAAAGTATCGGATAAAATCGGCGTAATCGAAAATCTAATTTCTAAAGCAGATAAAATCCTTATCGGCGGTGGAATGACGTATACATTCTACAAAGCAAAAGGCATTGAAATCGGAAACTCACTAGTAGAAGAAGATAAAGTGACTTTGGCTAAAGAATTGATTGAAAAAGCTGGCGACAAACTAGTATTGCCAATCGATTCTGTATGCGCAAATGAATTCAGCAATGATGTTGAAACTGTTGTAACTGATGGAGAAGCTGTTCCAGAGGGCTACATGGGCTTAGATATCGGACCTAAATCAATCGAGCTGTTCACAAAAGAATTAGCTGGTGCGAAAACAGTTGTCTGGAACGGACCTATGGGCGTATTTGAAATGAGCAACTTTGCTAAAGGAACAATTGGTGTTTGTGAAGCAATCGCTAATCTTGAAGATGCAACAACAATCATCGGCGGCGGCGATTCAGCGGCGGCTGCAATCCAATTAGGCTTTGCTGATAAATTCACACATATTTCAACTGGCGGCGGCGCAAGCTTGGAATTGCTTGAAGGTAAAACTTTACCAGGACTTGCAGCTATTAACGATAAATAATAAAAGCTGAAAGATTCGTTTAAACTCAGAGCAAATTAGGAAAATTAACTAAAGTCAAAGTAAGTGTTTAGTTTAATTTTATCTATTTGCCGAGGCGGTTGAATCGAGAAGCTGGATAATAATAAAAGCTGGATATTAAAAGAAAAGGAAGTGTCTTTAGATGCGTAAACCAATTATCGCTGGTAACTGGAAAATGAATAAGAACGCTAAAGAAGCAAAAGACTTTGCTGAAGCAGTAAAAACGAAGATTCCTGCAAATGATAAAGTAGATTCTGTCATTGGATCTCCTGCATTATTTTTACAAGAGTTAGTTGAAGCGGCAAAAGGAACTGATTTGAAAATTTCAGCTCAAAACTGCTACTGGGAAACATCAGGTGCTTTCACAGGAGAAACTTCTCCTGCGGCATTGGCTGATTTAGGTGTTGACTATGTAATTATCGGCCATTCAGAACGTCGTGAGTATTTCCATGAAACTGATGCAGAAATCAATAAAAAAGCCAAAGCAATCTTTGTTAACGGCATGATTCCAATTTTCTGTTGCGGCGAATCTCTGGAAACCTATGAAGCAGGAAAAACTGCTGAGTGGATTGAAGGTCAAATCACTGCTGGCTTGGAAGGCTTAACAGATGGACAAGTTAGTAATTTAGTTATTGCTTATGAACCAATTTGGGCAATCGGTACTGGTAAATCTGCGGATGCACAAATTGCTGATGAAATCTGTGGCGTTGTTCGTAAAACTGTAGAAAAACTTTACGGTAAAGAAGTTTCTGAAAGCGTACGTATCCAATACGGCGGTTCAGTAAAACCTGAAAATATTGCTGAATATATGGCAAAAGAAAACGTTGATGGAGCATTAGTCGGCGGAGCTAGCCTTGAAGCTGATTCATTCTTAGCTTTATTGGATGCTGTGAAATAAAAGTGTCTAAATTTGCTGAAACTGTGAAGTAATCGATATTTATTTCTAAAATGAAAAAGATATCATTGCGTCTTTGGCAAAAATTAACTACAATCGTAATTAAGGGAATCCCCTTAGTATAAAAAACAACTCAAAGGAGAGACAAAACATGTCAATTATTACTGATGTTTATGCACGCGAAGTCTTAGACTCACGTGGTAACCCAACAATCGAAGTAGAAGTATACACTGAAAGCGGAGCTTTTGGTCGTGGAATGGTTCCATCTGGAGCTTCAACTGGTGAATACGAAGCAGTTGAATTACGTGATGGCGACAAATCTCGTTACTTAGGTAAAGGGGTTGTTAAAGCAGTTGACAACGTTAATAACATCATCGCTGAAGCAATTATTGGCTACGATGTACGTGACCAAATGGCTATCGATAAAGCAATGATCGAATTAGATGGAACTCCTAATAAAGGTAAATTGGGCGCTAACGCTATTCTTGGTGTTTCAATCGCTGTAGCTCGTGCTGCTGCTGATTACCTGGAAATTCCTTTATATCACTACTTGGGCGGATTCAATACTAAAGTATTGCCAACTCCAATGATGAACATCATCAATGGCGGTTCGCATGCTGACAACAGTATCGACTTCCAAGAATTCATGATTATGCCTGTAGGAGCTCCTACATTTAAAGAAGCATTGCGCTATGGTGCTGAAGTATTCCACGCATTGGCTGGAATCTTAAAAGCTCGTGGTTTAGCTACTTCTGTAGGTGACGAAGGTGGCTTCGCTCCTAACTTAGGTTCTAACGAAGAAGGCTTTGAAGTAATCATTGAAGCAATTGAAAAAGCTGGCTATGTACCTGGTAAAGATATCGTTCTTGCTATGGATGCTGCTTCTTCAGAATTCTATGATAAAGAAAAAGGTGTTTACGTTTTAGCTGATTCAGGCGAAGGCGAAAAAACAACTGAAGAAATGGTTAAATTCTATGAAGAATTATGCGCGAAATACCCAATTATCTCTATCGAAGATGGTTTGGATGAAAATGACTGGGATGGCTTCAAGAAATTGACTGAAGTACTTGGTGATAAAGTTCAATTAGTTGGTGACGATTTATTCGTAACAAACACTACTAAATTGGCTGAAGGTATCGAAAAAGGTATTGCTAACTCAATCCTAATCAAAGTTAACCAAATCGGTACTTTAACAGAAACATTTGAAGCAATCGAAATGGCTAAAGAAGCTGGCTATACTGCTGTTGTATCTCACCGTTCAGGTGAAACTGAAGATTCTACAATCTCTGATATCGCAGTTGCAACAAACGCTGGACAAATCAAAACTGGTTCTCTTTCACGTACTGACCGTATTGCAAAATACAACCAATTATTACGTATCGAAGACCAATTAGGCGATGTAGCTGAATACAAAGGGTTGAAATCTTTCTACAACCTTAAAAACAAATAAGAATCCTTGATATAAAAGGGATGTTTGTAGTTTGGTTTAATTAAATGAATTACAAACATAAAACACTATCTTTTCTCTATAAACTTTAGAGGAGAGGTAGTGTTTTTTTGTGCTGTTAAGTGAATTGTTAGAAGAATAGTAATCGGCTCTTTGTCAACTAATGTTGGTGAAGAGAAGTCTTAGAACTATTGGAGATCAAGAGGAAATAATTCTCTTGAACTTTTTTAGTTTACAAGCAAAGTGTTGCCGTTGCGAATCATGATTCGCAGTTTGAAGTTGTAAAGCTGCGAAATCCATACGCATCCTCATACTGGCTTGCCGTTGACACAGGCAGAGCGCCTGCAGTATCCTTGGGCAAGCAACCGCCGGTAGTGCCTCCGATGTCGCTGGAGCATATTATACAGCAAAGTATTTGAAGGAGTATGGGGAGGGAAAAAATGGGACAGTTCCTTCGCTTAAAAAAGGAAGCAAACCTAAAGGAAATTATGCGAAAAATGATTCACATGGATTAATTAAACAAAATGAAACTGCTGATTTACTTGCTGATAACGGTTATGATATAAGAATGCTGGATGAAGTCGATGGGGAAATGGTTATGGAGTAAAAAGTTCCTCAAATCCAGATTTTTTAATAGAAAATAATGTGTTTGATTGTTATGCTCCTAAAAATTCGTCTCCTGTAAAGAATATAGTGAAAACTATAGCAGATAAAACAAAACAGCAGGCAGAAAGAATTGTCGTAAATTTGGATGGTTTTTCTGAGGATAAATTTGATGAAGTTGTAAAAACAGTTATTAGCAAGAACGAGGGAGATTTAAGAAGATTGAAAGAATTAATTATTGTGAGAAATGGAAGTACTAAAAAAGTTTTTGTGAGGTGAAAAAATGGATAGCGAATTGTATTTATTAGCTTACTTAGATGTTTATAAATTAACTGATGAACTGAAAAAAATTTTTAAAGAGCAAATGCAAAGTGTAAAAAGCTCAGAAGATGAAGATGGTATTTACTTATCCTGTAGTTACTTTTCAATGGTGATAAAGAAAGATGATCAATCCAATATTGAATTTTATGAAGATGAATATGGGCTTATGTTAGATAATCGTATCTCTATTCAACTATTTCATAAAACGTTTTATGAAGGACTAGCGTTTTTGATTGAAATTTTTGGAAAAATTGCTAAGAGAATTGGAAGAAATATGTTGTTTATTGAAAATGGTGAGTATCAAGTATTTCGGAAAAAACAAGATAAAGTAATCATTAACAACATGTATGATGAGTATCAGGTGAATTACTACACAGATGATTTATTCTCAAAGCTAGATATTCCTTATACTAAAAAGAACCTGAGTGACAATTCTAAAGGTGAGTAAATACTTTTTGAATGTTAAAAAGACTTTATTTAATTGTTAAATCCACAGATTCTCAAATAGTAATTTGATTAAGATAAAGAAAATATTAATTATTTTAAATTGAAATGAAGTTGAAAGCGGAGTATAAAATAATAAACAGGACAGATATTTTTCATTGTATTGAAGTGAAATATTAGAGGTTTGACTAATAAGTGAGAAATCATTAATCAAATTCCTAATAAGCTAAAAAAGTCAGATGTTTTAATTGAAGAAGCCTTTGGAAATATTCTTAGTTTTCCGAAGGCTTCTTTGATTTTCGATAAAATTGCAGACTAGTTATTTCGTGAATAGAAAGGAGCCAGATTCAGAGTGGCATTTTTTACAAAGCCTTCCTCAGAAGTATAGGGAATCATATCGATATACAAGCCATTAAGATAAGGCGTTGCGATTTCTGCAATGACAGGAAATAGCTTGTTTTTATCTCCTTCGAAGTCAACAATTAATAGATAGCTGGTTTCAGCTTCTTTCTTCATTAATTGAATCCAAGCACGGTTCACCGTTGTCTGCTTGTTAAAGAAGTTGTCTAATTGACGGACTAATTCAGTTGGATAAGGCTCCGGCTGCCCCAACTGAACGGCAGTATCTTCGGTTACTTTTATTTCCGAATGTCCAGTTTCCAGAATGTCTTTTCTCATTTTTAAATGCTGAATAAGCTGTTTGGATAAGACAATATTTTCATTAAATGGATTAATGGACAGGCCAGTGATAGTCGGATTGCCTATAATCATTGAAGCAAGGTCATCAAAAGAAAAGACAAAAGCATTGTTTGATGGAGCCTGCTTCCAATGACTAACAGCCTTCCAGTCAGTAAAGGCAGGATAGTAATGCTCATTATTGGCATTTTCTAGTAAAGGAAACACAATGCTGGTCTTTTCTTTTAGCACATTGGTTCCGTTTGCAAGCTTCGTATCCAATGGTGCAGCGAGTAATAGAAAAACTGCCCGAGTACATACTTCTTCATAGAATTGATTAAGGTGTTCATCCGTCGTATCAGCAAGGTAATTTTCCCACCGTGCCAGCAGCTGTGGATTTTCAACAGCTTCGACTGATTGCTTAGAAGCTCCAGCTTTTTTCTTTTTAAATTTATCAAATAACCCCATTTAGATTTTCCTCCGATGATTTCGAATAGTTGGACTTGTTTAGAATTTTTGGATTGAGACATTTTTGAATCTTATGGTCTAACGTTAATTATCCTCTATTTTTCTAAGACTGTAAATGTCCTTTTGAAAAACGACAGAAAAAGCCTCAACTATCTTGGGAATTTCAGATAGTTGAGGACTGTTCAATTTTCTTGTTGTTGAAGTTTATACTGCTCAATTTTAGTTAAGAAATTCTCATAGATGTCCTGATAGGCAGAAGCTAACTCATTATTTTTTTTGATGCGCTGAAACGAAGTAAAAGGAACGGCAGTGAATGTTTGTTTCGCTAAACTAAGTAGACCAAAGCCTGGCTCATTGTTAGTTGAAAGTAGACAGTCTTTGCCGAAAATGGCACCCGCTAGTTTTGCTAATTCTTCATGGCGAAAAGCACCGCCGTTAATAGAAACCGCATCCTCCTCAATTTGGTTTGCGTCCATAATCATCCGCAAATTTAGCAATATGCCCTCGGCTGCTGCTCGAACAAAATGCTTCCTGTTGTGTGTCATAGTAATATTTTGAAAGGAACCTTTGAAAAAGGAATTCCAGAAAGGGGCACGTTCGCCATTGATAAAGGGGAGGAAAGTCAGACCATCAGCACCGATACTGGTCTCTTTTAAAATCAGATTCAAGTGATCAAAGAGTGTAGTAGGATTTTCCCAGAACAGGTTGCTAACCCATTCTAAGACAGCGCCACCATTATTGCTTGGTCCACCGATAACCCATAAATCTTTTTTTAGATAGTAGCAGAATGTCTGCCCGTTCTTATCCAGCTGTCGTTTGTTGGTTAGCTGCCTAACAGCACCGCTGGTTCCCAAGGTAATGCTGGTTGTTAGTCCAGTATTTAAATAGCCGGCATATGCCGCCAGACAGCCATCGCTGGCACCTGCTAAGAGCTGGACATTTGAGGCCAATCCCAGCTGTTGTTTTGTTTCCAATTGGATAGGCAGAAGCACATCTGTATCAATTAGCTCTGCCAACTGTTCACGCTCGATAGAAACGTAACTGAGGATATCCTGATCCCAATCCAGATCGAGACTGTTAAACAGACCCGTTGCAGAGGCAGTGGAGTAATCAAGACAGTAGCTACCGGTAAAGTAAGAAACAACAAGCTCCTTTAGCCCAATCCATTTACCTACATTATTTTGCAAAATATCTTGTTGTTTAAAATAAAGCAGCTTGGAAAAAGGCGACATATAATGAATCGGTGTTCCGGTTTTTTGATAGACTTCCCGGCTAAACGGCAGCTTCTTAAAGGCCGCTGTTGAAGCTGCTGCCTGACTGTCTGACCAAAGCAGCAGCTCGCCATAGCTGCCGTCTTTAAAGACCGGCAGGAGACTGTGCATGGCTGTACTTAGAGCAATTGTGGCAATTGATTTCAGTTCCAGCTTTGAAAAGGCTGTGATACCGGCTTTCAGCTGAGTCAGAATTTCCTCAGGTTTTTGGTAGATTTTCCCGTTTTCGCCAGTATAGGTTTGAATACGAGCTTCTCTTTTTTCAATCAGATTCTTTCCCTGATAGAGGGAAAATTTAATTGCAGTTGTGCCGATGTCGATGGTTAGTACGCTGCTGTCTGACACATTTATTCCTCCTTGATTGTGGCATGTCCGCCAAATTGATTTCGTAGAAGCGCAACAACTTTTTCTGTTGTACGGTCGGTATTCTCTGAAGAGTAGCGGAAGAGAAGGGACTGAGTAATAATTGGCGCTGGTATTTTCAAACGAAGGGCTTCTTCAATCGTCCACTGACCTTCACCTGAAGAAGGAATGATACCTTCGATAGTATTTAACTGTTCTGGATGCAAAAAGATATTTTCTGTCAATTCCATCAGCCAGCTTCTAATTACTGAGCCGTGATTGAAAACATGAGCAACCTTAGCAAGGTCATAATCGAAGGGCGCATGATTCAAAATGTCAAAACCCTCTGCGATTGCCTGCATCATACCGTATTCAATACCGTTGTGAATCATCTTCAGATAATGACCACTGCCGGCCGGACCACAATAAAGAACACCTTCAGGAACGCAGAGGTCTTCGATTAACGAGGCTATCTCCTGGTAATGCTTTTCTTTGCCGCCGACCATCATACAGGCTCCTTCTAATGCCCCAGTCATCCCGCCAGATGTTCCTACATCAAAAAAATGTACCTTCTTTTTTAAGCAGTGTTGATAATTTTTCTGGCTATCGGTATATTTCGAATTACCAGCATCGATTAGTATGTCGCCTGGCTTCAAATAGGTCAAGCAGTCTTTAACCAGCTGATTTGTAGTCTTTCCAGCTGGCAGCATTAGCCAAACAAGTCGTTGTTCTTCATGTCTAGCGGAAAGCAGCTCTTCCAAAGTGTTGAAAAAGCGTGCACCAGATTGCTCAACCGAATTCCGCAAAGTTAAATCAAGGTCTGTACAATGAATAGAGTAGCAGTTTTTCTGAGCTAGATTATTTAAGATACCCATCCCCATTTTTCCGATACCAATCATTTCTATATTCATGTAGTATATTCTCCTCATTATATGATATAGGAAAAGCTCTTCCTAATCCACCAGCAAATTCTTTCCATCGAGGAAAGAAGCTGTTGTAAAAAAGTAGAAAGAGCGATTCGCAAGGTTCTGATTAAGTTAAGTTGTTTGTTAAATGAAGCTTCCTTTCAGTAACCAGTGATTTATACCAGCCGGCGGATTTTTTCAAAGACCGTGTTCGTTCTTCATTTAATTCGATTCTTACAAGGCCATAACGATTTTTAAAAGCGTTCATTGGCGAGACACAATCGGTAAATGCCCAAAGCATGTAGCCTTCGCAGTTAGCACCTTCTGCCACTGCACGCAAGAGCCAGGCAAGATGTTGAGAAATAAAATCTATTCTGTAATCATCCTGGACGATGCCTGCTTCATCTATATAAAGCTCTTCCTGTTCACGTCCCATCCCGTTTTCGGTAACCAGCCAAGGGATATCACCGTAGTTCTCCTTTAGATAGATAGCCATATCGTACATTACTTTGGGATAAATTTCCCAGCCGCGGGAGTTGTTCATTTTTCTTCCGGGTAAGTCGAAAGTTTCGTAAAACATTTCTGGGTGGAAGGGTGTTTCAGGGTTCCATTGGTAGCGGGGAGCCCGCACTCTTTTAGGATAGTACTGATTGATCCCTAGGAAGTCAACTGTATGTTCTTTGATCAGCTTCAGCTCTTCTTTTGTTGCTGGGAACATGATATTGTTCGCTTGACATAGTTCAATCAGCTCTTGAGGATATCCGCCTAAAATCATTGGGTCGAAAAATACTTTGTTAAAGAACAGGTCATACATATGAGCAGCTTTCTGGTCATGGACAGCACTGGAACGGGCATAAACCATTTCTGGGTTTAAAATACAGCCGATACGTCCTGCATACTCTTTCTCGTGGAAGAGCTTAACAGCTTTAGCAGTTGCCAATGCCTTGTGGTAATTCCAGGTCATCCATTTTTTAGAGTCTTGCTCGTGAGGCCAGCGAACAGCATCAAGATAACAGCGGGTTTGAGGCACAATTGGCTCGTTAAAGGTAAACCAGTGCTTCACTCGGTCAGCATAGCGTTCAAAGGCAATTTCAGCATATTTAACGTATAATTCAACAACTTTTTTTGAGCTCCAGCCATCGTATTTCTCTAAAAGAACACCTGGGACTTCATAATGCTCAAGACATAGCATTGGTTCAACACCAGCAGCAATAAGAGCGTCCACTACTCGATTGATATGGGCTGCATAGTCTTCATCGACAGTTAGTGCTTCATAATCTGTAAAAAAGCGAGACCAGTTAATGGAGGTTCGGTAATGAGTAAGTTTAATTTCCTTCATTAAATCAATATCCTTTTGATAATGGGTCATGAAGTCAGTTGCTTCGTCAGGTCCATAGCCATCATGCCAAACAAATGCTTCATTTTTATACCAGAGATCAAGAAAGGAATCCTGATTTTCTTTTTTTCCTTTCCAGCCTTCTGTCTGCCAAGCAGAAGAAGCCGCTCCAATCACAAAATTTTCAGGAATAGTTATGTCTATCATTTATTTTACCTCCAGAAAGAATTTAGTTTTCTAAATTAAGCTGCTGCCGATTAGAAATCTTAACAAATGGCAGATAAATTAATACTGAAACAATAATACAAATCAATTGAGTGATGACTGCACCCAAATCTCCAGCTGTAGCCAGATAACCATTGACCAACGGCGGCATCGGCCATGGAACCATCACGACAGCTTTTGCAGCAAAACCGAGAGCCGTTGCCACGTAACCAATGGTTCCTGTCACTAAAGGGGTTAAAATAAAGGGAATAGCTAAAATCGGATTCAGCATAATCGGCATCCCAAAAATAACAGGTTCATTGATATTAAAAATACCAGGAGCAGCAGACAGTTTAGCGATTTCCCTCATATCATCTCGTTTACCTACCATGAATATAGCAATCAGCAGTCCGATGGTCACTCCTGAACCGCCCATGCTCATGTACATATCCCAAAAAGGCATGGTGATGATGTTTGGAACTTCTTTCCCTGCTTCGAAAGCTTCCGTATTAACAGCAATAGCAGCTAATAGCAAGGGTTCTCTAACTGGTTTGACCATTTGATTTCCATGAATACCAATAACCCAGAAAACCTGAGCAATAAACATTAACAGCAAAATGCCCGGCAAACCTTGTACAACGTTTTCCAAAGGTTTTTGAACTAAGTTATAGATAATATCATACATATACATGCCGGTTAACGCTTTAACAGTAAAACCTAAGGTAGCGATGATAGCAATTGTTAGAACTGTAGGGAATAGAGCAGAAAAGCTGGCAGAGACATTTGTGGGTACAGTATCTGGCATTTTGATTTTGAGCTTATCCTGTTTTCCAAGCCAACAGTACAGTTCGATAGAAAGAATAGCAATAAACATTCCTAAAAAAAGTCCTTTTGTATCAGTAAATTGTTTAGCAAGAACATTTTCAGCGATTACTGATTTTTCTTCAAAAAGAAATTCGTAGGTGGTTGGGTTCACCGAAAGATAAGACATAACAGCTATGATACCGGGGAAAACACCTTTAACTTGATTTAGCTTAGCCAGCTCGATTCCTATCAAAAATACAGCATAAATTGTTAGAAAGCTAAGTGTAACATAAGAGATACTGTTAGCAATCGGTTTTAGCTGTCCTAAAAATTGAAGCGGTTTCAACTGAGCTAGTCCGTTTTCGGTATCGAAAACCATCGCTGAGAAGAGGGTACCGAATGCACCAGTAATAATCACTGGAATTAATGCAGCAAAAGCTTCTTTGATAACTTTGATATAACGAAGACTGTTGATTTTTGTAGCGACATTTCCTAAAACATCTGCAAAGCGGTCCATAAAGTTGCGGTTATCCATGTTTCTTTCCTCCTTTTGCTTGTAACGTTTCCCAAATTCCGTTTAAGTAGCTAGCTCCCAGCGCCCGATCAAATAATCCATATCCCGGACGTCCAGATTCCCCCCAAATCATGCGGCCGTGATCAGGTCTTAGATAGCCTTGATAGTGGTAGTCGTTCAACAGCGAGAGTACCTTTACCATATCAACAGAACCATATTTTGACATGTGGGCAGTTTCTTCAAAGCTATTATTTTCATGGAGCAGGATATTACGGGTGTGCATGAAGTACACGCGCCCCTTTTTCAAATATTTTTCCAGCATGGTATAGATATCGTTATCCACCCGTGCACCTAATGAACCGGTGCAAAATGTAATTCCATTAGCCGGACTGGGATTTAGCGCAAGAAGCTTGTCTAAGGCAGCATCTGTAGTGATAATCCGTGGTAATCCAAAAATAGCATAGGGCGGATCATCTGGATGAATCGCCATCTTTATCCCAACTTCTTCTGCAATAGGCAGAATCTGATCTAGAAAATATTTCAGATTTTCCCACAAATCTGCTTCTGAAATTGTCTGATAAGCATCGAATAAATCTTTCAGTTGATCCTTACTGTAGGATTCATCCCATCCTGGCAACGAAAAATCTCCTTTAAACGGATCTAAATTCTTTATTTTTTTAGTATCTAGGATGAGAGAAGTTGAACCATCTTTATTGACATAACTCAGGTCTGTTCGGGTCCAGTCAAAAACCGGCATGAAATTGTAGCAAATGGTTGTAATACCAGCTTTGGCTAAACGTCTGATGTTTTCTTGGTAATTTTGAATATATTTTGTTCGTGTAGGTCGTCCTAATTTAATATCTTCATGTACGGGAACGCTTTCGACTACCTGAAAAATCATCCCTTGTGCTTCAATCTTTTCTTTTAGTGAATAAATGGCTTGTTCTGGCCAAATCTCTCCAGCCGGCACACTATAGACAGCGCTGACAATTCCTTCCATATTGGGAATTTGGGCAATGTTTTCAAGCGAAATGGGGTCTTCATTTCCATACCATCTGAAACTAAATTTCATTTGAAATCCTCCTTTAAATCATCTGATGATTTAACTATAAAATACGTCTGATGATTTGTCAATAGAGAACGCTTTCTTTTTTATATAAAAAAAGAACCAGACCTCTCGGCAGATTCTTTCGATGGATTTAACAGCTATTCAAAGTGAGTTAAGCTCATACGGTTATAGGCCATGTGAATCATCATGGCATCGTAGGCGCCATTGCTATCATGCTTTTTGATAGCTTCAACGATTTCTCTATGCATGGTTAACGTTTCCTGCTTGACCTGCTGATTTGTATAATGGTCGTTGTATAGCAGGACAGATTCATTGATTATTGGGATTAAGTGATGCATGGCTACGTTGTTGCTGGCTTTAGCAATCAACGAATGAAACTCAATGTCTAGCTGCAGCTGCAGCTCAGTGTCCGTATTCATAACCGTTTCAATTTGTTTGCGTATGGAGTCGATTGCTGCAATCTCTTCTTCACTGGCATGTTCAGCTGCCAATGCTGCTACGCGCGGTTCCAAAAGATAGCGAATTTCGAATAAATCCTTTGTCAGCTTTAGACTGTCTTTAATCAAAGAAAAGCCGAGAGGGTCAGTAGCTATGCCTCTTTTTTCGCTGATGAAGGTACCAGATCCTTGTTTAACCTCCAAAACGTTTCGGGAGGCGAGGGAGCGAACGGCTTCTCGGATGGTGCTACGCCCCACATCCAACTCTTTTGCTAAATCAAATTCATTTGGCAGACGATCTCCAACCTGAAGATTATGTGCATGGATATAGTCGATGATGCTGTCTGCAACTTGTTCAGGTAGTTTTTTGTTTTTCTCTTTCATAATAAACCCCTCACTCATCTGATGAATGTATTGTATCTCACTTTCATATTTGTTGCAAACTTAGCAATAATCAAGAAATCATCGCATGAATTGTAGAAAATTCGTCTCATTTGTGGAATCTACTTTGAGAGATGGGCAGGTCTTTATAAGTATTTGCTTGGTTCTCGCCATTTTTTGCTGCCTTCGTAATTCGGCTGTTTCTTATTGATCAAAATGACCGGTAAACATATTGATTCTCTGGAGCTGAGATTTGTTTCACTGATACGGCATTAACAATAGGCAATGTTCGCTGAAAGGGATGATAATACTCAGTAGAGAGGGTTCCCTTAATTTCGACCCAGTCATTGTTTGCTAATACCTGATTTTCGGGAAGGCGGGTCAGCAAACCAAAGACTCCAGCATCAGCTACACAATGAATAATTCCGAATCTGAAAACAAAGGTGTCTGATTCTGATTCTTGATTGGAGTGAAAGATAAATCCCTTGTAAGAGACAGATTTTCCCTGAAATTCACTGGGAAAGTTATAAATTAGTTCGACTATTTCTAAATAATTTTCATCTGTGATGGTCAGCACCTGATTATCTGCATATTCAGCCATCAGCTGATTCATCTGTTCGTCGTAATCAGCTTTATCAAAATAAATACTGGTATCTGGTTTCAGGTATTGAGTCTGCATATCAGGATCTCCAGTCGCCTCTTGGCTTAAAGGAAATTGAAAACCCTTTGCTTCGACAATTGTGGTATCCAGACTAACTGTCGGAAAAACAAAACCAACGACTAACGGCAATGCCAGTAGAATATAAGCAAAAATCTGTTGATAGGGCTTTAGTGAATGGTGATGCTCAGTTTCATGATCCTGTAGCTGTTTATAGGGACCAGATTTATCTTCTCTAGTCCAAGAGATTAGTTGAATGATTGCTAAAAATAAAGAGAGCACCATTGATAAAATAGCTAGGTAGCGGTAATGAGTGTTGATATATTGATTTAGCTTTCCAGAAAGCTGCAATGACATCATCAGTAAAGCGTAGCCGGCAAAAATAATAAACCGAGTCATGAAAAATCCTCCTTAGATAAAGTAAGCATAAAATGCTGTTAGAATAGTGATTAAAGCAATCAGCTTAACAATAAATGACAGTTTAAAGTAGCGTTTCATCATCAGTAGATTTTTGATATCTACCATCGGTCCAAAGACTAGAAAACCGACAACTGGACCTGAGCCAAAGAGACTAAGCAGAGAAGAACCGATAAAGGCATCAGCCTCTGAACACAGGGATAGGGTAAAAGCGATAAACAGCATAACTAAGATAGCTAACAGCTTTGTATGGCCCAATTGTAAAATTGCAGAAGTAGGTAAGTAGGTCTGCATGGAGGCTGCCAGTAGCGCGCCAATAACTAAGTAGCGTCCGGTATCAAAAAATTCGTCGATACCATGGGTGAGTACATGACTCATTTTATGAAACAGCGGCTCTTTTTTAGGGTTGATTTCTGAGGCATTTACTGAGCAGTCAGGTGCTTCCAATATTTCTTCAAAGGAAAGAATTGATTCCTTGTTGAAAAATGCCAGCCAACCGCCAACCACAAAAGCAATGAGAAAGCTACCGGCAACCCGCCAAAGAACAAACTGAACAGAATTTCCAAAGGCAATGTAGGTGGAAAACAGGACGATCGGATTGATAATTGGTGCTGTCAGCATGAAAGCAAAAGCAGTGTAGTCAGGAACGCTTTTCTTTAAAAATTGATGAACAATAGGTACAATCCCGCATTCGCAGGAAGGGAAGAAAAACCCCAGAATGCTTCCCAAAAAGATGCTTAATACTTTATTTTTGGGGAGTAGTCGAATTACTCGTTCGGGTGTCAAAAAAACATGAATGGCTCCGGAAATCAAACAACCTAGCAAAACAAAAGGAAAAGCTTCAATAACAATCGATAAAAAAATGGTGCTCATTTGTAGAACGGAATTAGGCAAAAAATGTTCCATAAAATAGTAAGCTCCTCAATAAAAATAATTTCTATTAAAGTAATGATAGATCAAAAAAACAAAATAATAGCAATGCAGTTGAGCTGGTTAATACCATAAGGATAAAGTACGCTATATATACTTCACATATTTAACGCCTTTTTTGGTATTAAAACAAGCCCTTTAGTATAAATTTAAGTTAAAAATCAAATGGCAAAGCTGTGTTGATTGAGTGTTTTAAAGAAAAGGAATGAGAATCATGTGCCGACGGGAGTAAAAAGTACTGTCAACAATAAAAAACAGAAAAATTGTTTTTTTATGTTCATTTTTATAAAAATAGGTACTGCCAATCAGCCCTTTTTTTGCTATAGTTTAAGATAACGAATGTAATTAAATTGAGGATGGAGAAGAACATGAAAAAGATTTTATTGCTAGAGGATGATTTGAATTTAAACCAGGGAATCACCCTGTGTCTGGAAAAAGAAGGGTATGAGGTATTCCCGTGTAAAACAGTTCGCAGCGCAGAACAAATATTTGCTGCGGAAGAAATAGATATGATATTAAGTGATATTTCATTGCCAGATGGAAACGGTTTAGACTTTTGTCGTAAAATACGCCAGTATTCCAGTGTGATTATTATTATGCTGACCTCTTATAATCAAGAGTATGACATCGTTTTAGGCTATGAGCAAGGAGCAGACGATTATGTTACAAAACCATTCAGCCTGATGGTTCTATTGTCTAAGGTCAATACTTTAATGAAACGGTTTTCAAATGATGGAGCCAAGATTCTGTCTTCGGGAGATGTTAGGCTTCATATATCTGAGATGAAGGTCTTTTTAGAATCGGAGCTGACACAGTTGAGTAAGACGGAAATGCAGATGCTGATTTATTTTATGGAAAATCCTAAACAGATTTTGACTCAGGAACAGCTGCTTGAAAAAATTTGGGATAATAAAGGCGACTATGTAGACAGCAATACAATTTCTGTAAATATCAGTCGGCTACGGCAAAAAATAGGAAAAGAGAAAATCAAGACAGTGAGAGGAGTTGGCTATATATGGATCGGCGACGTCCAAAAATTCTAATAGCCAGTTTTATAGTTGGGACAATAGTAGTTATTCTGTTGCTGTTTTGGGGCTTTATGTCGTTGAAGCGGGCGACAGCTCTGGATATGTATCATGCGTTAGGTACCTTCTCTTCAGTTGAAAAGCTGAATGAGGCAACGGTGATTAATGGTTTTGAAGCCTCAGTTAATCAAGAAAAGGTTGCTGATGGACAGCGGTTGGCTGCGAAATATGGTTATCAACTAGAGCGGACTCGCCAGCAGAAAAGTATTTGGCGTTTTATATTGTATACAATGTCAGTTTTAGTCCTTGCCGTGCTTTTCTGGTTGTTACTGCTGTGCAAAAGTCTGCAGGATAATCGGCGGATTAAAAAGGAAATGGCTGAACTGAACGAACAAATTCAAGAAGAGCTCAGGCGAAATAGTGTATTGCTGCAAAGAAAATATAAAGAAGACGGGCATGTTAAGTCAGTGATTACAGATATTGCGCACCAGCTGAAAACACCAGTTGCATCTCTAAAAATGAGTATGGAAATTGCTGCCTCAGGAGATTTCACGCTAGAGGAGCGCAGCCGTTTTATTACACAAGGAGTTGCCCAAGTAGATAGGTTGGATTTAATGCTGGACTCGCTGGCTAATTTGTCTCATTTAGAAACAGGTCTAATTGATTTGGACATGAAGCCGTACTCCTTTCAACAATTGATTACAGAAGTAGTTAATAGTCTTATTATGAAGGCTGTTGCTAAGGATATAGAAATTGAAGTAGTGCTAACAGAGGATCAACAGATAATGGCGGATAGAAAATGGACAATCGAAGCGATTGGAAATATTTTAGAAAATGCAATTAAATATAGTCCGAAGGAAACCACAATTCAGGTAATTGGAACCTACCTGCCTAGTTATGTATTGGTTGAAGTGCGGGATGAAGGAGTAGGGATTCCAGAAGAAGAAATCAATCTTATTTATCAGCGCTTCTATCGAGGCAGTGCTACTGAGATTCTTGAAAAGGAAGGTTCTGGTGTGGGTCTGTATTTAGCACGTAAGATTATCGAAGAGCAGGGCGGTGTGATTCTTACTAAAAATAGACAACCAAAGGGCACAAAAGTACAATTAACAATCCCTTTGACTGAATAACAGCTTTCTTACAGTTCTGTTAAGAAAACTGAAATGAAACTGCAAGATTCCTTCTCTATACTGAAAGCAACAAGAACGAAAAGAGGGAATAATAATGGTATTGAAAATTAATGAATTAGTGAAAGAATATAATGATGGAAGTACAGTGATTAAAGCGGTAGATCAAACAAACCTACAGGTTTCAAAAGGGGAGTTTGTTGCAATTATTGGAAAATCAGGATCTGGGAAAAGTACGCTGCTCAATCTAATTGGAGCATTGGACCGCCCTGACTCTGGGGAAATCTATATTGATGGAAAAAGTGTGTTTGCCATGAAGGATGAAGAGCTGGCAGTTTTCCGTCGCCGTAAAATAGGATTTATCTTTCAAAGCTATAATTTGATTCCTTCTTTAAATGTCTGGGAAAATGTTGTATTACCGCTGGGGTTAGATGGACGAAAGGTAAATGAAGGATTTGTTAATGAGCTACTTGAAAAAATTGGATTGGATCAGAGAAAAAAAGCATTGCCAAGTACACTGTCCGGCGGTCAGCAGCAAAGGGTAGCGATTGCCCGAGCGATTGCTGCTGAGCCGGCAATCATTCTTGCAGACGAGCCAACCGGCAATCTTGATACGAAAACTGAACTAGAGGTATTGTCTTTACTAAAGCAATCAGTAGAGAAATATGGGCAAACTCTCATTATGATTACTCACGACGAATCGATTGCCCAGATGGCAGATCGAGTGGTCCGTATTGAAGATGGGCGGGTGATTTAAAATGATTAAGACAGTTGCCTGGGCAAATACAAAATATAACCGGGGAAAAAACTTACTATCCGGCACAGCTATTATATTAACTACTATTCTAATATTGCTAATTGTCACTATTGG
This sequence comes from Enterococcus sp. LJL128, assembly GCF_056924295.1. Lineage (NCBI taxonomy): Bacteria > Bacillati > Bacillota > Bacilli > Lactobacillales > Enterococcaceae > Enterococcus > Enterococcus sp. LJL128. The sequence continues at coordinate 503,064 of NZ_JBXPBP010000001.1, read as the reverse complement.
TTTGGGTGCGGTAAATACACAAAATGCCGCTGTAAATAAACTGTATCCTACCTGGCATGCAATGTATCGTGGTGTCTCTGAAGAAACGGCCAGTCAGCTAGTTGAACATGCCGATATTGAAAAAGCAGGAGTACGTCAAGATGTCGGTTCGGCAAAGCTGGGGGCTGGTGAATTATTTGTTACGTATTTAGATAAACAGGCCCTTGAACTGAATAAAATTAAGACTGTAGAAGGCTCTTTTCCGCAGAAAGACAAAGAGGTTGTTTTGTCGAAAAAAAGTTTAGCGTTACTGGGATACCCAAACGCGGTCGTTGGCGATCAGATAGACATTGCTTTTCAGCCGTTTGATGCAGAGGGGCTGGGATTTGAACGCACGGAGCATTTCATCTTGAGTGGACTATTGACTGATGAAAAAGAGACGAGCGGCGCAGCTGCGTATTCAATGATTGTTTCTGAGGAGATAATGAAAGCATTGATTCCGGAAGCGGAACGTCAGTATCGCGTAGTGGTTCGTGTAACTCCTGAATATACTAAAACAGTAGATTTGGTTGAGGAAACAGGGAAGAAGATTGGTGAATCTTTTGGACTCACGGAGACATCGATACTTATAAATACAGAATATTTATTTGCTAATTATACAGATCCTAGTTTTATTAGCGGAATGGCTGTTTTGATTTTAATAATTTCATTAGCAGGTGCGCTGACTATCTATAGTATTTATTATGTCTCATTGATTAACAAGGTACAGGAGTTCGGGAAGCTGAAAGCTCTAGGTGCAACGAAGAGACAGATCAACCGGATTGTTCTGTTGGAAAATATGATTGTTGCACTGTTGGCGATTCCAACTGGGTTAGTGTTGGGCGGCCTGCTGATTCTGTTCTTCTTTAAACAAATTATGTTCTCGTTTTTATCTGGCTCAGAGCTGTCAGCGGTATCAAAAGAGATGCTGGAGAATGGAGAAATTCAAATTTATATTCCTTGGGTATTTCTGTTAACTGCTGTAATTGGTTTGGCAACAGTGTTGATTTCTTCGCTAAAACCAATGCGTCTGGCTTCGAAGATTTCTCCAATGGAGGCAATGAATTACACAGGGCAAAAAGAAGGAAGCAAAGGAAAAAGAAGAGGGTACATCAGCTTATCTTTGGAAAAATTAGTGGGAGCCAATCTACTGAGAAACAAAAAAAGAACTTTGATTACAGTAATTTCTTTAGGGTTAATAGGCATTTTGTTCGTCACAATGGCAACTATTTTCAGCTGCATGAATCCAGATCAAATCGCACGAGATGAGATAAATGGTGATTTCCGGTTAATGATTAGCAACCATGCGGGAAATAAAATGAATCCAGAGCTTGAGTGGTCAGCGATTCAACAAAATAACCCCCTGAATGAAAAAATGAAAAAGAGAATTGAAGACATTCCCGGTGTAGAAAAAGTAAACGAGCATCAACTGCTGAACATGGAAATTCCTGCACTTATGGATGATTTCACAAATAAACCGTTAACTTCTTCTATTTATGGATTTAATGAGGATGAGTTTGATGAAATTAAAAAGAATATTACAGAGGGATCAGTTGGAAGTTTTGATGAGCTGAGTTTAGGAAATGCTGTGATTGCTGACAACTGGTTTTCAAAAAACTATCCGGAGACTGCTGTTGGAGAAGAGCTGGAAGTGATTATAGAGGATGGTGATTCCAGCTATACAAAGAAAATGACCCTGATTGCCAAAGCAGATTTGACCAATGGACAAAGCGGACAAGGAACATTTATCACTTCAAATCAGGCATTGTCGAAGCTGACCACTACTAATTTAACGAATACGTACGATATTTATGCTGAGAAAAATCAACTTTCTGCTGTTCAAGCATCCCTTGAGGCGATTTCTAAAGAGCATGAAGCTTTTGAATTAGACGACTTTGAAGCAGTTCAGGAGAAGTGGCGTAGTGCAACAGCGATGACGACTGGAGCTGGTTATGGTATCCTTTTTGTTCTGGGAATTGTTGGAATCATGAACTTAATCAACACAACTATCGATAGTATTTTATCCCGAAAAAAAGAGCTGGGTGTTATGCAGGCAATCGGCATGTCTGGGCGTCAAATGAGAAAAATGCTGCAGCTAGAAGGCATTTTTTATGCACTGGGTATTTCTGGTCTGTCTGTAGGACTTGGAAGTCTTTTAGGATATCTGGCTTACAAGCATGCTGCAGAAAATGGCTTAATGCAAATCAAATTTTATCAGTATCCATTGCTGCAGGTTCTGCTGCTGGTAACTTTGGTATTTTCAGTTCAACTGATATTGACGTTTGCTACAACAAATTTAGTCAACAAGGAAACGATTATTAATCGTATACGTGGAGCAGAATAAGTCTGCGAAACTGTTTAAAAGTAATTGCTATGAGAAAACCAGTGTACAAAAAGGTAAAAAAGACTACAAATGATTGGGAAAAAGAAAGCATACCGAAACCCTTTGTTTAATTAGAGAGGTGTGATAGTGGTTGTAAAAGACAGCTATCGAAAGCAGAATAAAATAAAAAGAGCGAAGCGTAAACAGAGCTTCGTTTTTTTATTTTACAAAAAAACGATTGCATTAATTAATAGATTTTTATTTTTGAAATATGCTCTTCAAAAAAGTAATAGTACAGAATAATACTCTTTATATAGCTGAAAAAAAGACTAAATTCATCTTGTTATCGGTAACATCATAAAAACGCTTGCAAAACAACGCAATCGATTGCACAATGATGGTGTAAATAAAAACTCTGGAGGGACCAAAATGAATAAAAGAAACTGGAAAAAAATTGGTTTAGGTTTATTGGCATCAGGATTGGTATTAGGTATGGCTGCATGCGGCAATGCATCTGATTCATCTGGCGGTTCAGGCGACAGTAAAGCAGCAGATAAAACGCAAATTGATATTTTCCAATTTAAAGTAGAGTTTAAGGATCAGTTTGAAGAACTGGCAAAAAAATATGAGGAAGAAAATCCTGATGTGAAAATCAATGTTGAAACAGTCGGCGGCGGTTCAGATTATGGAGCTGCATTGAAATCCAAATTCTCATCTGGCAATGAGCCCGACATTTATAATATAGGCGGTCCGGAAGATGTGAATATGTGGATTGATAACCTAACGGATTTAAGTGATACTGAATCGGCGAAACAAGCATTGGAAGGTACTTTAACTGGTGCAACAAAGGATGGTAAAGTTCTGGGACTTCCGTATAATATTGAAGGCTACGGTGTTCTATACAATAAAGAAATATTCAAAAAAGCTGGAATTGATGCAGAAAATATCACAACGTTAACAGACTTAGAAGACGCAGCAAAAACACTGGAAGCGAAGAAAGAGGAACTAGGGATTGATGCTCCTTTTGCTTTAGCAGCAAAAGAACAGTGGATTACTGGACTACATTCGTCCAATGCATTCCTGAACGCTGAATTTGACAACGATGTGATGAAAGCATTTGAAGCAAAAGAAGTTGAATTTACGTATGGTGATCAGTTTAAGAAATATATTGATATCTCTAATAAATACTCTGTTCAGCCGACAAACAGCTTAGACTACTCTCAACAAATTGAACAGCTGTTTTCAAATGGTAAAGTTGCAATGACTCAACAAGGAAATTGGGTATATCCAACAATTGAAGGAATTGATGAAGAATTAGCTAATGAAAATATTGGTTTACTGCCAATTCCAATTGACGGTGTAACGGAAGGAACAATCCCAGTCGGCGTACCAATGTACTGGGGAGTAAATCCAAACGGTTCTGATGAAGAAGTGCAGGCAGCTAAAGATTTCCTTGATTATCTGTACACATCAGATGAAGGTAAGAAAATTGTTCTGGAAGATTTCAAATTTGTACCTGCCTACGAAGACTATGATACAGAAAAGATTTCTGATCCACTATCTAAAGACGTCTACACATACTATACAGAAGGTAAAACTACTGGCTGGATCTTCATGGGTTACCCTGCAGGCTGGGGTGAACAAACCTTAGGTGCACAAATCCAAAAATATGTTGCCGGTGAAGCAAGCTGGGAAGAAGTATTGAAAACAGCACAGGATAAATGGGCTTCAGAGCGTAAATAAGCGAATGAATCTATTCAACAGCTGCACGGGAGACAATCACTACATCTCTCGTGCTTTTACATAAGGGAGGGACCACAAGTGAAACATCAAAAGAAAACCTGGTTTTATCTGTTTGCCGCACCTGTTGTGCTGGCACTAACATTAGTCGTTGTTGTACCGTTTTTGTATGGTGTATATTATTCTTTTACAAATTGGGATGCGGTAGCAAGAGGAGAATTCATTGGTCTGGAAAATTATGTGAATTTACTTTCCGACAGCGGTTTCTGGGCAGCAATCGGCTTTACGATTAAATTTGCTGTTGTTTCAATTATTTTAATTAATATTATTGGGCTAGGACTAGCCATGTTGGTTACCAGCAAATTCAAGGGCGCCAATATACTACGAACGGTCTTCTTTATGCCTAACTTGATTGGCGGACTTATTTTAGGATTTATCTGGCAGTTTATCTTTATTAATGCGTTTGGCGCAATCGGTGATGCGATAGGCAATGAAGGGTTGAAAACCTGGCTCTCTACTACGCAGACCGGGTTTTGGGCATTGGTTATCGTAATGTGTTGGCAAATGTCAGGCTACATCATGGTAATCTACATCTCTTATTTGCAAAATGTGGATGATGCATTACTGGAAGCCGCTGACTTAGACGGCGCAACGGCTTGGCAGAAATTTTGGCATGTGAAATTCCCATTGATTATGCCCGGCTTCACTGTTAGTCTGTTTATGACCCTGTCCAATAGCTTTAAGCTTTACGATCAAAACCTATCTTTAACAAATGGTGGACCTTATAATTCAACACAAATGGTTGCCATGAATATTTATAATAGTGCGTTTGTTGAAAATAAAATGGGCTATGCACAATCTAAAGCAGTTATCTTCTTTATCATTGTAGCTGTTATTTCACTGGCACAGGTTTATCTGACGAAGAGAAAAGAGGTTGAAGTCTAATGGAGAAACAAAAAGCAGGAAGTCGGTTAGTGCGCATGCTCTTAGGAATTCTTTTGGGTTTGATTTGGCTGATTCCTTTCTATCTGATGATAAGCAACTCATTTAAATCCAAGCAGGAAATTTTCACCAATCCATTGGGTATTCCAGATTCTTTTACTTGGGCTAATTACCCGGAAGCATTCACTCAATTGGATTTTATTAAAACCTTATTTAACTCATTACTGATTACTGTACTCAGTGTGACAGTGATTGTGATTTTCTCAGCTCTTTGCGCGTATGCATTGGAACGGATGCAGACAAAGCTGAGTACCTTTATCTTTATGGTTTTTGTTGCAGCTATGCTGGTTCCTTTTCAATCTGTAATGATTCCGCTGATTTCCATTTTCGGAAAAGCACAGATGCTGAATCAAGCAGGAATAATTTTTATGTATCTTGGCTTTGGTGCAAGTATGTCAATTTTCCTTTATCATGGAGCATTGAAGAGTATTCCCAAAGCATTGGATGAAGCGGCAATTATTGACGGGGCGAATCGTTTTCAGGTTTTTTGGAAGGTCATCTTTCCCATGCTGAAGCCAACCACAGTGACTGTTGTAGTTTTAAATACAATGTGGATTTGGAATGACTATTTACTACCATCGCTGGTAATAAATTCACCAACGACTCAAACAATTCCACTTAAAATGTTTTTCTTCTTTGGACAATATACAAAACAGTGGCACTTAGCACTGGCAGGCTTAGTTATCGCCGTATTGCCTGTTATCATTTTCTACTTTATCATGCAGAAACAAATCATAAAAGGTGTTGCTGATGGTGCTGTGAAATAGGCACTGGCAGCAAGGTTGGAGGGCTGAAATGTATAAACGACTATTCGATATCGATCCTTGGAAAATCTCGACAGGAACACTGGATCGTGAAAACAAGCGGCTGATGGAGAGTTTGACCTCCATCGGTAATGGCTACATGGGAATGCGGGGGATGTTTGAAGAGCCATACAGCGGCGATTCTCATCAGGGACTATATCTGGCAGGCGTTTGGTATCCGGATAAAACAAGAGTTGGCTGGTGGAAAAACGGCTATCCTGACTATTTTGGAAAAGTTATCAACGCAGTGAATTTTATCGCAGTAGATATTTTTATTGACGGTACAGCTTTAGACTTGGCTGAACAATCTGTAGCTGATTTTTATATGGAACTGGATATGAAAAATGGATTGTTGACCCGTCGCTTTGTCTATCAATCTGATTTGGCAGAAATTGCTTTTACTTTTGAACGGTTTGTTAGTATTGTAGATAAAGAACTGGCATTTGTACGCATCAAAGCTGAAGTTCTAAAAGGCACACCAGAAATTCAGTTCGTATCAAAGATGGACGGTGATGTATGCAATGAAGATAGTAATTATGAGGAGATGTTTTGGGAGGAAAGAGAACGATCATACGCTGAAGGAATCAGCTTTTTAACAACACAGACGATTCCAAATGCATTTGATATCCCTCGATTTACGGTGACTACAGCCATGAAAAACCAGCTCAATCAGTCACTTACAGGAGAAGTAGTTAGTGAGAAACTGGTAATTGGTGAACGGTTCATCTGGCAAGGAAACAGTGGAGCCAGCTTGGAATTGGAAAAAACAGTTGCTGTTGCGACAAGCCGTGACGTTCCAGAAGCAGAGCAGCTTCAAGCCGTGAAAGAAACGCTGCAGACAGGTCTGGCAGATTCTTTCGATAAACAGTTGGAAAAACAAGCAGCAGCTTGGAAGAAACGCTGGCAGCTGGCAGATGTAGAAATTATCGGCGACGATGAAGCTCAGCAGGGAATTCGTTTTAACCTGTTTCAATTGTTTTCCACGTATTACGGCGAGGATGAACGCTTGAACGTAGGACCAAAGGGCTTTACCGGAGAAAAATATGGCGGAGCAACCTATTGGGATACAGAAGCCTATATTGTTCCCATGTATCTCTCTGTTACAGAACCAAAGACAACGCGCAAGCTATTAGAATATCGTTCCAGACAGCTGGATGGTGCGTTGCTTAACGCTCAACGTCAAGGACTAAAAGGGGCTTTATACCCTATGGTTACCTTTACCGGAGTGGAATGTCATAATGAATGGGAAATAACATTCGAAGAAATTCATCGTAATGGTGCGATCATTCATGCAATTTATAATTATACGAACTACACAGGTGACAAAACTTATTTACTGGGCGAAGGAATGAAGGTCGTTGTAAATGTAGCCCGTTTTTGGGCAGATCGTGTTCATTATTCAACCAGAAATAATTGTTATATGATTCATGGCGTGACAGGACCAAATGAATATGAGAATAATGTTAACAATAATTGGTATACTAATTATCTGGCAGTTTGGTGTCTACGCTATGCTCTGGAGAACTATGAACAGGCACTTTCAGAAATCAAGCATGAACTATTGGTTACTGAGGAAGAACGCAAGCAGTGGCAAGACATTACTGAAAAGATGTATTTCCCATATGATGAAGAACTTGATATTTTTGTACAGCATGATACATTCCTCGATAAAGATTTGATGCCGGCAGAAATGCTGAAGCCGGAAGACCGTCCGTTGAATCAGAACTGGTCGTGGGATCGTATTTTAAGAAGCTGCTTTATCAAGCAGGCAGATGTTCTGCAGGGAATTTATTTCTTTGGAAATCAGTTTACCCCAGAACAAAAGGAAAAGAACTTTAATTTCTATGAGCCAATGACGGTTCATGAATCTTCGCTGTCTTCCTGTGTCCATGCAATTTTAGCAGCTGAACTTGGTCAGGAAGAAAAAGCGGTTAAGCTGTATAAGCGAACTGCACGCCTCGATTTGGATAATTACAATAATGACACAGATGACGGTCTGCATATCACGTCTATGAGCGGCAGCTGGCTGGCAATTGTACAGGGGTTTGCAGGAATGCGCACCTTTGATGACAGTTTAAGCTTCTCGCCATTCTTACCTGAAATGTGGGAAGGCTACGCCTTTACTATCAATTACCGTGGCGGCTTAATTTCAGTTAAAGTGGATCAGAATAACATACAGCTGGAGCTGCTTGAAGGCTCAACACAGCAGCTGTCTATCTATGAGGAAGACTATCTTTTAGAACAAACAGTGATTGTTCCTATTAAGCAAAAATAATGATAGCTATTGCTAATTAAGAACTGGCAAAGCAATCATTAGTATAGATTGCGAATAGTTCTGGGGGGAGTAGTAGAAAGCAAGAAAATGTGTTTTGCTGAGTAAATACGAAGCATAACAAAACATTAATTTAATGAAAATCATATGACAAGTGCTTAAACAGATGTTTTCAGCATAGAGGATAGAAAAGGCAGGTCAGAGCACAAAATGAGATTATTCTCTTTGTGCTCTGATTTTAGTTTATTTCCAGTTGAAAGAAGGGGAAGCTGATGAAGAAAAAATGGTGGAAAGAAGCGGTTGGGTATCAAATTTATCCGCGTAGCTTTAAAGATAGTAATAATGATGGAATTGGAGACTTAAATGGTATCAGAGAAAAATTACCCTACCTTAAGAAACTGGGAATTGATTTTATCTGGTTAAATCCGGTGTATCAGTCGCCTAATGTGGATAATGGCTATGATATCAGCGATTATCAGGCAATTATGGCAGATTTTGGTACGATGGCGGACTTTGATTTACTCTTGGCAGAAGCCCACAAACTGGGAATTAAGCTGATTATGGATCTAGTCGTCAACCACAGTTCCGACCAGCATGAATGGTTTAAAGAATCTAAAGCGAGCAAAGATAATCCTTATAGAGACTATTATATTTGGAAAGATGGTATTCAGGGAGAGCCGCCTTCTGATTGGCAGGCTATTTTTGGCGGCTCCGTTTGGGAATATGATGAAAAAACGGAGCAATACTATTTTCATGCTTTTGCAAAAGAGCAGCCAGATTTTAACTGGGAAAATGAGCAGTTGAAAGAGAGGCTTTTTTCCATGATTCGCTGGTGGCTGGATAAAGGAATTGACGGTTTTCGGGTAGATGCAATCTCCCATATTCGCAAAGATGCCCATCATTTGCCGGCGCTTTTGGAAAATGTTCCAGGGAGGTATCAAAATATTCCAGGAATTGAGCACTATCTAGAAGAACTAAAGCAGGTCTTTGAAGAATATGACATTATGACCGTGGGAGAAGCGAGCGGGGTTAAGGCAGTTGAAGCAGAACAATGGGCTGGTGATGACGGCTATTTCAATATGATTTTTGAATTTGAGCATATTGGGCTTTGGAAACAGGAACAAGAAAAAAACTTTGATATTAAGGCATTTAAAAAGGCTCTCTCAAACTGGCAATATGCACTGGACGGCAAAGGCTGGAACGCACTTTATATGGAAAATCACGATGTTCCCAGATCCGTATCTGTTTTTGGTAATGACTCAGAAGAATATCGGGAGATTTCTGCTAAGGCGTTGGCAATGATGTATTTCTTCCTGCAGGGAACACCGTTTATTTATCAGGGGCAGGAGCTTGGGATGACGAATATGCCTTTTGAAAGCATTGAAGAAATCAACGCACTGGATTCAAAGCAATTATACCGTGAACTGCAGGATGCCGGAAAATCTGAAGAAGCAGCTTTAGCGACTGTAAATGCCATTACTAGAGATAATTCGCGAACACCGATGCAATGGAGTAATGATCAATACGCCGGCTTTTCAAATACAGAGCCGTGGCTTTGTATGAATCCCAACAAGCAGACAATTAACGTTGAAGCAGCTTTAGCAGATTCTGATTCTGTTTTCTATTTCTATCAGAAGCTAATTCGGTTGCGTAAACAGCATTCAGCACTGGTCTATGGCAGCTTTGAAGAGATTTTACCTGAGCATGAGCAGCTCTATGTGTATACAAGAAGAAATGAGGAAGCAGTGTTTTTGGTGCTGGTAAATCTTTCAGAGCAGCCGGCTAGTTACCAAATACCAAAACATATGAAGCAGCTGTCTGAAAAAGCTCAGCTGGTTCTAAGCAATTATCAGGCAGCGCAGGATTTGCCGCTGACAGATACCCTAGCCCCATTTGAAGCACGAACTTATCAGATTGATATGGGTAATTAATAAACAGCGGAGGAAAAACGATGGAAGAAACAGAAGTAGGAAATCAAAACGGACAAAATCAGAAATGGTGGCAGCAGGCAGTTGTCTATCAAGTTTATCCAAGGAGTTTCCAAGACAGCAATGGGGATGGAATTGGAGATATTCAGGGAATTATTTCCCGACTTGACTACTTAAAAAAATTAGGTATAACCGCAATTTGGCTGTCCCCAGTATACCAGTCTCCTAATGACGATAATGGCTATGATATCAGTGATTATCAGAATATTATGCATGAGTTTGGTACGATGGCTGACATGGAAGAACTGATTGATAAAGCAAAAGAAGCAGATATCAGAATTATTATGGATTTGGTAGTGAATCATACTTCTGACGAACACAAGTGGTTCATTGAGTCTAGGAAGACTAAAGATAATCCTTATCGGGATTACTATATTTGGCGGGATCCCGCAGCAGGAAAAGCACCTAATGAACTGCGCTCTATTTTTAGCGGCAGTGCCTGGCAGTTGGATGAGACAACAGGTCAGTATTACCTTCATTTGTTCAGCAAAAAGCAGCCGGATTTAAACTGGGAAAATTCTTCAGTCCGTCAAGAAGTATACAGCATGATGAACTTTTGGTTGGAGAAAGGTATTGGCGGTTTTCGCATGGATGTTATTGATTTGATTGGTAAACAGCCGGATCAGGAAATCACGGGAAATGGACCTAAGCTTCATGAATATCTTCAAGAAATGAATCAGGCCAGCTTCGGAAAATATGATGTAATGACGGTAGGTGAAACCTGGGGGGCTACGCCTGAAATCGCAAAGCTGTATTCTGATCCCAATCGTCAGGAGCTGTCCATGGTTTTTCAGTTTGAACATATGGGACTGGATCAGCAAGAGGGAAAAGATAAGTGGGACTTACAGCCGTTGGATAAAAAGAAACTGAAGGAAGTACTATCTAAATGGCAGACCGCTCTTGGAAATCAGGGCTGGAACAGTTTGTTTTGGAATAATCATGATTTACCTCGAATTATTTCCCGTTGGGGGAACGACCAGAACTATCGGGAAAAAAGCGGTAAAATGTTTGCAATTCTACTGCACATGATGAAGGGGACACCATATATATATCAAGGGGAAGAAATCGGTATGACGAATCGACCGGTTGCTTCTATTGAGGAAGTTCAGGATATTGAAAGTATCAATATGTACCATGAGCGACTGGCAGCAGGTTATACAAAAGATGAGCTGCTGCGTTCAATTAATGCTAAAGGGCGGGATAATGCGCGCACGCCAATTCAGTGGAACAGCTCTTCAAATGCTGGATTTACTACTGGAAAACCGTGGCTGCCGGTAAACGAAAACTATCCTTCTGTGAATGTAGAACGGGCCCTTGAAAATCCTGAATCTATTTTTTATACTTACCAACAGCTGATTCAGCTGAGAAAAGAGCATGCTCTGATTGTTTGGGGCGATTATGCATTGATTCCTGATACGTCAGATGAGGTTTTTGCCTATTATCGAGAATACAAGGGAGAAAAATGGCTGATTGTTGCCAATCTTTCAGACACAGCACAAGATTTCCTGTTAAAGGATACTGTAAAAGAGGAGATTATCAGCAATCGGACTGCTCCCATTTCCAATGCTAAGCTATTGAATCTGCGGCCATATGATGCTCTAGTGGTTCGTGTATAAAAGCAGCTTCTCATGTATAATAGAAGAAAAGAAATGCGGCTAATCTAAGTAACTAGCCAACTGGGAAGAGGTGAACGATGTGACCACACTATCTGACGTAGCTAAACTAGCAAATGTGTCCAAAATGACCGTCTCCAGAGTAATCAATCATCCGGAAAAAGTGACGGAAGAATTAAAGGAATTAGTTTATGAAGCGATGAAGGAACTGGACTATCATCCAAATATTGCAGCCAAAGCACTGGTCAAAAACCGCTCCCAGATTATTAAACTCTTTATCTTGGAAGAGATTGATACAACAGAGCCTTACTATATGAATCTGCTGATGGGGATTGCTAGAGCAGTTGGTAAAGCACATTATTCATTACAGCTGGTAACAAAGGATGGCTTTGACACTGGAACCTGTGACGGATACATCATTACTGGTTTTCGCGCCCACGATTTTGACTGGATTAAAAGCTTGGATAAACCAGTTGTATTGTTTGGCGAGAACAGTCAGGGAATTGATTTTGTAGACAGCGATAATCATTACGGTACGGAAATGACTACTAATTATGCAATCGCCTGCGGCTACGATGAAATTATTTATATAGGTATTGATGTGAATGAATCCTTTGAACAGTCTCGGGAACAAGGATATTTGCAAGCAATGGAGGCTAGCGGAAAAACCGGCAGAATTGAACGTTTTAATAATCGTTCGACGCTTAGTCAATTATTTATCGAAGCATATTGGGAAACACTTTCACCAAATACTTGCTTTATCTGCAGCTCAGACCGGCTGGCAATAGGAATTGAACGGGGAATTTCCAATAGTGGTGGTAAAATACCAGAAGAATACGGGATTATCGGTTTTGATGGTGTTTTCCTGGATCAGGTGAGCTCGCCAAAACTAACAACAGCTAAGCAGCCAATCGTCAAAATGGGTGAGGTCTGTGGAGAGATGCTGGTTAAAAAGATTGAAGAAAATGGAGGAAGCCAAGGCTATCGACGTTTTTTACCGGAATTAATCGTCCGGGATTCTACAAAGAGTCAGTCGTAATTCTCCTGTAAAATACAAATCAGATAAATGGATAAGCAGACGATTTCGTCTGCTTTTTTTGCGATTCCATCAGCATGAATTATTATTGATTCTTTTTTTATAGTTATATAGATGTTTTTTGCCAAAATCATATAAAGAATAGGTATAATCTATCTAGTTTCAATCGCATGAGTCAGCTAATTACAAAATATGAGTATGTCCTATCAAAAGCAGTCGAGATATCCTCGTGTTACTTTTTTTTTTAAGAAATTATACTTTTTAGCTAAAAAATAAATTTTATTTGAAACTTTTCTGTCTGGATAGATGTCTAATAAGTGTCCGGACGAAAGAAGGAGAGTTATGGAAAAGAAAGTACAAATCAGACTGGTTAAGGAAGCAAAAGTTGGGGATGCTCAGGCATTTGTACCGCTTTGTGAAGCATAACTATTCATAGACAAAAAAGTCCTTTATACTACTCTTGGATGACTTATCCAAGACCAATAAAAAGGATTACCACATGGAAGAGTATAACGCAAAAACATGTTTTCAGAAATGGTTTTCTGCAATAACGTTTGATTCTTTATCTGAGAAAACCAAATGAACCAGCAAAAACGTTGATTAGTATAGTAAAAAGCTTGATTTTAGAGCCATTCTAAAAATTCTCCTTTTTCATTTTCAGCAGGTTGGTGTTTTCAGATTATTCTGACTATATCTCTGCAACACCGGTGAAAGAATATATGTTGAAATATTCTATAAAAATATTTTATTTATTGTTATTTAAAATCTATATTTAACAGCCTTTGGATATAGTCTATAAAATTTTTAAAAGAAAAATATATCTACATCTATAAGGGGTTCATTTTCTCATTTTTTTCCTAAACCAGCTGAAAACCTGATAAGCTAAAAAGTTTTTGCATGTTATAATTGAGTTGGTTAGTAGTCTCAATTATTAGGGCAAGGAGTGTGGGAGAATGAAGTTTTATAAAGAAAAACTGGCAAAATTAATGCTTGCTGTTACACTTATTTTTTCATTTAGTTTAACAGCTTCCAATGGTTATGCAGAGGAACAGGAACTGGTTGTCAATAATCTCAACCAAGTATTAAGAGATGATATTGGTACAACTGCCTATTTGAATTATCAGACAGAGGCTGTGAAATCCAGTAGTGTTCCTCAACCGAAAACAGTTATTTATTATTATCAGGATGGGGAAAGCTTTGATAAAGGGCACAATGGCAAGACTGCAGCGGCGACAACGGCAAATAGTCGAGTGGGCTATCACAAAGCTGTAGTGGAAGGCTTGAAGCCGCAAACCCTGTATCATTATCGTGTTGTCGATGAAAACACAGGAGCTGTTTCGAAAGAATATTCATTTGAAACGAAGGGAGCAGTCACAAACTTCTCTTTTGTTGCGGCAGCAGACGGCAATTACCGCAGTACTTCATCTTACCAAAACTATTTTGGTGTGACGTTGTCTACGGCAGTGAACAAGTTTCCTGAATCAGCATTTATTATGCATACAGGAAAGGCCAATAGTACATTGACCGATGAAAAGCATTGGAATGGTTATTTTGGGTTAGCGCAGAATACGTTTGATCAGTATCCTTTGGTGCCAAATACAATTTCCAAGGGTTCTGCAAACAAGCTTTTCCAGCTTAATTATAATTTGACTGGTGTTAGTAATGATACTAGCAACTATTCATTTGTTTATGGAGATGCCTTATTCCTAAATGTCAACAGTCAATTGACCGGTACAAAAGATATTGAAAATCATATTAGCTGGCTGAAAAAAGAAGTTGCAACCAAAGGTCAAAGTAAATGGATTATTGTTAGTGTGGGAAACAGTATTTACGGCAGTTCTTCAACAGTAAGCTCGGCTAATAAAAAGCTGGCAGCTGCTTTTGATGAAGCTGGAGTAAATCTGGTGATTCAAGGGAATGATGATGCATATATTCGCTCATATCCGATTTCTAAGAGTGTAGTACTTTCCGATTATCCGGGAAGCACAGAAATTGCTCATAAAGATGGCGTTATCTACCTATCACCAGGTGCTTCCGGAGCTGAGCAAAAGAATGGCGCAACTGGTCGAGAATGGATTAAGACAGCCAGCAACTACAGCAGCAGTACTGTAAAAAAAGCTGCTGACTACAAAATGTACAGTAATATTCAGGTAACTGCTGAAAAAATTGAAGTAACAGCATATACAGTTAATGGACAAGTTGTTGATCAATTTGAAATCAACCGGAAGGATACGCCGGAAAGAGAGAGCCGCCAGCTAATACCGCTGGGTGTAAATAATGGTTTTGGTTCAGATTCGAAAACAACGCGTTCAATTACATGGCAATCTGATGCAACACTTAATTCAGCAGCGATTGAAGTTGTTGAAGCAGGTCAAGAGTTTACAGCAGAAAATACTATGGAATTCACGGGTACTTCAACTAAGAATAAAAGTATCCTCACAAAATACAATGTGAATAAGGTACAACTGATAGGTTTGACTCCAGGTACGAAGTATGAGTATCGCTTGCGTAACTATTATACAAATCCAAAGACTGGTTCAGTTACGACCTATTATAGTGATGTTTTCAGCTTTAAAACAGAAAATCAGAAAGCAGAACCATTCACCTTTATTCATTTGGCTGATTCTCAAAGCTCACTAGACGGATATGCACCATATTTTGGCAATACCTTGAATAAAGCCTTGGGAATGTACCCGGAAGCACCATTTATTATTCATACAGGAGATATGGTGGAGACACCAAATGAAGCGAATTTCACCAGCTTCTTCAATGCAGCAGGCAATACATTTGCTTCAACGGCATTCTTGCCAGTATTAGGAAATCATGAAGGGAGCTCTTCTTCTAACGAAGTATTTTATCAAAATACCTTCAGTGTAGATAATGTCAATGGCTTCCCATTGAACTACTCCTATGTTTACGGAAATGCGCTATTCTTTAACCTGAATTCAAATCATGATTCAGATAAAGAACTGGATAAACAGATTGAATGGATGAAAAAGGAAGTTGCTGAAAAAGGACAGGATAAATTTATCGTTGTGGCGTTCCATAAGAGTCCTTATGGCGGAAAATGGACTAGTTCTTCCAGTGGTTCATTGAGTTCAAAAAATATTAAGAAGAAATTGGTTCCTGTGATGGAAGATTTAGGTGTCAATCTGGTTCTATCTGGCCATGATCATAACTATATTCGCAGCTATCCAATTAAAAATAGTGTGCCAAATAAAACTATTTCAGATCACGGGAATATTTCAACAAGTGAAGATGGAACAATCTATATGGTTTCCAGAAACAGTGGGAAGAAAACATACACGATGGAATCCCGCAAAGATTGGACCGATGTTTTATGGGGCCCAAATGTTAAAGATATTACAGGAAAAGAGAATTATCCGGAGAATACAGTCTTTTCTGCAGTTGAGGTTACAGATTCTGCATTAAAGGTTACAGTGCGAACTGCCGGCTACGAAGTGATTGATGAATACACAATCACAAAATAATTGTAACTGTTAAAGCTAAGGCAGCAGAACAGACGAGGTTGTGACAGAAGTGTTCAGCTTCAAGCAATAAGGCGGAAATTCCGAAAATTGTTCCATAAATTTTTGCGAATTTCCGCCTTATTGTCGAAGAAGTTACTTCTGAAACACCGTTTATCCGGATTTAAGGGACTGAGGCATACTAATGTCACAGTCCCTTTTTTTAATTCTCTAGGTCTTTTATTGGAGAAGGAATGGACCTTAAGGCTGATAGGAAAATCAGTTCGTAGCTGGATAACGTTTCTAGTTTGCTCTGTTATACTAATAAAAAAAGCGAACGGAGATGTTTAAAAATGAAAAAAATCGGTGTAGTTTTGTTTAATGTATTATTTACTTCTTGGGCGTTGTTTACGGTATATGTATTGCTTGCAAGTGCTTGGTTCTCATTAGCAATGTTTGCGGTATCACCAGTCTTAGTAGTCGGAGCTTTTATAGTTGGGCTGCAGCATTTTATGATTCTCAATTTTGCCTTATCCCTGCTTCTGGCTTTAGCGGCACTTGTGATGATACCAGTACTACTGCAGGGAACCAGATTTGTTCAACGATTCGTTTCCGGATACTTCACACAAATGAGACTTATCTGGAACTCTTAATAGATTAAAAAACACCTCGAAGGACTCAGTGAAAACTGAAATCATCGAGGTGTTTTTATTTTTATGTTTAGTCAGATAAATAGCGCCCTGTAATTGAACGTGGGTGATTTACAGCTGATTCAGGTGTTCCCTCAAAGAGAATTTGTCCGCCGTTTTTGCCAGAGCCAGGGCCGAATTCAATCATCCAGTCTGCTAAGCGAATCATGGCAGTGTTGTGTTCGATTACATATAGGGTGTTGTTCTTATTCAGAAGCTCTTCAAATACATTTAAAAGAGCTTGGGTATCTTTATAGCTTAAACCACTGGTTGGTTCATCCAAAATAATGATTTTGTTTGAACAGTCCAAATTGCAGGCAAGCTTCAAGCGCTGAAGTTCACCGCCGGATAGAGTATCTAGTGTTTGTCCGAGCGTTAGGTAACCTAAGCCAATCTCATTTAGCCAGTGTATTTTCTTTCTGATTTTTTCCTGATTATTGAAGAAGGATTCGCTGTCTTCAATAGATAAACTCAATACCTGTGAAATTGATTTCCTTTGGTAAAAATAAGTAAGAGATTCCTGTTTGAATTTTGTACCGTGACACAGCTCGCAGTCAGCTCGTACAGCTTCGAGGAAAGCAAGCTCAGTTTCGATATATCCTTTCCCTTTACAAACTGGACAGGCTCCTTTGCCGTTAAAGCTGAATAAACCAGCGGGCACTTTATTTTCCTTGCTGAACAGCTTGCGGATATCATCTAAAATACCAATATAAGATGCCATAGTGGAGCGGCTGCTTGTATGCAGCCGTTTTTGATTAACGTAAAAAATCAAATCACCATACTTTTCCCGCAAACCTTCTGCAAAAGAGCTTTTCCCAGATCCTGCTACACCAGTGATTGCTAAAAGTCGATTTAACGGCAGTTTTACAGAGGCCTCAACGACGTTATTTTTTGAAATCTTTTCTGCAAAGAAGTATTTCTCTTTACTGACAGGCCGCTTTGCTCTTTTTAAGCTGGGCTGCTGTTTTTGACGAGCGGCCCATTCTGTATAAGGTCCCTGGCCAATCAGCTCGCCGCCATGAAGCCCTGCTCCAGGCCCTAACTCATAAACAGTGTCAGCCAGCTCAATGATTGTAGGGTCATGATCAATTAAGAGCAGTGTGTTTTCTTTTGCTTTGATTGCATGTATCAGTTGTCCGATGGCCTGCATATCCTGTGGATGTAGACCTGTGCTAGGTTCATCGAGAATATAGAGCATATCAGATAGACTGCTGCCGATTGAGCGAATCAGTTTAATCCGCTGAGATTCTCCTCCAGAAAGTGTGCCGGTTTCACGCGACAAGCTAAGGTAGTTTAAGCCAACCTGACAAAAATAATCCAGCTGCTGGATTATTTTTTCTGTGACTTGCCGAGTTTCTTTAGGCTGCAGCTGTTCTAAAAACAATTTCAGCTCGTCCAGCTGCATGTCCAGACATTCACCGATGTTCTTGCCGTTTAATTGACAGGAAAGAGTTTTTTGATTTAGGCGATACCCGTGACAATCCGGGCAGGTGGTTTGAGTGATCACCCGCTGAATTTCAGGGAGGTATTTTTTTTGCTGCTTCGATGTAATGTGGATAAACGTCTTTTTGATTCTTGGAATAATTCCCTCATACATAGAAGATTTATACCAGCCAGGTAATGGATGGGGCGGTTTCAGCTCTGGTGAGTAGAGCAGAAGCTCAAGTTCCTCCTCAGAAAAATCTTTAATCTTTTTATTGTTGTCAAAAAGTCCCGAATCCACATATCGTTTCCAACGGTAGCTTCCTGGCTCGAACGTATCAAAGCAGATTGCTCCTTCATTTAAAGATTGTTCAGGGTTCAATAATTCCTCCACTTTAAAAGTAGTCGTTAGACCCATACCTTGACAGGTGGGGCACATTCCTGCCGGGTTGTTAAAAGAAAACACATCTGAATAACCGACGAACGGCTGGCCAAAACGTGAAAAAAGAAGTCGCAGGGTTGGATTGATATCGGTTGCTGTTCCTACTGTAGAACGGCTGTTGTCTCCCATTGGCTTCTGATTAACAATCACAGCAGGTGAAAGATTTTCGATAAGATCGACTTCCGGAACGGGAAGATGAGGCATTCGATTTCTCACATAGCTTGGATATGTTTCATTCATCTGCCGTTGTGCTTCAGCTGCTATAGTATTGAACACTAATGATGATTTTCCAGAGCCGGACACACCGGCAAAGACATTAATTTGATGTTTTTCAATAGTTACATCAATATTTTTCAAATTTCTAGTACGAGCACCTCTAATTTTAATTTGACTCATAGTCATTCCTCCTTTACTCTATAAGTATATAAAATGAATATGACAAAAAATGTCATATTAAAGTATAAAGAGGGAAAAAGATGAAAAAAGAGCAGACAATTTATGAGATGATGTGGTATATCCAAAACAAGAAAGAGTTTACGGCACAGGAACTGGCTGACCGCTTCCAGTTATCCATAAGAAGTGTTTACCGTTATATCACAGATTTAGCAGATTTAGGTTTATATGTGGAGAGTAAGAAGGGAAGAAATGGCGGGTTTACAGTGCTGGCCAATCAGGTTTTACCACCGGTTCTATTTACGGAGAACGAAATTATTTCTTTGTATTTTGCAATACAGTCTTTGGCTAACTATGAAGAGTTTCCGTTTCAAATGAACACAGTTACTGCTGGTGAGAAGCTTTTATCGGTAGTTCCTAAGCAATTACAGGATAAGCTCCTTCATTTGGAGGATCATTTCCAGTTAGCAGTGCCCAAACAAGTAGTAGAAAATTCCTTTTTAAGTGATTTGATGGCAGCAGCAATGAATAAACAACAGATAGAAATAAAGTATCGTTCACCTCAATTTTTATCGGTCAAGGTTTTAGAACCGATTGGTATTTATGCAGCAAATGGGTTCTGGTATTTGTTTGCAGTTGATACTGCGAGGAAAGAGCCGCGACACTACCGGATTGACCGGATTCAGTCCGTTACGGTAGTTGCTGAACAAAATCAGACAAATTTGACATTGAAAGAACTGAATAAAGAATATGAACCGAAGGAGCCGGTAAAGATGTTGGTTGAACTGACGGCAATAGGTCTGAAACGTTGTTTAGAAAATCGATACCTTTCTAAAGGAGTACTATCTGATGAGAAAGGCAGGAGACTTGAATTGACGATTGATCAGCGGGATATCCCCTATACGGCTGAATATTTGATTATGCTTGGCAGGGAAGCAGTGATTAAGGAACCAAGAGAGCTTGTTGAGTTTGTTGTTCAAAAGTTGGAAGGGATATTGGAGCAGTATGCTGCAGAATGAAAAGAAGTCGATAGAGAAGACGCTCCATCAGGGGGTCATCCATTTATAGATGGGTGCTTTCTTTAAAAACTTAAAAAAAGCATTAAACGCTGAAAATCAAGCAGAATTTATCCTTGATTTTCAGCGTTTTCTAGTTTCGATTTCAATCCATATTTATTTGGGGAAAGATGGTTTTCTGTTTGTGGTTATTTTGTCAGGTGCTCCGCTAGACGGTCACCTAGCCATTGAATCAATTGAACGAAAATAATCAGTAGGACAATGATGATTACTAACACAAGAGTTTCATAGCGATAATAGCCGTATTGAATTGCTAAATCGCCGATGCCGCCTGCCCCAATTGTTCCGACCATGGCTGAGTAACCAAGCAGACTGATAATTGTTAAGACGACTCCCCGTACGAGAGCAGGCAGGCTTTCCGGGAGAATCACTTCCCGAATAATCAGACCGGGTCCCGCTCCGGAAGCAACAGCAGCCTCAAGAATGCCATGATTAATTTCTGCAAATGCACCCTCAGCGATACGTGCAAAAAACGGGATGGCAGCGATTGATAGGGCCGCAGCTCCACCCAATGGTGTATAAGGATCACCAAAAAGCAGTGCGAGAAACGGAATTAAAACAACTAATAAAATCAGAAAAGGTAGTGAGCGAAGTCCGTTTACTAAAAAGCCGGCAATACTATTAATAACTGGACGTTTAGCAAATAACGGACTGCTTGTAAAAAAGAGCAGCAGACCGATCAGTGTCCCAAACAAAATGCCAACAACAGTGGAAACAGCAACCATCAAGCCTGTGTCAGCCAGAGCTTTAGGTAAATGTTCCTGTAAGATGCTTAGCGTACTTTCCATGAACTCGCCTCCTCGTTTAAAATTTTCAGACTGTGGACATGCTTCTGAATTTCAGCAACAGCAGCTGCAATGGCACTATCTGTTCCAGTAAGATAAACAAATAAAATGCCAATTACGTCGTTTTGGATATACTCGATTTTTCCATGAGTAATACCAATCAGTACATCAAATTTTTTTGAAATTTCTGAAATTAAAGGATCTAATGCAGCGGTTCCCTGATAGCGAAGTTCCAACAAGGTTCCTTGATTTAGTGTATTTTTCAACTGATTTGGAATTGTCAGATTAAAGAAGCGGCTGACTAATTTCTTTGCAATTGCCGATTGTGGTTGAGCGAAAAGTTCAAATGTAGAGCTTTGCTCAACTATCTTGCCGTTTTCCATGACAGCAATACGTTGAAACAACCGCTTGGCTACTTCCAATTCATGGGTAATAAAGACGATTGTAATCCCCATTTCCTGATTGATCTTTTCCAAAAGCTTTAATATTTCTTCCGTTGTTTCCACATCCAATGCACTGGTAGCTTCATCGCAAAGGAGAATTTCCGGATCATTCGCTAATGCACGGGCAATACCAATCCGCTGTTTTTGACCACCGGAAAGATTATTCGGATAGCTGTGCTTTTTATCAGCTAAATCAACAAGTTTTAACAGCTCGTCAATTCTCTCTGCTTGCTTGTCTTTAGGATAATCCCCAGCTTTTAATGAAAAAGCAATATTTTCAGCTATCGTTCGGTTTTGAATTAAATTGAAATGCTGAAAAATCATCCCAATTTTCTGTCTGATTTTTCGAATACCTTGAGTATTCAGTGTGGTGATATCTTCTCCATTGATTTTTATCGTTCCTTCAGAGGGAAGCTGTAGGAGGTTCAGCGTACGAATTAAGGTACTTTTCCCAGCACCGCTTAATCCAATTATTCCAAAAATTTCACCGCTTTTCACCTGAAAAGAAACGTCATCTACTGCCTTGACTGTTTGCTTTTTTTGATTAAAGGCTACCGTTAAATGATTAACTTCAATTTTTGTCATAGCGCTGGCCTACTTATCTGTCCAGCTAGCTGGCTTGTCAAAATCCTTGAAAGGAGAATCAGCAATGCCATCTTTGAATTCCTGACTGCTTAACACTGCTTTTACGGCTTTGCCAAATTCCGAGTCGGCTTCATCACTACGAACAACAAAAACATTTTTGTATTCTTCCTTCAATGATTCAAGGGCAAGTGCATCGGCAGGGTCTAAAGAAGCTGCCCAGGCAAAGTTTCCGGGAACTAATGCTAAATCAACCGTATCCAGTGAACGAGCCAGCTGAGCCGCGTCCAATGTCTTAAATTCGAGATTTTTAGGATTTTCTGCAATGTCGCTAACAGTGGCTTTTGTTTCATCAACCTCTTTGTTTAAAGTAATCAAGTCATTGGCTTCTAAAAGCTGCAAAGTACGCGCAAGATTAGAAGCATCGCTGGCAATCGCCACTGTTGATTTATCTTTTAAATCGTTTAGACTATCAAGCTTCTTTGAATAAATTCCCATGCCTAGCGTTGGTACCCTGTCTAAGGCGG
Source organism: Enterococcus sp. LJL128 (assembly GCF_056924295.1). Classification (NCBI taxonomy): domain Bacteria; kingdom Bacillati; phylum Bacillota; class Bacilli; order Lactobacillales; family Enterococcaceae; genus Enterococcus; species Enterococcus sp. LJL128. The sequence goes on along the minus strand of NZ_JBXPBP010000001.1, from coordinate 480,443 downwards.
TTAAGGAAAGATTATTATCAGAAGAAAATTTTTCTAAATAAGCAGTGTGCTGAAAAAGATTACCATCGATTTGTCCAGTATCCAATGCTTTGTTTGGCTGAACGTAGTCATTGAACTGCTTAGTTGTCAACTTAAATCCTTGTTTTTCTAACAATGGAGAAATAACCTCTGATGCCATTTCTCCGTAAGGACCAGGAGCAACGCCAATCACAAATTCTTCCGTTTCTTTAGCAGCATCTGCTCCGTCTTTCTTTGCAGCTGATGAACCGCAGGCAGATAAAGATAATAAAATTCCCGTAGCTATAATTCCTGTAATTAATTTTTTCCATGTTTTCATTTGTCATTTCTCCTTTATTTTTTATTAACAAAAAAATGTGCCTGAAGAGAGTTCTCGTGCCAGTAATAATCCCTAAGATGGAAAAGAGGAGTACATGCAATATAACTTGTATTCAAACTATCAGAAGCTCCTATTCAGTCAATTCATGAAACCGTTTAGGTAGTTCCATGATTCTTGAGCAAGAAATTCCTTTCCATGGTGTGGTAAAGAAAAGGTTACAACGCTCAAAGCAATCGCCTTGTACTGTGCATCATCAATTCGTATAACTCATTGTGATTTACAGCATGCTTTTCATCATCTACTCTGCTTACGCAATCGTAGTGATTCACAAGTGAGGAAATTCCTTTCCACGGTGTGGAAACCAATGCTTTTCATCATCTACTCTGCTTATGAAATCGTAGTGATTCAAAGCAAAACTCCCGCCCTTTTTCTACGTTATGCAGAAAAAGGACGGGAGTTAGATTCTCCGTGTTACCACCTTTATTTACTGTTTCCTTACGGAAGTACAGCCTCAATCAGTACAGATGTTCCTGTTTTTGTCATCGATACTGTGATGCTGTAACGGGCATTCCCGTCAGCTGCTAATCAAGGACTCGCAGCTGCTTGCTCAAAGACCATCTTCCAAACTGCTTCATTTATCCCTTCTCACCATTCAGGACTCTCTTAAAAAATCATCAGTATGTACTCTTCTTTTCAAAGCATTTTTGTTATTGAGAACACTATACTGGAATAAAAAAGACCTGTCAACCTAAAAGATGTGAAAATAATGAGAAGAGAACTCATTTAACTATAAAAAAACATTGAAAAACTGCCAAAAAGAAAAAAATTAGGTACTTTAACGTCATTTAATATGATAAAATCAAATGAAGAAAGAAAAGGGGCGCAAGGTATGAGATTTTTTAAACGAATATTTGGAAGAAAATCAGAACCAATTGAGATTGATTTGAAACCAATATCTAATATAAAAACAACAGAAATTAGCAAAGAAAAAGAGCTTAGGATTTTTCAAGACCTTTCAAAGCATGAACTGTCAAAAGTGGCTGAAAGTATTCAAGCCATTGCAGATAAACAAGCAAAGAATCAGAAACAGGCATATATTGACTTAGCCGGCTGGTTCACTCAGCGTAATCAACAGGCAGTTTCTGGGATGACACTGGTTCTGAATGATACGCAGGCATTTTTTGAACATTACCAGCTATTCTTGTCTCAGGGCTTTATTGAACAACTGACGGTTTCTGAGCTGGTTGAAGAATATGATGGTACATCCCTGTGGGACAAGCTGAACTGGGTCCTAAAGGCATGCGGCTACCTGACTGAGATTGATTGGAAAGAAGACGCAGAAGATTTTGTCTATTTTGTTGACGAAATTATAAAAAAATATAACCTGTCTTTAGACCATACTAAAATTATTGATACGGAAGCCATGGCGCCTGAATTTTTTCAGCAGCTGAAAGAAGCAATGCCAGACCAATTAGTGCTTGTCTGCCTTGATTCAGAGTCCGATTCTTACCAGTTAGCTGTTTTACCAGTTGAATACGCTGAACAGGTGAGAAAGGCTGTAGAAGTCTTAAATCGACGGCTGCACTGGTTCTGGAAAGTTGGACAAATAGAAGAAGCAAAAATTTCGATTGGCAGCTACAAGAAAGTTTGTCAAAAAATCTGGCGGCTGTATATTCCTGCCCAAGGACAGTCTACTCATCTGTATGGAGAGCTGCTGCGTCAGGTAGAAAAGCTGCGTTGGGAAGCCCAAAATAATGGAAATATTAACTGGGATAGCAATTTTTCCTATTTTTGTGATTTTATCGGAGAAGAGTTGACACAAGATCCTGCAGTGCCTTTAAAAGACAAGCAGAGGATTTTAGAAGCAGTAACGACTTTAAAGGAAATCGGTGAGCGGACAGAACAATACCACGAAGGGCATATTTCTGATGAGGAGATGTTTGCTGAGGATTCCGCTTTGTTTGCCTATGTTAAGGATGACCTGTATGATATGTTGGGAGATTATATTGGTTATCTCTATGAAACAAATTTAGAGATACCAGCATTTACGCCAAAAGAAGGTATCTATCGGTAAAGGAATAGAAAATTTTAAAATAGGCTGGTGAGCAGCCGTAGTTCATTATTGAATGTAGAATTAAACACAGCTGTAAAAGGGGAGAAATAAGTGCCTCCTTTTACAGCTGTGTTTTTATTCGTAAAGAGAAGTCTGGGATATAAATAATAATTTTCCAGACTTTCTCTTATCTTCGAAAACCTAGATTCTCAGAAGCCGCTTTTGAGGCATCAATGATTAAGGGAACAAACTCTCTGATTTTCTTCGTAGAGAACCGGGTCGTTGCTCCGACGATTCCTAAGGAAGCTACAACAGAGCCGGAATAATCCCAAACCGGAGCAGCTAAAGAAGAAACTCCTTCTGTTAATTCATCTTTGCTGTAGGCAAAGCCGGCTTTTTTTACTTTTTTCAGTTCCTCTCTTAATTGAAAGGGATTGGTTATCGTTTGTGGTGTAAAGGCATTTAACGGCATATCGAAGTATTTTTCCTGAAAGCTTTGTTCTTGGAATGCCAGCAGAATTTTACCGGAGCTGGTTGCATGGGAAGGATTTCGTTTTCCTAAGTGAGTTTGAATTTTTGTATGAGTGATGGATTCTTCTTTTTGGATATAAACAGTATCCAGCCCGTCTAAAATGGCGATATGACTGCTTTCACCTGTTCGTACGACTAGCTGGCTCAGCGCAGGAGATACCTCTTGCTGGATGCGCATGGCGCTTAGTGCTACACCGGCAAGGTTAATAATTGATAAGCCAAGCATATAAGATTGATTGTCCGAAGCTTTCTTGATAAAGCCTTCTGAAGCTAAGGTAGTTAAACTGCGGCTGACTGTGCTTTTGGCTAGACCGGTCCGTTCACTGAGCTCTGTGACTCTCAGCTTTGGCTGATCAGCGGAAAAGCATTTTAGAATAAGCAAGGCATTCTTTACAGATTGTAGTTCACTGCTCATAAGTAATTCTCCTCCTTTGGCTTGTTCTTGTATACGGAACAGATATTTAAAAAAAATAAAATGAAAACGCTATCTTTTCTTGGATTATAAACATAATTACAAGGAATTTAAAGTTTGTTGCTCATAGAGGAACTGAGAGCTGGGTCTTTTAACTGCTTTCCCATAAGATAAGAGCAAGAAAGAACGAAGGGGGAACGTCTAATGACACAAAAAAATAATCAAACGGGTATCGACTGCCGACATTATATTGATGGGAAATATGTTGATTCGATTAACGGTGCTGTTTTTGAAAATAGTAATCCTGCTACTAAAGAGAAGCTGGGAACTGTGGCAAAAGGAAGTAAAGAAGACGTTGATAAGGCAATCACCGCAGCAAAACGAGCCAAAGATGGCGAGTGGAAAAAGATGCCTATGCGTGAACGCTCAAAAATTTTAAGAAAAGTTGGTGATTTAATTCTTGAAAGGCTTGATGAGCTAGCCATGCTGGAGACATTGGATACAGGCAAACCATTGTGGCTATCTAAGACGCTGGATATTCCGCGGGCTGCTCACAACTTCCATTTTTTTGCGGATTATATGACTACTATTGGACAGGAAAGCTACCAGCAGGATGATGTCGCGCTGCATTATGCAGTGAGAAAACCTGTTGGTGTAGTCGGCTTGATTAATCCTTGGAATCTGCCGCTGCTGCTGATGACATGGAAGCTGGCGCCGGCTTTAGCTGCCGGAAATACAGTCGTAATGAAGCCGTCTGAGGTAACCCCGATGACCGCAACAGTTATTGCTGAAATATGTACGGACGCTGGTATTCCAAAGGGAGTTGTCAATCTAGTTCATGGATTTGGCGAAGCTGGAGCAGCATTGTCAGACAGTCAGGATGTTGACGCAATCGCTTTTACTGGAGAAACAATCACTGGAACAGCAATTATGAAAGCTTCTGCACCATCACTAAAAAAATTATCTTTTGAGCTTGGCGGAAAAAATCCCAATATCATTTTTGACAGTGCAGATATTGAAGATGCAGTTGAAACTTCAATACGTTCCAGCTTTTTAAATCAGGGTGAGGTTTGTCTCTGCGGTTCTAGAGTTTACGTACAAAAAGGAGTCTATGATGAATTTGTAGACAAACTGGTAAAACGTACGAAGGAGCTTAAAATAGGCGATCCATTAGCAGATGAAACCTTTGTCGGTTCGGTTGTCAGTGAAGAACACTACAACAAAGTTTTGAGCTACTTAGAGATTGCTAAGGAAGAACAAGGGACTTTTTTAACTGGGGGAAGAGCAACTCCGAACGCACCAGGTTATTTTATTGATCCAACGATTATTGTTGGTTTGGATAAAGATTCACGCTGTGTTAGAGAAGAGATATTTGGTCCTGTTATAACCATTCTGCCTTTTGAAACAGAAGAAGAGGTTTTGAAACAAGTAAACGATACAACCTATGGTCTAGCAGCAACGATGTGGACGCAGGATTTGAAACAGGCTCACCGGATAGCAGCAGAGATTGAGGCTGGTATCGTTTGGATTAACACTTGGTTCCTAAGAGATTTACGGACACCGTTTGGTGGTATGAAGCATAGCGGAATTGGACGTGAAGGTGGTGCACACAGCTTTGATTTTTACACAGAGCTGACAAATATCACTGTTAAGTTATGACGGGAGGAAGAGAAATGATTTTCAATGCAGCACAATTATCTGAGCATTTGGCATCTTCCAAAAAAAATGGTGGTGTTCAGCCGTTGACAGAACTGATTCCTCTGTTGAGTGTTGAAGAAGCTTACCAGGTTCAATTGAAAACCATCAGTAAACAACTCGCAGCCGGCAATAAAATTACAGGAAAAAAGATTGGTCTAACTTCTACGGCAATGCAGGATTCTTTAGGAGTATCCGAGCCTGACTATGGGCATCTTCTTGATAGTATGGAAATTATCGACGGGGGCAAGGTTCAATCGAAACAAGTCCTTCAGCCTCGAGTAGAAGGAGAAATTGCTTTCGTATTAAAAGAAGCTTTGAAGGGTCCCAAAGTGACCGCATTGGATGTCATTCAGGCAACGGATTATATTACGCCGGCTATTGAAATTGTCGACAGCCGAATTAAGGACTGGAAGCTAACCTTACAGGATACAGTGGGAGATAATGCATCATCAGGTCTATATGTTTTAGGTACAAAAAAATTCTCTTTGAAAGAAATAAACTTGCGGCTAACAGGTATGGCTCTTTATAAAAACGGTAAGCTGCAGAACACCGGAGCTGGAGCTGCCTGTCTGGATAATCCGATTAACGGAGTGGTATGGCTGGCCAATAAGCTAGCAGCTTATGATATCCAGCTGGAAAAAGGAGAAGTGATTCTTTCCGGGGCTTTATCTGCAGCAATACCAGCAGAGGAAGGCGACTATTTTGAAATAAAGTTCAATCAGCTGGGAAATGTAGCAGTGCGCTTTTAAAGAAGGAGGTAAGGTGATGGAGAAGTTAAAAGCTGGAATTATTGGTTCGGGAAATATTGGCAGTGACCTGATGATTAAGCTGCTGCGTTCAGAGTGGATTGAACCTGCAGTAATGATTGGAATTGATGACCAGTCAGAAGGAATGAAAAGAGCTCGAGCACATGGGTTGAAGACTTTTACAGGCGGAATTGACCAATGGGCTGAAGAAGCACCGGAATCAGCCGACATTTTGTTCGATGCTACATCTGCAAATGCTCATATTCATAATTGGGAGGTTGCTGGCCGACTGGAAAAATGGATGTTGGATCTCACTCCAGCTGCTATTGGACCTTTCGTGATTCCTCCAGTGAATTTAAAAAAACACATTCATGAGAAAAATATCAATATGGTTACTTGCGGCGGACAAGCCACAGTACCGATTATTGCAGCAATTGGAAAGGTAGCTCCTGTAAAATATGGGGAAATAGTGGCAACGATTTCCAGCAAAAGTGCCGGACCGGGAACTCGAGCAAATATTGATGAGTTTACAGAAACTACTAGCAAAGCCATCGAAGAAATCGGCGGAGCTGAAAAGGGCCGGGCAATCATTATCTTAAATCCGGCTGATCCGCCTATTCTTATGCGTGATACGGTTCGAGTATTAGTAGATGGTGAAGTAAATGAAGCAGCTATCACAGCAGCTATCAATGATCGAGTAAGAGAGGTACAGGCATATGTACCAGGCTATCATTTACGTTCAGAGCCAATTATTGACGGAAATGAAGTCACTGTTTTTATCGAAGTAGAAGGTGCCGGGGACTTTCTGCCTCCTTATGCCGGGAATTTGGATATTATGACCTCAGCTGCTATCCAGGTTGCAGAGGAAATTGTCAAAAATAATCAATGAAGGAGGGATAATCTTGAATGAAGATTTAGATGTAATTATCACAGAGGTTGCCTTGAGAGACGGCAGTCACGCAGTTAAGCATAGTTTTACTGAGGAACAAGTAAGAGACGTTGTTCGCGCCTTGGATCAAGCCAGGGTTCCATATATTGAAGTGTCTCATGGCGATGGTTTAGGCGGCAGTACGCTACAGTATGGTTTGTCTAAAGTTGATGAGTTTAAGCTGATTCAAGCGGCAGTGGAAACCGCAGAGTATTCTAAAATCGGTGTGCTGTTGCTGCCCGGGATAGGGACCCTTCATGAATTGAAGCGGGCACATGCACTCGGTGCCTCTCTGGTAAGAGTGGCAACCCATGTAACCGAAGCAGATGTCTCAGCTCAGCATATTCAGGAGGCTCGGAAATTAGGCATGACAACCATTGGCTTTCTAATGATGGCGCATATGGCTCCAGTCGACAAGCTGGTCGAACAGGCTAAGCTGATGGAAAGCTATGGTGCTCAAGCAGTTTATATGACCGACTCTGCTGGAGCATTGCTGCCGCAGCAGGTATATGAACGAATTTCTGCTTTAAAATCCGCATTGTCTGTAGAAGTCGGCTTTCATGCCCATAACAATCTTGGCTTGGCAATGGGCAATACCTTGGAATCCATTCGAGCTGGAGCAACAAGAATTGATGGCAGTATTCGTGCTTTAGGTGCTGGTGCCGGCAATACACAGACAGAGGTACTGGTTGCTGCTTTAGAAAAAATGGGGGTTAAAACAGGTATCGATTTATACAAAATTATGGATGCCGCCGAAGCTGTTGTTGCACCGCTGCTGCAAGTGCCCCAGGAAATTACTAAAGAAAGTTTAACATTAGGCTACGCAGGAGTGTACTCCAGTTTCAGGCTGCATGCACAACGTGCAGGGGAAAAATATGGAATTGACCCTCGGGATATCCTGATTGAGTTAGGCCGGCAGAAGGTTGTTGGCGGTCAGGAAGATATGATTATTGATACCGCAAAAAAATTAATGGAGAAAAAATAAATCGGAGGTGAAGAATTGTTGGATGGCAAGAAAAGAAATGAGCTGGTCGATTATGTTTTAAATGCTCAAGACGAAAACTATGAGATTCTTAAAATTACCGAGAAACTTTATCCCAAATTAACAATGGCTGAAGCATATCAGATTCAGGCAGCGCTCATCAAGCGAAGACTGGATAGAGGTGAAAAAATTGTTGGGCCGAAAATGGGACTGACTAGTCTAGCCAAGCTTCAGCAAATGAATGTTTCAGATCCGATTTATGGCTATGTATTTGATACGATGGTTGTTCCAGATGGGGGCACTGCGGAAATGGCGGATTATATTCATCCTAAAGTAGAACCGGAGATTGGTTTTATTTTAAAAAAAGAGCTAAAGGGTCCTGGTGTTACAAAAGAAGCCGTTCTCGAAGCAACAGAAGCTGTTTTTCCGGCAATAGAAATTATCGACAGCCGCTATTTAAACTTTAATTTTACGATGACAGATGTTGTTGCAGATAATACGTCTGCCGCTGGTGCTGTATTCGGTACTCATCTGATTAGTCCAAAAGGCATAGATCTTGAAACTATCGGGGTTGTCCTACAGATTAATGGTGAGGTAAAGACTGTTGGTGCCGGTGCAGCTGTTCTAAATCATCCAGCAGAATCAGTTGCCTATCTGGCAAATATGCTGGCGGAAAAAGGAGAAGCTATAAAGCCGGGAGAACCCATTTTGACTGGCGGTTTAACAGAGGCAGTTGCCGTTTCTTCTGGTGATTATGTAGAAGTTAAATTTGGTGAAACATTAGGTGAAGTACGCCTATTTATGAAATAGTTCAGGAGGGAGCATATGCCACTCATTCATATTGAAATCATGGAGGGACGGTCAGAAGAAAAAATAGAGAGGCTGATCGCTGAAGTAACGGAAACAATTGAAAGCGTTTTAGAAGTACCGGAGCAAAATGTTCGTGTAATCGTTTCTGAGGTGCCGAAAACCCACTGGGGAATTGGCGGAGTGTCTGCAAAAAAACTAAAAAGATAAAAGGAAAAGGAGAACAAGAATATGACAAATACACAGGTAGAACCATTATTTGAAGTAGCGCAGCTGGCCATGGTAAATCTTTATACTCCAAAACTGGAAGAATCTGTTAAGTTTTTTGAAATCATGGGGATGATTGTCGTCAATCGCGATGAAGCAGGCTCTGTATATATGCGGGCGTATGAAGATCCTTATCAATACAGTATGAAGCTAACGCCTCATCATGAAGCAGGACTTGCAAAAGCCAGCTGGCGTGCAACTAGTCAGGCAGCCCTAGAACGGAGAGTAGCAGTTCTTTCCAATCTTCCTGAGGGGAAAGGCTGGGTGGAACCGGCTTTTGGCAGAGGAAAAGCGTATGAATTTACTAGTCCAGATAATCATTTGTTTGAAATTTTCTTTGATGTAGACTATTATGTTGCGCCGGAAGAATTAAAATCAAAACTAAATAACCGTCCTCAACGTCGTCCGCTTACAGGTGTTCCTGTTCGCCGATTAGATCATATGAACTGTCTATCTAAAAGTGTAGATAAAAATGTCGAATTCTTTACGGAACATCTTGGCTTTAAGGTTCGTGAATATTTAGCTAAAGAAGATGGCGGAAAAGGAGCTGCTTGGCTGTCGGTATCGCCGCTTGTTCATGAAATTGCTTTTATGGCTGATGGAATGTTTGATAAAGCGGAACCGGGTCGTCTTCACCATATTGCCTATTGGTTTGGTGATCCTCAAGATTTAGAATATCTATCTGATGCTTTAACAGAATTAGGTATTCCCATTGAAGCTGGTCCGCTGAAGCATGGTGTTTCTCAAGCTAAATGTATGTATGTTATTGAACCAGGAGGTAATCGGATTGAGCTGTTTGGAGATACAGGATATTTAATTTTTGATCCAACCTTTGAACCAGTTGAGTGGAAGCTGACAGATGCAGAAAAGGCAATCATTTGGTATGGTGCCAGCCTGCCGCACAGCTACTTCCGTTATGGTACACCTGTGATTCCAGATGAAGAAATCATCCCGTTTTATCCCGCTGAACAGGAAGCCATCCTGACTAAGTAAGGATGAAATAATTGAATAGCAGAAAGAAACCGAAGCCCAAATTTAGCTGCTTCGGTTTCTTTTTTTTGCAGAGCTGCAAAGGTGCATCAACTAAAAGAGCTGTAATTAGCGCTTATTTATCAGGTATAATGAGAAGAACAGGTATAGGGGAAACGAATGAGGAGAGAAAAGGATGATTAAAAAAGCAGAGAAAATAGATGTACCTAAACTTGTTTGTCTGTACAACCAAGTAACAGATAAGCTGATAAAAAGAGGTATTCAACAGTGGTGTTATCCCTGGACAGAGCAGCAGATTGAAAATATTCTACCGATGCTGTTTCTTCTAAAAAAATCAGAACGGATTATTGGGAGTATGAGCATTTCAGAAATGGAAAATTTTCATGAGGTCGTGACAAAAGTGTTTAGCTTCGAGAAATAAGACGAATTATCCGAAAATAGCTTTTCATATTTTTGAGATAGTTCGGCTTATTTCCGAGAGAGCTACTTTTGGAACGCCGTTTATTCGGATTTTAGACAAAGAAGAGTTCGGGCATTTACTTATGTCCCAAACTCCAGTTTTATTCATTGGAAAGATAGCCATTCATCCAGAATATCAAGGTCAGGGGATACTAGACAGACTGTTTGCCTTTGCTCAAAACAAAGGAGAATTTGAGCAAAAAGAGGTTTATTTTGACTGCTGGGCAGGGAATGAAAAACTGGTAACCTACTATAAAAAGAAAGCAGCATACATAAAAAATGTAGAAGAAGCAGGTTATGAGACAGCACTGTTTCAATTAAAATAAAAGGGAGGGAAAAGGATAAGATGAAACAAAAGGAACATCAAATTCAGCGTTTTAATCAACAAATGAGCACACATTCCAGTGGAGAAATGATTAAGTATTATTGCTACAAGCTACGGTTGGATTATAAAAATCATCAGAATTATTTCGCTGTGCTGACTAGCTGTTTACATACATTAACACCCAAGGCTCTATTAGATACTTATAAGGAACTAAGAGCATTCTCCCACTATAAAACAGATAAATGGCAGTGGCTGAATTTAGATAAAAAACAGCTTAAAAGGATTAATGAGAAGGATTCCGGCTCTTTTTGGCTCTGGCTGACTGCTCATCCTAATGGTTATATTCGTGAGCTGGCTTGGGAGAAGCTTGTAGAATGGCCGCTAAAGCGTAAAGCGGTATTTTTATTAATGACGCTCAATGATAATGTCCCAAAGCTTCGTCAAATGGCTCTGGTAGCTTTAAGTCAGCTGGACACCTGCTGTGATGAGGACTGGGAATACTGCCTGCCCTTTATTCAGCGGCTCTCAGGATTAGGGCACAAAGAGAACATAGAATTACAGCAACGACTAGTCCAGGTGTTATTGACAAAGCCGAAAATACTCTTAAGAGCTCAGCAGTCAGAGGATGTCTTTATTTACCGTTATGCTTTTGAATTAGGATTTTCAGCAGATGAGGAAACGAAAATGGAGAGCATCCATAATGGACTGAACAAGTCTGATAAAGTGACTTTAGCGAGAAGCTTCAAAGTTCTGATTAAAACAACCGAGCATCAGGAAGAACAGATTAGACAGCTGTTGTCTCATCCTCAAACAATTCTTCGAAAGCTCGCAAGCGAATGGAGTTACAGCCATTTGGAAAAAGAGGAAACGATGATTCCTAGGCTATTGGATAGTGCCAAAAGTATCCGTTATTTGACCAGAGATTATGTGGTCAAACAGTTTCCTGACATGAATATCCGCACGTATTATCATCAGCATCTTGAAACAAATGAAGTGACAGCACTGCAGGGGCTGGCAATGCTGAGGGACCCTCGTGATGAAGAGCAGATGAGAAAAAAACAAAACGATTCTAGGAAGAAAATCCGTACAGCGGTTCTTGATTGGGCAGTTTGCTTATCACCTCTGGAACAAGTCCCGCTCTTTTATCAAGGTCTTGCGGATTGCTCTAGGGAAGTACGGCAAAAGGCGATCGAGGGATTGAGGGCTATTTATACTCCTGCTATTGAAGGAGATATAATGAATCAGTTTCAGCAAACAGCAAATTTTTATTGCCAGCAAAGTATTTTAAATTTGCTGACGAGCAGTCCCAGAAAAGAATACCTGCTGATTTTATTTGAACTGTACCCTTGTGCCCTGAATGACGCTATTCAAGAGGCTATTCAAAGGCGAATCCAAAGCTGGTATAAGGAATGGAACCGCCATTTTTTCGTCCAGTTTACCGCTGCTGAAAAGCTTCAGCTAAGAAAGCTGTTGACCGGCTATGCGAATGATTCTAGCGAAATAGCCATATTGGGAGAGTTGTTTATCTGATTTGAAATGACTTGTTCAGCTTAGCAGGAATGAAAGGAAAAAAGCTTTTTCAGAGTAGTTATTGATAAAGGAAATACAACTAAAAAATGGAGTGTGCAGTATGAGCAAAATACAATTAATCAAGCCTTCAATTGTATATGAAGGGCAGATAAAAGAATATAGAAACGAATTTCTACAGTCTAAGACTTCGATGGATGGCACCTCATTTCTTGCGGATTACGAAGAGATAGAAAAATGGCTGGATTGTATCAAAATGAATAGCAACAGTGAAACAGTAGCAGAAGGACTGGTTCAAGCAACTCAGTTTCTGGCTGTTCGCGGGGAAGATCAACTACTTGTGGGAATGATTAGTGTCCGACATGAACTCAATGACTATCTTGCTCGAATTGGCGGCCATATTGGCTACAGTGTCCGGCCAAGCTTTTGGGGGAAAGGATATGCCAAAGAAATGCTAAAGCGGTCGCTGGACTTTTGCCGACAGCTTGGTCTGGAAAAGGTTCTTGTAACCTGTGATCAAAGTAATTTTGCGTCTCGAAAGGTTATTTTGTCTAATGGGGGTGTATTTGAAGGAGAAGTAGAGGATGATGAAATAGTCGAACGGTATTGGATAAACCTTTAACAGGTAGTAATTAGCTAAATAGAAGGAGCGAATGAATGAAGCAGCAGATTCAAGCGTTATTCAGAGATAAAAAACACTTTGCTGCAATGACAGCAGAGATAGATATTCAAGTAGTCGGCTTTGAAGAATACTCTTTTAGTAAATCCGTCATGCAGGTAGATATTTTAATGGTACCTAAAAAGGAAATCGGGACAGTTAAGGATGCTTTCTCAGCGTTGTTTAAAAAAGAACTTTTTGATAGTGAAGAATGGCCGTTGGAGGAAGAACCAAACAAAAAAGATGCGGAGTGGTTAAATGCTCTGGAAAACGTTTGGATTCCTGCTTATTTTGGGATGCTCAATCAAATAGATATTCAAGCTGTTTCTCCTACAAGATTTTTTAGTTATCTGCATAATGATTTAGCAGCGGTTGAAACACCTTTGAAAATTGTCGAGCTGCTTTTGGAAAAAATGGATAAACCCGAGCTGATTCAAGTACAGAAGGGCTATACATACCGGCGGATTTTTGGGCAGTCAAGTACACATTATTTTTTCTTTGATTACGGCATCTATGATTAGTTTTTTAGTTTACGAGTTGAAAGAGGGGAAGGCCTTATTCCTATTCCTGTATCTATTATTTATAGGGAACTAATTAGGAATAAAGCAGGAAGCAAAGAATTAGCAGCAGGAATCGTCAGATCTGATTGAAACCTGTGAAACACAATCAGCCTGTTTTTCAATTTTTATCATAAAAATAAAGCCATAATCTTTTAAGAATTGTTATAATATAAAATGATCGATTGGATCATGGAGAAAATAAAAAGGTGGTAATAAAAATGAAGAGAATATGGAAAGCTCGAAAGAAGGTTATTATTTTATCTGGATTGGCTTTGATCGGAATCTGTCTAGCTGTTGGTATATATCTGGAGCAAGAACACCGAGTAGAGCAGGAACCAGATATGGGATTCAGTACAGAAATCAGACAATCAGATAAAACGTTGGAAAATGAAACGCTTATCTATTCAGCAAAGGGCTATATGGGCTTAATGGATGAGAACGGCAAGATATTACTGAATGGTGTGGAAGAGAAGATAACAGAAATAGAATCAATTCCAAATAGTAAGCTTTTTGCATGTCAAGATGAAAATTATAAAAGCTTTTATTACATTTCCGGAACTAATGAACGGTTGGAAGGAGACTATTCCATCTCAAAAAGTGCCTTTTCTAAAGGGGAGTACGGTGCGTACAGAGATACAGCTATAAATAGACTGGGAATCATCAAGAATAATGGTGAAATTATCAAAGCAGCCAGAGATATGAAGTTTGAACAGGTGAAATCAATTTATTTTGAAACTAGTTATTTAGCGACCATCCATTTTACAGATGGCAAGAGTGCAGTTTTAAATTATAAAGGCGAGCTGCTGACTGAGCGTTTTGAAGATTTATATATTAACAGCAGTGATAATCCAAAGGTTAAAGGGGCTATTGTTCAGATAAATGATGAAGAGGGAATTCTACATTGTGAAAAGGGCTGGACCTTAACACCTGTCAATGCCAGAGAAAAGAAAATTGAAGATATTTATAGTTATAGAGATAATACGGTTGCAAAGTATTACACTACAGACAATCAAAATGGCCTGATTGATGAAAACGGTGAAATCATCAAAACAGAGGATGGATCGCCTTTGCTTTTCCAATCCATTGGCACATTTAGTTCAGCTGGTATCGCCACTGCTAGAAGTGAGTTCGGCGAGGAATTGATTATTGATAAAACAGGCAAGATTCTAATGACTGGAGAAGAAATAGAGGAAAACGAACTGGGATCAATCTATGACTTTGATAAGGATGGTTATGCATTATCCTATTATAGAGACAAGGAGTTCAACCGCTCTTACGTCCTTATTGATGAAAATCTGAAAAAAGCAGCTGTTTTAGATTCTGATATGGATGACTATACTTATCTTGGGTTTGGTTTGCTTAGTGCGAGAGAAGTAGGGAATGGCAGCAAAAGCTATGCCTTGGTTAATATAGATGGAGATATACTGCTCTCTCAAGAGGAAGCCGAAAAAAGAAAGATTCATGGAATTACCCGCTTTGAAAACAGCAATTTTGCCACAATATATAATAAAGCGTATGACAATGGTTTAATTGATAAAAATGGAAAAGTTCTCTATACAATCAAAAAGGACCGGTCTATTACATTAGAAAAAATTCTGAATAGCTGGAGAGTTACACTTTATAAAGAAGGAATTAATGGTACAAATAAGAAGCTATACACGAACAAGGATGGCGAGTGCTTCTATGAGGAAAATGAGGATCAGCCAATTTTTATTGGGAAGGATATATTGATGATTGTAAATTCTGTGGGAATTACCGAGGTGTTTGATCAAGATGGCTATCTGATTGATAAAATAGCAGTGAAAGAATAGCGTGGAAGAGGTCGCCTAATGAAAAACTTTAGAGCATGGGTTCATACTGCGGCAGTCCTTCCTGATTACGTTAGCTGCCTGTCTGAGCTTTCTTGTCCCTCATGTGAAGGTAGGACACTTGATTACTTATATGTAGGGGATCAAAAGTCACGCATCGGTTACAGTCTGGTCTGGTGCAGCAGCTGCAATAAAGGAATCCAAATCAGCAGACTGCTTATTCCCGAAGAAATACCATTAGATAAAATTGTTTATTTTGATGATCCAAAGGGAGATAGTAAAATCAGCTCGGCTGTTCCTCACTTCAAGCGAGTGCATCCCTAAGTAAAATAGAACTATGTGGAAAGTATCGACAATTTTAGTTATTATATTTTTTGAAAAATAGTCGGGGAAGAAACAGAGAAGGGGCAGGAAGAATACAGATGGATTTTCTTTTAGATATACTGATACCTGAAAGTGAGCTCTATGGAGTGGAGCTGCAGGAACTGCTTCTAGCATGGGGGGAAGAAACATTTTCTCAAGACCCGCGGGAATATCGATTTGGCCGGAGTTTGCATTTTAAAGAAGTTAAGGGCTTTGACAGATATTTCCAAAAAACATTTCAGCAAAGCTATGATGAGGAAGTTTATCTTGCACTACACTTACAAAGTTCTCATCTTCAAGAGCTGCAGTTTAGGATATGCAAAAATGGAGCGATGGATTACAGTAATGAACTGATTCAGTTTGTGCAGAAGCTTTATCAGCACGTCCCCAATTTTTTTCTTCTACTAGAACTTTGTGATGAATTATCTGATGGCCCTTATGATACAGAAAATGCAGAAGAAGCCATTTATTTATTGAATGAAAGTTTAAGCTTAGTATCGGGTAAAGGGGTAATAATAACTAGAAATAAAAAAATCTCTTATAATTGGCTGAAAAATTTCAGGAAAGTAAAAAGTTGATAGTAAGAGTGAAGCATGTGTTAATCTAACATAAACTACAGGCAGCTATCGAGAGCTTAACAAGGCTGAATAAGAAAATAGTTGTCGGATAGATATAGAGCAAGTAAGCGGATGGAGGTAGAAGAATGGAAGAATTAATTCGTAAAATCAATCATTTTAGAGATGAAAGAGACTGGCGGCAGTATCACCACCCAAAAGATCTGTCTCTATCTATTTGTCTGGAAGCAGCTGAGCTTCTAGAGAATTTTCAATGGCTGACAGACGAAGAAGCTGTATCAAAAAATATGGAGAATATCAAGCAGGAGCTAGCTGATGTCTTAATTTATAGTTTGATGCTGGCGTCAGATTTGGAATTGGATGTTCATGAGATTATTGAAGACAAGATGAAGCTGAATGCGATTAAGTACCCAGTGGATAAGAGTAAAGGGAATAAAGAGAAGTATACGGAGCTGTAATTTTTATATAGGACGAGCTTTGTAAGTTATATTTATCAAGATAATGGCAAGGACAAATAAAAAGAGCTGTCTTAAAAGAAAACCGCAGGTATTAATTGGGTTATGACAGTTGGATGGCACATATTGAAACAAATAATAAGAGAGTGACTGGAAATTCTCTGTAAAATTCGGTACAATAAAGAAGCCAGTGCTCAGTGCTGGTAATTGGGCAAACTTGTCTAGATAGTTACGGCTGTCTATTCAAGGCTTCACAGAATGGTTGGCGCCATTTTGTGAAGTGCCCTTTTTATTTTATCCTGCCTGTGAAAGCAGGATAGAAAAAACGATACCAGGAATTACCCTAATATCGTTTACAATAGTTTTTATTCATAGCCCATCTGCTTTTTTGAAGTGACTGCACAAATAGGACCTTTACCTAAAAGATCGGTATCTATGCAGGGAGAGCATACAAAATAAGCAGCGGCGCGCTGACACTATTGGCAATATGTTGGGCAATTACGGTTGTCACAACGATTCTCTAAAATTCGGTTGGCGCCGAATTAAGAGAGCCAATGAATATATAAAATTGTTTTTTCTATCCCACGCTTATAAGTATAAACGAACAAAAAGAAAACGCAAGACAAAAAGTGAGAAAAAATACGAAGAAACGCCTGAAAATAACAGTTTCTTAAACGTACATTCTGCATTTATTTTGAAACTATAGTCTAATCAATTGATAAAATAAATATAAAAAATAACTTTATTTACAGGTAAATTCTGTTGGGAAATGAGTATTATGATTAGGACCGTTACCTGTGACGTCATAGTATCCAGAAAATAAAAAGCTAACTTATTGATAGTGTCTTTCCAAATATCTTTCTATAGATGGATTGATTACAAAAGAAATAGTTACAAATTTTTTGCACAACAGTACCTTGATTGTGGATGGCTTTGTTGTCTTTAGTCTACTAAAAAAGTACTTTTTCCATGTTTTAAGCCTGAGTAATAGAGTCTGAATTCTTCGCATACCTCAAAGTTATTTCACTTAATTATGGAGGTAAAATAATTCTCATTTTTTTAGATTTAGATGTAAAAAAATGATAACAAATTATTCGTATTTTATGATACTATTTATAAAATAAAGATGAAAAGACTATCTCTTATTTTGAAAAGAATAGATGTTTAAGAAAGTTTTCGATGAATTTGACAAGTAGATTACTATTGGGGGAACGAGACAATGGAACGTAATCATAAAGACAGCAGAATAGCCGAAAAAGTTGCAGACAGTCTTTATAGTGCAGCTGATGATTTAATGAATAGCTTGAAAGAATTACCCCCAGATAATCAAGAAAATCATCTTCAAAAAGCAGTAGAGCAAGTGGTAAAGCCAACTGTAGAAATTAGTAAAATAGTGACTGAAGCAGCAGATCATTTGAAAAAAATATCTAAAGAACTATAAAATAAAGCGGATTGGCCCTATTAGAATTAAGTACATGAGGATTGGAATAAGCGATATAGCAAAGACTAAAAAGTAAATCAAGGCAGCTGTTTATGGGGATCCATTTTTTATGAGTGGCTGCAGCTAATAGGTCGATCTAAAAATAGTGTGGAAAGATTGTTTATGGAAGAAAGAGAGACTAATAATGAATATCTATATTGATTTACCTCAGGCGTTATCTCAGGTAGAGGGGATGAATAGGCTGTGTCAGGAGCAACAGACTATCTATGAACAACTAGCTAATCAGTTTCAAAAATTTATCTTGGAAACATCAAGTCGCTCAAAAGCATACGACTCAGCAAAACAGTATTTTGAAACGGTTTTGCTGCCCTTGATAAGAGGAGGAAAATTACTTTCGGAGATAGTTATTGAGGTAAACAATCAGTTTATAAAAAACTATTTGTCAACGGTCGACTACTGCAGTTTGAATGCTGCCGAGTTATCAGAGCAGATTAGCTATTGGGAAAATCAAATAGAAAAAATTCGACGCTTGCTCAAGGAAGTAGCTGATTCTACTCTGGAGCCTCTAAACAAAGCCTTTTTTATTAGTGAAAACACTACACTTTTAGGAATGTATGGTGAAATAAAAAGTGAATTGAATGGAAAGCTGAATCGTTTGCAGGCCTTCAATCACTATGCGGTAGACTTGTTTGATGAAATCATTCAGTTAGGAGAATGGCTGACAGAAGGCTGTCAGGTGGTTAGGAAGGGCTGGAATTACAAGGAGGCGTTGTTTGTAATTCCCGAAGAAGCAAATATGGGTTGGGCGGATCGCATTAATCAGGCAATTCTTAAACAGGGGAATAAAGAACAGCGTATATCTGTAGAAAATCTATAGAAGAGTGCCAGCAGCTATTATATTTTTCTACATAAATTGTAGGGAAAATTTCAGTCTTTCTATTGTACAAAGTACAGATTTTCGATATAGTAAAACTACTTACTTAGTAACAGATTCAGGTAAAAGGTGGATAATGGGTTAAAAAAGGAGAAAACAAGATGCTTAGAAGTGAAATAAAGAAACAGGCGCAGCGGCTGCTGCATCGAAATTATGGTCGTTGGAGCACGTTGCTGGTGATTCCGTTTATAGCAGTGGCGGGATATATTTTTATAATGATGGCTGCTACATCCAGCACTTCATATGATATGTATGATTATCAATATGAGTATGATGATTATTATGACTATGATCTTTGGGATGATGACGACAGCTATGACGGAGCTTCGGGAAACAGTTATATGGACGGCTATAACGATGGTTACGATGATGGCTATGACGATGGCTGGTATGACGCTTTTGATGACGACGGCTATTATGAAGAAGAGAACCAAAAAGAAGAAGGTCGAAACCTTCATGCATTGAATCTGCCTGTCCAAGGGTTCGATGAACAGCTTACTGCAAGAAATCACCTGTATGATTATAATTATGGTTATAGACGGTCTGGTTCTGTCCTTATTGGATTATTCGCCTTTCTATTTGGTTTAGCAATAGGTTTCGTCGTACTTTTATATCAAGCTATGATGAAATGGGCAGCTGTTGATAATGCCGAAGGTTTAGATTTTGGTCTAAAGCTGACCTTTACCAGGTTCTTTAAAGAAAATGGAAGGAGAGCTGTTCCTGCGAATTTACTGGTTTGGCTTTACACTTTCTTGTGGTCACTGCTATTTATTGTTCCAGGTCTGGTGAAGCAGATGTCTTATAGCATGACCAATTATCTGATGAGAAAAGATGAAAGCCTATCAGCGAAGGAAGCAATTGCATTGAGTATGGAGTTAATGAAAGGCTATAAAATGGAGTATTTTCTGTTTACACTGTCTTTTATTCCATGGTATGTACTAACATTTTTCAGCATGGGTATTTCACTATTTTACGTGACGCCATACTTTAGTGTTTCAGAGGCATTGTTCTTTGATCAAATTATTGCAGAAAAACATCATTTATTCAGTAAAGAGCTGGAAGCTGGCTTTACAGATTTTTAAACAATAAAAATAGCAGCTGTTGATAAAAGCTATTAACAGTATGATGAAGCGAGTAAACGCAAAAACTATAGGAGAGGCCTGTTTTCAGGCTAGCTCCTTTTTTTTGAAAGAAAAATGTTATAATGATAATAGTTCTCTTAATCGTCTCTAGTAGACATAAAACATAGAATGAATAATCAAAAAAATAGATAGAATGTAATTGAGGTGCCTTATGAAAATAACTACTACAGCAATGAAAAATACGTTTAAGCGGCCAGAGGTTATCCTCTATTTGCTATGTGAAATTGCATTAAATGCATTATTGTATTATCCGCTATCCTTTGTCATGGCTCTAGCTTCAGCAACAGGAACGGGCTTCTCTTTTGAACAGGTTTTCTGGCTGGTACCATTAATTAGTGCTTTATCAGGCTTATTCGCATTAGGGTTATCAAAAACTGTTAGCTATATGTTTTTTGCGATGATTTATGGACTAACTAAACTGTCTCTTATCGCTTATATTATTCAAAATTTTTTCCTGCAAAGCTGGTTTAGTTGGCTATTATTAGTGTTTATTCTTATAAGCGCCGCAATTCTTACCATCCAAATAAGAAAGAAATCAAACGAAAATAGTTAATCAACATTCTCTGATTTCCCTGCTCTTGTACTTGTTCTGATAGTCGTTGACAGTTGCTTTTTTAAAGGTCTTTTTGAGTTTTAAAAAAATAGATGTTATTTTTTTTGAATGCTTTTTCCTGTGAAAAAAATAAGAAATCTTAATATATCTTTAGTTGACTTCACTTTTCGATGTGGGTATAGTATTACTGTATTTATTATTGGTAAAAATAATTGTCAATTGAAAAAATGAATGGGTTAGTTAGTCTGTGTAATGGGGCTAGCTTTTGTGTTATGGGAATATGAACACTGGTATACAACAGTGGAAGGGACTTGACTGATGAAGAAAACAGCTAAAACTGGAATTATCATCTTGCTATTTATTGTATTTATCTTAGATGCTGTAGGCTGCTATGCTGCATTGACATTTTTTAGTGCCAAAGAAACAGCTGAAGCTAAAGCTATAGTAACCAAAAACAAAGATTTTACCGGAGATAATCAAGAAAGCGACAAAGAGCTGACAATCATGCTGATTGGTACTGACACCCGAGATGATGATGAAGATGACGGCCGCTCAGATACGTTAATGATTGCCCATTACGATACGCAGACTAAGCAGCCTAAGCTTATTTCGATTATGAGAGATAGTTTTGTCAATATTCCCGGTTATGGCTTAGATAAAATAAACGCGGCTTATGCCTATGGCGGGGCGAAGCTGACAAAAGAAGTCCTGAATGAAAGCTTTGGTATACCGATTAATTATTACGCAGTCATCGATTTTAGCCAGTTTAGTGAAATGGTGGATGAGCTATATACTGACGGCGTAGAAATCAATGCTGAAAAAGACATTAATTTGGATGGTGTTGATATATATGCTGGAAAGCAGAAGATGGACGGAAATACTTTACTTCAATATGCCCGATTTAGAATGGACGAAGAGGGGGATTTTGGACGGATTCGCCGACAGCAGCAGGTGATGAATGCCTTGGCGGATCAATCGAAGGATTTGGTTCCTATTCTTAAGCTGCCTAAGGTTGCAGGAGAAGCAGTTGGAAAAGTTGATACAAATGTACCGACTGATTTGATTATTGATTTAGCTAAGGATTTTCTGCTGGGTAAAGTAAAATCTTTGGAAAGCCTATCTGTTCCTGTAGAAGGTAGCTGGGATTTTAATGACTATACTTCTTCCGGAAGTGTCATTGAGATCGATGAAGCAGCGAACGCTCAGGCAATAAAAGAATTTTTAAATAAAGATTAAATAAAATTAACACCCGAAAATTGTTCAAGGACAATTTTCGGGTGTTTTGATTCTACTCACAAAATTTGATGTAGAACTTCATTTTTTATAAACAATCGGCTAAATTATGAAGCTGCTTCAGCTAAGGTTTTTGCAAAGGCTTCTAGATTTTGAATATCTTCTTCTTCAGCTGCCAGATCAACCTTTACACTGTCAGCTCCTTTGTTTGCTCCTGTTTTTACAAATACTGCTTCGAAATCATCAACAGATTTACAGAACTCTTCATAGAATGTATCTCCGGAACCGCAGACACCGAAGGTTTTTCCAGATAAATCTACCTCCTGCAAATCTTCATAGAAATCAACAATTTCATCCGGCAATTCGCCATCACCGTAAGTATAAGTTGCCACAACACAAATATCAGCATCCTTAAAATCTTCAGCATCAACTTGCGTGCATTCATCAATCTCTACTTCGATATTTAAATTTTCAAATGCTTCTGCGACGATGTCAGCAATTTCTTCTGTATTTCCAGTCATACTTGCATAAACGATTTTAGCCAGTGTCATTTCATTTCCTCCTTAAAAATAGTACAGATAAGATTATAACAGAACTTCCTTAAGCCTGTAAAATTCTTTTAAATGCTTGCTATTGTAATACTCCGGCAATAGGCTGCTGGAGACCTATTTTAGTAGATATCTCTAAACCGGTTCGTACTTCCTCAGTATCTGCTACTGAAGGTATTTCTTCTGCCGTTTCTGTTTCGACAGATGTCTGTGCTTGGGAATCAGATTTAGCTTCTTCAGCAGCTGAAGAAGATGAACCACCTTCTATAGCTGTAGTACTACTGGAACTTTTAGCAGGTAATGCTTCCTGTAAAATGTTTTTCTCATAAAATTCAGATTTTTGAGTCAAATTTTCCCGTAAGGTTTCTATGCTGTGCGTTTCAGCAATCGTAATTCGATCAGAAAATAGATTCGTTCCTATTCCTAAGCGGTCACCGGGGATGGCAACGTTTAGACTGGCTAAGGTTGTTGGGAACATATCCATAGATGTAAATGTTCTGTTTTTTGAGTTTTCTGTAGTAATTGGTGCATTGACAAACATATTAAAAATGGTTCGCTCATAATTTTTAGGAAAATCAGCAACGAATTTTTGATCCATTGTTAGATGATCGCCGCTGATAACAATCGTTGTATTCTCATAAAAGTCTTGTTGACGGCACCAGATAAGGAAATCTGCAATCTGCTTGCTTGTATAAGAAATAACATTGGCATATTGATTGTCATATGGAGTCGGAGTGTCTTCTGTCAGTAAACCATCCGGGAAATGAGTATCTGCTGTTAATAACGTCAAATTAAATGGAGCCTCTTGCTTTGATAGTGAGGCTAGCTCAGTCTTTGAAAAATCAAATAGTTTTGTGTCTTCATACCCCCACCAAACCTTATAGTCTTCTGGGATATAGCCTCTATTTTTGGCTTCAATCGTATCCAGTATATCGTAATTACCGTGTTGTGTTAGGTAGGATCGTCTGCCCCCGAAAGTTGCATCAGAGCCCATGACGAAGGTTTGATTGTATCCTTTCTTTTGGAGAATATCGCCTATAGAAGTAAGCCCTGGCAAATAACTGCTTTCTCCAGAAGTATAGTTTTCATCCATACCGAAATTGTTTTCTATATCAAACCCAACGACATTTGACGGCTTTGCGAATCCTGATGGGACTTTTAAAGGCATTCCTGAAGTTTGAGAAACAATTCCAGCTGCTGTGTATTCAGCTCCAGGAACTTGCAAGGCTCCACCAATACCCTCTGTATTTGAGAAGTTTATAGCGTCATCACCAAGTAACACGGTTAGGTCCTCTAAGAGATTGTGCTTTTGAGTCCCTCCGGAAAGATTGTCTGTGTAGCTTGATTCAAAAGACTCAACAAAAATATAAATCAAATTTCTTTTCTTTTCAGGAAACTGTAATTGTACATTATTAGGGTCTGCATATTCTACTTCTAAAAAATTTGATTTCTGAAAATAAAGTTTTACCTGAGCAATTCCTACCTGATTAAGACTTAAAAAGATGGAGCTTGAAAGAACAAGTAAAATTAAGACCAAAGGTAGGCACTTACTAATAATAGTATAAAATTTATTGTTGGATTTTAAATTAATAAGCGGTCTAGGTGAGAAAACATAAATTTTCATGAATAGATAAGTAATAAATATCGTTAGCATTAATGGTCCATTAATATAGCTGAAAACCTGCTCGTTGCTGGATCCGGATAGATTCTGAACATTATATAAAAGCTGCTCAACACTGACCGGGCCAAAGAGATTAATCAACCACACACTGCTTGAATATAGTAGTGTGGAAAAGAAAATAATCAAAGCGTAAATAAAAAGAAAGAAGTAATCCTTTATTAAAAATCTACTTTTAGTATTTAGTTGTTCAGTCTGCTTTCTTTTCACCTTGTAATAGCCTTTCAGTAATAACACTACGATGGTTGTAGTGAAAAGTGTTAAGAAATAGGTCAATCTATCCACCGGTTGTTCGAACGCAATGGAATGTCCTAAGACATTTGTATAAGAAAATAATGTGACAAGCCAAATAAATAAGCTGGTATCTAGCGAATTTAAAAGTAGTTTAATTCTTGTTTCAAACTGGAATAAAAGTAGTTGAAACAAATAAGTAATTAATGTTGCAATAAAAAACGAAATAATCAAAATAAAATACAAGGCTAATCCCCTCCAATTAAGTATTTTAACATAAAAGCGATAGAATTTGGATAGATTTTAAAGTAGGAGGAATTTTTTATCTGTGATAAAATAGAAAAGTGAGAAAAATTTTTAGGAGACGATGAAATAAAATGATAACATTAAAATCAGCAAGAGAAATTGAAATGATGAACGAATCCGGAGAATTACTTGCGGATGTTCACCGTCATTTACGAGATTTTATTAAACCTGGGATTTCCAGTTGGGATATTGAAGTCTTTGTTAGAGACTTCATTGAAAGCCACGGCGGAGTCGCTGCACAAATTGGTTATGAAGGATATAAGTACGCAACCTGCTGCAGCATCAATGATGAGATTTGTCACGGCTTTCCTCGAAAAAAAGTATTAAAAGACGGGGATTTAATAAAAGTGGATATGTGCATCGACTTGAAGGGAGCAATGTCTGATTCCTGCTGGAGCTATGTTGTTGGCGAGTCATCACCGGAAATCGAGCACTTGATGGAGGTAACTAAAAAAGCTTTATATATAGGAATTGAGCAGGCGAAAGTTGGCAACAGAATCGGAGATATCGGCCATGCTATTCAAACCTATGTCGAAGGGGAGAATTTAGCAGTTGTCCGTGATTTTGTGGGACATGGAATAGGACCGACAATTCATGAAAGTCCTTCAGTTCCCCATTATGGTGAAGCAGGAAAAGGACTGCGGCTAAAAGAAGGCATGGTTATTACTATTGAGCCAATGGTCAATACTGGAACCTGGCGAATGAAAATGGATCCAAATGGCTGGACTGCCTATACTCAGGATGGCGGACTGAGCTGTCAGTTTGAGCATACACTGGCTATTACAAAGGAAGGGCCTAAAATTTTAACTTCCCAAGGGGAAGAACTAACCTATTAAAATAAATCTGCAGAGTCGCTATGAATAGGCAGCAGCTCTGCAGATTTTGATGGTAGCATATCATTTTTCAGGGAAAGTAGTAATTGACAGATAGGATGAGAAAGGGGAGCACTTATGAAGTGGATGGATAAGCTGAAAAGTAATCAAAAGCTCAACCGTTTTATTCACACAACACAGGAACGGATGGTCAGCTCTGAGATAGGAAATACGTCTGTTGTGGTTGCCTACTATCTGCTGCTCTCGCTGTTTCCACTGCTAATTACTATTGGCAACCTTTTACCGTATTTGCGTATTGATCCTAATACTGTACTTCCATACGTAGCGGAGATTATTCCTGAAACAATTTTTAATGATTTAAAGCCGGCAATCAAATCTTTGCTGACACAAAGCTCCGGCGGGCTCCTCTCAATTTCTGCTCTAGCAACTCTTTGGAGTGCCAGTCAAAGTATTAATGCACTGCAAACCGCGATGAACAAAGCGTTTGGTGTGGAGCCTAGGAAAAATATTATCATTGTGCGGTTGGTTTCATTGGTAGTTATTGTATTATTTCTTGTTTCATTGGTGGGAGTTGTTGTTGTCCTGGGATTGGGACAAAATATTTTAGAGTTCCTTGAACCATTTGTTCATATACCAACCGACTTTCTTGATACGTTTGAAGCGTTGAAATGGCCGGTTACAGCGTTGGGCTTGTTCTTAGTGTTAAGTTTAATTTATCTCGTTGTTCCTAATGTCAAGCTTAAAAGCCGCTCCGTACTTCCGGGAGCTGTTTTTGCTACAATTGGCTGGCTGTTATTATCGCAGGTTTTCGGCATTTATATTACTTATTTTAGTTCAAGAGTTTCCGGCTATCAGATTATTGGAAGCTTTATTGTTTTGATGTTGTGGCTGAATTTTGCAGCGACAATCATCGTATTAGGCGGAATTGTGAATGCAGTTGTAGAGGATTATTTATCTCATGGCGAGATAGAGGACCGTGACGGCATGATAAAGCAGTTATTCAGCTCCGTAAAGAAAAAATTTAAGAAATGATTGAAATCGTTTAGTACCGAGGAACAAATGACCGCTTTTACTTTATACAGTGTTGTTTTTTTCTACATGTCTTGTAAAACAAGGCTTATTCTGTATAATATACGATGAACCTTAAGAAAGTAGGGCTTTTTATGTCTATGTTTATATATGAGATTATGCTTCGTCTTTTACTAACATTCATGATTTCATTGATTATTACACCAGTTGTTAAGCTTCTGGCTTTTCGGATTGGTGCGTATGATGCACCAGGCGAGCGTCGTATAAACGAAAAAAATATGCCGACTGCTGGCGGACTGGCTATTTATTTTTCATTTAGTTTTGCCTGTCTGTTTTTGTTTCAGTCGGTTATTCCTCAGCAATATATTCTACCCATCCTATTAGCCGCCGGTATTGTAGTACTAACTGGGCTGATTGATGACATTTTTGAATTGTCGCCTTCAAAGAAAACTTTAGGAATTTTACTTGCTTCCTTAGTGATTTATTTTGTTGCCGAAATAAGAATTGATTATGTTACTTTGCCTTTTCTTGATCAGATTGATCTTCGCTGGTTTAGTCTGCCGCTTACCGTACTTTGGATTGTAGCGATTACCAATGCTATTAATCTTATTGACGGTCTAGATGGATTAGCTTCAGGGGTTTCAATGATTAGCTTGACGACAATAGGGCTAGTTGGTTATTTTTTTCTGCATGCCAATACTATCTACGTACCAATCGTTATTTTTATTTTAGTTGCAAGTATAGCGGGCTTTTTTCCTTATAATTTTTATCCGGCTAAAATTTTTCTGGGAGATACAGGTGCCTTGTTTCTAGGCTTTATGATTGCGGTAATGTCGCTGCAGGGCTTGAAAAATGCTACCTTTATTTCAATGATTACACCATTAATTATTCTAGGCGTACCAGTTACGGATACAGTCTATGCCATTATTCGCCGGCTGATGAATAAGCGTCCGATTTCATCTGCTGATAAAATGCATCTCCATCACCGTTTGCTTTCTCTTGGCTTTACACATAAGGGAGCTGTAATGACAATCTATGGTTTAGCACTGGTTTTCTCATTTGTAGCGTTGTTGTTTAGCTATGCCAGTCAGGTAGCTTCAATTTTATTGATTGTCTTTAGCTTAATCGGCTTGGAGCTGTTCATTGAATTGATAGGTCTGGTTGGTGAAAATCATCAGCCGCTGATGTACATTTTACGAGTATTTGGCAACAAAGAGTTCCGGCAGGAGCAGTTGGATAAGCATGCAGGCAAGCATTCTAAAAAGAAGAAACGGTGATTTTGGAAATGTTACTGCCTATGGTATACTTTACAAGATAAAATAGTAGTTGTGACAGAAGTGTTTTGACTTGAAAGATAAGGCGGACCAACCGGAAAATGTCAAGGAGTCAAGGAACAGTGCAAGGAATCGAGCAGCTGTTGATTGATATCTATCCAGAGCTTTTCTTATTCTTGGCAGTATTCGATTTGCTTCTGAAGCGACAATCTTGAAATACTTTTTATTTGATTTTAGGGGATGGAGACATACTATTGTCCCAAGCCCCTTTTTTATATAAAAAAGCTTTATTGGCAAATGTTGCCAATTTAGGGAATCATCTTGTTAACTAAAACTGTAAGGTGAATATTAAGGGGTTTATCAGAACAATGACAAAAAAAATTACACTTTCGATTGTGACACATAACAGCAGACATATATTTGATGTTTTAAATGATTTAAAAAGGGAGCTCGGTGAAGACTCCAGCTATGAAATACATATTTTTGACAATGCTTCAGAAGAAACCTACTTGTCTCGGCTAAAGGACTATGAGCCGTTCATCACTATCCATTCCTGTGATGAAAATAAAGGCTTTGGTTTTGGCCATAATCGGATTTTTCAGCTCGTTGACACAAAATACGGAATAATTTTTAATCCAGATGTTCTAGTGAAAAAGGCTGTTCTGGATAAGCTAATTGAAAGAATTCAAGAGGATAGCCAACTTGCGGCGGTCTGTCCTAAAGTATTGAATGAAGATGGAACGACACAGTATCTGGTGAGACAGAAGCTGGATGTTTTTGACTATATGCTTCGGTTTATCCCCTTTAATTTTGTGAAGAAGCTGTTTGATAAACGGCTAAGCTTTTACGAATGCCGTGACCTTCCAGATGACAGAACCTCATTTATAAAAATGGGCTCCGGCTGTTTTATGGTTATCGATGTGGAGAAATATAGGGAGATACAAGGCTTTGATGAACGTTTTTTCATGTATTTTGAAGATAATGATTTGTGCCTTCGTTTTGGTCAAAAAGGCTATAAAATTTTGTATACGCCGTTGGAAACTGTGGTGCACTTATATGAAAAAGGAGCTCATAGAAGCAGAGCCTTATTCAAAATTTTTATGCAGTCGATGGGTAAATTTTTTAATAAATGGGGCTGGAGGTTTTTCTGATGGACCAACAACTACTCGCTGTAATTGTTCTTTACAAAAAAAAGCTTTCTGACTGTCCAAGTTATGAAACGTTTCTTTATGGTGCTGTGAATTTGGAAAAATTCTCTCTCTACATTTATGATAATAGTCCTGTACCGCAAACAGATGACCTGCTCGACTTGAGTAATGTTCATTACATACATGATGCTGACAACCCGGGACTGGCGAAAGCGTATAATGCCGCTTTGGATTTTTGTAATGAAGCTAACAGTGATTTGCTGCTGCTTTTAGACCAGGATACAGCAATAACAGTTTCAGATATTGAATATATAATGAAGTTTTCTGCCGCTGACACAACGAAGATGGGGGCTTTGGTTCCTAATGTGTACTCCGGTCAAGTGGAAATCTCACCAGTTTTTAGTAATCAGTACATCAGCAGAGAGCGTTCGTATCCAGAAGTTGGCGTTGCGAAAGATCCGGTGATGGCAATCAATTCTGGCTCAGTACTTACTAAAAAAGGTCGAACAGCAATTTCTAAGTTTAATGAGGAATTTCCTTTGGATTTTCTAGATCATTGGGTATTTTGGAAGCTGAATAAGGAGAAAGCTGCGGTTTATGTTCTTCCTCTCAAGCTTCAGCATAATTTATCTGTTTTAGATTATCGCCAAGTCAGCCTAGCGCGCTACGAATCAATTGTGACAGCAGAAACACTTTTTTATACGAAGTATGATACAGCAAAGCTTGACCTTCATAAGAAACATTTGCTGAAGAGGATTCTTAAACAGTTTCTAACGGTGAAAAATCGTAAAATCTGGCGGCGGACTTGGGCGGAATACCGTAGATTGGTAAGGAGTAAAACATGATTTCTGTATGTATTGCAGCTTATAATGGAGAAAAATATATTGCAGAACAGTTGAAGAGTATCCTGCCTCAGCTCAATGCTGAGGATGAAGTGATTATTTCTGACGATGGTTCTTCTGATCATACGCAGGAAATTGTTCAGCAGTTTGCTGCAGAAGATCTGCGGATTAAGTGGAGAAACGGACCAGGTAATGGCGTGATTGCTAATTATAATTTTGCAATTAGCGAAAGTCGAGGGGACTTCATTTTTTTATCTGATCAGGATGATGTCTGGCTGCCAAATAAAGTAAAAGAAACATTAGCATTTTTTTCTGCTCATCCGGAGAAGGAACTGGTAGTCAGCGATTTGATTGTGGTTGATGAAACGCTGAAACCGATTCTTTCATCCTATTTTGATTACCGAAAGGTAAAAACTGGTTTTTTATCTAATCTTTGGAAAAGCGGATATATTGGTGCTGGGATGTGTTTCCGCAAAAGCTTGAAAAATATTGCATTGCCAATTCCGCCAACTGTTCCAATGCATGATATGTGGCTGGGATTAATCAGCGACTATCATGGTAAGAGTGCCTTTCTAGATAAAGAACTTACCTATTATAGAAGACATGAAGCGAATGCCAGTGAAATAGCCACCAGTTCCAGTGGTATTCAAAAATTACGCTGGCGCATACAGCTTGCATGGGCATTGATTAAACGTCTACTATTGAAAAGATGAGAATTATTTTACAATTTTGTAAAATGTTAGGAAAATACATGACAAGTCCTTCGGATAATGAGATAATGGACGATGGTATGCAATAAATGAAATTTTAAATATGAAGGAGTTTTCCCATGAAAGGAATTATCTTAGCTGGCGGAAGCGGAACAAGATTATATCCGCTGACAAAAGCAACATCTAAACAATTGATGCCGGTTTATGACAAACCAATGATTTATTACCCAATGTCTACATTGATGTTAGCAGGGATTAAAGAAATACTGATTATCTCAACACCAGATGATACACCAAGGTTTGAGAGTCTGTTTGGTGATGGATCTGATTTGGGCATCCATATTGAATATGCTGTTCAAGAAAGCCCGGATGGTTTGGCTCAAGCATTTATTATTGGCGAATCATTTATTGGAAACGACAGTGTTTGTCTTGTATTAGGAGATAATATCTATTATGGCGGAGGACTTTCTAAGATGCTGCAAAGAGCGGCTTCTAAGGAAAGCGGTGCAACAGTTTTCGGCTATCATGTGAATGATCCTGAGCGTTTCGGAGTAGTCGAATTTGATGGGGATATGCAGGCATTATCTATTGAAGAAAAGCCTGAGCAGCCAAAATCAAATTATGCAGTTACTGGTTTGTATTTCTACGATAACGAAGTTATTGAAATCGCTAAAAACATTAAGCCTTCAGAGCGCGGCGAGTTGGAAATTACAGATGTGAATAAAGTTTATCTAGAAAAAAATAAATTGTCTGTAGAGGTAATGGGTCGTGGGTTTGCCTGGCTGGATACAGGAACTCATGAATCACTGCTTGAGGCATCTACTTTTATTGAAACAATTGAAAAACGTCAAAATCTGAAGGTTGCCTGTCTGGAAGAAATTGCCTATCGCATGGGCTATATTTCAAAAGAGCAACTGGTAGAATTAGCACAGCCGCTGAAGAAAAACGGTTATGGTCAATATCTGCTAAGACTGGCTGAAGGATAACAGGAGGCAAAACGAATGAAAGTCATCGAAACAAAACTTAAAGATGTCAAAATTATTGAAATGGATGTTTTTGGCGATCACCGTGGCTTTTTTACTGAAAGCTACTCAAAAGAAAAATTTTCTGAGCATGGATTGAATTTTGATTTCGTTCAAGATAACCATTCTCTTTCTAGTGAAGCTGGCGTGTTGAGAGGACTACATTTTCAAAAAGGCGAGGCAGCTCAGACGAAACTGATTCGAGTGGTTACTGGGGCTGTGTTGGATGTGATTGTGGATATTCGCAAAGGCAGTCCGACATATGGTCAATGGGAAGGATATATTTTATCTGAACATAATCATCGCCAGCTGTTAGTTCCTAGAGGCTATGCCCATGGATTTGTTACACTGACACCGAATGTCAATTTTATGTATAAGTGTGATAACTATTATAGTGCCGAAGCAGACGGAGGAATTGCTTTTGATGATTCCGAACTAGGAATTGACTGGCCAATTGATATTACAAAGGCAATTACTTCTGAAAAGGATCAAAAGCATCCTACATTGAAAGAATTTGAAGCAGAAAATCCATTTGTATATGGTGAAATCTAAAAACTGTTTAGGAGAGATCTTGTAGATGAAAAACATCATTGTTACTGGAGGAGCTGGTTTCATTGGCTCAAACTTTGTTCACTATGTGGTGAATAACCATCCGG
Organism: Enterococcus sp. LJL128; assembly: GCF_056924295.1. Lineage (NCBI taxonomy): Bacteria > Bacillati > Bacillota > Bacilli > Lactobacillales > Enterococcaceae > Enterococcus > Enterococcus sp. LJL128. The sequence continues at coordinate 448,382 of NZ_JBXPBP010000001.1, read as the reverse complement.
AGGTTCATGTAACAGTATTAGATAAACTAACTTATGCTGGAAACAAAGAGAATCTTGCTGGATTGCCTGCCGACCGTGTAGAGCTGGTGGTCGGAGACATCGCGGATGCCGAGTTGGTTGATAAGTTGGTAAAAGAGACTGATGCAGTGGTTCATTACGCTGCAGAATCACACAACGATAATTCTTTAAATGACCCGTTTCCTTTCGTTCAAACGAACATCATTGGTACATACACATTGATTGAAGCGTGTCGTAAGTACGATGTTCGTTATCATCATGTATCAACTGATGAAGTTTATGGTGATTTACCTCTGCGTGAGGATTTGCCGAAGCACGGAGAAGGTCCAGGAGAGAAATTTACGGATGAAACACCATATAATCCCTCAAGCCCATATTCTTCTACTAAAGCTGGGTCAGATTTGCTGGTAAAAGCTTGGGGACGCTCATTTGGACTGCAGGCAACAATTTCCAACTGTTCAAATAACTATGGACCTTATCAGCATATTGAGAAGTTTATTCCTCGTCAGATTACAAATGTACTGAGTGGAATTAGACCTAAGCTATATGGGGCAGGAAAGAATGTACGTGACTGGATTCATACAAATGATCATTCTTCTGCTGTCTGGACAATTTTGACAAAGGGTCGTATTGGCGAAACTTATCTAATTGGCGCCGATGGTGAAGAAGACAACAAAACAGTTGTTGAACTGATTTTAGAGTTGATGGGACAGCCGAAAGATGCTTATGAGCATGTAAATGACCGGGCTGGTCATGACTTACGTTACGCAATCGATTCAACAAAATTACGTGAAGAATTAGGCTGGCAGCCTGAATTTACTAACTTCCGTGACGGCTTAGCCGATACGATTAAATGGTACACTGAAAATGAAGCTTGGTGGAAAGCAGAAAAAGATGCTGTAGAAGCTAATTATGCCAAAAATGGACAATGATTAATAAGCAACAATCATTGTTTCATTTGTTGATAATAGTTAGATAGATACTAGATTAAGCTTTTTAACTTGCTTACTCCTTCAAGTGAGCTGATTATTAGATGGTGAGACAGAAGGAGCTACGCTTGCTTCTGTCTCTACCTCTTTTTTTAAATAAAACGTATTTTATCAGTATATTGCTACATGAACATGTATAAAGTTTTAAGAAGTCCATAGGTTGGTAGTTTGAAAGAACAACGGATAAAACGAATAATGAAAGAGGCGAAACTAATTATGATCTTACTTACAGGCGGGAATGGTCAGCTGGGCACAGAATTACGTCATTTACTAGACGAACAAGGAATGACATATGTTTCCACAGATGCCGGAGAAATGGATATTACAAACGCAGAAGCAACCAGAGCATATATTTCTAAACTTAAGCCAACAGTTATTTATCACTGTGCGGCTTATACTGCTGTTGATAAAGCTGAAGATGAAGGCAAAGAATTAGATGAAAAAATTAATGTCGACGGAACAAAAAATGTTGCTGAAGCAGCAGAAGAAGTTGGGGCTACATTGATTTACATTAGTACTGATTACGTATTTGACGGTACAAAAAAAGATGGTGTCTATCATACGGATGACCAAACGAATCCACAAAATGAATATGGGCGTACAAAACTCTTGGGAGAGCAAATTGTTCAAAAAACAATGAGTAAGTATTACATTATCCGAACATCGTGGGTATTTGGAAAATATGGACATAATTTTGTTTTTACGATGCAGAAGCTAGCAGAAACAAGAAATCAGTTGACTATAGTGAATGATCAGTTTGGCCGTCCAACTTGGACAAGAACATTAGCAGAGTTTATGGTATTTATTATTGAAAAGCAAGCTAACTATGGAATTTACCATTTGTCTAATGAGAACAGCTGTAGCTGGTATGAATTTGCTAAAGAAATTTTGAAGGATACTAAAGTTGAAGTATTACCAGTAGATTCTAGTCAGTTCCCACAAAAGGCTACACGTCCGCAATATTCTGTGATGGATTTAAGTAAGACTGAAGCATTGGGATTTGTGATTCCAACTTGGCAGGAAGCTTTGGAACAAATGCTGGCTGGAATTGAATAATAAAAGTAAATAAGGTTCAGGGTTTTAACTAGTGCTTAAGATTTTCAGGAAAGTTCTAGTTGATGGGAAAAATAAATGGCATTAAAAGTTTGGCGAGAGAGGGTTTGCTATGTGTAGGGTACTGTTAATTATTCCGGCATATAATGAAGAGGCCAATATTCTTAATACTGTTAATATGGTATGGGCATATCAAAAGCAGTTGGAAGAACGGCAGGAGCATTATTCGCTGGATTATGTTGTAATAAATGACGGCTCTAAGGATAGAACAAAAGAAATCATTGAAGAACATCAGTTGAATGCCGTTCATTTGATTCAGAATTTAGGTATTGGCGGAGCTGTTCAAACTGGATATAAATATGCTTTTCAGTACAATTATGATATTGCTGTCCAATTTGATGGAGATGGACAGCATGATATTAATAGCTTAGATGCTATTGTTAAGCCAATAATTGATGGAGAATATGATTTTTGTGTGGGCTCTCGTTTTATTGACGGCTCATCTTCAGAATTTCAAACGACCTCAATGCGTCGAGCTGGGATAAAAATTATCTCTTTTCTAATCAAACTTGTAACAAGCAAAAGGATTTATGATGTGACTTCGGGGTATAGGGCAGCAAACAAAGAAATCATTCATTTTTTCTGCACCCGCTATCCAACTGAATATCCAGAACCGGAAACAATTGTTCATTTGTTGAAAAGGAAAGCCAGGATAAAGGAATGTCCAGTTAATATGATGGAACGTGCAGGTGGAAAATCGTCCATCCATTCATTTAAATCTGTAAAGTATATGGTAGAGGTTGGCACTGCGATACTAATCTCAGCCTTTATGAAGGAGGGCGATTGATTTGACAACATTATTTAGAATAGAAATGATGATTGTGGGAATCTTATTTTTCATTTTTGTCATTCGTTCAATTAATCGTAATAAGTTGAGCTTAAAAAGAGCAGCTAGTCTCCTTGTTTTAGGAGTTGCTCTCCTGTTATTTGGTATAGTACCCAGACTTGCTGAGAGTTTGAGCTCATTTTTTGGATTTGAGACAACCTCTAATTTCCTTTATTTTTGTGCGATTCTATTCTTGTTGATTTCAGCAATATTTCAAAGTATTTTATTGTCCAATCAGGAAGAAAAAATCAAAAATCTAGTTCAGGAAATGTCCATTTTGAAATCTCAGAATAGTAAGGAGAAAAAATAATGATTTTATTTTTTATTTATGTTGTTTTATCTTCTTTAGGCCTCATCTTATTTAAACTAGGTTCTAAAGATTTGAATGTTGTTTTTCAACAGCAGCTATTTTCATTTTCCATGTCATGGATTGTACTTGCGGGTATCTTTTGCTATCTAGCCAGTTTTTTACTCTGGTTGGTAATAGTAAATAAATCAGAACTTTCATACATCTATCCGTTGTCAATCGCCTGTATAAATATTGCTATTTTAGTCGGTTCTCATTTTATTTTAAATGAAGCAATCGGAATCAAAGAGCTAATTGGAACAGGGGTCATTATCATTGGAATTATATTAATGAAAATTTAAACTGTAAGGTAAGGATGGGAAACGTAAATGGGAAAGCGGCATGCAGTTAAATACAACAAAAAGCTTCTAATTGGGTTAATAGTGCTGACTGCGCTTGTAGCTGCGGTACTAATTGAAGCACTTGGGTTTAATTTTAAAAATATTACGGCTGAAAACGTTGATTTGAAAATTACAGAAATAAAGACGGCTGGTTTTAAGAAGGATGAACAAGGGAACTTAACAGCTGAGCAAAATAATGCAAATATTACCTTGAAGTTTGATAAGAAACTCATTAAAAATTTTAAGTATGATATTGGCTTAGTAACAGTTGGTGATTACCAAAATCCTCCCAAATATGAAGTACAAGTGAATGGTAAAGATCTCTTAAGAAAATATAATAGTGTGTATAATAATTATTTTGGGATTAAGGAAAAAACAATTGTTCTTAATCAAGAAACAAACGAAATATTTATGAGTTTTTCGAACATGAAGGATTCTGCAATTAAAATAGATAATTATAGAGTCGCAAACTATTTCCAATTTAATAAAGTTAGATTCTTGATTATTTTTATGTTTAGTTTATTAATACTTTTGATTATTTTCTTTAGGAAACTTGAAATAAAAATGGAAATTTTTACTCCAATAGTGATTGTTTCGTTTGGTTTACTTTGTTCTGTATTAGTTCCTCCCCATCATACATGGGATGAGTTTGCTCATTTTATTAAATCCTATGACCTTGCAGAAGGACATGTATTTCCTAAAAATGGTGTAGAACGAGAGTATCCGGTGGGGTTAGAAAAACTTGATTACACTGCTAATTTGGAATATCAGTCCTATGATGATTTTCTTGTCGTTAAGCAGCATCTTTCTGATGTATCTGCTGAGAAAAAAGAAAAGAAAGCTTATAATTCAACCGCAATTATCAATTTATTTGTTCCCTATATTCCCAGTGGTGTAGGCATGAAAATTGCAATGATTTTCAAGCTGCCTATTCTATATTATTTGATTTTTGGGCGAATGATGAATGTTTTATTATATGCACTTTTAGCTTATCTGGCAGTTAAGAAGACACCTGTTTGTAAAAGTTTAATGGCGTTTTTTGCAATGTTGCCAATAAATATTTTTTTGGCGGCTTCGCTATCCTGTGATTTTCTGGCAACCGGCTGTATTTTGCTGGCGTTAGCTTATACATTGGATCTTCTTGTTAATAAAAAGAAAGCATCAGCTAAGGACATTGTACTTTTGTTTGTCTTGTATACATGTATTACTTTTGCAAAAGTTTCCTATGCGCCAATGTTCTTGTTTATGTTTTTACTGGGCAAAAATCAATTTGCAGATAAATCAAAACGCCGAATCTATTATGGTGCGGTTGTCATTGTGACGGCAGTTGTTGCTATAGGCACCTATTTATATGCCCAAAAGCTAGGCATTGTCCAGTGGCCTAAGGACGGGGTTGACAGTAAGCTTCAAGTACTGGGAATCCTAAAAAATCCGATTGGCTATCTGCAAATGCTGTTTACCTTTTTAGCAGATAACTCAATACACTACATTCAAAATATGTTCTCTTTCTTTGCTTATCTAGGGAATGCTACACCGCTGGTTGTCTTATTGACGACAGGAACAACGCTATTCTTGTCTTGGTTTGATTTGCCAAACTACCCTGTTAACGAGTTTGATGGACTTAGTAGAATTGATAAATCAATTCTTTATGTTGGAAGTTTAGGTGCTTTAGGCTTATCATTGACAGCCCTATATGTTAGTTTTACTCCAGTAGGTCAAAATGCTGTTCAAGGATTTCAAGGAAGATACTTGTTAGCGATTCTCTTTCCTGTTTTGCTTGCATTTAGAAACAAAGGGGTTCGCTCACCATTCGATAAAGCTTTTCTAGAAAGAGTGGTTTGTGTAATGATTATGCTCGTTTCTATGCCGCTATTTCAGATGATGCTCACTTATTTTTATAACTCTTAGTACATTTAGAAGTATGGATATTGGGTATCTGTATTTTTTGAAAATAACTTTACAAAAGGATGAAACAAATGAAATTAATTATTCAAATTCCCTGTTATAATGAAGCAGAAACACTTGAAATCGCGTTGAATGATTTACCAAAACAAATCGATGGTATTGATAAGATTGAAGTCTTGATTATTAATGACGGCAGCCAGGATAATACTGTAGAAGTTGCAAAAAACTGGGGAGTTGACTACGTTGTCAACTTTAAACGAAATAAAGGACTTGCTAAGGGGTTCATGGCAGGGCTGGATGCTTGTCTGCGTAATGGAGCAGATATCATCGTTAATACGGATGCCGATAATCAATATAACGGAGCAGACATTGAAAAGCTAGTGCGCCCGATTCTTAATGGTGAAACAGATATTGTGATTGGAGAGCGTCCCATTGCTCAAACAGAGCACTTCTCACCTCTAAAAAAGAGACTACAAAAATTGGGAAGCTGGGTAGTTAGAAAAGCTTCGAAATCTGATATCCCCGATGCCCCAAGCGGATTTAGAGCTTATAGTCGAGTTGCTGCTATGAAAATGAATGTAGCTAATGAGTATACTTATACATTAGAGACTATCGTTCAAGCCGGTAGAAATAAAATTGCAATGACCTCAGTACCAATTCGAACAAATGGTGAGCTTAGACCTTCAAGGTTATTTAGCAGTATGTTTGGCTATGTAAAAAAATCTATGTTAACTATTTTAAGAGCTTTTATGATGTATAAGCCATTGATGTTCTTTACTGTTTTAGGTGGAGTCATGTTTACTGTTGGGGCTGTTTTAGGTATTCGTTTCCTGATATTTTTCCTTCAAGGTGCTGGTAATGGTCATGTTCAGTCATTGATTCTAGCAAGTACGCTGCTTTTAATTGGTTTTCAAACATTTGTTATTGGCTTGCAGGCGGATCTAATTTCTGCAAACAGAAAACTTTTGGAAGATATTCAATATAGAGTTAGAAAATTAGACTATGATTCATCAGAAAGAGAAGAAAAAAAATAATTAGCGGGGGAAAGAAATACTAACTATGAGAGAGCAAAAATTTCTTCATAAGATTAAAAGTAATATTTGGATATATGTAGGGTTGATACTTGTATTTTTATTGGTATTTTCTAGCATTGTATTTGATGATTTTAAACTATCTTTCACAAATATAATGTACGCTTTTCCACCGTTCAGTTCACAGAATGTGGCTATTGATGGTCCGTTGCTCTCAGACGTGGTTGATCAAAACTATACTGTTTTTTTTAACTATATTCATGATTTTACATTCACCTTTTGGAATCCCCAAGCAGGGATAGGAGTCCCGCAAAGCATGTGGTTCTTTCTGTTTCCACTGCATTATTTATTCCTGCTGCCGTTGGATATTGGAATATTTTTGTTTTCTTTATCCAAATTTCTTATAGGTTTTATTGGAATGTATTTACTAGTCAGAGAATACGGAGCAAATAAAAGCAGTTCTTTTATAGCGGGGATAATTTTCACTTTCTCTTCTATTTTAGTATATTGGCACGGATGGCCTCACACAAGTGTAGCAATATTGGCACCGTTCATGTTTTTATTGACGGAGAAGTTCTTTAAAACAATGAAATTGAAGTATCTGTTTTTATTATCAGCATTAACTTATTTTTCTTTAGTAGCTGGTATGCCGACATACACTGCTTACTTTTTATATTTGTTGGGGCTATACGTTTTAGTTTATACTATCAAGAATTTTAAAAATGACAAAAGAAAAATGATGATTATTTTTGTCTGTTTCTTTATCGCCATTATGGTTGCTGCGGTGGCTAGCCTTCCTTATACTGGAGATTTACTTACTTCAGTAGGTTCGAATGGCTATGCTGATTCGAGGAAGTATCAAGCAACACGAGTTTTGAATTTTGAACATATTCGTTCGATGATTTTTCCAACTATTCGTTCTGCAGGAATGGAAGGTCATGTAAATGAAGGAACAATGTACACTGGAATATTAGCAGTTCTTCTATTTCCTTTTTCTTTAATTAATAGAAAAGAGAAACGTACGACTGTTTTCTGGTTTGTTACTTCTGTTGTTTTGCTATTACTTATTTTTACCGGAGTATTCGATGTAGTATTTACAAGACTACCAATGATTAATACGTCGGCAAAACCACGAGTAATTGTATTGCTTAATTTTTCGCTAGCAATCCTAACTGGTTTAAACTTAAATGATTTAATGAGGAATGCAACGAGATCTGTTAAGAAGAAGCTAGGACTAATTGCTTGCCTTGGAATAGGCTTTGTCCTGTTTTTAGTTGCTGCGAATACGCTAGGTGTTTTTTCAGAGCTTGACCCAGAAAGACAAACTGAATTTTATCGGATTTATCTTGTGTTAATTGGAAGTAGTATGGCCATTGCTGCGGCACTATTTTCAAAATCCAAGAAGCTTAAAGGAATATTGGTATCTATTGTATCCTTACTCGTCATATGGGACATGGGAACATTCACTAAAGAATATCTGCCGATGATTGATAAATCAGCTGATGTGATTCCAGAGCCCACTGATACAATTAAATATATGCAGGAAAATACAAAAAATCAGGAAAAAATTGCGATGTTGGGTAATTGGAATCTGTTTCCTTCCACAAATGTGTTTTACGGGATTCGAGATATCAGAGGTCATGATTTTGCCTATACGAATGAAGAACTAATTAATTATTACAAAGCTATAGATAAGACAGCTTATGATTCACCAACCAGAATCAGTTTTAATCACATTGATAATATTAATTTGCTTAAATATCTGGGTGTTAAATATATTTCTACAAATAGTCTAACAACTTTAGATGATAGATATGCAGATACTAGCTTTGTTCCAACTTTGAGTGTTTACAAAGGGCATGGTTTTGAGCAGGAATTTACTGCTACTGTACAAGGATTAAGCCAAATGACTGTTTTAGTTGGAACTTCTGACTATGAATTTGGAGAAAATGATACATTAACTTTTGAAATCATCGATAGAAATATGGGTAGTATTGCTAGTCAGACAACAACAAAAGTTAAAGGCTTAAGAAATAATGCACCATTCACCTTTAAGTTTCCAAGCATTGATAATTCTTTGGATAAGGATTATGTGCTTAGAGTTTCCAGTAATCTAGCTAAAGAAATGCCAATGGCTTTTTATACTACCGAAGAACAAGTATATGATGGCGAAATCTTCTATGGAAATGAAGAAATCTCAGGTTCATTAATTCTAGCACAAACGAACGCTGAAGAAACTTACTATGGTAAAGATGGTTTCTTTACAACTGACATTGAGGAATATTCTGAACAGCTTGAGATAGTAAATTCTATTGTAGTTAAAGACTCAAAAAATGATATTTTAGAAGCTATGTCTGATGAGTATCAGCCAAACACGATGTTTATAACAGCAAAGGAAGCTGAAAAGCTAGACGTTGATGAAATTTCAACATCCGCTATCAAATCTAGTGAAGGTATAGAAGAGATAGAAAATCTTAAAAATGGCACAGTTACCTTCAAAACTAATTTTGAAGAACAACGAGTGGTTCTTTTAAATGAGTATAATGATAACAACTGGACTGTTTATGTTGATGGGGAAAAGGAAGCTGTTTATAGTGGGAATTACCTTTTGAGAGCAGTTAAGGTGCCGGCAGGTAATCATAGTGTTGAATTTAAGTATGAACCGAAATATAAGTTGCTGTTTACTAAAATTGCTATTGGTACGGCAGTTGTGTTCATTTTGCTATGGGTATCAATGAAGTGGTGGGAAAAAAAGTTAAGATTAAATAATCAAAACTAAACCAAAAAGGTTCTATTTCAACTTGTGTTGTTAGAACAAAAACTGAATGACATTGAAGAGCTTGAAACAAAAAACAGAGAAACTCTGATTTTGTTTCAAGCTCTTCTTCATGCTGCGAAAAATAAGATTTTGAATATTATAAGTACGCAAACGAAAATGATAGAAAGTGCGATAACTATGGGTAAAACACTTGATTCCCTTATTCTTGCTGTTTGGCTCTTTTGTGACACCATTGGAGAAAGAATAACGAAAAGCATTAGTGATTCCTTGTTTGTTTTTTTAGGTCTGTTTCTTTTTAAAACAAGTAGGAATCCTGACATCTAACGTATCGAGTTCCTCAAAGAAACGTAGGGCATCACGAAAGGGCTATTTGAAAACTGAATGGTGTCATAAGCGATGTGTAATATAGAATCATAACTAAGCAATTCATCGACATGTTTGTCTGAGCCAAGAGGCGCTTAACTAATGGATGGTACAGACAGAACTGACTATCCAGTTTAGATGAAACCTTAAGAAATAACTTCCAATATTTTTATCCATAGGAAACAACCGTTCTGATGCTTTGTAATTTCAATTGAGTTTATTTTTTCCACTTGTTGTTCCTTTATTTTTTTGAATATTCAAAAAATACTGACAGATTTTTCACTAACACAAAATGTTGTAGACCCCAAAAAAACTGGAACATTTTAGGAGCTAGTAGACTCCAGAAATGTTCCAGTTTTTTATTTTTCAATACTACTTTCTTTATGCTGGCCATCTTTTTTTAACATGTTAAAAATTAAGACCAATAAAAATGCCAGACCATCAGCAACAGTTGTCAAGACTCTAAAAATCACCATTGCAAAGGTAATTACTCCCTCATTTATGAGACCACCAGTGGCTCCAGCCATGACTGCTTCTCGAATTCCAATGCCTGCCGGTGCTCCAGGTGTAATAAAACCAACCAGCCAGGAAAATGTATAAGCAGAAAACAATTGAAGAAACAACTGAGGATTTAGGCTGACATCAAGAACATAAACAAGTAGAGCTGTAAACAACAGACTTTGAATCATCATTGTAAATATATAGTAAATCAAAGCTGAAACAAAACCTTTTAATGTTTGAAGAGTAATAAATTGTTTTATTGTTTTTAAAAAAGCATGAGCTTTTTCTCGAAAAGCATAGACAACCACTGCAGCACCAAGAATCAGAGCAATAAATCCGATACAAATAAAAAGTATCGTCTGTGAATTAAAATGAAAAGAAAAGCCATGCTGGAAAAAATAGATTGACGATAGAACAACTGCTGCCAGAACGTTAATAAAAATATCAAAAACAGTCGCTGTAGCTACTTTTAGATGTGGTATTTCACGTTTGGTTGCCAGCTCATTACGACCGACATACTGAAATACATTCCCAGGGAGATACTTTAGCAAATTAGATTTTGTATAAACCATGATTGTATCCCGCCAGGGCATTTTCTTGGCAGAAAAGATTTCCACCAATTTTTTCCACGGATAACAGTTAGTAATGATAATTATAGTTAAAATAAGAGTGATACCTGTAATTGTGAAAATATTTTGTTGTTTAAATAAAATGGTGTAGTCCAGTGAACTGGTAAATAGTTTTCTGAAGACGAAAAACACTGCTACAAGGGTAATAATATTACCTAAAATATTCAGAATTTTTTTCACTTTTGTATTCATTATTTTCTCACTTTCTGATAGTTACTAGCTTCAATTTTACTCTAAAATAATTAGAGGAGCAAATTTTTTTGAGAGCTTGTTTAAGCTAAAGGAATAGTTAAAAAGTTATAATCTATCTTGCAATTAAAAGATTATTTGATTACTATTAAGTGTCTACATAGTTTTTTACTTAATAGTTGTTAAATAAAATGATAAACTATACATGCAAATTTACTTAAGTTTTAGATGAAGTTTGAATAATAGCGGGTTAAAAAAAAGAAAATGGAGTTTTAAATTAATGAAGAAAAAATTACTTTTTACAGCTAGTTGTCTAGCCTTATTTATGAATGTGGCTTTGCCAATGACATATGCTTTTGCGGAAGATACTGAACCGGGAATAACTATTCCTGAGGAAAACAATTCTTTGAGTGATGAGCTTCCTTCGCCACTTAATGAAGGAAGCAGCGTGCAGGAGTCTCAGTCGTCAGAAGAAGCTGAGCCATCGACTGAATCCTCAATGGAACTATCGGAAGCTCCTGTTGCTGAAATGAGTGAAAGTGATGTTGAAGAGGAAGTAAATGATCCAAATGGTTTTACAGAACCTTCTCCTAGTAGTCGTTCAGACCTTGCTATAGCAGCAAGAAGTCTGGCTCGAGCGACAATCGATACAGTTTATGCTGGTGAAAAAAATAGACCCGTTCTGAGCTTTATTGATATTTCTTCTCACAACGGCACAATTACAACTAGTCAGTACCAGATGATGAAGACCTATGGTGTTAAAGGGGTTGTGGTTAAATTAACAGAAGGAACTACTTATTTTAACCCGTATGCTCAGTCTCAAATAGCTAATGCAAAAGCAGCAGGAATGATGGTATCTGTCTATCATTACAGTCACTATACTACGACAAGCGGTGCTCAGAATGAAGCAGCCTTCTTTGCTAGCAAAGCTCAATCTTTGAATTTACCTAAGGATACAGTGATGGTTTCGGATATTGAAGAGCCGACTATGCGGATTGCTTCTTTAAATACAAATACGACAGCGTTTAAAAATAAATTGAATGCAGCAGGGTATTCAAAAGTTGCCTATTATCTTTCTCAAAGCTGGCTGGATACAGCTGGAGGTTTATTTAATACAGGTCTTTTTGGAAAAGGAAATATTTGGGTAGCTCAATATCCTTATTCGCCAACTGCATCTCAGAACTGGAACAGTGATTTTTCTTCATGGCAGTGGTCATCCAACTTTTATTTCCCAGGTATTTCTCATCCATTTGATGTGAATACGGACTATACTGGTTTGTTTACTAATAATGGCAACCAGTGGAAACCAAGTATCCCTGTAACTGCTCAAACGACTGTTAATGATACAAATGGCTCAGAAACAACCTTTAGAGCGACTGCTTCTGTTAGTGCAGGAGGGTATACACCTTATAGAGTCTATTTTCCAGCTTGGTCTGACACTGGCGGTCAAGATGACTTGATTTGGTATGAAGGTCAACTGAACAATGATGGTACTTGGAGTGCAAATATTGATATTACTAGACATAAAACTAGTGGAAAGTATCAGGTTCATACCTATGTTCAAATGCTTGCGACTACTGAGAGTATAAATACTGGTAGTAATTCGTTTTCGGTTACCCCGCCTTCCTTTGAAGCAAGTGTTGATGTAGCGGCAGCTGCTAAGGGGAAATTTGAAGTAACTATAAAACCGTCTTCTAATTCAGGTGTAAAAGAAATTCAAGTACCTATCTGGAGTCAAGCAAATCAATCAGATATTCAATGGTATACAGCGAAGCTGCAGAATGATGGAACTTACAAACTGAGTGCGACAATCAGTAATCATAATTACAATGTAGGGAACTATAAAGTTCATGTCTATATGACAACGAATAATGGTATTAGAGTGGCTAAGTCATTAGGTGAAGTAACGGTCAGTGAGATTGGAAATCTTAATGGGATAACTACAGTGGCAGATGTAGATGGGAAAGAGACGACCTATAAAGGAACTGCTTCTGTTGACATGGGTGCTTATGGAGACCCCTCAGCAATTTTGTTTGCTGTTTGGAGTCAACAAAATGGACAGGATGATTTAGTTTGGTATACTGCGGCAAAACAAGCAGATGGTACCTATACTGCCAATTTTGATATTAAAAGACATAAAACGGCTGGGATATACAGTGTCCATACGTATGCGCGTTTAAAAAACAACTCTATGAAAAACATTACTTCAGGAACATTTACGGTTTCGACACCAGGAGTTTCTGCAACTGTTGATACAAAGAATGCTGCTAAAGGGACATTCAGTGTTAGCATAAATTCATCCTCTAAATCTGGGATAAGTAAAATTCAGGTTCCTATTTGGAGCCAGCCTGGACAAAAGGATTTAAAATGGTACACAGCTGAAAAGCAGTCAGATAACACATACAAAGTAGTGGCTGATGTTGCAAATCATCAATTTAATAATGGCACATATACTGTTCATGCATACGTAGATGCAGGTAACGGGATTCGTGCAGCTGTATCTGTAGGGACAGTTAATGTTTCATTAGAGCCAGTCTCCGGCACTACTGAAATTAAAGACAGCAGCGGCAATGAAACTTCATATACTGCAAAAGCAAAAGTGAATATGGGCGGGTATGGTACGCCGGCAACCGTTTATTTTGCGACATGGAGCCAGGCTGGCGGTCAAGATGATTTAGTATGGTACACTGGCACAAAACAGTCAGACGGCTCATATTCAGTAAACATTCCAATAAGCAGACATAAAACTGCTGGAGTCTATAATGTTCATACTTATGTCAACTTAAAGAATGGATCGAAGAAGGCAATTGGAACCGATACGTTTACTGTCTCTACGCCTGATTTGAACGTTGCCACAACTAATATTAATCGTTCTAAAGGTACTTTTGACGTCATCGTTACTCCCAATTCAAAATCAGGAGTTGATAAAATTCAGGTACCTGTATGGTCTAAAAGCAATCAATCAGATATAAAATGGTATACAGCTGTAAAACAGGCGAATGGCACATATAAAGTGACTGTAAATAAACAAAATCATAAAAATGCTTCTTCGTTTACTGTTCATGCGTATCTTTATGCAAAAAATGGGATTACTCGTGCGATAAATGCAGGCAAAGTATCACTTTAGTCTAATTAGCTAAAAAGAAATAAATGAAGCTTAAAAGTAAGGGTTTGAAATAGATTCAATTTGAATTTTATTTCAAACTCTTTTCGCATGGTCTGAAAACTTCAAGTTTTGGTCGAAGCTTGATTTATAGAGTTCTTTTCAGTAAAATGGACATGTTGACCTCGAAGATAAGTATTAAATTTTTATAAAGCAACATACATCTTATCTCCAGATGGCATATAATACTTTTTGAGATAAAAGTGTAAATCGACAAATAACATATCTTTGATGCAGAAAGGAAAAAAAATGATTACAGCAACGAAAGAGTTAGTAAGTTTTATAAGAGATATTTACCAAAATAAGAAATTGACGATTCAATTTTCTTTTAATGATTTTAAATCACGTTATGCGGGTTCTTTTTTTGGGATTTTTTGGGCTTTTGTGAATCCGTTGGTAACAGTATTAACTTATTGGTTTGTTTTTGGATTCGGATTAAAAGCTGGTTTAACAGATGGGAAATACCCATTCCTTGTTTTTCTTGTAACCGGTATTGTACCGTGGTTTTTCTTTTCTGATTCATTAACCTCTTCTACTGGTGTGTTTAGAGATTATAATTATTTAGTGAAAAAGGTTGTATTCAACATTCGAATATTGCCAACAGCAAAGGTGATGTCCAATCTATATACACACTTGTTCTTTATTTTTATTACGTTAAATATTTGTATTCTGCACGGATTTTTCCCAACAATGCAGACACTTCAAATTGTATACTACCTATTTTGTTTATGTGCATTCCTTACAGGAATTACCTGGCTGACTGCATCTATTCAACCCTTCTTACCAGATATCATGCAGTTGATAGGGGTTCTTTTGCAGACAATCATGTGGACATTGCCTGTATTATGGTCGCCAAGTCAGTTTTCTCCTAGAATTGTCCAACTATTAAAACTGAATCCATTGTATTACATTGTGCAGGGCTACAGGGAATCATTTTTGAGTCAAGGTTGGTTTTGGGATCATTGGGCACTGACTCTTTATTTCTGGGGTTTTACGCTTGTACTATTGCTGCTTGGAGCAGTTGTATTTAAACGACTAAGACCTCATTTTTCAGATGTATTATAATAGAAAAGAATTTAAGGAGACAGCGATATGTCAGAATATGCAATTCAAATAGATAATCTAACAAAAACATATAATATGTACGGAAAACCTTCTGACCGATTTAAAGAAGCTTTGGATCCCAGAAGAAGAAGCTATCATGATGTTTTTTATGCATTGAAAGATGTCAACGTTCATGTGAAAAAAGGTGAAATGATTGGATTTGTCGGAGAAAATGGTTCTGGTAAATCAACGATGCTAAAAATCATTACAGGAGTACTAACACCCACATCTGGCACTTTAGAAATTGATGGGAAAATATCAGCTTTGCTGGAACTGGGTTCTGGTTTTAATCCTGAATATTCAGGAT
This sequence comes from Enterococcus sp. LJL128, assembly GCF_056924295.1. Lineage (NCBI taxonomy): Bacteria > Bacillati > Bacillota > Bacilli > Lactobacillales > Enterococcaceae > Enterococcus > Enterococcus sp. LJL128. The sequence continues at coordinate 432,778 of NZ_JBXPBP010000001.1, read as the reverse complement.
ACGATAATATCTATCTGAATGGGATGGTTTTAGGATTTAGTAGAGAAGAAATCAGTGAGATGGAGCAGGATATTATTAATTTTGCCGATATTGGTGATCATTTGTATCAGCCGGTAAAAACCTATTCCAGTGGGATGTTTGTCCGTTTAGCATTTGCAGTGGCAATTAACGTTAATCCGGATATTCTGATTGTCGATGAAGCACTTGCTGTTGGGGATTTGGAATTTCAACTGAAGTGTATGGATAAATTTACAGAAATTAAAAACTCAGGCAAGACAATTTTATTTGTATCGCATGATATTAACTCTGTTAGACGTTTTTGCGACAGGGTGTACTGGCTCAAGAATGGGGAAGTAGTTGAAGAAGGAGATACAATGGAAGTTACTTCCAACTATGAAAACTTTCTGAAGAAGAAATCAATTAAAACAATTGAAGCTGAAAAAGTAATGAAGAATGAAGAAACGGTACCTGATATTGTTGAAGTGACAAGTGCTGAGCTACTTGATGGAACCTTACAGCCAGTTGATATCGTTCAGCAAGATGAAAAAGTAGTTGTAAAAATTAATTATACTGTTAAAAATGCCGATATCCGTAAACCAGTTTGTGGTGTAGCGATTCGGACTGTTGATAATCATTATGTCTGTGGTTTAAATACTCTGTTAGATAAAATTGAAATTCCTTGGGAATCAGGAGAAAATGTTTTTTATATTGAATACAATAAAATGTCTCTTCTGACAGGCGAATATTATTTTGATATTGCTTTCTTTGAAGAACATGCCACAGTACCATTGGAGTATAAAACAAAATACTTAAAAATGTTCATCAGCGGACAGTACACAGGCGAGGGCATTGTGATACTAGATCATGAATGGAAGGATACCATGAAATGAAGTATGATTTTGAAATGGATTTAGATGAAAGCACAAGTGTTGGCAAGATAGCTGCATATATCAATGAAAACAGTCGTGTGTTAGAGTTTGGTCCAGGAAATGGCAGAATGACAGAATATCTGCAGAAGGCCAAAAACTGTAATGTTTCTATTGTTGAACTGGATAAGGAACTATTTGATCATGTAAGTACTTTTGCTGATGATTCTTTTTATGGAAATATTGAAGAGTATACTTGGGTAAAGCACTTCGAAGGCAAGACTTTTGACTACATCATTTTTGCTGATGTATTAGAGCATCTCTTAAACCCTGTCAAAACATTAGAGATTGTCAAAGGATTTTTAAACCCAGAAGGGGAAATTCTGATTACATTTCCTAACCTGGCGCATAATTCTGTACTAATTAATTTGTTTAACAATAAGCTTGAATGGACAGAATATGGATTGTTGGACGCAACACATAAAACATTCTATACACAATCCGGTTTTGAGAAAGTGTTCGATTCTCTAGGACTATATATTAATAAAGAAGATTTTACAATCAATGAAGTAGGAAATAATGAGATTGATGCTCATTACGAAGACCTGCCGATTGAGGTCCACGATGCCTTTAGAAAGCGGCCCTTTGGAGAAGTTTATCAGTATTTCTACGCGTTAAAACAACATCCTGTTGAAGCGCCAGTCAGAATAACGCCAGACAATTCAAATTACTATAAGAGAGTAAAACTGGTTTATGATTACGGCGATTATGAAGAAGAAGAGATTGTTGTATTAAATACCTTTACAGGGGAAAACCGCAACTATTTTACCGATATTGCTAAAGAGGTGAAAAGTCTAACTATTTGGCCGTTTCCTGAAAATATTGGTGGAATCTTACGTTTCTTTATAGATGTTGAAGGTGAACAAGTTCATCGTTTTGAGACAAGTGCGGTATTTTATGAAAAGGAAAAATTTGTCTTTTCAAATATTTTTCCTGCCTATATAAAAATTGACCATGATGAAATTGCTGGAAAATCTGTTGTTCTTAACTTTGATTACATTTTTCAAGGACAGTTTTTATTGGAAATAAATGATATGATGGCATCTATTCGTAAAATTCAGGAAGAAAAACAGTTAATAGCTGATCGATATTACGAACTAGTAAAGAGTGATGAATGGATACCTGCTGATAGGAAAGGGGAAGAAAACTTCCCGCGTACACCAGTAGACGAACTGAATCAGACACTCGCTCTGAATATCGATGAGGTCACTCGTAATGAAGATAGCAATACTAGCTTTATCAGAGGCTGGGGTGTTTCGAATGATGATAAGAAACCGTTGAATTTCCAGTTGACAACTGATAGTGCTCCTTATTTTAAAGTAAAAAGAGTGTATCGGAAGGAAATCAATGAAGGATTTGGATTTCCGAAAGAAGAAAAATATGGTTTCGAAATCGAAGTGGCAGATTATGAGCTGGAGCAGTTCTTTAATTTTATTATTACGACTGCTTCTGGAAGAGTTTGTAAGGTTACAATCAATCGCCATATCGGTATCTATTATCCGCCAAGAGTACCTTCAAAGCTGCGCCGTGTTTTAGGTGCGGTGAAAAGAAAAGGCTTGAAGGGCTCTGTTAACTGGTTATTAAATCGAAAGAGTCAGCAAAATATTTATGAGCACTGGGTTGAAGAGCATGAGCAGTATGATGTAGATCAGATTAAAGCTGAAATAAGCAGCTTTGATTATCAGCCGAAAATATCTGTTGCTGTTCCAGTTTATAATGTGGAAGAAAAGTGGCTGGCAGCTTGTGTGGGTTCTCTTAAGGATCAGTTCTATGAAAATTGGGAATTGTGTTTAGCGGATGATGCTTCACCGAAAGAGCATATTCGTCCTCTGCTGGAAAAATATGCAGCAGAAGATGAACGTATCAAACTAATCTTCCGTGAGAAGAATGGCCATATTTCTGAAGCTACTAATTCAGCGTTAGAAATTGCGACAGGTGATTATGTCGGATTTATGGATAATGATGATGAGTTAGCTCCAAATGCATTATATGAAATTGCTAAGGCTTTAAATAAGAATCCAAAAATAGATTTCTTTTATACAGATGAAGATAAGGTAACTGCTGAAGGCAAACGATTTGATGCTTTTTTCAAACCAAACTGGAATCAGCAATTAATTTTACAACATAACTACATCACTCATTTTGTGGTTTTAAAACGTGAATTGCTAGATAGAGTAGGCGGGTTGCGTACGGAGTATAATGGCAGTCAGGATTATGATTTTGTGCTGCGGGCTACAGAAGCTGCAAGCAGTATCCATCATATTGAAGGGATCTTGTATCATTGGCGTGCTATCGAAACATCTACTGCCTTAAATCCTGAAAGTAAGGATTATGCCTATACAGCTGGTAAAAAAGCATTAGAAGCAGCCTTTTCTCGGCGGGGTATTAAAGCTAACGTAAAAATCGCAGAATTTTATGGCTGCTACAAAACTGATTTTGTATATGAGGATCAGCCAAAAGTTTCAATCGTACTAGTTCATGACAGCAAACACTTAAACGATAATTTAGCAACATTATTAAGCAAAACCTATTATGCTAATTTTGAAGTTATCATTTCAACATCATCTAAAGTGAAAGTTACAATTAACGATAGCCGCTTAAGATTTGTCGATGGAGATATTAATGAACGAATCAAACAATCTGATGGGGAGTTTGTTTTACTACTGAATGAAAAACTGGCGCCAACTTCTGGCTCATGGCTAACAGAGCTGATGAACTATGGTAGACAATCAGAATCAGGCGCGGTCTGTGGAAAACTTTCTTCTACTGGCAACATGATTGCGAATATTGGTGTTTCTATCGATCTAGATAAAATGAAATTAATCTATCCTGAACGTGGGAACCCTGAAACTAATCTGGGTTATTATTACCGTGCTGCATTGCCAAGGGGTATATATGCAGCGACAGAAGATTGTATGATTTTCAGAAGAGCTGATTTTGATTCAGTTGGCGGGCTTTCTGAAGAATTGGGAAGCCAACTGATAGGTGTGGATTTAAGTTTGAAAATCCGTCAAAACTTAGGGAAAGATATCGTTTATACGTCTTATGCCAGACTTAAAGAATCAGACCATATGGATATTGATGTTTCAAGAGAGCAAATAGAAAAACTGGGATTAAACTGGTCAGAACAGCAATTAGACGATCCGTATAAGAACTCAATCTCATTGTAAACCTGGAGGGAAAAATGGATAAGAACTTAACAGTTACAGTAGACAGCATTGTCAGAAATGGACAGGACAACACAGTTACAGTCAAAGGCTGGGCATTTGATGAAAGTTGTAAAGAGACGCCTAAAATAACCGCTCAGAATGAGATAAATGCAGAGGTTACAATTAGTCAATTTTATCGAATGGATGTTAATGTTCTTTTTGATTTGCCTAATGAAATGAACGTCGGTTTTGAATTTGTTGTTAAACCTAAAAGTCCTTCTGGAAAAGTAGTTTTTAACTTTAAAACGGCAAATGCGGCTACCTCATATACTGTTAATCTGAAAAAGAAATATCCTGTTGAAAAGGGGACTGAAACTCCTTTACAGCTAAGGCTGGGTAAGGTTAGAAAAGGGTTAGGGTACTTAAAGCGTAACGGAATTAGCAGTACAATTAGACGCTATAAATTAGAGAAATTTATCAATGGTGACGAGTATAGAGCGTGGATGACTCAAAATGAAACAGAAACGATTCGTGATTGGGAAAAAGCGTTACCCAGTTTAACTGATCAACCACTTGTCTCTATTATTATGCCTGTATATAATGTTGAGCCGAAATGGTTGGTTCGCTGCATTGAATCTGTCCAAAATCAGGTATATAGAAACATTGAATTATGTATTTGCGACGATGCATCAACTAATCCTGAAATTAAGAAGATAATAGAGAGCTTTTCAGAAAAAGACCCTCGAATTAAAGCTGTATTTCGATCTGAAAATGGTCATATAAGCGTAGCTAGTAATGATGCACTGAATCTGGCAACTGGCGAATTCGTTGCGCTGCTGGATAACGATGATGAGCTGTCTGTCAATGCAATTTTTGAGATTGTTAAAGAAATAAACAATCAGCCTGATGTAGATTTAATTTATAGTGATGAAGATAAAATCGATCAAGAGGGAGCAAGATTTGAGCCTCATTTTAAACCTGAATGGTCACCTGATTTACTAATGGGGACAAATTACATCTCCCATTTAAGTGTGTTTAGAACCAAAATTCTAAAGGAAATCGGCGGCTTTAGAGAAGGTGTCGAAGGTGCGCAGGATTATGATTTGGTTTTGCGATTCACTGAAATTATTCCTGAATCGCATATAAAGCACATTCCAAAAGTTTTATACCATTGGCGTGTGCTCCCAGGTTCTACTGCGTTGTCTCAAAAGGAGAAGGATTACGCAAGTGACGGCGGCTTAAAAGCATTGAGGGATGCTTTGTCTCGGCGTAAGTTAAATGGAACAATTCAACCGGGAATTGCTCCGGGATTTTATGATGTTGCTTATGAAGTAATCGATGAAGAATTGGTTAGTATCATTATTCCGACCAGAAATGGATATGATGATGTAAAAACTTGTGTGGATTCGATTATTGAGAAAACAACTTATCCTAATTATGAAATTGTCATTGCTGACAATGAGAGTGATGACCCGAAAATGGATGAACTTTATAAAGGGTATAAAAATAAGCTGGGTGAAAGATTTATTGTTGAAGAAATTAATATTCCCTTCAATTATTCAAAAATCAATAATATTGCTGCCGCAAATTCAAATGGAAAATACGTATTATTTTTAAATAATGATACACAAGTTATTGCTGAGGACTGGATGACTAGGATGGTTTCTTATGCTCAGTTTGACCGTGTAGGCTGTGTTGGAGCAAAACTCTATTATCCAGATAAAACAATTCAGCATGCAGGTGTCATTATGGGACTGGGAAATGTTGCCGGCCACGGACATCACTACTTCCCTAACGGCGATATCGGCTATTTTGGTCAGCTTTACCTAGATGTAGATTATCTGGCAGTAACAGCTGCTTGCGTCTTATTGAAAAAGGCAGATTTTGAGGCAGTCGGTGGTTTTGATGAGGAATTCACAGTGGCGTTTAATGACGTTGATTTATGTATGAAGGTCTATGAGCTTGGAAGATATAATGTTTGGGCGCATCAGGCTGAACTCTACCATTTTGAATCAAAATCCAGAGGCTATGAAACAACACCAGAGAAACTGCAGCGTTTTGAAGGTGAAAAGAAACTCCTTCAGAAAAAATGGCAGACATATATTGATCATGATCCGTTTTATAGTCCGCATCTAACTCGCGGAACAGGTAATTTTACGATTCGTATAGAAGCGGATGCTTAAATTTGTCGTCATAAAATGATGGATAAACGGTGTTTAAACAATTTGTGAAAATGAGGGGTGGACATGTAATCGATATGTCCGCCCTTTTGTACTTTCATTTGATAGGAGCAATTTGGAATGATAGAATGAACAGTATAAAATCACGGAAGCATAATAATTTATTAATGGGTGAATGATTTGGGAATGAAAAAAGTATTAGTCATTGTTGGACCAACAGCAGTTGGGAAAACGGCATTAAGTATACATATGGCAAAAAAATTTGATGGGGAAATCATTAGCGGAGATTCCATGCAGGTTTATAGAAAATTAGATATTGGTACAGCTAAAGTAACAAAAAGGGAGATGGAAGACATTTCCCATTATCTGATTGACTGTCGGGATATTACAGATTCGTATTCAGCAGCTGATTTTCAACGTGAAGCCCGAGGGTGCATCGAAGCAATCAATGGTAGAGGCAAGCTGCCGATTGTGGTCGGTGGAACAGGTCTTTATATTCAATCTTTGCTTTATGACTTCCAGCTTGGCGGAAAAAAAGAAGATGAATCACTAAAGCTGCGTGAGGAGTATAACTGCTATGCGGAGCAGAATGGAAATGAAGCGCTTTGGCAGCAGCTTCAAGAGAAAGATTCGTTGGCAGCAGCAGCAATTCATTTTAATAACCGCAAGAAAGTTATCCGAGCGCTGGAAGTCTTTGATTTGACAGGCTATAGTATTATGCGGCCCAAAGAACAGCCGCAGCAGCTTTATGATTATTTCCTGGTCGGTCTGGAAACGGAACGGGAACTTTTGTATCAGCGAATCAATCAAAGAGTGGATGAAATGCTGAAACAGGGTTTGTTGGAAGAAGCAGAATATACTTATGAAAATCTGGAAATGCAGGCGGCACAAGGAATTGGCTATAAAGAGTTTTTTCCGTATTTTCAAGGAAAAATTAGTTTGGAAGAGGCAGTTGAGCAAGTCAAGCAAAATTCCAGACGCTATGCTAAGCGTCAGCTGACGTGGTTTAGGAACCGGATGCAGGCAAATTGGATTAATCTTATTCAGCAACCCGATAGCTTGGCTGAACTGGACAGTACAATCGAAAAGTGGCTGAAGCAGGAGAGAAGGTAGTAGAAATGGAGAGTAGTAAAGAAAAAGTGATTCTGGTCGGCGTAGAAACAGATGATAATACAAAACAGTTTGATTATTCCATGCAGGAATTAAAAAAATTGACTGAAACGGCACAAGGGGAAGTTGTCTTTTGCTTAACACAAAAAAGGCAAAAAATTGACCGTCAGACAGTGATTGGCAAGGGCAAGCTGGAAGAATTAATTAATTTTTCAGATGCCTATGAGGCGGATTTAGTTATTTTTAATCATGAACTAACACCTAGACAAAATCAGCTGATTGGTGAGGCATTAGGTATTCGTGTAATTGATAGAGTACAGCTGATTTTAGATATTTTTGCTCTGCGGGCTCGTTCCAGAGAAGGTAAATTACAGGTAGAGCTGGCACAGTTGAACTATCTGTTGCCTAGACTAATTGGTCAAGGCAAGCATCTTTCCCGTTTAGGCGGAGGAATCGGTACTAGAGGACCGGGAGAAACCAAGCTGGAATCAGACAGACGCCATATTAGAAATAAGCTGACGGCAATCAGAAGAGAGCTGAAAGAGGTTGCTGCGCACAGAGAACGAAGCAGACAGAAAAGACAAAATGCAGATGTATTTCAAATCGGCTTGATTGGTTATACAAACGCGGGAAAATCTACAATTATTAATTTATTGACAGCAGCTAAAACATATTCAGAAGACCAGCTTTTTGCAACGCTCGATCCTTTAACAAAGAAATGGCAGCTGCCTAACGGGATGGTTGTTACAATTACGGATACAGTAGGTTTTATTCAAGACTTGCCGACACAGCTGATTGAAGCATTTCACTCGACGCTTGAGGAAAGTAGAGAAATGGATTTGCTTCTTCATGTAGTGGATGCCAGTGCTGAAAATCGACCGCAGCATGAGCAAACGGTAACAAAGCTAATAACAGAACTGGATTTGGGAAAAATTCCTGTTTTAACAATTTATAATAAGAGTGATTTGCTGCAGACGGATGAGTTCGTACCAACTTTGTTCCCTAACGTGTTGATTTCTGCTAAGAATAGTCAGGATAAAGAAAAACTGATTAATAGAATCCGCGAAAAAATGATGGAGCTGCTGGTGCCTTATGAGTTTGAAGTAAGTGCGGATCAAGGCCATGAGCTAAGCGCGTTAAAAAGACAGACAATCTTATTTTCAGAAGAATTTTTGGAAGATCAAAACAGCTATTTAGTGCGCGGCTTTGCGAAAAAAGAATCAAAATGGGTTAGGAGAAATGAAGAATGAGCTGGACAGAACAATTTCATCCCGAACTAGTTCAAAAAATAGCTGAAGTAACTCAGCAGATTGAACCTCGGATAAAAAAGCTGCAGCAAACTGCGTTGTCAAATCAGGCGAAGGTGCTGACAGCCTTTAGAAACCAGCAAATATCAGAAGTACATTTTCAGCCGGTGACAGGCTATGGTTACGATGATTTGGGCAGAACGGCTCTGGAAAATGTATATGCGGAGGTTTTTGGTGCAGAACAAGCACTAGTTCGTCCACAGATTATTTCCGGTACCCATGCAATAGCAACAGCATTATTTGGCATTTTGCGACCTGGAGATGAGTTGCTGTATATTACAGGAACACCATATGACACACTGCTGGAAGTTATTGGTCTTACTGGCAATGGAATCGGCTCAATGAAAGAGTATAATATTGGCTATGATCAAATTGATTTATTAGCGGATGGTACAGTTGATTTTCAGAGCTTGGCAGGAAAAATAACAGCGAAAACCAAAATGATTGCAATTCAACGCTCCAGAGGATACGCAGCAAGACCCTCTTTTACGATTGAGGCTATCAAGGAAATGATTGAAAGAGTTCGAGCTATTGCTCCCGATATAGTAGTTTTTGTTGATAATTGTTATGGCGAATTTGCAGAGGAACTAGAGCCCACTCAAGTTGGTGCGGATATTATGGCAGGTTCATTGATTAAAAATCCTGGGGGAGGCATCGCTAAAACTGGAGGCTATTTAGCAGGAAAGGCAGAATTGGTAGAGCGTTGTGCCTATCGTTTAACGACGCCTGGGGTAGGGAGTGAGGGTGGTGCCATGCTCTATGCTGTCTATGATATGCTACAGGGCTTTTTCCTTGCTCCTCATGTGGTTAGTCAGGCAATCCAGGGAGCTGTTTTCACCGCGGCGTTATTGGAATCGTTCGGTGTGGAATCAACGCCAAAATGGAATGATGAACGGACGGATCTAATTCAAATGGTAGAACTAAAAAATAAGGATGCGATGATAGCTTTCTGTCAGGCAATTCAAAAATTTTCACCAATCGATGCGTTTGTTACTCCTATTCCTGCTTATATGCCGGGATACGAAGATGATATTATCATGGCAGCAGGAACCTTTGTCCAGGGGGCAAGCATGGAGCTGAGTGCTGATGGTCCTATTCGGGCACCTTATATCTTATATGTACAAGGGGGGCTTACCTTAGAGCATGTGAAAATTGCAGTTTCTAACGCAGTAAATGAAGTTTTTTATTCAAAAAAACAATAAATTTGTTTAAGTGGATTTTTTAAATTTTTACAAGCAGCAGGAGATAGTTGGTTTTTTTTCAATTATTCTTCTGCTGTTTTTTGTAAAAGCTGTCTAAGGTTTCGACTAATGATCTATTCAAGACAGCCTAATTTTAATAGTTTAATAAAAACAAACAACGGAAAAGAGCGGCTTAAAAGATAAAGCAGCTTCCAGACAAGAAAAAACCGTTAAAACCGAACGAAAAATAATTAATGTGAGGAAACCTAACATTAATCGTTGACAAGAGAAAAAAGTGCTGTTATTCTATTACCAACTAAGAGAGGGGGGTGGATATGAGAGAAAAGGAACTGAGGAGATCAATGTCAGTTTTTCCGATTGGTACAGTTATGAAATTAACTGATTTATCAGCACGTCAAATTCGGTATTATGAGGAACAGGACCTGATTCATCCGGAAAGAAGTGATGGCAATCGCCGAATGTATTCATTGAATGATATTGATACACTGCTTGAGATAAAGGATTATCTTTCAGATGGTCTAAATATGGCAGGAATCAAACGGGTATACACAATGAAGCTAGAGGAACAGAAAAACGGCAAAAATTCCGGCAGGCCTTTAACTGATGAAGATGTCCGGAAAATTCTATACGATGAAATTCTTTCTCAGGGAGGACTTGCTCAACAGAATCCATTCCAATCGCAAGGACCAAAACTATAATTTCGGATAAAAAAATGAAGGACGTGAAGGGAACTTATGACAAGAAAAGAAAACAGTGTGGATGATATCAAACGAATTGCCGAGGAAGAGAATGTCCGTTTTTTACGATTAATGTTTACGGATATTATGGGAACGATTAAAAATGTTGAGGTACCTGTCAGTCAGTTGGAAAAGGTATTAAGCAACAAAATGATGTTTGACGGATCATCAATTGAAGGCTTTGTACGTATTGAAGAAAGCGATATGTACTTGTATCCTGATTTATCGACATGGATGATTTTTCCATGGGAAAGTGATCATGGGAAAGTTGCTCGTTTAATTTGTGATATTTATAATCCAAATGGCGAACCTTTTGCAGGCGACCCTCGTGGGAATTTAAAACGGGCTTTGACAGATATGAAGGAGCTTGGTTTTTCTTCATTCAACTTAGGACCAGAGCCGGAATTCTTCTTATTCAAGCTTGATGAAGATGGGGAAATTACAACAGACCTGAATGATAAAGGTGGTTACTTTGACTTTGCACCTACTGATTTAGGTGAAAACTGCCGTCGTGATATTGTCTTGGAATTAGAAAGTCTGGGCTTTGAAGTCGAAGCTTCTCACCATGAAGTGGCTCCAGGTCAGCACGAAATTGACTTCAAGTATGCGGATGTGATTGAAGCTTGTGACAATATTCAAACCTTTAAATTGGTTGTAAAAACAATTGCCAGAAAACATGGACTACATGCAACCTTCATGCCTAAGCCGTTGTTCGGGATCAATGGATCAGGCATGCACTGTAACATGTCATTATTTACTGAAGCTGGAAATGCCTTTTTTGATGAAGAAGGACCAATGCAGCTGAGCCAAACTGCTTATCATTTTCTTGGTGGCTTGCTGAAACATGCTCGTGCATATACGGCTGTGTGCAATCCAACAGTAAACTCATACAAACGTTTGGTTCCAGGCTATGAGGCACCTGTATACGTTGCCTGGAGTGGTAGAAACAGATCGCCCCTAGTTCGTGTACCTGAATCAAGAGGCTTATCTACTCGTTTGGAGCTGCGCTCGGTTGATCCTTCGGCTAACCCTTATCTAGCTATGGCTGTGCTGCTTCAAGCAGGACTGGACGGCATCAGGAATGAACTAACGCCGCCAAACGCTGTAGACCGCAATATCTACATTATGAATGAAGAAGAACGAAAAGAAGCACAAATTGAAGACTTGCCTTCTACAATCCACAATGCAATTAAAGAGCTTCGTAAAAATGAAGTGATGAGAGATGCCTTGGGCGAACATATCTTTGCAAACTTTGTTGAAGCAAAACGTATGGAATGGGCAGCCTTCCGTCAGACCGTTTCTGAGTGGGAAAGAGAACAATATTTGGAATTGTATTAATATCTATTGAAGAACTATGCAGCCGTTGTATTGCATAGTTCTTTTTTTATGCCATTCTAAACACTCTTCCGATGAAGAAATAACTATTTTTTTCACAATTTTTTCAAATGCTGATCGTAAAAACTATAGTATGTCAGCAGAAAAAAATAAGACTTTTATGCATTATATGGCAGTCTATGAAGGAAACAGAGGAAAAAGAAATAATAAATTATTGTAAGTTTGTGAAAAAATCTATAAAATGTTTCAATACCTTCAAGTATCCGTTATAATAAACTGGTATGTATAAATGATGAAATTATTTTTTGAAATAGAAGGATGATGAAATTAAATGCGTAAAATGAAAACAATGGACGGAAACACAGCAGCTGCTTATATCTCCTATGCGTTTACAGAGCTTGCAGCAATTTATCCAATTACACCAAGCTCAACGATGGCTGAACTGGTGGATCAGTGGTCTGCTGAAGGTCGAAAAAATTTGTTTGGGCAACCAGTTAAAATTGTTGAAATGCAGTCAGAAGCTGGAGCTGCCGGTGTTGTTCACGGCTCATTAAAAACAGGAGCCTTGACTACTACTTATACAGCATCGCAAGGACTACTATTGATGATTCCTAATATGTATAAAATTGCCGGTGAACTGCTGCCGACTGTTTTTCATGTTGCCAGTAGAGCAGTTACAACAGGTGCATTAAATATTTTTGGTGATCATGGAGATGTGATGGCAGCCCGTCAGACTGGCTTTGCTATGCTTTGTGAGAGTAGTGTTCAGGAAGTGATGGATTTATCTCCAGTGGCGCATTTGGCATCATTGGAATCCAAAATACCATTCATGAACTTCTTTGATGGATTTAGAACGAGTCATGAAATTCAAAAAATTGAAGTGCTGGAATATGACGAACTGCTACCGCTGCTAAACGAGGATGCCTTACAGGATTTCAGAGAGAGAAGTATGAATCCCAACCATCCTTCAGTTAGCGGAACAAATCAAAATCCGGATATCCATTTTCAACAGCGGGAAACAGTGAATCAATATTATGAGCAGCTCCCGGCTATTGTCAGAAATTATATGAAAGAAATCAATAAGCTGCGTGGAACCAATTATGATTTGGTTACTTATTATGGTGCAGAGGACGCAGAAGAAATTATTGTATCGATGGGTTCTGTTGCTCAGACAATTGAGCAGACTGTAGATTATTTAACAGCGGCTGGCCGAAAAGTCGGTTTCTTAAATATTCATTTATTCCGGCCGTTTCCTCTTGAGACGTTTTTAGAGAAGCTGCCTAAAACAGTAAAATCAGTAGCTGTGCTTGACCGAACAAAGGAAGCTGGTGCCGGCGGTGAACCGCTGCTGCTTGATGTTCAGAGTGCGCTTTATGAAAGTGACAGCCGTCCTGCTGTAATCGGCGGGCGCTATGGATTGGGCTCGAAAGATGTTTTGCCTAACCAGATTATTGCTGTTTATGACGAGCTATTAAAAGAAAAAAATGAAAGAAATACCCGTTTTACTTTGGGAATTGTCGATGATGTCACAAATACATCTCTTGATTCAGGAGAGTCACTAGACTTAACTAACCCAAAAACCTATCAGGCTAAGTTCTGGGGATTTGGATCAGATGGAACAGTTGGAGCGAATAAATCCGCTATTAAAATTATTGGTAATCATACGGATAAATTTGCACAGGGCTATTTTCATTACGATTCTAAAAAATCAGGTGGGCTGACTGTCTCCCATTTACGTTTTGGAGAAACACCGATTCGTTCCACTTATCTGATTGAAAATGCAGACTTTATTGCCTGCCATACAGCTGCATATCTGCATACGTATGACTTGCTGAAAGGCTTGAAAAAGGGTGGGACCTTCCTGCTGAACTCTATTTGGAGTGACGAACAGCTGGAACGATTTTTGCCAAATAAGCTAAAAAAATATATTGCTGAAAATGATATTCAGTTCTATACAATTAATGCTGTAAAGCTAGCTAGTGAAGTAGGACTAGGCGGCAGAATCAATACTGTTATGGAAACAGCCTTCTTTAAGTTGGCAAACATTATTCCTTTTGAAGAGGTTTTACCAATACTAAAAGATGAAGCCTTGAAGAGTTATGGGCATAAATCAATGGCAGTCGTTGAAAAAAATATTCAGGCAATCGACCGAACAGTAGAACTGCTTCATAAAGTGGATGTTCCAATGGCTTGGAAAGACTGTGAACTAAGTACAGAAAAAACTGATTTGACCGTTTCAAAATATGTAAGAGAAATCGTTGAACCGATTAATCGACAAGAGGGGAATGCGCTCTCTGTCGGAACATTGATTGATAACGGCATGGTGGATGGCCGAATGCCGTTAGGAACAACTGCTGTAGAAAAACGGGGCGTTGCTCTGGAAGTTCCGGAATGGATTAGCGACCGCTGTACAATGTGTAATGAGTGTTCCTTTGTTTGTCCTCATGCGGCAATTCGTCCTTTCTTAGCTGATGATGAAGAAATGACGGAAGCACCAGCAGGCTACATTGTCAGAGAAATGCGCGGCGCAGACGGCTTGAAATATCGTATTCAGGTTTCTATCGAAGACTGTACCGGCTGTGGACTATGTGTAGAAGCGTGTCCGGCAAAAGGAAAAGCGCTTGTGATGAAGCCATACAATGAACAAAAAGAACAAGCAATGAACTGGGCCTTCTCAATGACCTTGAGACAAAAGGAAAACCCTGCAAAAGCCAATACGGTTCTAGGCTCTCAGTTCAACAAGCCGTTACTTGAATTTTCCGGTGCCTGCTCAGGCTGTGGCGAAACGCCTTATGTAAAGCTGCTGACGCAAATGTTTGGCGACCGTATGATGATAGCTAATGCAACAGGCTGTTCCTCTATCTGGGGTGCTGCTGCACCAGTGGCACCATACACAACCAATGATCAAGGACAAGGACCTGCCTGGTCGAATTCCCTATTGGAAGACAATGCGGAGTTTGGCTATGGAATGTTTTTGGCAAATCAGACAAGACGGGAATACCTAGCTGAAAAAATGGATGAAGGTATGTCTGCTGCTTCAGAAGAACTGCAGGCATTAATGAAAGACTGGCAGATTCATCTTCATGACAGCGATGGTACACAGCAACGGGCAGCTAAGTTAAAAGCAGCTTTAGAAAATGAAAAATCTGGACAGCCGCTGCTTGAAGCGGTGTATCAAGACAATGATCTTTTTGCCAAACCTAGTCAATGGATGATTGGCGGCGACGGCTGGGCTTATGATATAGGTTATGGAGGTATCGATCATGTACTGGCCAGCGGAGCGGATGTGAATATGCTGGTGTTGGATAATGAGGTTTACTCTAATACTGGTGGTCAGACATCGAAAGCAACTCCAGCTTCAGCTATTGCGAAGTTTTCAGCCAGCGGGAAATATGTATCCAAGAAAGACCTTGGGATGATGGCGATGACGTACGGAAATGTATATGTTGCTCAAATAGCCTCTGGAGCTAATCAAATGCAAACAATTAAAGCATTTGAAGAGGCAGAAAAATTCCCTGGACCATCAATTATCATTGCATATACTCCTTGTATTGCTCACGGTTTAAAAGGCGGGATGAGTCAGACGCTTCAAGAAGCAAAAGAAGCTGTCCAGTCAGGATACTGGTCGCTTTACCGCTATAACCCTGAGTTAAGAGAAAAAGGCAAACTTCCGATGACCTTGGACTTCAAAAAACCAGTATTTGATGAGATGAAAGACTTTATGCGCAAGCAAGTTAGATTCTCGGCTTTAGAAGCGACACAAGCTGAATATGCTGGTAAGCTCTTTGAAAAAACGGTTAATGACGCCAAGACAAGATTCTATAATTATGCACGGCTAGCTGGACAGGAAGAAAAGCTGCGGGAAAAACTTGAAAAAAGCGAAATGTCTGTAACAGCAGAAAGTCGCCCTGTCAGAGAAAAGAAAGAACGTGTGAAAGATCCGGAAGCGGAAGCACGCCGGGCTGCAAGAAGAGCAGAACGGGCTGCTAAAAGAAGTCAGGAATCAAACGAATAGATAAAAATACGGTTTTTACTTTATCAAGGCTGGAAACTGGGCTGTATGATTTTGAGCGTAGCAAACGGGGTTAACTGTTGATAAATTGAAAATTGATTAGTTTTTTCATAACTTTTAGAAAAATGTGTGTTCATTTTTCTAAAAGTTTCTTTTGCTTATCAGTATTCTGTAATCTGTAAAAAATTTATGCTATACTAAAAAGGAATTCTTCAGAGAGAAGTGATAACCTATATGATATCTTTTCAAATCAGTCAGTTTTTTGATGTAAGTTATTGGCAGAAATTCATCTCGACGGATTTATTATCCCGCAATTTTATTATAAATATTATCGATATTCTGGTTGTCTGGTACTTAGTATATAAATTAATTATGCTGGTCAGAGGAACCAAAGCTGTTCAGCTTCTAAAAGGTGTAGCTGTTTTTATCATTATCCGAATAGTCAGTGAGATTGTCGGACTGCATACCTTATCCTGGCTGATGAATCAGGTGATTATGTATGGCGTAATTGCAGCCGTAGTCATTTTTCAGCCGGAAGTCCGGCGTGGCTTGGAACACTTGGGCAGAAGCTCTTTCTTCAAACCTTCTAAAAATGAGCAGCAGGAAGATGAAAAAATGATTTTGGCTTTTGACAAGGCGATTCAATATATGTCAAAGCGTAAAATTGGTGCTCTGATTACTGTTGCAAGAAACACAGGTTTAGAGGAGTATATTGAGACAGGAATCGATTTGGATGCGGATATTACCGGAGAACTGCTAATAAATATTTTTATTCCAAACACACCGCTTCATGACGGCGCGGTTATTGTTGAAGACGGAAAAATTGCGGTAGCTTCAGCGTATCTGCCTCTTTCCGAAAGTAATCTAATTCCTAAAGAATTTGGTACTCGGCATAGAGCCGCCGTGGGGATTAGTGAAGTAAGCGATGCAGTGACAATCATCGTCTCTGAAGAGACGGGAGATGTTAGTTTGACATTGAACAATGAATTAATCTCCAAGCTCACCCAAGAGGAATATTTGAAAATCCTCAGAGAAGAGCTGGTTCCTGCCGAAGATGAAAAAGATAAAAAGAACCTCCTACAGCATTTTATTGATGGTGTGACTAAAGGAGGGAAAAAGAAATGAAGAAGGCTTCACAAAGCAATTGGTTTTCCGGATTGCTGGCATTATTGTTTGCCTTGCTGCTTTTCTTTAATGCTAACTCAGACGGAAATTCTGGAAACACGGTTACAACTAGTCAGGTATACGATGAAATGCTCTACAGTATCCCTATTCAATTGAACTATGATCAAGACCAATACTTTGTTTCCGGCTATGAAGATACAGTAACAGTGCATCTAAGTAGTGCAAACCGGATTCAGCTAAACCTTGAAGCGAATGAAGATACTAGGAAATTTCAAGTAGTCGCTGATTTAACGAACGTTTCTGTTGGAACTTCAGAGGTTCCTCTAAGAGTGACAGGCTTGAGTTCAGCAGTTACGGCAAATATTGAACCGGCAACAATTACCGTTACGATTGAGAAAAAAGTAACAAAGAGCTTCGACGTAGAGGCACAGATTCCCGACAGCTTTAACGCAGAAGGGTATAAGGTGGAAAGCATTGCAGTTAGTCCTAAAAAAGTTGAAATAACCACTGGTGAAGAGACAATGGCAGAAATCGCTAAAGTGGTTGCACCGTTATCCAGTGTTACTCAATCAAGCGATACAATTAAACAAACGGTCAATGTACAGGCTTTAGACAGCAGAGGTCAAGTGTTAAGTATCGAAAATCCGGCACCACAGGTTAAAGTTACTGTACAGCTTTCTCTGCCTAAGAAAGAAGCTGCTCTAAGGGTTGTAAGTACAGGCTCGCCTCCTGCAGATGTTTCCGGCTATACATTTGATGTGTCTGAACAAATGGTAGAAATCAGCGGTTCTAATTCTGTATTAGAAACGATTGATACTCTGGAAGTCCCTGTAGATGTGACGGGCATCAGTACCTCTGTGAAGCAGACAGTCGGTATTCCGGCAAACGGTGATTATACAGTGTCACCAACTAAAATTGAAGTAACAATTAATCCAGTATACTTACGTTCAGGCTCTGATAGTCAGGTGAACGGCGGGACTGGTGAAGGGACAGCTACTAGCAATTCGAGTAAAACAGAAGAAACAAAAACCTCGGAAACTAGCAGTGAGGTGAGTGGCAGTGGTGGCGAAAAGCCTTCTTCTTCAACCTCCTCGTCAGATACCCAAGAGTCATCCTAGTAAATAAGAGGTGCACAAAATTAACTAATGTGATTAAGGAGAATAGTGATGGGCAAATATTTTGGTACAGATGGAGTTAGAGGAATAGCCAATAAGGAGCTGACACCTGAACTGGCATTTAAATTGGGGCGTTATGGCGGCTATGTATTAAGTCAGCACGCAGAGGATGAATCGCGCAAGCCTCGAGTACTTGTAGGCAGAGATACTCGGGTATCCGGACAAATGCTTGAACAAGCATTAATTGCAGGCTTGTTGTCTGTAGGTATTGAAGTCTTCCAGCTAGGCGTCATTGCAACCCCGGGTGTGGCTTATCTAACACGTCTGCAGAAGGCTTCTGCAGGAGTAATGATATCTGCCTCACATAATCCCGCTGAAGACAACGGTATTAAATTTTTCGGTTCAGACGGTTTCAAATTGGTTGATGATCAGGAGCTGGAGATTGAAGCATTACTTGACAGCGAAGAAGATACATTACCGCGCCCCTCAGCTGAAGGCTTGGGCTCAGTTGAAGAATTTCCAGAAGGGCTTCTAAAGTACTCTCAGTTTCTTGTACAAACTATTCCCGGAGATTTGAATGATTTGACAGTTTGTATTGATGCTGCTAATGGTGCAACAGCAACTTCTGTCAATCGTTTGTTTGCTGATTTAGAGACAGATTTCTTCACTATGGGAACGAGTCCCAACGGCTTGAATATTAATGATGGTGTAGGCTCTACCCATCCTGAGAAACTAGCGGAAATGGTTGTTGAAAAAGGGGCAGATGCAGGTCTGGCTTTCGATGGTGATGGTGATCGCTTGATAGCTGTAGATGAGCTGGGAAATATAGTTGACGGTGACAAAATAATGTTCATTTGCGCAAAGTATCTGGCTGAGAAAAAACGCTTGAAAAAAAATACAATCGTTACAACAGTTATGAGTAACTTAGGTTTCCGTAAAGCTGTGGAAGCCGCTGGCATGGAAGATGTCATTACTCAAGTCGGCGATCGCTATGTTGTAGAAGAAATGAGAAAAAATGACTATAATTTTGGCGGTGAGCAGTCTGGTCATATGGTTTTTCTGGATTATAATACAACAGGAGACGGGATGCTTTCAGGGATTCAACTGCTGAATGTAATGAAGCAGACTGGCAAGAAACTTTCTGAACTGGCTGGAGAGATTACAGTCTACCCGCAAAAGCTGGTTAATATTCGCGTCACTGATAAGCATAATGCGATGGAAGTGCCAGCAATCAAGGCAATTGTTGAAAAAATGGAAGCAGAAATGAATGGTGATGGCAGAATTTTAGTGCGTCCATCAGGAACTGAACCGCTGCTTCGAGTGATGGCAGAAGCACCAACTAAAGAAAAAGTTGATTATTATGTAGATACGATTTCTGCTGTTGTTGAAGCAGAAATTGGGGTTAAATAATATAAAAAAAGAAAGTTTAAAAAAGTGCAGCATATGCCTTTTTTAAACTTTTTTGCTTTTCTTAAAGATCAAATCAGAAGTTGAACGATTTAATTTTATTTCAAAAATCGACTATTGCCAAACTCTATTTTTTGAAAGAAATTAAAATAATTATTTTTACTTTTTCAATGGCTGTCTAGTATAAAATATCGTTTTCAATGAGAAGAAAACACGCTTTTTTAGATGATTATGGACAATCAAATTCTTTCTTTTGTGTATATACCAATTATTTGTTTTGTTTTTTTTGTTGACAAAATACTCTGAGTTGATATATTATTTATTATGTTTCCATGATTCTTTTTAGAAGGAGGATTATGTATACCAATTAAAGGGGAGCGCCAGGCCTGGCAAATAACCAGGTGACGAGGGAGAAGTTTATCGAGGATTCGGCGGGTGACTTCAGGGACTGTACTCTACAGATTAGTCTAAAAAATAATTGTAAAATTATAACAAAGAGCTAATCACACAGATGGAAACACATGATGAAATTGTAGTGTAAGACTCAATTGAAGAAGGTAGGAAAAGACATTATGTGCGGAATTGTCGGAATCATTGGTAAAGAAAATGCAGCAGGAATATTATTACAGGGATTGGAAAAACTTGAATATCGAGGCTACGATTCAGCCGGGATTTATGTAACGAATGAAGCTGGTGAAGATCATTTGATAAAATCTCAAGGGAGAATCGCTGACTTACAAAGTAAAATAAAAGAAGAAGTCAATGGAAGCATTGGGATTGGTCACACGCGCTGGGCAACTCATGGAAAACCGAGTGAAAGAAATGCTCATCCTCATACTTCAGCGACAGGACGCTTCACATTAGTTCACAATGGCGTTATAGAAAATTTTGAAGAATTAAAACAGGAATTTCTTCAAGGAACAACGCTGAAGGGAGAAACAGATACAGAGATTGTTGTGTATCTAATCGAATATTTTTCGAAAGAAACAGCGAATGCTGGAGAAGCACTGAAAGCTGCTTTAAATGTAATTAGAGGCTCTTACGCTTTTGCTTTGATAGATAATCAACACCCAGAGGTTATCTACGTGGCTAAGAATAAAAGCCCCTTGCTGATTGGCTTGGGTGACGGGTTTAATGTGATTTGCAGTGATGCGATGGCTATGCTTCAGGAGACAAACCATTTTGTAGAAATTGCTGATGGAGAACTAGTGACAGTCAAAGCAGACAGTATTCACATTGAGGATCAGAAAGGAAATTTGGTTTTCCGTGAATCTTATGAGGCACAGCTGGATTTAAATGATATTGAAAAAGGGACCTATCCTTATTATATGCTGAAGGAGATTGATGAACAGCCGGGAGTTATGCGTAGAATTATTGAAAACTATCTAGATGATTCCGGAAAAGATTTGATTAATAAAGAGATTGTCAAAACCGTCTCTGAAAGTGATCGGTTATATATCATTGCTTGTGGAACAAGCTATCATGCAGGCTGGGCAGGACAAAAAATTCTGGAACAAATGACAGGAATTCCAGTAGAGGTTCATCTGTCCAGTGAATTTAGTTATAATATGCCGTTGTTGTCCAAAAAACCGATGTTCATCTTTTTAAGTCAAAGTGGTGAAACAGCTGACAGCCGTCAGGTGCTAGTACAAATCAATCAATTAGGTCTTCCGTCATTAACGCTGACCAATGCTGCCGGTTCAACTCTTTCTAGAGAAGCGACCTATACACTGCTGCTTCATGCGGGACCAGAAATTGCAGTTGCTTCAACGAAGGCATATACGGCACAAATTGCTGTTTTGGCAATTTTGGCTGTTAGTGCAGGCAGATACCAGAAGACGCAGGCTGCTGAAGCGTTTGATATTGCTCATGAGCTGAGCGTAGCAGCATCTGTAATGGAGGCAGTTATCGACGAAAAAATGCTGATTAGTCAATTAGTGGAAACATTTCTTAACAGCACTCGCAACGCATTCTATATCGGACGCGGGATGGACTATTATGTTTCGATGGAAGCAGCGTTGAAGTTAAAGGAAATTTCTTATATTCAAGCGGAAGGCTTTGCAGCTGGGGAGCTGAAACATGGAACAATTGCCCTAATTGAAGAAGGAACACCAGTTATTGGGATCATTACTGACAAAAAAACAGCAGCCCATACCCGTGGAAACTTAAAAGAAGTTGAGAGCCGGGGAGCACAGACCATAGTGATTGTTACAGAAGCTTTGGCTAAGGAAACAGACCAACTGGTTATTCCCGATGTCCATCCACTGTTGAGTGCCTTAGTCAGTGTGGTTCCTACACAGTTAATCGCCTATTTTGCAACTTTGCAAAGAGGCTATGATGTAGATAAGCCGAGAAATCTGGCAAAGAGTGTAACAGTAGAATAGTAGCTGATACAGGTGATTAAACAATCATGAAATTCCTGTTTCAAGTCATTGAAAATATCTCCAAAGAAAGAATCATAGGATTTTTTCTTTGGAGACTTTATATTGTGGAATATCCTAATTAAAAAACGGCTGTTATTAAAATGTAAAGTATACAGTTATGTTTCTAACTGCGGTTGAGATATGTTAGAATGAAACACAACAGCGAATACAAGAGCGGAGGAAACATGATATGGAACATCAGGTACAAGCAATGACGTTTGGGGAACTTAAAAAGATTGTGACAGAGTTAGAGAGCAACGAAGCTGTTACAGATGAAACCAGAATTTTTATTGATACTGGCTGGGATAGTGTTCAGGAAGTGGATCCGGAAGCCTTTCACGTAGAAAAAATAAAACAGTTTAAAGTTGAAGACGAGCTGACTAAGGAATGGTATTCAGGTTTTTCATTATTAAAGAAGTCAGAAAAAATGAAGGCAGATGGACCAGAAGAAACGGCAGTTATTTTGAGAAATTTATATTAAGTATTTTCTAAAAACAAAGAAAAGCTTATTTGAAAATCCTTTTTTCAAGTATACAGGCTTTTCTTTTTTTGTTATTATCAGTATAAATAGTGAATGCAAGGAAATAGAAAGGTGGTACTTCCGATGACGAATAAAATACAATTTCCAAGAAATTATGATCGATTTATCGAGTTGGGAAAAGAAGCGGCAAATCAGGAAAATTATCTTGAAGCAATAGACTATTTTGAAGAAGCGTATGCTATTCGTCAAGAATTTCCCTTAAATTATCTGCTGGTGAGTGTATATGTGAAAGCTGGAGAAAATAAACAAGGACTTGCTCTTGCTGAAGAGATGAGGGAACAATATCTTTCCTGCCTGGAATACATGGATACATTTGTTCAACTGCTTATTCTGAATCAACGTTTCATTAGTGCTCACAGTATTGTGAACGAACAGATTTTAAAAGAAAACTGCGGTGAAATGCGTTCACTGGTTAGAATAAAGAAAAAAATTCGTCAGGCCGAACTCCTTCATCAGCAGTTTGAAGTAAAAAAAATTAATGCCCTTAAAGAGGAGCTTGCTCAGCTGAAAAATGTTGATTACTATCAGCAGCTGGCACTGATAAGAAAATCTGTTTATCTACCTCAGAAAGAGTTTGTGGAGATGGCACAAGTCGTTCTAGTTGATAAAGCCGTTCATAAGCTCGTCCGTTCATGGGTACTGGAAGAATTGGCGCATTTACATTATAAAAAAGAGGTTACGTTTTTATGGCGTGACGGACGTACATATCAAGTCGTTCCTGCTTCTCTGACTAAACCACTGGAAACCTCCTCTTATCAGCGAATTAAGCTGTTTTTAGAAAAAGAGCTGCTTCATGATAATCATATTCTTTATTTTGATTTACAGGAGGAGGTCCAGCTACATTTCGCTTTATTGTATCCATTTTCAGATAAGCTGATTAAAGATCCCAAGCTATGGGCCATGTGTTATATTCATTCTTATAGTGATAGTGATGCAGAAGCCTACCGAGATTACCTGGATACAGAGGAAGCAGAGCAAATCAAAGAAATGCAGCAAAATGTCCGGTTTGAATTAGCTGGGCTAAATGCATAATTAAATAAAAAAGCTAAGGCTTACTGAGCAATGCAGATAAGTAAAACACACTATATAAAATTGTGTTGGCCGGACAAAAAAGTGAAATTAATTCTTAGGACTTGAAACAAAACCAGGAAATTACTGGTTTTGTTTCAAGTTCTTCTTTTTAAAGAAGAGAAGCATCGCCAATTATCTGGATAGCCAGTCAGTAGCTTCTGAAATTTTTAACAATAGATTTGATCATTTTTTTTAACATTATATTTACGAAATATTTTTAATAATTTTTATATTAAAATTTATTTTTTGTATTTATCAAAATATAATCATCTGTTATGATTTAATTAGCAATAAGAAAGGAATGATTAAGTGAAAAGATGGAAAAAAGTTACGGGAATAGTTGGGTTAGGGTTGTTGTTTGGACTACCGACTACAGCAAGGGCAGAGAATCGGGATTATGTTCGTTTTAACGACAGGTCTATTACTTACGATTTAAGTAGTACCTTTGATAGCTATGCTTACGATCAGAGGTATGTAGAATTAGAAGAGCTAGCTGAGAAGCTGGAGCTTGGTCTGATTTCTGAAAACGATTATGATGTAGCATATGAAGCAATTTATCAAAAATGGGAAGAAAAGATGGATTTCACTCAGCAGTTTGGTTTGTTTACTCCAGAATTTTTAACTTCAATGGAACGCTTTAGCGGAGGTTTTGATGATAACTATACCTCTTTTAATGGTTTGGAGGTTGCTGTAAATCTCAAAAGCTTTGTAGGTGAAGAAGGGAACACTAAAGACATCCGACCACTAAGAAAATTAACTAAATTAGAAGAGCTCAATATCGAAATAACAAACCAGCTTAATTTATATGATCTAAAAAATGCACAGAATCTTAAAGACCTAAGACTTTATACGAGAGGTTATGGTAATGAAGAGGAAGAAGCAGAAGAGCAGCTGCATACACAAGCTTTATTAACTGATATCTCTGCGCTTTCTGAGTTAAATCAACTGGAACATATCATGATTTCTTCAGAAGGAATCATGCCGACAATAACTTTAAAAAGAGGGACAACTTCCTATGAGCTATATGATCCAATTGTTCCTTCTGACCAATTTCAGGATGCAGAAATGAGCTATAGTTCTCAGGATGAAGGCGGGACTTCTTTAATGGAAAGCAATGAACGGCTAAAATGGCATAACTTAACAGGTCAAGAAGAATTTCTCTCATTCAGCTGGAATATTGAAAAAGACAACTATAGTTTTTCTGGTGAAGGTCAAATACCGATTCGCTGGAAATAAGCAGTAAAAGCAGAAAGATGCTTCTGTTTTAAAGCTAGCTTCATGTTTTATGCGTATTTGCTTGTTAAGCAAGCATTGCTGCTTACCTTGGAAAAAATAACAGATGTTAGGATTGGGTTAACAATCATTTTCATATTTGCTATAATTACCCTTGGAGTGTTTATTTAGGGGAGGATTATAGATGAAAAAGATTATTGGGCTGCTGATAGTGTTAGTAGTTGGCGGTTTTGCTTTCTGGGGATATGAGACGTTTTTCTCTATCGATGAGGTTCAAGGAGAAGATGTTTATGCTGTACCAGCATTCTCTTCTTTAAATAGGATTACCTACTCTCCTATGGGAGACAGTATCTCCAATGGCGCAATTACTTATAGACAGGATCAACGTTTCATCAGTGTTTTGGCTGATGCAATCAGCGCTTATTTTAATATTGAAGTAAATGAAATGGGTGTATATAAATCGGGTGCCAAGCTAAGCGACTTAGGTATTTCGAGTGTTGAGCAGATAAAAAGTCAGGAGCCTGATTTTATTACGATTGAATATGGGACCAATGATATTAAATCATATAGTGGTGAAGAAAGCTTGACTCAGTTCAAAGCAAATCTATCATACGTTATTACTGAGCTGCAAGAAAAAAATAGAGTCATCGTACTGGTTACAACCTGGAATAGAGATGAGAAAATTTCTCAGCTTTATGATGATGTTATTATTCAAACCGGTGAAAAATATGGAGTACCAGTAGCGAATATCAGAGAATTGTGGACAGAGAGAAAAGATACGATTGATCCCAAATCTAAAAATAGTTATTTAGGCTATTCAGATAAACAGTTAATCAACGATATGCATCCAAATGAATTTGGTCATTCTGAAATTGCACGAGTCATATTTGAAACAGTGAAAGATGACTTAGCTGAGTATATTAATACGCCAGATGTCTCAGTATTAGGCGAGTTATTTTCCACGACCTCAATCTCTACTGTAAAGTAAAAGGATGGATTTAGCTGGATAGATATTTATGGACAAAATGGCTTGTTTTTTGACTGAACTAATTGGTGCTTGTCTCTATAATAATTTATGTTGGTAGAAAGTCCTTAAGGAAAATCTGCCAACATTTTTTAGTGTTTAAACGCAAGAAAAGAACAATAAATGGATAAAAAAGATTTAGCTGTACGGGTGGATAGCAATATTGTCATTATCACCTCTTGCTCAAAAGTCTGCTGACTCAGACAGATAATGTTGATAACGATTCAACTATATTTAATGCTGCAGGTTGTTTATGGTAACAAAAAAATAGGCAAGCTGCTCATCAATAAAGTCAGCTGCTTCTGATTAGCTATCCAGACCATTGGTAAAGTATTCTTGTGTTAGTAGAAAAATCAGAAGTTCTGCTTCAAAATTCGGGGTTTATAATTCCTAATTCATTTCACTTTAGGTATAATAGATTAAAGATGAAAAGAGGCGGCGTGGAGATGATTGAAGAAATTCGCAAATTAATTGCAGGGGGCAATTCTTTTTTACTGTCCACGAATGATCGAAATGGATTTCCAAATACAATAGTTGTGTCTAAACCGATTGCAAGAGTTGATTTTCATACATTGAAGTTTTATGTAGATGGTGATGGCGATACTGTCAAGAATATTCAGCAAAACAACAAAGGGAACGTTTGCTGTTATAATGATGGAACATTTGAGAGCCTGCTGCTGAAAGGTGTTTTCTCTGTTCATTCGATTGAGGATTATCAAGTGATTGAAGACCGCTTGAATGATTATCAAAAATTGCTGAATCATAAGAATCCGGTTATTCTTTCTTTTGAAGTGTATACTGCTAAAATTCACCAATATGGAACCACTGTTTTTAAAGAAATTGACAAGCCCTAAGCAGGCAAACTGGTCGCTGCTAAAAGACTGTGTACAAGAACTGTCTTATTTCAAATGTATCTTTATCTGAATTTAAAGAGCTGCATCAATGTCAACTTGACAAATGGTGCAGTTCTTTTTTATAAAAAAACACATCCTAAGATGTATAAAAACCAATATTGCTCTTGTTTACTTTCGCTCAGTCGACAGTCTGGAGATTAAATCAAAACGTCGGTTTTCTTTGAAAACCGACGTTTTGATTGCTGTTAAAAGTGTGTTATAATCCTGTAAGAAGCCTTATGGGACAATGTTTATATCACTATAAGTTATTACTCTCTTTTTTGAAAAACGCGTCCTGAGCGCCAAAACGCGAATCGCTGTATCCCTTCTTGCGCAAGGGGTACAGCCTTTTTTCTTTTTGATTCACCTAAGTCACACCTAAGTCATTTTACATTTTCAAAGAATGAATCTATTATTTTATCATTCTTTTCCTTAATATCGTTATTTAATGAACTATAATATTTAAGGGTTGTAGATGTGTCTGAGTGACCAAGTTGTTTCTGCGTGTATATCATATCATTGCCAGCAAGAACTAATAAATCTGTTTTGGCATGTCTGAAGGCATGTGACGTAATTCTTTGAATACCAGCAGATTTACATTTTTTTGCTAAATACTTGTTGATTGATGCATTAGTAATTGGATAGCCCAATTCATTTGTAAATAAATAGATATCATCAGGTGAATGAAGTGAAACGACTTTTCGCCGCTTCTCTAATTCGTTCATATATTCTTTCATGATATCCTCTAGTTGTTTAGGTAGATGAATGACACGAACTGAGCTTGCTGTTTTGGTCGTTGTATTCGCCTTGGTGCGTTTATAGTCATATGCCTTAGTAATTGATACGGTGTGATTATCAAAGTCAAAATCACCCTTTAAAAGCCCCGCAGCTTCACTAAAACGAGTACCTAAGTACATCATGACCAAACAAACATATTTGGAAGCTGTACTTTTAGAGTTTACTATAACTTCTCTAAGCTTTTTCCATTCATCCAAATCAAGTGTCACTTTGCGTTCACCAGTTGTATCACGTCCAACAATGGTAATTTTATTACCCGGATTTCTAAGTAAATAACCACTTTCAATAGCTTCTTGGAACATTGCCTTCGCAATCTTGTGTTTATCCATTACCGTTCTTCTAGCCCGATTCTGATTAAGTCCCATGTGGTTAATCCATTGTTGATATTTTATCCGGTCTACTTGCTGCAATAAAATAGATTCTCCGAAGAATTCAACAAGTGTTTTTCTTGTTGAAGCTATTTTATTCAAATGGTCTTCACCAACAATACCACGTTTAAACGTATTCACCCATAAATCAAAGAATGAAAATAAGTTAATGCGTTCGGGTGATACTCCAATAAGAGCATCAGCTTTCATTTTGATTTCTTTATCATAGCATTCTTGTGCGGTGTATCCTCTAACATATTTGTCTATCCATTTTCCATTGATAGGATTCTTAACTTTAAACCTATATGAAAACAATCCGTTTTGTAATTTTTTTGGTTTTGCCATTATTCCAGTTCCTTCCCGGTCGGTCAACCCTATGAAGAATTGGCTTGGCATCACTCCTTTCAGTGATATGGTGATTAATCTGATTCCAATGGAACTGATATTTCATTAGAACTATAATCACTAGTCAAATATAATACAGTGTAATTTTTTTCATCTTTCTTAGAGTAAATGAATACGTATTTATAAGTGTTGCCATCATACTTGAATGTACTATTTCCACTAAGAATATTTTTATATTCTTCACCAGTGTCTGCATTCTTATCATCAGGCATCCAGAATGGATTAACATCCATTGCAACATCAACACCATTTATATTATAAAATTCTTCAATATGCTTTTTTGCTAAAGTAATGAAATCAGCTTTTTCTTCATTGTTTGTTTCTAAAACAGATGTGTTTGTTGTTTCTAAATCTTTACCATCATCAGCTTTTTCTTCAGATGAACCGCACGCAACCAATAAGAATACTGTACCCAATAATGCAAACAATGTAATTAACTTTTTCACTCTATTTCCTCATTTCTATGGTATAATATTTTTGACTAATACACTTTAGAAATAAGGTGTTGAGCTGATTGGTGTTGCTGCACTAATCAGCTTATTTTTTTATGCAATTTATAGATATTAAGGGTATCTGTTGTTCCAAAATCAAATACGTACCCTTCAAATTCGAAGCAAGTACCATATTTTTCTTTATATAATCTAAGGGCTTGTTGAAGATGTTCAACTGTTATACCTAGAAATTCAGCAGTTTCCCATTGTGATTTACATCCATATCTTTTAGCAGCAATTAAATTAACAGGGTGTGCAATTAATTCTGAACCAACTAACCGGGCTTTCCATTCTTGCTTTCTTGTCTCTAGATCATCTTGATTTTCCCTTTCACCTGCTGACGTGTAATGATGCGCCACTTCTTCAGCAACTGTTCCAAACATTTCAGCTTGTGTTTGGTGAGGGTTTAAATATATTTTGTTTTCAAGATACAGTCCTTTCAATGCCTTTGGCATTTTTTTATCAAATTCAAACTCGATTTGGGGAAATCTTGTCATTAATAACTCTACATTATTCAAATGAAACACCTTCTGCGTAGTAAGTTTTTAGTATTGCTCTATCTCCTAAAATAAAACTAATCTCCTATAATTCTTTTTTTCGTTGTGACTTCTTGAATTTTATATAATTCATTATTTCATCCAGTTCTTCTTCACTCGTATCATCATCAATATGTGCTGCAACGGTCAATGCCTTTGGGTTAAGGTCAAGTTCTTCAGCTTCCTTGATTAACTCAAAATGTTTAGGTGTTAACTGCTTATCGTACTCACTCCAATCAATCTTTTCCTTAGCTCTAGGGTCAATGTCGGATTCCTTAACATTAAATGCTTCAGCTATTTTCTTTAGGTTATCTCGTTTAATAGTAGAGCGCTTTGCAAAATACCCGGATAGCGTTGAAGCTGGTATCCCAGTCATTTCAGACACTTGGGCTTGCGTGTAACCATAAGTTATTCGTTTTAGGTTATTAGAAATTGTTTCTCTTAATTTTTGCTCGAATTCAGTTATAGCTGGTCTTCCCATGTTATTTATTCACCTCATAAAATTCTAGTTTTGTTAATGATAACGAGTTTTTTCGTTAAAATCAAGAGAGATTTCTTTAAATAACAGTGTTCTTTAATTAAAAAAACGAAAATAATCGTTGACTAAACGACTTTAGTCGTGATATATTATTAGCAACGAAGGGAGTGATTACAAATGACAAAGAAAATATCATTGGAAGCTGCAAGAAAATTAATGGGATATTCTCAAAAAGAAGCCGCTGAAAAATTTGGTGTACACTACCAGACATTAGCAAAATGGGAAACTAATCCCAGCATCATGAAATTCGAACATATCCAAATGATACCGTCAATTTATTTGGTATCAACTGAATCAATTTTTTTTGGCAACAAAAACGAGTTTAGTAGTTATTATGCAAAAGAAAACATTGAATTAACTAGTTAAATAACAATGGTGAAAATAGTGATAATTATCTATTAAATGCATAATAGCATTTACGCTATTTTTAATCAAATTAAAATACTCACATTATCATAAAAGCTATTTTAATTAAAAGGTCGGTCAACCTTAAAGGAATGATAAACATGAATTTAATTAATGAATTTGAACAACTAATTGACAAACGCTTAAATGAGCGACTATCAGAAATGACAGTTCAACAAGTGGATATCCGTCCATGGCTGTCTACTGAACAAGTTGCTGAAGAACTAAGCAAAACGGTTAGATGGGTTAGAGAAACATTCACTGAACAATATTTGATTGATAAAGGATTGGTTAAAAAGGTCAGTGGAGAGTGGTTATTTCTTCATCCGGAATTTCTCCAATTTGTTCATACTGAATGGTTTAAGAATCAGTAAGGAGGAACTTAGATGGCATACACTACTGAACAGGAAAAAATAATCCTATCATTGATTCAATCGAGAAGGAAAGCAATCAAGGCTGAACACGATGCATTGAAACATGCTGGGAAACTGAAACCATATCATACTTGTCAAATGCTCAACGAGTTAGAAGGTTTGAGGTTGCTGGAAATAAAAAATAGGGAGATTTCCAAATGAAGGAGGAACTTAATAATGCAGGAACATGAAAAAGCATTAGTGATTTTGGAAGAATTGGATAAGTTGATTCAGGTGGATTGGAATTTTAAAGATGTTTACCTAGAAGGAATTATTAACGGTTTTAGAGAAATCGAGCGAGTATCTGGTGAAAAGATATGAAAAAAATTCACTCACTACGTAGACAAGGTTTGCTGATTGTATCTCTAGGTATTGGCATACTAATTGGAAAGCTAGGAATGAATGTATCTGTAATTTTCTTTTTACTGCTAATTGTCATTTGGCTATTTTCATATGATATTGCTGTAGAAAACCAATTTGGAAGGAGGAATAAACGATGAAAGAAAAACTTTTAGTATTAATCGGACCACGTGCCGAAATTATTGATATTACTGCTGTTAATGATGGAACGGTTGAACTTTCATGTAGTAAAGGTTCCACAAATATCACCAACAGATTGACTACTGACGATGTTAAAAAAATAATCTCCGCTCTAATGCGAGTGTGTCCCGAAGAGATTAACGTCCAACCTACGAAATGAAAAACTAAGGAGGAATCGAAATGTTAACAGAAAAGCAGACTCATCTTGTCAGGGAAGCAATCCGGGAGAAGGTTCATAACCTATCTATCCTTATCGAACAGGAAAATGCAAAGTCACTGAGAGAGCAAAACATCAAACAGATTGACCGTCTCATTATTGACCACAACAACTATGAAGCTATTTATGATGAACTTTTGAGAGTGGGGTGTTGAGTAAATGACTACACATGAAGCCGTAAAAAAAGTATTGAGTTGCCATACAAACGGAAATTTTATCACTGCACCAGATTTACACATTAAGCAAATTACTCCTAAGATTATGAATCAGTTTTTAGAAGCAACCAACTTAGTTTGGTCAGTGGTTAGTTTTGGACCAGTCTTAGGTGTGGGCGCGTTCTTCTATGAAAGAAACAATGAAATCGATAACGTCACGAATAACATCGCCCAACAAGTTGAGGGACGTATACCAATCGGCGATGCTGATTTTCAACAATTAAAAATTGATTGGGAGTGTTGAGGAAAGTATGAATGACCAATTTGCGATTTTCTATATTAAAAGTAATCAGTATTATCCTGTATGCTTAACGGCTAGTCAAAATATTTTAATTCAATCACTCATACGAAGTGTATTTAAATCAACTGATTGTAAGAGTATTCCAATATTGAATGAATCAGTCGGGAAAGTGAAAAATCTTATTGAACAAAAACAAGAGCCTGTACCGTTTGCCGACGATACAAGCCACTAAATAAATATAACGATTCTAAGGAGAGTGTAACACAGGAAAAGAAAGTATGCATCCGTAAAATTTATTAACAAAATTGATAAAAATAATGAGTTAAACAGAAGTTATCACTATATCACATTAATTGATGACTTAGTTGAAGGTGACTTGGTTGTTGTAGAAACTCGTTTTGGTTATTCAGTTGCCGAATTTATCGAATATGTGAAACAACCATTTTCCAAAGAAGTTCAATCCTTCATCGTTCAGAAAGTCGATATTAGTGAAATTGAATCTGAGAAAGAACGACTGGTAAAAATATCAATATTGCGAAGTGAAATTAATGAAAAAGCCAAAGCCGCCCTTCAACGTAGAAAACTAAATGAATTAGCTGCTGAAGATGCTGAGCTTAAAGCCTTGTTAGATACATTAGATAGTCTAGAATCGTAACACAACTATTAAATTTTAGGAGGAAAAAGAAGGTGATAAATTGATAAACCTTTTTCCACATCAAGAGCAAGCATTAAATGAAACTTATGATTTTAATCGAGTAGCTTATTATTTGGACATGGGACTTGGTAAAACCTTCGTTGGTTCTGAAAAAATGTATGAACTTAACACGCAATATAATCTAGTTATTTGTCAAAAATCCAAAATTGAAGATTGGAAAAATCATTTTGAAGAATTCTATCCGGAGTATAAAGTGATAATTTTTGACAAACAATCGATGGATATTATTCCGGAAGAATCTATATTAATTATCAACTATGAGTTAGCATGGAGAAGACCTGAATTATCACGTTTAAGGCATTTCACAATGATGTTAGATGAATCTTCTTTGATTAAAAATGAACGCTCTAAACGCTCTAAATTCATCTTAAATGAGTTGTGTCCAGACAACGTGATTTTGTTATCAGGAACACCTACTGGTGGCAAGTATGAAGAATTAATATCACAAATAAATTTACTTGGTTGGAAGATAAGTAAAAACACGTTTCTTAAACAGTACACTGAGCGCGAATGGGACGATGTAGACAGTAGCTATAAGATTGTCGGGTATAAGAATGTAGAACGTTTAAAACGCAAACTACGAGCGTATGGCGCGATATTTATGAAGACTGATGAAGTGTTTGATTTACCTGAACAAACACATGTAAACATTCAAGTAAAAAGTACAAAGTATTATCGTGAGTTTTCAGAACATCATATTGTTGAATTTGCGGGTGAAATGATTATTGGTGATACACCAGCAACAGCAAAATTATACAGTCGCCAGCTAGCAGGACATTTAAATGAGCATAAATTAACAGCGGTAAAAGATTTAATTGAATCAACCAATGATCGAATCGTGATTTTCTATAATTTCAATGCTGAATATGATGCGTTAAAAGAAATTTGTGAATATTTAGGCCGCCCAATCTCAACTATTAATGGAATTCTAAAAGATAAATCAGCGTATGAATTATATGAAAACAGCGTGACATTGATTCAATACAAAGCTGGTGCAATGGGACACAATTTCCAAAAGGCAAACAAAATTATCTATTTTACGCTTCCTGAATCATCGGAACAATTCGAACAAAGTAAAAAGCGTACGCACCGAATAGGACAAGAACGACCATGTTTTTATTATTACCCACTCACACAAGGAAGTGTTGAATGGAAAATACTGGAAACATTGAAAATGAGAAAAGATTACACTGATGTACTTTTTGAGAAGGAGGAAATGAACAAATGACAGCTCCCGCACGTAAAAACATTCGAGTTAGTAATGTGGAAATACGAATGAAATCTGGTCAAAACGGTTCATTTTATGAAGCACGAAGCTTTATTGAAAATGATTTGTCGGTTGGTGATAAAGCAACCGCGTTTGGTTCAGATACCGTTTTAATTGAAAAGAAATATAATTGTAGCGCGCTAGTCCAATACAGCGACGGTGAAAGGACAGTCATTAATTATGATGACCTGGTGAAATTATGAGGGAATCAGCATTTCAAAAAAAAGTGATTGATTACCTTAAAGAACACGATGCTTGGTATGTAAAATATTGGGCTGGTAGTAAATTCACTAAAGAAGGTATTCCTGATATTTTAGCGTGTATCGATGGAACTTTTCATGGTATCGAATTAAAAACTGACGTGGGAAGACCTTCACAACTACAAATATATAACATTAATAAAATACAAGGATCCGGCGGAGAAGCGTATATATTACGTCCAAAAGATTTCGAAGAATGGAAGGAACGGTGGTTTTATGAGTAAACGACCAATCTATTTACCGATTGAACTCGCAGACTTGTTTGAATTAATTGAAGATGGAACACTTGAAAATGTATATTTTCAAAGTCACTCGAATTTATATCCCTTACTCAACTGTCCACTCAATCTATCAAAATTAAAAACAATGAGTTTTTATATCAAAACCGAATATACACCCAAATCGGAACAGGGTGGTGCATCTTAATGCAGTACAGTTATTCACGTGTTTCATTGTTCAATCAATGTCCGTATCACTTTAAACTGCGTTATATTGATTCACTTGCTGAGATTCCAAACTATGAAGCAAATAGTCCATTGATTATTGGAAATGCACTACACAAAGGTATAGAGACAAATAAGGACACAATGATTAAACATTACTATGATTCATATCCAATCATTACTGATGAAATTGTCAATGAAGCGATTAAGCTAGAAGGAATGTTGCCGAAAGTTAATGAATTTTTAGCATCTAATTTTCCTGGATGTGAATTAATCCATGAGTATAAAATTGATGAACCTGAGTACGTTGGATATGTGGATTTAATTGTTAAATGTCCGGATGGTCAATGTCTGGTTATTGATTTTAAATACAGTAATAACATTGATAGCTATCGAGAATCAGAACAGCTTCATATTTATAAATATTTTTTAGAAAAAGCTGGTTTTAAGATTAAGAAATTAGGGTATTTGTTTGTTGGAAAAACGAATATCAGACAAAAGAAAACTGAAAGCCTGCATCAGTTTAGAGTGCGACTAATGCAAACAGTGAAAAATGCAAAAGTAACATTCATAGATATTCAATTTGATAAATCTAAAGTGGATAGTTTCTTCAATCAGATAAGCGACATTGAACAAGCTACGTTTTATGAAAGAAATCCAAACGATGATTGTTTTAGTTGCGCAGCCATTAACGCGAAAAAGCAAGGTCGTTACACAACACTAACCCCACCTGAATATTTAGAAGCTATACAAGACGAGAATGGAGAGATAGAAATGATTTTACCTGAAATGAAACGAAGAAACATTGAAAAAGTAGAAAAAAGAGTAATTTGGATATACGGCGCACCGTTCACTGGAAAAACGACGTTTGCTAATGATTTCCCTAATCCTTTAATGCTGAATACGGATGGCAATATTAAATTTGTTGATGCACCGTTTTACGATATCGCAAATGAGGTTCAAACTACCGGGCGAATCACTAAAACAATTTTAGCCTGGGACAAACTGAAAGATGCTATTTTCGAGCTGGAAAAGGGTGAGAATGAGTTTAAAACAATCGTATTAGATTTACTTGAAGATACGTATGAATCTTGTCGACTTTACATGTATGAAAAGTTAGGAATTGAACATGAATCAGATGATTCATTCCGGGCGTGGGATAAGGTACGAACTGAGTTTCTAAGTACCATGAAGCGGCTTGTCCATCTTCCGTATGAAAATATCATTCTCATTTCACATGAAGATACATCAAAGGATATCACAAAAAAGGGTGGCGACAAGACCACCGCAATCAAGCCCAATTTAGCAGATAAGCCAGCATTGAAAATTGCCGGAATGGTAGATATTGTGGCACGTGTTGTTGCCAATGATGACGAACGGAAAATTGTATTTAAATCGAAGGACTATGTTTTTGGCGGTGGTCGTATTAAGAACTTACCCGCTGATGAAATCAATCTTGATTATGAGGAATTAATTGAACTGTATGATGCTGCGAACAAAGGACTTAAAAAACGTAAATCAGTTGAAAAGAAGGAAGTCGCTGATTTCGATCCAGATGAAGAACCAACCGCAACTAAACGTAAACGGCGTAAAAAAGCTGATGTTGATACAACTGAAGATGAAGAAACACCGCCAGGTGAAACTACAACTATGGAGACCTTACCGGGAGAAGATGAACCAACCGAAATGAAGATTGCTGACACTGAAGAACCTCCAAAACGGAAGCGCCGGGAACGTAAACCAAAGACGGAAGATGAACCAGTTGAGGAAGAAAAAGCAACTCGTCGCCGTCGTCGTAGAGAGTCAAAGTAAATAACCCACGTCGTCGTGGGACCACAATAGACATATCAGATGATGATTTACCATTTTAAAGGAGGAAGCTAAATGAAACGTCAATTATCACTAAAAGAAGAATGGTTTGCAACAACTGAGGAAGAAGCAAATGCAATTGTTACTGAAGCTAGAAAGGACCAGCCGGACGAGTTGATTGGTCATAGTATCAATTTAAAAGCTAATAAGTCGGGTGAATATTATCTTGTTAAGCTGGAATTTAAATACAATACACCAGCTGGAATAATGGAATCTGAATTGATGAATGATGAAACTGAAAACGATTGGGATGAAAATGAAGACGGTGATGAAGAATGATATTTCGTGATTTAACTTATCGTGAAATGATTCGGGCTTTAACCCATCATCCGGATTTAGATGAAACCTTTACCATTTACGATTCGGATTGTAATGATATTAGTTATGAAGTTTCAATGAATGATGACAGTGTAGCATTAACTATTTTAGAAAAGGAAGATGAATAATGACGGAAAAACAATTTGATTGGGCGAAATTTGATAAAACAGTAGACCTTGATGCATTACAAGCAGATGTGAAAACAGCGGAAGAAAATGGTGGTGGCGATTTCCCTACCATTCCGGATGACCAGTATGAAGTTAAAGTGAGAAACATGGAACTAGGACACTCCAAAGCTGGTGACCCAATGGTCAAAATTCAGTTTGAAATTTTAGAAGGTGAATTTGCTGGAAATCTAGTTTTTTACAATGGAGTGATGCAGCCGCACAATGAAAAGGCATTTGGGTACCAAGTGCATAAAAATAATGAGATTCTTCGAGCATTATATGATGCTGATGACGATGAAGTGAAATTTGATAATTTCAAGGATTATAGTGACTTGATTTTGGATATCGCTGAGGAAATTATTGAAGATGAATGGAATTATATACTTGAACAACGTCGTGCAAAGAATCCGGAATTTGCTGAGTTTGAGATTATCGAAATTCTTGATTAATAACCACAAGACCGGGAGGAATCCCGGTCCTAATTTTATGAGAGGTGATTTATCATCTTATTTTATGACTTTGAAGTTTTTAAATATGATTGGTTAGTTGTAATCGTTGATACTGAACTGAAAAAGGTGACAGCTATCGTGAACGATAGAAATTTAATGATTGATTTTTATAATCAGAATAAAAAAAATGTGTGTGTTGGTTTTAATTCAAATGGATATGACCGATATATTTTAAAAGCATTAACATGTGGTTTCAATCCAAAAGAAGTAAACGATTGGATTATTGTGAAAAAAAAGAAGGGCTGGGAGTTTAGTAGGCAATTTAACAATATACCTTTAATATCCTATGATGCGATGGTTAAGCGAAACTATAGCTTGAAGCAGCTTGAAGCATTTATGGGACACGACATCAGGGAGACAACCGTACCATTTGATATTGATAGAAAATTGACAAAGGAAGAGATTGAAGAAGTCATTTTTTATTGTCAACATGATGTGCACGAAACAATGGAAGTTTTTAGTCGTCAAATTGTCGAGTTTCAATCGCACCTGGCACTTGTGACCGAATTCAAATTACCATTGAAACATCTTAGTAAAACTCAAGCCCAACTTGCCAGTACAATTTTAGAAGCGCGTAAAACGGAATATGATGATGAATTTGATATTTTTTTACCGGATAATCTACAGATTGAAAAATACACCAATGTCTTTGAGTTTTTTAAAACGTACACTGGTGAACCAAAAGAATTAAAGTGTGTGGTTTCTGATGTAAAACATGTTTTTGCAGCTGGTGGAGTACATGGTGCATTGCCTAAATTCACCTATGAATGTTCAGAAGATGAATATATGATTATGGCGGATGTGGATCAACTGTATCCAACTGTAATGACTGAATATGACTTATTATCGCGTGGTGTTTCAAAACCAGAAAAATTCCAATACATTTTAGATACTAGCCTAAAATTAAAAGCTGAGGGAAGGAAAACTGAACGTGAACCATATAAGCGAATTTGTAATATCACCTATGGTGCTATGGGTGATAAGTATAATGCAATGTATGACCCGCGCAATCGGTTACTGGTGTGTATTTATGGTCAGTTGTTCATTCTTGATTTAATTGAGAAATTAGAATTTATACCGTCATTCAAATTGATTCAGTCAAATACTGATGGTATTTTAGTCAAAATTAAGAAATCTGATTTTGAACTATTTGATGATATTGTTTTTGAATGGGAAGAACGAAGTAATTTACACATGAGCTTTGATTTCTATAAAAAGATTTTCCAAAAAGATGTAAACAATTATGTAATCGTTGACTACGCAGGTGGATATAAATCTAAAGGTGCTTATGTAAAAGAATTAAACTCATTAGATTATGACTTGCCAATTGTCAATAAGGCGGTAGTTGCTAATTTGGTTCATGGGATACCAGTTGAAAAAACAATATCTGAATGTAACGAATTAATTGAGTTCCAAAAAGTCGTTAAGATATCAAATAAATATGAATGTGCTGTTTATGGAAAACGAAGACAGCAAGAAAAAGTTTTTCGTTTGTTTGCTAGTAAAACAGGGAAAGAACTTAGAAAAATGAAGAATGGGAAAACTGAAAAAATCGGATATACACCTGAGATATGCCGAATCATTAATACAAATGTTGAAAATAAAAAGGTGCCCGATTGGTTAAACCGGGACTGGTATATTCAACTAGCTAAAAAAAGAGTAATTGATTTTCTTGGTTAAAAATTTAACAGAAAGGGGCTGGAGGTTTGCTGGCCAGCAGAAAGATATCTTTACTCCTTTCAGATATGAAAACAGAATTACATTTCAGTAGCAAGAAGCAAGATTGGGAAACACCACAGCAGCTGTTCAATAAGCTAAATGAAAAATATCACTTTGATTTAGATGCTGCAGCAAGTAAAGAAAATGCAAAACTAGAAAACTATTTTACTGAAGAGGACGATTCCCTTGTTCAGGATTGGGGGTCTTACAACAGTATTTTCTGTAACCCTCCATATGAAACTAAATTGCAAAATGCGTTTGTTAAGAAAGCGTATGAGGAGCACCAGAAAAATGGTAATACGATTGTTTTGTTACTTCCAGCAAGGGTTGAAACAAAAAGGTGGCATCAATACATTTTTGGAAAAACAGAGATTCAATTTCTAGAAGGTCGTTTAAGATTTGAAAATAAAGGTGTTCCACATCCACACAACGCACCTTTTCCATGTGCAATCGTAGTATATGAAGGAGATCTTAAGTGATAGAACTAAACAAAATTTATAACGAAGACTGTTTGATAGGTATGCAGAGTATAGCTGATAAGTCAGTAGATATGATATTAACGGATTTACCTTATGGGACTACGCAGAATAAGTGGGATTCAATTATTCCATTAGAGCCACTTTGGGCGCAGTATGAAAGAATCATCAAGGATAATGGTGCAATAGTTTTGACAGGATGCCAGCCCTTCACAAGCCAGCTTATCATGAGTAACACTAAATTATTCCGTTATGAGCTGATATGGGAAAAAACAACTGCTACTGGACATCTGAATGCAAAAAGAATGCCTTTAAGAGCACATGAAAACATTCTTATATTTTACAAGAAACTGCCACAGTATATCCCACAAATGACACAAGGTCATACTAGAAAGGTGTCTTCTGCTGAGCATAAGAGGAATAGTAAAAAATCAACAAACTATAACGACTACCAATTGACGTCTTACGATAGTACTGAACGTTATCCACGCAGTGTTTTGAAATTTGGCACAGATAAACAGAAATCAAAACTACATCCAACACAGAAGCCAGTCAGCCTTTTTGAGTGCCTGATAAGAACGTACACTAAACCCGGCGAGACGGTGCTGGACAATTGCAGCGGTTCAGGAACTACAGCAGTCGCTTGCTTGAATACTAATAGAAAATATATCTGCTTTGAAAAAGAGAAGGAATATTATGAGAAATCGATTGAACGTGTCAATATGGTGATACAATTATAATTTTTTAAAATGAATTACTTTCGAATGAAAGGTAGGTGAGAAAAATTTATAGAGGTTATCTAAAAGGTACTGAAAAACATGCTGCTGAAAAATTTAAAAACGATTCAAAAAAATTACTATCCTATGAGACTGTTCGAAAGTTTGATAATTATGTAGGAATTTTGGAAGATGAATTTGTGATGATTGATATCGATACGCCTGAAGAATCGAAACTTTTGATAAAAATCATCAAGTCATTAGACATCAATTGTAGTATCTTAAAAACCAATCAGGGAATCCATATTTATTTCAAGGGATATGAATTAACAAAAAATAGTATCGATTGGTATTCTGCAATCGGTGTAAAAGTTACTGTTAAATTAGGTATTAAAAACACTGCCGACCCGCTGCGAATGGATGGGAAAACTAGAAAATGGCTGAGAAAAGCAACTGACCATGATTCACTTCCAAAATGGCTACATCCTATGTTGAAAGTGAAAAAAACAGATAAACATAGTCCAATTACTGAAATAGATGATGGTAATCGTAATCAAGAACTATTCAATTATATCTTGAAATTACAATCCGTTGGAATGAGTAAAAAGGAAATCCGGCAAACAATCCGTATCATTAATAAGTTTGTATTGTCATCACCACTTCCGGATAGTGAAATTAATACTATTTTACGCGATGAAGCTTTTATGAAGCAGTCGTTCTATAAAGATAAGGTATTTCTACATGACCAGTTTGCTAAATATCTAATTGCAGAACATCACATTGTATCCATTCAAGACGTGCTGCACATTTACGTTGATGGTGTTTATTCAGATAAACAGAATGACATTGAACGCGCTATGATTAAGCATTTGCCAAATCTAACAAAGGCGAGGCGGTTGGAAGTATTAAGTTACATTCAATTGAAAGCTGAAGAAAAACCACTTGCGCAAACTAAATTTGTCGCTGTCCAAAATGGTATCTTAAATTTAGATAATTGGGAACTATCGGATTTTAACCCCGATATAATTATCAAAAATAAAATACCGGTTAATTATGTGAAAGATTCATACTATGATGTGACTGATAACACATTAAATAAAATAGCATGTAATGATAAATCACTGCGAAAGATTTTAGAAGAAGTGTTTGGTTATATCCTTTTACGACGTAATGAATTAGGTAAAGCCTTTATTTTAACTGGCGGTGGTTCAAACGGTAAATCATCGTTTTTAAAAATTGTTAGAACACTAGCTGGTGAAAGTAATACGTCATCATTGGACCTTAAAGAATTAAATCAACGATTTAAAACTGCTGAACTTTTCGGTAAGTTAGCAAATATCGGTGATGATATTTCCGGTGAATACATCAAAGATAATTCAGAATTTAAAAAGCTGGTTACTGGTGAGGCATTGAACGTGGAAAGAAAAGGACGTGACCCTTTTGATTTTGCCAATTATGCAAAGTTAATTTTTAGTGCTAACCGGATGCCGCGAATTAATGATACTAGCAACGGATTGATGCGGCGATTGATGATGATTCCTTTCAATGCAAAATTTACCGCCGATGATGAAGATTTTGACCCATTTATTCAAGACAAATTAGTATCGCAACAATCGATGGAATATGTGCTGCAACTTGCAATAACTGGATTAAAACGATTGTTAAAAAACAGAAAATTTTCGCCTTCCAGGACAGTCGAAAAAGAAACGAAACAATATGAAGAACAAAACAATCCTGTCATTGGTTTCCTTAAAGACGTTGAGCCTAAACTTGAAAATGAAAC
The DNA here is from genome assembly GCF_056924295.1 of Enterococcus sp. LJL128. Classification (NCBI taxonomy): domain Bacteria; kingdom Bacillati; phylum Bacillota; class Bacilli; order Lactobacillales; family Enterococcaceae; genus Enterococcus; species Enterococcus sp. LJL128. Next base: position 390,579 of record NZ_JBXPBP010000001.1, on the reverse strand, counting down.
CGTTGCTGATATTCATCGAATGTATCAAGTGTGGTGTGTAGAAAATGGTTATCAGGCTATAGCAACAAATAATTTTAGTCGTGAAGTTAATCGGCTAAAAGGAATGACAACAAAAGTACAAAAGATTAATGGGAAATCAAAAAGAATCTTCATAAAAAATGAAACATAATTATTTTTTAACCATTTTAAGGTGGGGTGATTTTGCTCCATTTGGAGTATTTTTCACCCATTTTTCACCTTATAATCATGGTTAAAATAAAAAAAAAGGTCATGGTTACGGTGTTCATCGTAACTAGTTACGATATACCGTAACCACTAGACACTTAGAGTAACAAGGATTACAGCGATTTAGTTACGGTGTTACGGTGGTTTTCAACTTCTTTTTATATAATAGTGTACTAAAATTTGAGTATATATTTATATAATAAAAAAAATAAGGGTTTCACCGTAACCTTTTTACAAAAAAATCGCTGTATCCATTGATACGTCAATGTTTATGACGGTTACGATGCTAAAAATTCATCGTAACTGATAAGGGAGGTTTATAGTTGAAAGAGGAAGTAAAGGCAAAAAAGTATTATCTTAAACGATACCGCAACTACTTACTAAGAATTGAGCGGTTAAAAGATAAACTAAAACTGATTGAAAATCGATTAATAGGATTGCAGTCAGTTCAAATTAAAGATATGCCATCCGGAGGAATACCTTTATCAAAAGATGATTTATTTGAAGAAAAAGAAGAAATTGAACATCGAATTAAACGGCTAACAACTAATAGTAAGAAAGTTAAAACTGAAATATATGATTGTATTGATAAGATTGATGATTTTCGCTTTGCTGAAATACTAGAATCATATTTTGTAGATAATAAAACACTTGAAGAAATAGCTGAAGATAAAGCTTATTCAGTTCAACACGTAGGATACTTGTATTCTAAAGCATTAGAAGAAATTGATATCCGGAAACAATAAGAAAATCATCCGATTTTCATCCGAAAAACATAAGGTTTTTATAAGGAAAATGTAAGTTTTTTACCTGATGTTTATCTTCATAAAAATATTGTAAAATGTTATTGTGAGAAAAATATATAAAAGCACTACACAAGCAAATCATATTAAAGGATGTGAACAACTCCTTTTATGACTTATTCAAGCTTTGTGTGGTGCTTTTTACTTTGAAAGGAATGAAGGAAATGGGACGAAAAAAAAAAGAAGAACAAGAAGTGATTGAATCAGTTGATAATGAAATCAAAGTACCTGAAGTAATTGAACCCGCAATCAATGAAAATGATGAAGCTGCTGCACCCGAATCACTTGAAGCTGCAACTAGTGATGATTTATCTGAAGGTGTTGAAAATGTCACTACCTATATCAGACGTACACCTTTCGGCACTGAGGTGTGGGACCCGAAAACAAAGTCTACTATTATGCAGCCTAACGAATAAATAATATGGCTAAATATTGTAGGCAAGATGGTTGTAAGGCACTGATTGAACAAGGTCAGTATTGTGAGGAACATAAGAGACGTAAGAAGGTAGCTAAAAGATACTATTCAAAGAATAAGTCTTTTTATAAGTCTGCTGAATGGAAAGAAGTTTCTGATTATGTACGTTTAAGGGATAAGTATAAATGTACGGTATGTGGTAAACCTGTCTTTGGTCGAGATAGTCAAGTCGATCATATCAAGCCAATTTGGTTAAGACCTGAAATGAAATTGAATACTGATAATCTAAGACTTGTGTGTTCATCATGTCATCCTAAAGTTGAATATCAACCACAAAACGAATATCAGAAAATTCAACGAAAAAATTTTAATCCGGCTGATTATTTTTAAGCCCCCCTGTCAATTTTAAAAAATAATTTTTTCATGGGGATAGGGTAGGGGGACCACAACGGACACCTCCGGAGCATTTTCAAATTATGAAAGGGGGTTAAATGCTTGGGAAGAAAATCAAAACGTCAAAAATTACTTGATGAAGCATTGACAGAAAAGGATTTTGAACGTCAAAGAATTGAGGAAATATTAAAATCACTTGGAAAGTACACGCCAGCTTTACACCCTTTGATTGAAGTGTATCTGGATGCGTTCGAAGTCTATCACATTAAGTATTCTGAGTGGAAAGACAGTGGTTTCAAATCAACAAAGCAGCACACGAATAAAAATGGTTCACGAAACGAAATGAAGCACCCTTTAGCACAACAAGTGGAAGTTTGGAGCGATAAAAAAGCGAAGCTGCTGAATCAACTTGGTTTGGATATGAAGGGTAAAGAATTAGGATATGTGAAACCACTATCTTCAGAAAATGAAAAAAAATCCAAAAAAGAAGATTCAATTCCTGACGAATCAACCAATAATAAATTGGTACAGTTTAAAAAAATGGCTGGTGATTCATCATGATTGATATGAAGGTCAATTATGCGGATAAGTTTGCGAATGATGTTTTAAATAATCAATTGGCATATCCTGATTCAATAATAAAATCAGTCAAACGCTACGAGCGATGGAAAAAACGTACTGATATCTTTTTTGATTTAGAAAAAGCAAATCTGATGTTGCTGTTCACTGAAACATTTTATAAACATTCAACTGGTGAGTGGGCTGGGAAGCCACTTATTTTGGAAGATTGGCAAAAATTCTATTTTTCAAATATGTATGGATGGTATAAATGGAGTGATGAATGGCAAAGAGACATCAGGGTGATTCGAAAAACATATTTACAAGTGCCAAAAAAAAATGGTAAGAGCTTAATGGAAGGTGCCCCCATTCTATATGGAATGTACGGTGAAGGAATGAAAGGCGCACAATTCTATTGTGTAGCTTCTGATTTTGACCAGGCACAAAATGTTGCACATCCAATTGCAACCGTTATAGAGAATGATAAAGAGCTTTTAGAAGGTACTTATGTTTATAGGAAAGAAAAGAAAGTAACAACCATAAATTATTCTTTCTTTGAAGGTGATTATCAGTATCAAAATACTTTGCGTGTTCTTTCTAAACGTGAAAAGACAGATGGGAAAAACACTTATATTGTAGTTGCGGATGAAGTGCATGAATGGCAAGATACCGAACGATACGATTCATTAAAATCTGGACAAGCGGCGCAACCTGAGCCTTTTTTTAATGTTTGTAGCACTGCGGGGAAAAACAGCGGTGCGCTAGGTGTTCAAATATATCACGATGGTACAGATATACTTGATAACGATAATGATGATGACTGGTTAATAATGATTTATGAACCAAACAAGGGGTACGATTGGGAAGATGAAAAAGTTTGGAAAATGGTTAATCCAAATCTTGGTATTTCATTGACCCTTGATTTTCTTAGAGGCGAATTTAAAGATGCTAAACGAAATCCTTTTCGAAAAGCAGAATTCATGAGTAAACACTTGGATGTGTTTGTTAATTATGCCGAAACGTATTTTGATAAGCAACAAATAGAAAATTGCTTAGTGGATGACCTTGGTGATTATTCTGGTCACCAGGTATTTGTTGGAATTGATTTATCGCGCACAACAGATTTAACTTGTGTTTCATTTAATATTCCAACATATGATGATGAAGGGAAAAATATTTTACTCATAAAGCAGATGTATTTTATTCCTGAACACAACGTTGAGGAAAAAGAAAAACAACGAAATATTCCATATTCTCATTATGCCGAAGAAGGGTTTGTGACCTTGTGTGAAGGTCGTACAGTTGACTATGATGAAGTTTTTGATTTTGTCATTGACATGTATGAAAAGTATGAACTTGATATTATGCAAATCAATTATGACCCGGCGATGGCTGAGAAATTAGTTGAACGATTCGAACTAAATGGTTTTGTTTGTGTTGAGGTGCCACAATACCCGACTGTTATGAATGAACCTTTTGATGATTTTGAAGCGTTAGTTGACCAGGGACGAGTTAAAACAGACAATCCACTTTTTATTTTTTGTACCAATAACGCAAAAGTGGTTACTAATATAAATAATCAAAAAGCACCTTCAAAAAGAAAGTCACCGGAGCATATAGACGGCTTTGTGGCTTTTTTAATTGGTCATAAGGAAAGTATGACACTAATGGATGATGTAGGAAATGAAGAAGAAAACATTGAATATATTCGCCAACTATATAAAAGAAAATAGAAAGGTGGTGGGAGTTTGGGTATTAGGTCATGGATTCGTAAATTAAGAAAACGTTCAAATAAATATGACCTTGGGAGTTCAATTTTATCTGGTCAACTTGCATTGGGCGATGAAAATATTTTATCTTCCAGCGATATTTATCATTACATGTCAGCTATTAGCAATATGTTTGCATGTGGGAAGTGGGAAGTGGAAAAAACTGATGGTGTGAATTTTGTTGATAAAAACACCCTGAAGGTTCTCAACCGTCCGAATGGATATTTATCAGGATTTGAATTTAAAAAGTTGTTAGCAAATATTTATTTGCTGAATGGTGAAGTTTTTATTGCGAAGGATAGTAAGCAATTGCACATTATCAAAGGAATTCAACCGGAGATAACAGACCAGGCGATTAAAGTTTTCAAGTATAACGGATATACGTTATCTCAAAATGAAGTGTGTCAAATTAAAAATATGGGCGTATCCAATAATGAAGGCTACGGCATTATGGATTTAGCGAAAAACACACTTGAAGGTGTTATGAATGCAGAAAAGGCATTGACTGATAAATATAAAAAAGGTGGCTTGCTGGCTTACCTTTTAAAACTAGAAACACATTTATCACCTAAAAATACACTTCAAAATACAATGGTTCAAGCTATAACAGATTTACTAGAAGAAATACCGGATGAAGGAAAAACGTTAATCATTCCACTATCAAAAGGATATTCATTAGAGGGTTTTGAAAGTCCAGTCCAGGACGACAAGATTCTTTCATATCTGAATGTTTATAAACCTGAGTTAGCGAAGTTTTTAGGATTTGATCCAGATGCTTATAATGCATTATTAAAAGTTGATTTGGAAAAGGCGGCTATCTATTTGAAGTCTTTTGTTGTTGACCCATTTGTTCAAAATGTGTGTGAACATTTAAGCTATTTATTTTTTGGAGCTGATAGTGATAAACAGATTAATTTGAATATTGATATTAAGAAATATTTGACAATGTCACAAAAAATTAATAATGCTTCAGGTTTAATTCGTACGATGACATACACGCCGGATGATGCGCGTGTTGATTTGGGAGCAGATAGATTAAATACTGATGCCTCAACGAAGCTATACGCTTCTAAGGATTTGATTGGATTAGATGAATTAAGTGAATTAAATGAATCCAAAATGAAAGAAGGTGAATCAACTGGTTAAGTTAGAAACGCGAAGTTTTGATATTAAGAATATGCAGACGCGAACTTTGAATGATGGTAGTGAAGTAACTGTCATTGAAGGGTATGCGTCTGTTTTTAATTCAAGAACAAATATTGAAGGTTGGTATGAAGAAGAAATTGCACCAGGGGCGTTTATTGAATCTTTGTCAAAAAATAAAGATGTAAGATGTTTATTTAATCACGACTGGAATTATGTATTAGGTCGAACTAGTGCGAATACTTTGAAGCTCGAAGAAGATTCAAAAGGGCTACGATTTGAAGTTACATTACCTAATACTACGGTTGCGAATGATTTGAAGGAATCTATGTCACGCGGCGATATCAATCAATGTTCATTTGGTTTTTGGATTACAGGTCAAGAAGAAGATTTTTCTGGTGAAATACCTCTTATCAGAATTACGAATGTTGATTTGTGGGAAGTTAGCATTGTACCGCTTCCGGCATATGAAGATACTGAAGCAAATTTAAGGAGTAAATTCCAGGAGCAAAACATTGAATTAATTAAGTTACGAAAAAAAATACTAAGTACGATTGGAGAATATAAATAATGAAAATGAGAAAGATATTAGAAAAACGAGCTGCAAAATTGAAAGCGCGGTTAAAAGAATTAGAAGGTCTTGCAAAAGTTAACAATATCAGTCGTGATGCGTTAACAGAAATCGAGGTGAAAGTGGAAGAAATAACATCTGAACTTGAAGAAATTTCCGATGCTATAGCTGAATTACCTGAAGAAGATGTCACTGAACTTGGTGATGTCGTGGAAGATTTAGGTGCAGCAGCTGAAAATGTTTCTGATGAAATTGATGCTGCAGAAGAAAATCAGGATGAAGATAATCCGGTTGATGAACAATCACGTAATCGAGTGCTTGGCATTATTGGAAAGGGATTATCTAGTAGAGGTGAAAGTAAATTGAAACAAATTTCAAAACGTAGTGCATTCTTACGCGTTTTAGCTGGTCGAATTACAGTAGGACAAGCGCGTTCGTTTGGGATTGCATTTAATAACGGAAAGGTCTTAGTTCCTGAAGAATTGTCAAAAGAAATTATCACGTATTTACAAGAGGAAAACCCACTTCGTAAATTTGCAACCAAACATAATACAAGTGGTACTCAAGGTTTTCCAGTTCAGGTTAAAAAGAGTGATGCAAATATTGTTACCAGTGAACGTGATGAAAATACTTTGATTCCTTTCACTGAAATTGAATTCACAGATGTTTATTTAAATCCTATTGAGTTCGATGCGATTATTAAGGTTACCAAGAAATTAACACATATGTCAGATTATGACATTGAAGCAATTGTGCTTGATGAATTGAAAAAAGCGTACTTAAGAAAAGAAACATTCTGGTATTTTTCAAATCCTGAAAACCCTGGGAGTTTAAGCAATAAAGCAGTAGCATTTGCTGCGACTGGAACAAACAAATATTTGAAGTTAGTGCAGGTTAAAAATGCATTGCAAACGTCAATGCGTAAGAATGCTTGCTGGATGATTAATCGCGCCGCACAGACTGAACTTGAATCAATGCTTGACAATAACGGAAATCCAATTCTAAAGGATTCCGGAAATGATGATTTTGAGTTTAAATTATTTAATTTCCCAGTGGAAGTTACTGATTATACTGATAAGTATGATGAATCAGCTAAAAGTTTTGATCCAGCGGTACCAGTTGTTTATTTTGGTAATTACTCATACTTCCACGTCCAGGATGTAATTGATTCAATGGAAATTGAAAAACTTGACCAATTATTTACTCGTGAAAATAAAATTGGGTATAAGATTTACCATATTAATGATGGTCAGTTGATTTATGGACCTTTTGAAACACCTGTTTATAGCTTGTCACTATGATTAGCCTAGACGGATTTAAAAACCATATTCAATTTGAAGAAGGTATGGATGATTCCTTACTTTCTTTTTATTTTGAACAAGGGAAAAAATACGCAAAGATAGCAACAGGTGATGAAAACTCACTTGTTGCTTATTACATTGGCGGAATCTTTTTTGAATTCCGTATTCCTGAAGCTGATATGCAATCAGCATTTAATGCGTTAACACCACTTATTTTACAAGAAAGTTTGGTGAAGGATGAAACGACAAACGAACAATCTGAGATGGATAGCTGATTTACAAGTCATTTGGGAGTTTGTTGACCGGGACGACCGCCCGGCAGTTTATCGCCAAAACAAACGTGTATTACGCTATCAAGATATTGGAATCACAGCACAAGAAAAATATCTATCACAACAGGCTCGTACAGACGTTGTGAGACGTATTAAGATACGTCTGGATAAATCTATCACCGAGAAATTCAACGGCGTTAGAATTGGAAATATTGACTATAATATCACGCGTATTTTTACCAATATGGATACTCGTGAAATGGAGTTGAGTTTAACATATGTTGACTAGTTTTGAACGACTTCGCGCTTTATTGGATGAAACGAATTATCAGGTTTTCAGGAATAAGGCACCTAAGGGAACGGACTACCCATATATTGTTTATTCATTCATAGTAAAGCGTAAGAAAATGGCATCTAGTAGCGTTTTTAAGCGACTTCCGATGTATCAAGTATCTTTGTTCACAGATGGAACTGAAAGAGATTTAAAGCCAATTGAGAGCGTATTTGAATCAAATCAAATATCATATTCTTCTTTTGCTTCCATGCAGGGTGATGAAAATGATGAAACAATCACACAATTTTATACACAGGTGAGGGTGATAGAAAATGTCTAATGGATTTCAGCAGCAAGCGGATTATTTTGGAAGATTAAGCAGGGTAGACCCGAAAAAGATTGCAATCGAATCACTTGAAGCTGCTGCAACTTTTTATTTAGAACAACTATTGCCGAATATTCCACAAAGCTTGTTGCGAAAAAAACACATGCGAGAACACATTAAAGTTGAAATCTTTGAGACTGAAGTCAAAGTAATGTTTGAAGATACAGCTTTTTATTGGCGCTTTGCTGAAAATGGGACTGTAAATCAGCGCGCACAACACTTTGCAAGTGGAACTTATCAACAAAATAAAACAAAAATTGAAAATATTATGATTCAGCAAGTAATGAATCAAATGGAGGGATGAGTAAATGGCGGATATCTTTTATTTTGAAGGTATTGACGACGTGTTTTTTGTACCAATGACAACAACTGAAGACTTTCAAACAGAACCTGTTTACGGTGAAATTGTGCGGTTGCCGATTGCGACTAAATTATCCGTAAAGGGAAATGGTTCAACAAAGGAAAAATGGGCATCAAGTAAAATGTTCCGGCGTGTGAGCCGGGAGACTAAACACGAATTAGGACTTGACCATGTTGGAATACCTATTTCATTATTGGATGTTTTGACTGCGGTGAATTCAGTGGATGGTGCAGCATTTGCTAAAAATTTAGCGAAAGAATATCCATTTTTTGCGTTTGGTTTCATTGGAAATATTGAAGGAGGACATAAGAAAGCAGTCTGGTATCCAAAAGTACAAATCTCAAATGTCACTGATGAAGAATATGTGACGACTGAGGAAGAACTTAGTGATATTCAAGACGTAACGCTGAATATGGTTGCAACTGGACTAGTAAATAATCATGTTATGCACGCCTCTTTTGATACCACACGTGAAAGTGCAACAATTGATTTATTTGAAAAATTCATTAAGCAGCCTGTTTTTGATGAAACACAATGGCAAGAATTAGCTGCTGTTTCACCAGCTTCTTTAAAAATAGAAAAGGAGGATAAATAATTGGCACGTTTGAGTGATTACGGTTTTGATACTAGTAAATTATCAAATCAAGCTACCGTAACAATTAAAGGAAAAGATTTCCCGATTAATTTTACAATGGAAACTATGGAATATGTAGCTGATTGTTATGGTGGCGATTATTCTATTTTTGAAAATGACATGAATGATATGTTAAAACGTTCCGGCGGTAAGATTACACTAAGTACATTGTCACCAGGGGACTTTAAAATCATGCGAGCACTTATCTATGGCATGCTGCGTTCCGGTGGATTAGATGAAGACCTTGAAACGATTACGACATTTATCGGAATGGGGAAAGATGTTATTAGTGTATATGGTGTTTGTATGGAACTATTTACTAATCAAACTTTTCAGGTTGAAGACTTAAAAAAATCGAGGAAGCCACAGGACCACCAACGAAAAAATCAAAAAAGAAAACAACTGAAATAGGAACACCTTGGTCTTTCTATATTTATGTCGCCCTCACTCTTTTAAATTGGAGTGAGGTTTTCTTTTTAAAGTCTACACCTAACTTGTGGCTTAAATCATATATTCAGTGGTTAGAAAGTAACACTGAATTTGAAGCACCTGAAACACGTACTTTAGATAACAGCCCATGGTGGTAGAAAGGAGGAAAAAAACTTGGCAAATGGAAATGAATCTGATGTAGTTCTGAATTTTCGAATGAATGGCGAAGTTGAATATGCAAAGACAGTGAAGCAGATTAACAATGAAATGAATCTTGCTGCTGCTGAATATAAACGTCACGTATCTGCAATGGATAGTGATGCGACCGCAACAGAAAAATTAAGAGCTACTAAGGAAAAACTTGAAAAGCAATTGCAGCTTGCTGAAAGGCGGACTGCATTATTACGTGAAGAATATGAAAAATCCGTTCGTGAAACTGGTGAATATTCTGAACAGTCTCAAAAATTGTATAAGCAGCTTGTTAATTCTGAAACTGGCGAAAATAAACTTCGCTCGGCATTAGAAGCAACGAATGAAGCACTTGAAGAACAAGGAAATTTATCTATTTCTACAGCGGAGAAGCTTCAAAAAATTGAAGAAGCTGGGGACAAAATAAAAGGTGTTGGTGAAAAATTAAGTATTTTGTCAGCCGGGATAGTTGGAATTGGTGCTGCAAGTCTATCTGCTTTCAATGAAGTTGATGAAGCACTAGACACAATTATTGTAAAAACAGGTGCTACAGGTGAACAGGCTGACCGTCTAGCTGAATCATTTGAAAATGTGGCTGGAAATACACACCTAGAATTACAAACAGTTGGTGAGGCAATTGGAGAGGTTAACACCCAATTTGGATTTCTTGATGAACAATTAGAATCATCAACAGATTACATGCTAATGTTTGCTGAAATTAATGATACTGATGTTTCACAATCAGCGATATCTGCGCGCCAGTCAATCGAGGCATATGGTTTGGAATACTCCGATTTAAATAGTGTTTTAGATTCAGTAACCAAGACCGCACAAAATACAGGTCAATCCGTAGATAAACTTTTTGATGCTGCTGTCAAAGGTGCGCCACAATTGAAAGCGTTGGATTTAAGTTTCGGTGAAAGTGTGGCGATTCTTGGGAAATTTGAACAGTCTGGTGTTGATTCTAGTAAAATGATTTCTTATCTTTCTAAAGCTTCAGTTACTTATGCTAAAGATAATAAGAATTTGATTCAAGGATTAGAAGAAACAAGTAATAAATTGAGTAATGCCACTAGTGAAGCTGAGGCATTAACTATTGCAAGTGAGGTTTTCGGAACAAAAGGCGCAGCAGTTGTTGAAGATGCGATAAAAAGAGGTGCTTTAAATTTTGACGGTTTAGCAGAATCTGCGGCAAGTGCTGGTGGAGCAGTAGAAGACACTTTTGGAGCAACATTAGATCCAATCGATGAAGCGAACCGGGCGATGAATAATGCTAAATTGGCAATGGCTAGTGTAGGGGAATCTGTTCAAATAGCATTGTTACCGTTCTTTAACGCTGCTATTGATGCGTTAAAGAAATTCAAAGGATGGTTAGATTCCTTGGATGATGGACAAAAACAAATGGTTGTAACTATTGGAATGGTTGTCGCTGCGATTGGTCCAGTGCTGGTAATCATTGGTACACTGATGGGTTCCGTCACTAAAATAATCACTGGCGTAAAAGCTTTCATTGGTGTTTGGCAATCAATGATTACATTCTTAGGTGCTAATCCGTTTATCCTGGTTATAGCAGCAATTGCAGCCCTGATTGCTGGTTTGGTTTGGGCTTATCAGAATGTCAAATGGTTCCGGGATGGTGTGAATGCATTCTTTCAGGGCGTGAGTGATGTAGCAGTTGAGATATTCAATTACTTAGCTGGATTTTTCACAACTTGGTTCGATGGTTTTATGAATAATATTAATAATTTCTATGAGGCTGCTAAAAAAGTATTCACTGGAATCGTTGATTTTATCACCGGGGTTTTTACTGGTGATTGGGGTAAAGCCTGGGAGGGTGTGGTTAGTATTTTCGATGGTATTGTTAGTGGAATTGTTGCGGTATTTAAAGCACCAATAAATTCATTAATCACACTGATTAATAGTTTCATTGGCGGTTTGAATAGTATAAAAGTTCCAAAATGGGTGCCTGGTGTTGGAGGTAAAGGGATTAATATTTCTAAGATTCCTTATTTAGCTAAAGGAGGGCATTTATTACAAGGTCAAGCCATCGTTGGTGAAGCTGGACCCGAACTATTAACTGCTAAAAATGGAAAAACAACGGTCACCCCTCTTTCCGATGATGAACGCCGGAAAGGAATCAGCGGAGCAACTAACACGCCTAATGTTTATCAAACGGTGAATATCGGCAAAGTAGACGCGAATAATCCAAGTGAACTTTCAAAAGTGAATAGACAAGTCTATCAAGCTGGGCGAATGGCTGCTGCAGGAACAGGAGGCGTTTAAATGTTCTTAGATAAGGACACACCAAACTTCATTTGGAATAACCTAAACGCCTTTGAAGATTTTGGTTTAATTATTGAAGAAGAATTATCTGAAATCCTTCCTGCTCGAAAATATAATGAGACGGTTGTTGCTGGTAGTAATCGTGTGTTACATGAATGGTTTGGTGATTATGAACCATACACGCTTACGATTTCAAATGTTAGTATACCTTATGAAAATTTAACTGAGGTTAAAAAATGGCTGAGAGGTCCCGGTAAATTAATTACTCATAATGATTCGGATAAATATTCACAAGCTATTTGTAACATGGGAAAAGAACAGGAATTCTTAAATGAATGGGGTGTTTTTTATACCTTCAGCATTGAATTTCGTTGTGAACCTCTTAAACGAAAAGTGAGGGAAGAATTTTTATCACTGCGAGTTGGTCAGAATATTATCTATGATTTAGGTGATGAACCTTCAAAACCATATATTGAAATAGAATCTGGTGGCGGAAATATCACAATTTCATGTGGTGAAACTTCTCTTTTTCTTTCGGATACATTTGAGGGATTATTAACTATTGATAATGAGCTGGGAATGTATGTTCAAAACAACAGTCAACAACGAAGTAAGGGTAACTGGATTAGATTGCAACCGGGAGAAAATAAGTTGATTCTATCCGGAAATATTAAAGCTGCTAAAATGAAAGTAAGGAGTGTATTTCTATAATGGAACAAATTTATATTTATGAGAAAATTCCGGTTGATTTAGAAGAAAATGGTTTTTCATTGATTGACTGGATGGACCCTCCTGAAATCTCAAGGATTATTAATCAGCAATATAGCTTCTATGGAAATTATCATATCAAAGGTCAAAATTCTAATTTTATTAAAAAAGGTAGCTGGATTAAAGCCCAATGGTCGGATTTAACCTGGCAATATTTTAAAATCACAACTATCAATAAAACGATGGAATCCATTTCATTTAACGCGTTACATTTGGGATATGAAGCGAATCGGAATTTCATTCAACTGTCATATACCGCGAACGGAAATGGTAAACAAATCATGACTAGTTTAAAGGAGAATCTTTCTTTTAAACAGCCTTTTATTTTTGAAAGTGATGTAGCTACCTATCACCAGTTTACGGCAAAAGAAGTCAATGCGATTGATGCCATTATAGGTTCAAATAATGGCAATCAGAACCTCGTAGGCGTTGCCGGAGCCGAATTGGATATGAATAACTATAGGCTTACCTTAACTGACCGTATAGGCAACGACAATGGCTATCGTGTTGATTTAGGGGTGAATCTGGCATCTATTCAAGAAACGGCTGATGATTTAGGAATTGTGAATAGTCTGTATTTAATCGGAGGTGTCCCTGAAGATACTGATTATAATCAAGAACAAGAACCGATTACTTTTAAATATTTGGAAGTCGCGGGCGTTAATGATGAAAATAGGCGAATTGGTAAAAGGGAAAATAGTGATTGTTTAACCATTGAAGAACTGAAAAAATGGGGACAATCACTTTTTGACAATGATCGAATTCATGAACCGATTGTGACACATGTAATTGACATGGTGACACTTGAAAATACAATTGAATATCAAGATTTGTATAGTGAAATAGCGAAGCTACACTTTGGTGATACTATCCACTGTACTATTGATTACATGGGAATTCGTGACGTTGAAGAACGTGTTGTTGAATGCGTTTGGTTACCTACTCTTAAAAAATATAAATCAGTCATATTAGGTAATAGTTTGGGAATGTATACCAGTTCAGTAACCACAAGTGTTAACCAGGTAGCTAAAAAATTAGAAAATAAGTCTACTGAATTACAAAATGCAATCATCAATGCTTCCAATTGGATAACTGGAAGTAAAGGTGGTTATGTCCGTTTTCGTCCGAAGGATGCGCCTGAAGAAATATTAATCATGGATAAACCGAAGGCTTCCAACGCCAAAAAGGTTTGGCGTTGGAATCTTGGTGGTCTTGGTTATTCTAAAAATGGTGTGAATGGTCCTTTTGAAACTGCAATTACACAAGACGGTGCGATTGTAGCTAATTTCATTACTGCTGGTATTTTAAAAGGAATTGAAATTCATTCTATGAATAATGACTATGATATCAAGTTGGATAATGGAATTATTAATTTTCTTGACCTAAAAAGCAATAAAGCATTAGGGTACATCCAAGGAAATTCCGTAACGGTGGATGGTTCAAAATCAACTGGTTTATTTTTCGGATTAAAAGCTCCGTATTTGCAGCGATTTATCATTGAAAATGAGGATGGTAGTAAAAGCTATCCTATTACTATTATACCGAATACCTGGGCTGGAAATAAAAATGCTGAAGCTGTCATCATTGGTTCTAATACAGTATTCCACAAAGATGTAGAAATACATGGTGACTTAAATGTATCAGGTAAGTTGTTTGTTGGAGGTAAAGAAATAACTCCTGGTACAGGTGGAGGAATCACACCGCCAGAATTGACGACAGAACAAGAGAAAAATGCTTGGCAAGTGTGGCAATTTCTAAAATCAAAAGGATACACTGAACAAGCCGCCGCAGCTATTTTAGGAAATATGGAACAAGAATCCGGAATTATCCCGGATACAGATGAAGGAAATGGCGGTCCTGGTTATGGATTAGTGCAATGGACTTCACCACTCGCGGGGGAAAGCGGTCGGGCATATGTTCAAAGACTGCTTCAACAAGCCGGGATTACTGGTGATTATCGAAGTCTAAATGTTCAATTGCAATTACTAGAATGGCATATGTATAACGGTCAGTATATTCCTACTAGTGCTTATCCATTCAGTGTTGACCAATTCAAACAACTCACCGATATTTCAGTTGCTACAACTGCATTTGAGGCGAACTTTGAACGTCCGCGTGATACCCATCCTGAACGAATAGGGATGGCGCAACGTTGGTACGATAAGTTTAAGAATTTAGGTTCAGGTACTGAAGGTTGGCAAAATCCAGTTCGTTCCGATTATGTGGTTACCCAAGAATGGGACCACATCGGCTGGGGAACTACTGTAATTCATGGTGGTATTGATTTAGCGAGTGTGCCAGCAGGTAGTAAGCCGCCGATTTATGCAGCCAAAAACGGAACTGTTATCGAGATAGTTTACAATCACCCGGAGGGTGGTAATTATGTAGTTATTGACCATGGTGAAGGATATTGGAGTTATTATGGTCACTTTGACAGTGTTAACGTTTCGCAAGGTCAGAAGGTAACTAATGCAGATGTAATTGGAATAATGGGCGCAACCGGATTAGCTTCAGGTGTTCATTTACATTTCGAAGTTTGGAAAGGTTCACAGTGGAATCGTATTAACCCGCGCGATGTTATTAATTTTTAGAAAGGAGTGAGTCAATGACAACGTATCAAATGAATCTAAGTACGACAGAACCAAATAGCTACGTCGGAATCATCCGAGTGCGACAGTACGACACTGAATCACAAACATTTGATGTAACGATTACTGAGAACGGTGTTCCTGTTGACTTTACAGGATTAACACCGCTCTTTTATGTCCGGGGTAATCCTAATACATCCAATTGGATATCTGAACAAAAGGTTACTGAAATTGTGGATGCTAAAAATGGAAAGCTACGTTATACACTTTCTCATTATGATATGCAGAATTTAGGTAAGAATAAAGGTTATTTTGCATTTCTGGATTTAAAAGAAGATGGTGATGTAAAAGAAAAATTTGAGCGAACCTTTCAATATTCAACAAAAGATTTTTCTTTCTATGTAATGAAAAGTGTATTTTCTGAAGGAATTCATGACAGCAACTATATCTGGACCTTTGAAGAAATGTTGCGGTATTTCATGGAATGGATTAAAGAATCTCAAAACACCTATGACGGTTGGTATGAGGAAGCGAAAGAAGAATTACAACGAATCATTGAAGAATTTCTGTCTTGGATTTCCTCAAATCAAGATATTTACGATGAATGGCTTAATGAAAATAAAAATAATTTCCTCGATTGGTTTGAATCTATACGGGATATCTTAGATGAAAATGCAGCTGGCAACTTACAGAATCAGTTTGATAAAATCAATCCGAATGCTGAGATTATTAAAATTGACCATGATTTTAAGGGGTATCCTAAACTAAGAGTGTTATATTGGGAATATGGAATGTCAACAGTTCCCTTAGAAAAAGAACCAACGGGGCTTGGAGGTGGAAATGTACAAACGATTGAATCAGCAATTGAATATCTCGATAGGTTCAGTTTAAAAGTAAAGGTACCTCGCTACTATAAATTTACTAACCCAGAAGTCATGCTGTTAGATAAATCGGTTCGAATGATTTCAAATCATAAGGTTCTTCAGATTGATTTCATAGAAGATGATATCTGTATTGGAACAAATGTCGCTGTTACTACGGATTTTAAAAATAAGGTAGCAGGTAATTTTTTATTAAATAAGAATAGTTTAACAATAGCATATTATGCGAGTCACACGACAACAACTTATGTAGAAGTTGACCAGGCAAACATTGATAATTTTGCTATTGAAGACGGAACATTTGCAACATTTTCGACGAGCGCAACAGGGGCACGTTGTTTACTAAGACAACGTTATGATGCTGTTGCATTGTATGAAAAAATAGATGAATCATTTTTCGAAGGTTTAACAACTACTGAGCAAAAAGTAAATAAACTACGTACTAATTTAACTGACACTATAGAAGCTAGAATTTTAGCTACTGGCAATGTTGGAACTGTACCTGCTGTAGTTTTGGGTATTGAGCGTATAGATAGACTTTTGCAAAATGTTAAAGCGAACAATACTAATTCAGTTGCAGAAATTAAAACAACCGCCCTTGTTAAAGACAGTGTAGACACACAAGGCTTTATCAATGTTGTTCTATATACCGCCCCAGCAACAGCAGCTGCACCCGCTCAGATGAAAGCAGATTATGGCTCACTTACATTACATTATTATCATTAAAATTAGGAGGAATATAAATGGATTTATACGAACTTAAAAAAGGGGACCCGGATTATCATGTACCTATAAATGATAATTTTTCCAAATTAGGTGCGAGTATAGCAGCTTTAATCGATGTGTTTTATCCAGTTGGTAGTATTTACCAATCTGAAAAGGCAGATGACCCAGCGAGTTTCATGGGTGGTACATGGACGAGAATAAAAGGGCGTGTTCTGGTTGGTGTTGATGAAAGTGATAGTGATTTTGTAGCAAATAAAACTGGCGGGAGTAAGACACACACACATGATTTAGATGCGTATGCTCAAATGCAGATTTCAGCTACTTATTTGGGAGCAAAAACAAGGTCCGGTACCTATACCGCGAATGTAAAGGCTAGTAGTTTTACTGGTGTAGCTGATACCGCGGCAAAAGACCAAGGTGTCAATATCTCCGGGAAGGCAACATCAGCTTCGAGTTTACAACCTTACCAGACGGTATATATTTGGAAACGAACAGCGTAGGAAGTTGGTGAAACATGGACAATTTTATTTCAACTTTTTTAGAGAATCCAGAAAGCATTGGTTTCCCAGTGCTTTTTTGTTTTCTCCTAGTTTGGGTTATGAGACAGAATAATTCAAGGGAAGAAAGGTATTTAAACACAATTGATGAGTTAACTGAATCATTGAAACAAGTTGAAAATATTGAAAAAACAGTAAATAAAATCAATGAGAGGATGGAAAAATAATGGATGAGATTATTACACACGTACTTGCGACAGGTTTGAGTTTTGCACCAATCATGATGATTGTCACTGAAGCAGTGAAGCAGACCGGGGTTATTACATCTAAATATTTACCCTTAATTTCAATCACTTTAGGGATTATTTTAGGTTTTATCATGGGTGTTTGTTTCGATCAAAACGTTGCTGAAATGACGATTGGCGGATTGGTTGCGGGTGGTATGGCTTGCGGTCTGTATGATGCGACAAATAAATATAACACACGAAAGGAGGAATGATAATGGTTAAAATTCTATTAATAGCTGGACATGGTGCCGGTGACCCAGGTGCATTGGGAACTAATACAAACGAAGCAATTGAAACCCGCAGGGTTGTTAATGCGCTGGTATCTCCTTTACGTAATAAAGGATTAGATGTTTCTGTCTATGACCAACGCAAAAATGCATTTGCAGAAGCACAAGCAGGACGTTTAAATTTTAGCGGTACATTTGATTATGTTTTCGAAGTTCATTTCAATTCGTTTAATGAACAGGCAAAAGGAACTGAAGCATACATTACTACATCTGAATCAAGTGATGCAGTAGAGCAAAAGATTGTATCTAAGCTTAGTAAGTATTTTGTGAACCGCGGAGTTAAGCGCACGAATTTCTCGGTCATTTCTATTGCTAAGCAACTAGGAATGTCCTCATGCTTATATGAAGTCTGCTTTATTGATAATGCTTCAGATATGGCCGCTTATAATAATAATTTCAATTCAATTATTAGTGACATGGCTAATGCAATTGCGGAAGGATTTCAGCTCTCAGGAAGCGCAACAACTCCGGAAATGCCTAGTAAGCCGTCAGGTTCTGATAGTTTAACAGCAGGAGCATACTACCCAGTCAAAGATGTAGTGTTGTCTAAAGGTCATTTGGATAAGTTTGGACTTTCAGGAAATAAAATTGTTGCAGCTGGTTGGCATATTGGAAACTATGATTACGAATATATTTTCGTGATGGATTATAAAACCGGAAGAGAGTTAGCGAGAGTTAAAGCGCCTGGGAAAAATCGTCCGGATGTAGCGAGAATGTATTCAACAGGTAATACAACTGGATTTGATGTTTCTTTTGATGCGAAAAAGTTTAAAGGGAAAACTGTATACATCATGGCTCGTTGTACAAATGATTCAACAGGTAATACCCGAAAAGGGTCCTCTGATTTGCGTTTTAATGAATGGTATTTAACAATACCTAAATAGATAATAAGAAACCCTATCTCGTTATGAGGTAGGGTTATTTTTATAACAGGAAAAACAAAAAATAACACATCGAAATGTGTTATTTTAAAAATATTCAAATTGACCGACTATTTAATAGTTTTACCATAGATTCACCCAAATTCACCTAAAAACTTGAATTTTGAATGTAACTAAAAGTATGTTATAATCCTGTATGAAGCCTTATATCATAGGGTTTACGTAACTAAAAGTATATTATTTTCCTGTTTGAAAAACGCGTCCTGAGGGAATCGAACCCCCGTCTCAAGAACCGGAATCTTACGTGATATCCACTACACTAAGGACGCAAGCACGAATACTAGTTTAGCTGATATTTCGAAAAAAAACAAGTAGGAGATTGAAATTTATGAAATTTGAGCAGCATTTGTCGCAGCAGCAGAAGCAAACACAAAAGCTTGCTATGACCCAACAGCTCCAGCAATCAATTCAGGTATTGCAGTATAATTCAGAAGAACTGCAAACATATATAGAAAATAAGGCGTTGGAAAATCCTTTGATTGAGCTGCAAAGTGGTCTTAACTCGCATACATACTCCGCCGGAGGTACCGGTCAATATAATAATGACAAAGAGTCCAATCTAATGAATCAGATACCAGATAATTCGCTTTCCTTGTTTGAGTATGTGATTGATCAGATTCACTTGAATTATCGAGATACATATTTGCGGAGTCTGATTTTATTTTTAGCAGAATTTCTTGACTTGAATGGCTATCTAACAATTTCTTTGGAGGAAGCAGAAAAGCAGATTGGAGCAGATGCAGTCCAAATGCTGGACGCATTAGTTTTACTGCAACAGCTTGATCCTGCTGGGGTTGGTGCAAGAGACTTGAAAGAATGTCTGTTGCTTCAAATTGAAAGGGATGATCAAGCTCCAGCGCTTGCCTATATAGTTATTGAAGAAGAATTTGAAGCTTTTGCACAAAAGAAATGGGCAATTATTAGTAAAAAATTTGATATTGAACTATCGGAGATACAAGAGATTTTTGATTTTATTCAAACACTGACTCCATCGCCCGGCAGTATATTTGGTTCGACTGCAGGACTATATATTCGTCCAGATTTAAAGGTTGTGAATCATGAAGGGCAGTTGACGGTGATTTCCAGTAAGGAGGGAATGCCGGCAATACGTTTTCAAGAGGCCTATTTTAAAAAAATGGAGCAGACGGATGATCAGGAAGTAAAAGCATATATTGTAGAAAAGAAAAAGGAATTTGAATGGCTGCAGAAAACAATCGTTCAACGTGGAGATACTATTTTACGTGTAGGAAAAGAAATCGTGGAACGTCAGCAGGCGTTTTTCCTTGAAGTTAGTCGTCCGCTAAGGCCAATGACCCTAAAAGAAATTGCTAAAACTTTAGATATTCATGAATCCACAGTAAGTAGGACAGTCAATGGAAAATATATGGAAACCGAATTTGGTTCGTTTGAACTGCGTTCCTTTTTTTCTCAGGGGATTGCTAGTACTGAGCGGAATGGCGAAGATCGTTCAGCAGTTGATGTGAAACAACAAATCCAGCAGCTGATTGCAGCTGAGGACAAAAGCAGACCCATTTCAGATCAAAAACTGGTTGAAAGCTTAAAAGAAAAGAATATCGATATTGCCCGCAGGACGGTAGCCAAATATAGAGAGGCTTTGGGAATTCCAGCGTCCTCTAAACGTAAAAGGTATGATTAAAGAAACGATCGAAGAAAATTTCTTTAAGACTAGAGAATTACAGTTGAATAATCGTTGGCGAGAAATATTGATTCAAAAAAACATCTATAAGAATAAGCCGGATATACTGAAAATTGCTGTGTCTGTTTTCAGTATATCCGGTTTATTGCTCGTGGCTTAATATTTTTATACAGGGCACCGAATTTCTAATTATTTTGAAAAAATTTTTATAGCAAAATAGTAAAGAAATGCCAGCATCTGACTGGTCAACCTTAGTGGCAGCATCAGAAGAGGTATAGCGGAACAGTTGCTATAATGAGCCAACCAAAAGCTGTCTCTCATCTTTTAATATAAGCATAAAAGATACTGCTTAAAGTAAAATTTTTAGTAAAAGCATTAAAAAGAAAATTGACTAAAAAGTGAATTTCAAAAAAGGAATACAAAGTTTCTTTACTCGAATTATCTAGCCGGAGTCGTTATTCAGTCAAGAAAACAATAGTCATGGGTAGATAACTAAACCATGATTCTCAGCAGGGTCTTACCAAAATTATGGTACAATTTATTAAAAGAAATAGAGAAGGGTGGGCTTGTGATGGGCTGCTGGAATAAAAAAATAGAACAGCAAGGTTAAGTACTGCTGTTGCCTTGCTTGTTCATCAGAATCAATTAAATGAATACAGGAGGGAAATGCTATGAGCTATTTCAAGTACAAACAGAAGAATATTTATTTTTCAGTAGCTGGAGAAGGAGAGCCAGTGCTCTTTCTTCATGGAAATACGTCCTCATCAAAAATGTTTGAGCCGTTATTGCCTCTTTATAATTGCTACCGAATTATATTGATTGATTTTTTAGGATATGGAAAGTCGGATAGAGTCGAAGAGTTTCCAACTAATCTATGGATGGATGAAGCTCGACAAGTGGTTAAGCTGATTGAACATCTCAATTTAAAGAGTATTTATCTAGTTGGGACAAGTGGAGGGGCATGGGCAGCAGTTAATGCAGGATTACTTCGTCCGGATTTAATTAAAGGTGTCGTAGCTGATAGCTTCGATGGAAGAACGCTTCATACTGGTTTTGCTGAAGAGCTTGTGCAAGAAAGAGCTACTGCTCAATCCAATCCAGCAGCTGCTGAGTTTTACGAGTGGTGTATAGGTAGTGATTGGCAAGAGGTTGTAGCCAAGGATACTGCTGCCTTATTGAGACTTTCAAAGTCCGAACAAGAATTATTTCTCAAACCTTTGTCAGCCTTTAAAAGCGGACTGCTTCTTACAGCTTCTAAGGAAGATAAAATGATTCGCCCAATGATTGAGCAGGAGTATAAAAACATTCAGAAAGACATTCCACAAGCAAAAATTGTTCTTTTCGATGAAGGTGGACATCCTGCCATAGGCACGAATGCTGAACAGCTAGCGCAAGAGATACACCAATTCATTGAGGAAGAATGAATAAGTAGTGCATGAATGTTTGATAGAGATAATTGAGGTTAGATTGAATAAAATGAAAATTATTGTAAGGTGAATAGAATCAAAAGCAGAGTAGCTTCCAGCTGTTCTGCTTTTGAATTAGGGGAAATAAGTGAGGAAGGGAATAGATGGAAGAACTGAAGCTTACTTTTGATTTCAGCTATTCCTACTTCGTTGAACAAAATAAAAAAGCCAGAAAGCTTTCTTATTTATAAATTTCTTTAAAATAGTCTACTCAATTACAATATCTTCTGTTGCAACAGGCTCGCCTAATGAAAACATTTCATCCGTAAAAGTAACAAGGATTGCTTCTCAAGAGTTGTTCCTCATTTTATTTATTTAAGCACAACATTCTCTGAATTTTTTGAAATCAAAAATTTCAAATTATATGGAGATAATTAAAGATTAGAAAGGGAAAAAATACATAAATAAAAAAACGACGAAGCGATTAAAAAATAATCGTCTCAGCGTTTATTAGAAAGCCACCTGACGGGCTCGAACCGTCGACCCCCACCTTACCATGGTGGTGCTCTACCAACTGAGCTAAGGCGGCATTTACATAACACAAGATACAGGATAACGTATAGCTATAAGCTTGTCAACTGGTTTTTATAAAATTAACCGTCGATTTCAGCTGCAGATAGAGCTAACCTGTGTAACCCCGATGATTAAGTTAGCATCATCACCTTTTTTCGTGATTTTCATCGCAAAGGTTGAATTATAACAACAGATAAATCTAAAAATGTTTATGTAAATAAAGTAGTTTGGATATATGATATCTTTTAAAAACAGTGAACGCAAGAACAATTGATGTCCTGCGTTTACTGTCTTAGTTTGATGATGAATCGTTTTGGGAACTAATCATCAATATGAGAGAGACTATGCTTTTTTTAGCTTTTTGCTTCGTCCCATTTATTTTTTCACGTATCCTTTAGCACATATTCGCTGCAGTAGTTTTAGCATTTCTATGTGCTCGCAACTGACTGCGTTCAATGATCTTTCTCAACTCAATAATGTTTCGCGGGGATAAAATATCTTCTACGACGACAATCTTATCCTTAGCAAAGTAATCAATATGATGGTTGCTAACATAGAGGTCACAATTATTCGTTGATTTGCGGGCATTGAAATCAAAATACGAAGTATTTTGAGTGACAACATTAATAGTATTGCAGAAATTCAATTTTAAGATGGAACCCAAGACTTCGGCATGTTCTTTGCCAAGGTCGCTAAGTACAGTAATTGAAATGGGACTGCGTTTACTGTATAAGTAGGTAGGAAGATTTTTCCAGTACATCATAAAATCATGGAGAATTTCGTTCAGATACATGGATTTCCAAGGAAACTGATCTCGCTTTTCCAAGTGGCTTAAGGTTTTAGAAATAGTGTTTGAGAACAAAATAAAGTTTTGGCGAATTGACTTACTTGAGTAAAAGAAACGTGAATAAATAATGTGCTTTTTATAGGGAAACACTTGATGGAGATAATAAATATTTTCAATGACCTGTTTGATTTTTTGACTGCTAATCGCATCTATTGGGATATCTAGTTCATTCACAAGATCCTCTATTAAAGAGGCCGCAGCAGATGAGATTATTTCTTTGTCCGTTTCTTTTTCTTGTCCAAAAATCCACCAAAAAACAGTATAATAAAAATCTTTATACCAGTCGTAATTTTGATCCTTTTTAGAAAAGGAATTGATTGAATCCAGTTTTTCTTGATAATCAGGCACCTTTGATTGTGCTAAAAATCCGGAAAAGGCTGAAGAAGTTGGCCATTCATTTTCTGTAGAGAAACCTTGATTAATTCTAGTTAAGGTTACTGCGATTGAGAACACCATATGAATAAGACGAATGTCGCTGAGATAAAGCTGAAAGTCTTCATTAATCTGCTTGACTAGTTCCAGTATTTTCTCTTTATCTAACTGAAAAGGCCAGTGATGAATACCGTAAACTTCTACAAAATAGGAAGTAAAAAAGTAACGGATTTCCCGTTCGCTTTTCCCTGAAAAAATAAACGGATTTCTCTCCATCATAATATTTCTTTCCCGCAAAGGAATATTAATTCTTTTCGATAATCTGTAGATTGATGAACTGCTGGTAAAACATCTTTTTTCGATACTTTCCGAGTACTCTCCTGGATGAAAAAAGACAGTTTCCAAAAGAGAAAAAGTATCTGAGTTTTTAATGATATCTGTATAGATATCATGAATCGAGTGATGGGCGGAGACAGACAGCTTCACACCGTATTTCTTGGACATGTCTATGGAGAGGTGTTCAGGCCAGCGTCCTTCTATATAGCGACAATCCATCATAACTGTTTTAGTCGAACAGTGAAGTTTTTTAGAGAGTTTCTCAGTTGTTAGCCAGTCCTCGCTGCCGTAGAGCAGGTTTAATAGTAAGATACGTCGAGACATATCTGTTGATAATAATCGTTCCATAATAAATTCGCTCCTCGTTTCAAAATCTTCCTATGTTTGAGAACATTTTGACATAGCCTTGTTATATAAGCGATTATACCATTTTTTTTCTATTTTTTTAAATTTAAAACAATCGAATTGTTATGTGTTTGAGACTAACAGGTATATTATAAGAATATAGAAAAGCAATAAATTTTGAAAAGACATAAAAATTTAATAAAAAGCAGATTTGAATTTATCGATAAATGTAAATCTCACCAATTAGCTTGGAGGGATCGACATGAAAACAAATGTAATGAAAATCGCAATGGCTGTAGGATTACTAACTTTTGCGGGAGGAACTACTTTTGCCGAAATCTATGACAAATCAGCTGATGAACAAAAAAAACACACACAAGTAAGTACAGATGCTGCCACAGATCAAACAAGCAGCAAAACTGCAGATTCTATAGCCGAAGCTAAGCCGATTGACACAAAAGCTGAGCTGAAAGCGAAGAAAGAAGCAGAGAGCAGCAGTAACACAGGTGCAGATTTTGTGCCGCCAGTAGTTACAGCAAATGCTGTAACGGTCAGTGTCGGCCAACTGGTAAATATTTATGAAGGCGTAACAGCGTATGATGATTACGATGGAGATCTTTCTGCAGCAGTTGGGGCAGAAGGAAATTTAGATACATCTAAAGCCGGTACACAAACTATTCGTTTTTCTGTTGCTGACAGCAGTGGGAATATTGGTTGGGCAGATAAAACTTTTACGATTACTGCACCTGAAAGCGTGCAACAGGTAGAGGCTGTGCAACAACCAGCAGTTGTGACCGCACCGGCTGCTTCAACTAGTCAGCAGAATACTGAGGGAAATGACTCAGCGTCTGCTTATCAACCTATGACTATTTATATAAATGGTCAGGCAATTCCCTATCAAAATGGTGGTCAGGGCAGCGGTCAAAGTATCATTGACGGCAATCCTTACGGAACCGCCTCTACTTGGGGAGGAGCGGCAGTGCAGTCTGGCAGCGACGGACTAAATACACATTTTATTGGTCATAACCCAGGTATTTTTAATGCTGTTTTTTCTTTAGGAAGCGGCAGCCAGATAATCGTAACAGATGGTACCGGAGTACCAACGACTTATACAGTCAGCAGTATGGTACGGGTCGATGATTATGGCGCAGAGCTGAGCAGTGGAGCAGACATGTGGGACATGATTACTGGTTCTGGCGGCGGCGAGCGAATCTCACTGCAGGCATGTATCAATGATGATACCAATCTGATTGCATTTGCTTATAATTAATTGTAGTTATGCACATAAATTTCCCCAAAATTTATGCTAAAAGGCTGGGAATTGAGTCTATCTTTTTAAATTTCCAGTCTGATATAACCCTAGTTTTCTGTAAATGAAATATTAGGGAGGAATGCCGAGGATTTCAGTCCTCGGCTTTTCTATGTTCACAGAAATTTTGATGAACGTGAAAGAGCAGCTTTTGCAGAGATTTTTTTAAGGAGAACTATTATTTCAGTTTCAAAAGTATAAATAGTCTTAAACGTTATTTACTAAATAGGCTGGTTAGATAGGAATGGTTCCTACTTTTAGCAATAGTTTTCAATGTTTCATGATTTTTCGCTCAATCAGTGGTAAAATAAATGAGCGAAGAAAAAATAACAAATGGAGGAAATCATGGTTCGGAAATATGAAGATGAAACGCTGCGGATTTTTAGTTTGAATGCCAATCAACCCTTAGCAGAAAAGATTGCCGCTGGAATTGGTACAGAATTAGGAAAAAGTACAGTTCGTCAGTTCAGTGACGGAGAAATTCAAATCAATATTGAAGAAAGTATACGGGGAGACCATGTTTACCTCATTCAATCTACAAATGCACCTGTCAACGATCATCTGATGGAGCTTTTGATTATGATTGATGCATTGAAAAGAGCCAGTGCTAAAACAATTAATGTGGTACTGCCTTATTACGGTTACGCCCGTCAGGATCGAACAGCAAAGCCAAGAGAACCGATAACCGCCAAACTGGTGGCAAATATGCTTGTGGAGGCTGGTGCAACCAGACTGCTTACATTGGATTTGCACACTGTTCAGGTTCAGGGGTTCTTTGATATCCCGGTAGATAATCTTTTTACAATGCCTTTGTTTGCTCAGCATTATCAAGATCAAAAACTAACTGGAGAAAATATTGTAGTGGTTTCACCAAAAAACAGCGGGGTTCAGCGGGCGCGCAGTCTGTCTGAATATCTGAACGCGTCTTTAGCGATTGTGGATCAGTATGAGGAAGACGGTAAGCGTTCCGGCTATGTTATTGGTGAGGTCCAAGATAAAATCTGTATTCTGGTTGACGATATTATTAATACTGGGGAGACATTGACAACAGCAGCTGATATTTTAGCTGAAAACGGTGCTTCTGAAGTGTATGCTTGCGGCTCTCATGGGCTGCTTTCACAGGGAGGTAAAGAACGGATTGATGCTTCGCCGATTAAGCAGCTGTGTGTGACAGATTCCGTTGTTGTTTCAGAGGACCGTAGACCAGAGTGTTTGACCATTGTTTCCTGTGCTGATTTAATGGGCGAAGCGCTGAAGAGGATTCACGAGAATACACCAATGAGTCCGCTGTTTCACTTAAAAAAATAATAGTTTTAGAGCTGAGATAAAGAGGTTGGAACAGAAACAGTTGATTTCAAGCAGTAAGAAGGAATTTGTGAAAATTGACTTATAAATTTTTGCTAAATTACAGCTTATTGCCGAATAAATTGTTTCTGTCCCACCATTTATTCGGTTTTAGGCATACTAAAAGTCTGGGAATTTATTTTTATGTCCCAGACTCTTTTAAACCCCATTTACCAGTGAAAGAGGTTTGCTGAAAAAAGCATAAGGCTAAAAAAAATAGTTCTTGGTTTTTACAAACGGATGCTGCACGGAGTTGTTTGAATTTTTTTTGCTTTCAATATTTATATAATGATTTTTTTAATAGATGTTTTGATGGGAGGAGAAAAAATGAAGGAACAGAAAAAGGGAATTATATTAGGGTTTGCAGCATATATACTATGGGGAATTATCCCGCTGTATTGGAAGCTGCTTCCAGAAGTAGATGCATTGGATATTTTATGCTACCGAATCGTCTGGTCTTTTTTATTTATGAGCCTCTATATTTTTCTGACCAGAAAAGGCGCCGCATTTTTAGCAGAAGTTAAGGCTGTTCTAAAAAGCAAAAAGAAAACAGTAGGGATCGTTGCAGCCGCGGTTTTAATTTCAATCAACTGGTTCACCTTTATCTATTCCGTTAGTCAGGGGCGGGTGACTGAAGCTAGCTTAGGATATTATATGAATCCGTTAGTTAATGTTTTATTAGGAACAGTTATCTTGAAGGAACGACTGAATCGGATAGGA
Source organism: Enterococcus sp. LJL128 (assembly GCF_056924295.1). NCBI lineage: Bacteria > Bacillati > Bacillota > Bacilli > Lactobacillales > Enterococcaceae > Enterococcus > Enterococcus sp. LJL128. The sequence continues at coordinate 362,690 of NZ_JBXPBP010000001.1, read as the reverse complement.
ATTGTCGCTTGCCTGCTGGCTTTGACAGGGGTAGTGCTGCTAACTATTCAAACAGGTGTTATTCCTTATGCGTCACTCATCATGGCTTTTTCTTTTAGCCTATATGGGCTGTTGAAAAAGCAGATAGAAGTCAGTTCGTATACAGGTCTAACACTGGAAACACTAATTATTTTGCCAATTGCACTGATTTATCTATTATTTTTTTCAAAACAGGGATTTATGGCTTATACCGGCTCAACAAATCTACTATTAATGGGTGCTGGTGTTGTAACGGCTATTCCACTATTGTTGTTTGCGGAGGCGGCTAAACGGATTTCTTATATTATTGTTGGGTTTATTCAATATGTTAATCCGACAATTATGCTTTTATTTGCTGTTTTCTTATTTCACGAGCCTTATTCAACTGCTCAATTTACCGCATTTGGCTTTATTTGGTTGGGAATCGCAGTCTTTATGTACGGCAGTTTTCTTTCCTATCGAAAGGAACAGCAATTTTTAAAAGAAGAATAAGGATACTTTGATGAAATCTAAGCTCTATGTTAGAATAACTCGGTAATAATGAAGAAAGGACGAATCCGATGAAATACATTTATTTAGATCATGCAGCAACAACCCCTATGCATCCTGATGTGATTAACGAGATGACTGAGGTAATGACCACCAATTACGGCAATCCTTCAAGCATCCATGGTGTTGGTCGAGAGGCTCATCGGAAGCTGGAAGCTGTTCGTCAAATTATTGCGGAAAGTCTTCATGCTGCACCCCATGAGATTATCTTTACTAGTGGTGGAACAGAAAGCGATAATACAGCGATTATTGAGACTGCATTGAGAATGAAGGACAAAGGGAAACATCTCATCACTACTGCTGTAGAACATCCTGCGGTACTTGAGCCGATGAAATATCTGGAGACGATGGGCTTTGATGTAACGTATCTTCCTGTAGACAGCTCAGGTAGGGTAACAATTGAAGCATTTGAAGAAGCGTTAAATGAGGAAACGATTCTTGTTTCTATTATGTATGGAAATAACGAAACGGGTCAATTGATGCCAATTAAGGAGATCGGTGAACTTTTAAAAGAGCATCAAGCAGTTTTTCATACAGACGCTGTTCAAGCTTATGGTTCAGAAGAAATTGATTTACAGAAAATAGGAATTGACTTTTTAAGTGCTTCGGCCCACAAAATAAATGGTCCCAAAGGTGTTGGCTTTTTATATAAAAGAGAAGGAATCCGTTTACTCCCCTTTATGCATGGAGGGGAACAGGAAGAAAAAAGACGAGCTGGTACAGAAAATCTGGCTGGTATTGCAGGAATGGGAAAAGCAGTGGAACGTTTGTCAACTGAGGCGAAGCTGCAACAAAAAAAGAAAAATCAACAGTTTCAATTATTGATCTTGAAGCAACTGACTGAAGCAGAAATTGCTTACCAGCTAAACGGTTCGCAGGAGCAAAAACTTTCTCATATCCTAAATCTTTGGTTTAAAGGGGTTCCTAATGATTTATTATTAATGCACCTTGACCTCAATCACGTTGCTGTATCGACAGGATCAGCTTGTACAGCTGGAACAGTTGAGCCTTCTCATGTACTGGAAGCTATTTATGGTGAGGGACATCCTGCTGTTAATGAATCGATCCGGATTAGCTTCGGTTATGAAAATACAGAGGAAGAGATAGCAAAATTTATGGATATTCTGATTCAGACAGTAAAACGACTGACTGAATAAAGGAAATTAATGAAAATAGACTAGAAAAAACTCGTGTCAACCACTATAATAAAAGATGAATTGAACAAAAGAGGTGAAATAAATGGCGTTTACAGAAAAAGCAGCAGCACAAGGATCGGAAATATTTTATAAAGTGAATCCCGCTGCAAAACGATACACACTTAGAGATAATGGGTTTACTGAAACCAATTCTGGGAATTTCCAACTGATTCGTTCACTGGATGCAACCCCTCAAAGTAAAGAAGGATTCAAGCTGAAACTCACGATTTCCAAGGATTTGAAATTATTGAAGATGTCAGTGACAACTGCAAATGGGCTAAAGTCTATGAATATTTTCAATGGAGATAATCATCAAATGAGTCAGGAGAAGTTTTATTTCCTGATGGATGGAATGATTAGCCGTGGTGTTCTGGAAAAAGCTTAATTGATTTGAATCATTGATTCGTAGACAAAGACTCAAGAAATTACTTGGGTCTTTTTTCTTGTTTAAATGGCTATGTTATTACTGTGCCTATCATTTAACTAAAGACTTCAGTACAAACAAAACTGGAAAAATCAGCTGTAATACATCTCACAATACAACAACTAGTTCAAGATTTACCTGGTATTCTTTTTTTGTGTAAAGGCTGAAAAACATGTTAAAGCATTTGAAGTGTGTAAAAGAATTAGTTATAAAAAATCATTCGAAAAAATAAAAAAATTCGATAACATCTACAAAAATTATGAAGCTTGGAAATCAGCAAAAATTCGTTGGATTTAATAACAAACGATTAATAACAAATAAAAAAAATACAAACAAAATAATAATAAAACAAATGAAAGCGCTTGACAAGATTTTAGTTTAACGTTAAACTTGTTTTGTAAGTATAAGTTTAACGTTAAACCTACAAAATATAGGAGGGCTTACAAATGAAGAAGAAAGTCATCGCAGCGTTGTTCTCAGTTTTATTAATTGGTGGTTTGGCAGCATGCTCATCAGGCAAGGAAAGCCAAACATCATCAGGTACCAAAGACACAACAGAAGATAAAGGAATGGACGTAATCGGCGAAACAGTGAAATTTGATCCAAATAAGCTAGTGAATGATGGCGAATCGATTAAAATTGATTACTGGACTTGGAACGAGGGCGATCCAGCAATTGAGATGGCTAAAGAGTATGAAAAAATCTATCCGAATGTTGAAATCAAAGTCGTTAACCAGCCTTGGGAAGATTATTGGACAAAGCTGCCATTATCATTAAAAGGGAAAGATGGTCCGGCAATTTTTAATATTCATAATTCACAACATGATATTCTAATCCCTTATTTAGCACCTTATGATATTTCAGTAGATGATTTAAAGGCTGATTTTACATCAGTTGATCCTCATGTGATTGATGGAAAAGTATATTATACTGACAGCTTAATTAATACCGGAAACTTCTATTATAATAAAGCAATGTGGAAAGATGCTGGATTAACCGATGCGGATATTCCAAAAACCTGGGATCAGTTTAGAGAAGTCGCGAAGAAGCTGACTAAAACAGAAAATGGACAAATCACTCAGGCTGGTTTTAACTATAACTTTGAAAACTATAGTGCAATCTATGAAGGGTTGAATTACCAAAAAGGCACATTGTTGTTTAAAGACGATGGTAAGGTCGTAAACTACGATAATAAAACAACTGAAGAAAACATGCAGTTCCTAATTGATCTATATGAAAAAGATAAGGTTGGTTCAAAGGACTTTGGGAAAGAAGCAAAACAAAGCTTTGGTAATGGTCAAACAGCAATGGTTTATATGTGGGGCTGGTATTTAAATGAACTGAATACAAACTATCCAGATATTGATTTTGGTGTTTTTGCAACGCCGACGCCAACAGAAGATGTACCATTTGCTTATGACCGTTACAATGGAGAAAGTACGCCAGGAATTAACAAGAATCAGTCAGAAGAACAGCAAGCTGTAGCACAGGACTTCCTGAGATATTGTCTGGCTAATGATGAATATTCTAAAAAAGGTGCTTTGGCATTAGCGTCATTCCCGACAAAGAAATCATTAGCGGATGACTCTGAAATTTTAGAAAATCCTGTATTGAATGCGATTGCTCCTCGTGTAGACCGTCTAATCTGGCCTGGTGCATTTCCTGCAACAGTTGAAAAAACAGCAGATCAGACATTAGATGATGTTTTATACAATGGTAAAGATATGAAACAAGCGATTAAAGATGCACAGGAAAAAATGGAATCTGAAATGAAGGATACAGATTTTACATCATTAGAATCTAGTTACGAATTCTTTGACGAAGCAAAATAAGTATAGCTTAGAGGGGATGGGGATATTCATGTCCCTTCCCCACTTAATAAAAGAATGAAGGAGGGATAATGATGGAACAAAAATCAGTTAAACCTACGTTTTTCAGCTTGAAAAATATTACGGTTACTTTACTTGTGCTATATTTTACGGTTTTTCTAGTCTATCCGATTTATAAAGCTTTTGCCGGAAGTCTTCATGACTGGAATCCGCTGATTGATAAATATAATTTTGTTGGTCTGGATAATTTTAAAAATGTCTTAACGAATAAGCTGTTTTGGAGCTCAATGAGCAACACATTTATCTTTGCATTTTTCTCAGTGGTGTTCCGGGTGATTATCGGATTAGGTCTTGCAACGCTGCTGTATTCAAAATTGGCACGTTTCAAAACATTCTTTAGAGGGATGTTTTACATGCCGACAATCACACCATTAGTTGCGGTTTCCTTTGTTTGGATGTGGATGTTCAATCCTCAGTTTGGTTTAATTAATAAACTCTTTCAACTGGATATTAACTGGCTGATGAACTCTAAATGGGCGATGCCGGCAATTATTATCATGACAATATGGAAGGACTTTGGTTATGCTACGGTAATCTTTTTAGGCGGATTAATGGGGCTGCCGGAGGATGTATTTGAAGCAGCAGATATTGATGGAGCAAATAAGTGGCAGCGTTTCAGTCAGATTACCTGGCCATTACTTCGTCCAACAACACTGTTTGTAGTTATTACTTCACTAATCACTTATCTGCAGGCGTATATTCAGGTTTTGATTATGACCAAAGGCGGACCAGGAACCAGCACTTATGTTATTTCTTATTTAATTTATGACGAGGCCTTTGAAAAATACAATTTTGGGACAGCCTCAGCAATGGCAATCATCCTATTTGTCATCATTGGTATTTTAACCATTATTATGTTTAAAATCACTGGAGAAGGGAAGTTGGACAAATGAAAATAAAACGGATTCTGTTCAATCTGCTTCTGCTAGTCCTTGCATTGATAACAGTGGTTCCATTCATTTGGATGCTGCTTTCCTCATTTGCTACGAATCAGGAAATTGTGCGGGTAGACGGCGGTTTGTTTCCTACACCGAATACCTTTCAAAACTACATAGATGTTCAGGAAAAGTTTGATTTTATGCGGATGTTTTTCAATAGTCTGTTCATCTCTGTAACGATAACTGCAATCACAATTTACACCAGTGCTTTAGTAGGATTTGTTTTTGCTAAGTATCGCTTTAGAGGAAGAAATTTGCTCTTTGGTGTGGTACTCAGTACGATGATGCTGCCTTGGGCAGTAACAATTATTCCTAAATATGAGATGATGCTTGATTTTGGTTGGCTGGATTCCTATAAGTCGCTAATTATTCCAGCAATGATCAGTGGTTTTGGTATCTTCCTGTTCCGGCAGTCAATTTCTCAGATTTCTGATGAGATGCTGGAAGCGGCGAGAGTAGACGGTGCATCTGAATTCTTCATCTTTCATAAAATCATTCTACCCATGTCGCGCAACACGATTGCAAGTTTGGCAATTTTTCAGTTTTTATGGAGCTGGGAAGACTATCTATGGCCGTTCCTGATGATTAATGATGAGAAGAAACAGCTGATTTCTGTCGGATTGAGAATGTTCAACGGACAGTACGGAACAGACTACGGCGGATTATTTGCGGCAACTTCAATTTCAATCATCCCGGTTATCATTGTTTATATCATTTTCCAGAAGCAATTTATTGCTGGTGTGGCCAGCGGTTCAGGGAAGTAAAAAAAGAAAGATTGGATACTTCTTTACCTTATGGATATAATAGTTGTAAATAAACAAGAAGATGGTGAAGAAAATGCGGGTAACAATCAAACAAATTGCACAGGAGGCTGGCGTAAGTATTACAACGGTTTCCAATGTCATCAATAAAAAAGCCCATCGAGTTTCAAAAGATAAGATTGATCTGATTGAGGAAATCATAAAAAAATATAATTATGCACCAAATATGAATGCCAGAGCACTGGTACAATCCTCTTCAAAGCTGATTGGTCTGCTTTATTATTCAGACAAAGTAGATATTGATTTCTCCGACCCTTTTGTTACTGAGGTTCTGGAAGGAATTGAACGTCGGGCAAAGGAAGCCGGTATGTTTACTTTGATTCATAATGTTACTTCAGTGGAGGACGTAGAGGCTGTTCAGAGAAACTGGAAATTTGAGGGATTTATTGCTGTTGGTGTATCCGCAGAATTCTTCAGTGAGATTAACAAAATTATTCAAGCACCTGTTGTGTTTGTTGATACCCATCTCACAGATGAAGAGAGCTATCTGGCAGAGCACTCGAATAACCGGGTGTTCATCAATACAGATGATTTTGAAGCGGGGCTTATAGCAACCCGCTTCCTGATAGAAAATGGGCATAAAAGGTTTGCGTTTCTGACCTATCCTTTTGACGAAGATACAACAGGAGTTATCGAGCAACGCTATCAAGGCTTTAATAAAGCCTTGAGAAACAGTAATTTGAGTTTTGAGCGCAGACATCTTTATACGAGAGATGATTTTGATCAGATGGCTGCCCGGTTAACTGAATTTACCGCAGTAGTAGTTACTGCAGATTTTCTGGCAGTTTCCTTTATTCATTCATTAAAGGTGAAGGGATTATACGACAGAGAGAAAATAGCAGTTATTGGTTTCGATGATATTAAGTATGCAGAAATTAATGATCCCCCATTGACAACTATTCGTTTGGATCATGTCAAAAAAGGAGAAATGGCATTAATTAAGCTGCTTGAAATTATTGAGGAGCCAGATAAAGAGAATCAATCGCTTTATTTTCTTTCTGGAGAATTGATTGTCCGGCAATCTGTAACGAAAGTGACTGAGTAAGAAATTCAGTAAACAAAGGAATGTCTTTTTGGGACATTTCTGCAGCCTGTTTCAAAAAACGTACTTTAAATAAAACGGGTGGTGTGTAGGCACATGGCAAAAATTGCAGATGAATACTTTAAACTTAATCCTTGGAAGATTATCGAAAATGGCTTTAATCCTGAATATGAGCAGGTGTCAGAGTCTATTTTCTCTCTAGGAAATGAATATATGGGCGTTCGCGGCTATTTTGAAGAAGGATCGTCGGGGGAAACTCTATTAGGCAGCTATTTTAATGGAATTTATGAGTTCAGCCGAAAAGAGGCGCTTTCTCATTACAAAGGAATTGTTACTAAACCTCATTTCATGCTAAATACGGTTGACTGGTTATATACAAGAATTATGATTGACGGTGAGCGGTTGGATATGAATGCGATTACTTTTGAAGATTTTTCTAGGGTACTCGATTTAAAAACCGGTTGTTTAACACGATCTTTTGTTTGGATAACGAAAACTGGAAAACGTTTAAAGGTTCAATTTGAACGCTTTCTACATATGGAAAATTCAAGCAGCGGCTATCAAAAAATTTCGTTTGAACCTTTGAATTTTAACGGAAATCTTCAGCTGATTAGTGGAGTTGATTTCAATACAAAACATGGTCAGGAGCCAGTCCCCTTCTGGAAAGAAACACGAAAAGGACAGCTTAATGCGCAGGAAGATTTAGCAATTATCGGCCAAACGATTTCTACTGGTCAGCAAATATTTTCCGGATTTCATCTGAATAGTAATCAGAAAGCAGAAAAGAAACTGATAGAATCAGACAAGCTAATCGGATATGAGCTTCAGCTGATTTTAGAAGAAGGACAAGAAGTCATTGTAGAAAAGCTTGTTTCTAATCTTATTAAGAAACAGCCTGCTGATACAGATGAATTGTGGCAGGAAGGAACAGACGCAGTCGAAGCACTTTCTCTTCAAGGCTATACGAAAGGACAAGAAGCTCAGCAAAACTATTGGCAAAATATCTGGGATAACTTTGATATTCGAATTGACGGGGATGAAAAGAACCAGCAGGGAATCCGGTTTTGCATCTTCCAGCTGCAGCAGACTTATCATGGACAAAATGCTTCAAACAACATTGGGGCTAAAGGTTTAACAGGAGAAGCATACAGCGGTCATGCATTTTGGGACACAGAAACCTGCTGTTTACCTTACTATCTATTTAACAATCCAAAGGCGGCTAAAAACCTGCTTGAATTCCGCTATTCAACTTTGGAGGCTGCAAAGCGCAGAGCCAAAGAATTGGATTGTCAAGGTGCCTGTTATCCAATTGCTACGCTGAATGGGGATGAGGCGTGTGACCTTTGGCAGCATGCCAGTACACAGTTTCAGCCAAGTACAGGAGTAGCATATGGTATCTGGCATTACAGTCACCTAACAGGAGATAAAGAATTTCTATACAGTCATGGAGCAGAGATGCTGGTAGAAATTTCCCGCTTTTTGGAAGCACGGGGAGATTGGAGTCAGCTGACAAATAAATTCGGTTTTTACGGTGTAATGGGACCGGATGAGTTTCAGGTGATGGTCAACCATAACGCATATACCAACTATATGGCAAAAATGACATTTGAGTATACAGTGAAGATACTGAAACAAATGCTTAAAGAAGCGCCAGAGCAATTTGCGGCAGTACAGGAAAAAACTGGCGTAACAAAGGATGAGTGGGAAAACTGGGCGCATTGTGCAGAAGAAGCGCTGTTCTTTGAAAGAGAAGATGGTGTTATCGAACAACACGATGGATTTTTTGATTTGCCTCATATTGATATTCAAAAGATTCCTGTGACGGATTTTCCATTGTATTCTCACTGGTCCTATGATCGTATCTATCGCAATGATATGATCAAACAGCCGGATGTTTTGATGTTCCAATTCTTATACAATCAACAGTTTTCTAAAGAATCTAAGCGGGTAAACTACGAGTACTATGAACCTAGAACGATTCATGAATCTTCATTGTCACCGTCTATTCATTCTGTATTAGCGGCTGAATTAGGCAAATTTGATGAAGCCTTTGATTTCTTCAGCTTTGCGACTCGGATGGATTTGGACAATTACAACCGCAATACGAATGAAGGGCTTCATACGACATCTATTGCCGCCGCCTGGATGAATATTGTCTATGGCTTTGGTGGACTTCGGAGTGACGGCAGCCAGCTGGTTTTGAACCCAATACTGCCGGTACAGTGGACAGGCTATTCCTTTAGAATCCAATATAACGGCAGCATCATTGAAGTTGCTGTTGCTGATAAACAGGCGACTCTTCGAACAGTTGCCGGCAAGCCAGTAACAATGACCGTCTATGGACAGGAAAGAACGATTGCTGAAGCAAGCAGTCAGTTGATGATTCCAGAACAATGGCAAGTTTAAAGAACTGTCAGTAGCTTTTCTCGACTGGTGAGACCTGCCTGAGGAGTAGCTGGACTTGAAAATAGGCGAATCACTATTAGGGAGATTGGGCAGGGATGAAGAATTTTCTCTCAATCTTCCTTTTTGTCGAAATTAAGAAAAATTGGAGGAGAAAACATGAGCTGGATTATTTCAGAGACTGGAAAACAGCTGGACAAAGCTGTAGATTTTGGAAATAAATTCCTTATCGGTAATGGCTATTTCGGCTATCGGGGGACGCTGGAGGAGTATACAAAGAAAGAGCTGGTTGCCTGTAATCTATCTGGAATTTACGATCAACGGGGAACCGCTTGGCGGGAACCCGTTAATGCGCCTAATGGATTGTTTACAAAGCTAACAGTAGATGGAGAAAACATCGATTTAACAACCAGCGATGTTGAAGAGCATCTTCAGCAATTAGACATGTACAAAGCCGTTCATCAGCGAAAAACAGTTTTTAAGGGAAGCAACGGGCTAGTGACAGTTGAAAGTGAGCGTTTCGCAAGCAGCAGCGACGTCCATCTCCTGGTCATGAGCTATTCTTTTTCTTTAGAGAAAACTGGGGAAGTTCGGCTTTTAACAGGAATTGATAAGCAGATTTGGGATATTAATGGTCCTCATTTAACGGATTTTACCGTTCATAAAGAGACAAGCGTCATTGGTTTATCTGCTGTAACCAGTGAATTAGGAGAGACCGTAGTCACAGCTGAAACAGCTGCTTTTGACGAAGATATACAGCCGCAGCTGATTGATTCAGAAGCCGGTGTTTTTCATAAATTTACATTTACCGCTGAAGCGGGGAAAACATATACTTTGACTAAAACAATTGCGGTTTACACATCAAAGGATACAGAGAATCCTGTCGAAACAGCACTTGAGAGCAGCCGGAAGGCGAACAATATCGGCTATGAAGTCTTGAAAGAACAGCATGAGGAACAGTGGAAAAACTATTGGTATGTATCAGATGTTGAAATTGAAGGGGATGAAGAAGCTCAGCTGGCATTACGTTACAGTATTTATCAGCTGCTAAGTATCGCCCCTAGAAAAGGACAACCAGTATCAATACCGGCTCGGGGGCTGTCAGGTCAGACGTATAAAGGAGCTGTTTTCTGGGATACAGAGATGTTTATGCTGCCTTTTTTCCTGCATACAGCACCTGATGTAGCAAAAAGCTTGATGGATTATCGAATTCGCACATTGGATGGGGCCAGAGCAAAAGCAGCTGAATATGGCTTTAAAGGTGCTTTCTATGCCTGGGAAAGCCAGGAAAATGGACAGGATGCTTGTTCAGACTACAATGTTACAGATGTGTTCACTAAACGACCAATGCGGACCTACTTCCGTGATAAGCAAATTCATATTAGCGGCGATGTTGCCTACGGTATTTGGCAAACCTATTTAATGACTGGTGATCAGGAGATTTTATTCGATGGAGGAGCTGAAGTCATTCTTGAATGTGCCCGTTTTTATTATTCCTATTCCTATTATCGTTCTGAGAAAGAACAGTTTGAGTTGATTGATGTAATTGGTCCGGATGAATACCATGAACGTGTTTATAATAATGTGTATACAAATAAAATAGCGTCTTACACACTGGATATTGCACTAAAAACACTGGAAATTATTAGTGAAAAACCGGATTTTTACCGAGCGCTTATTGAAAAGCTGAATTACGAGGAAGAAATTCTAAATCTAAAAAAAATGAAAGTCGCTTTATATATTCCGGAACCTGATGAAGAAACCGGTGTTATTGAGCAGTTTGACGACTACTTTAAGCTGGAGGATACAACTGTGGATGAGGTTCGCTCGCGGCTAATCGACCCGAAAGAATACTGGGGCGGTGCCTATGGTGTGGCTTCAGATACACAAATCATCAAGCAGGCAGATGTCGTGTTGATGCTGAACTTATTTAAAGAGGATTATTCAAAAGAAGTAAAAAAAGCCAACTGGACCTACTATGAACCACGAACAGAGCATGGTTCTTCTTTAAGTCACTGTATTTATGCCTTGCTTGCCTGTGATGTTGGCGATCCTGAGTGGGCATATCCGTACTTCATGAAGACTGCCTCCGTTGATTTAACGGGACAGACGAAACAATTTGCTGGAACCATTTATATTGGTGGAACCCATCCGGCAGCGAACGGTGGCGCTTGGATGGCTGCAGTTCTTGGCTTTGGCGGATTGAAGGTAGAAAACGGCAAGCTTTCAGCAAACCCCAAGCTACCAAAAAAATGGACAAAGCTAAGCTTTAAAGTTTGTAGAAATGACGGAATTTATCAAGTGGAAGCAGGAAAGGACGGAAGTAAAATATGGAAACGATGAAAGGTGCAATATTTGATCTGGATGGTGTAATTGTGGATACTGCAAAGTATCATTATCTGGCTTGGAAAAAGCTGGCAAATCAGCTAGGATTCGATTTTACTGAAGAGCAAAATGAACGATTGAAAGGTGTCAGCCGAGTGCGTTCACTGGAAATTCTTTTGGAGATTGGCGGTATTAATTTAACTGAGGAAGAGCAGGAAAAGTACAGAGAACTGAAAAATGAGTGGTATCTGGATTATATTAAAGATATGAAAACAAATGAGCTTTTAAAAGGGGCAAAGGAATACATCCTGCAGCTTAAAAAAGCCGGAATTAAGATTTCTTTAGGGTCTGCCAGTAAGAATGCAGTTTTAATTCTAAAGAATTTAGACATTTATGATCTTTTTGATGCAATTATTGATGGTAATCAAGTATCCAAGGCTAAGCCTGATCCAGAGGTTTTTTTAAAGGCAGCAGAAGCACTAGGATTAGATTCGTCAGTGTGTACTGTTTTTGAGGACGCCGAAGCAGGAGTTCAGGCTGGAAAAGCGGCAGGAATGTATGTAGTTGGAATCGGAACAAAAGAGAATCTTCCAGAGGCAGACAGGGTTGTTGCTGGACTTTACGAATTATTAGTTTAAAAATTTAAGTGACTGATAATTTTATAATGGAGTCAAGATAGAAGGTCTAAGTTGTATGGGAGCGGGCAACTCCTGCGGTTACTCATCGCAGTTTAAAATCTGACAAGCGCTCCTGCATTACTGTTTATTCGAATTTCATGTGAGTGAAACATAACTCTTTGAGTTATATCTCACTCACGTTTTTTTGTTTTAAAACTGAACAAAAGAAGAAGTAGAAGTGATTTTTTGAAATAAGCTGCATTTTTATTGAAAGTTTCGAAGCAGCAAGAAAAAGTATAGCCTAAAGAATAGGTGCTATTACGATTGCGTTCCTTATTCTCCATGATTAATACTTTCAGTCAACCGTTCTTGTATCGTTACGATTAAAATTTGCTATGAATGCAAATGATGATATCCCTGCGTTTAGTTTCCCCAAAAAGTGAAACTACTGCTATAAGAAAGTTCTCTTTATGCTAAAATGAGAAAAGAGAATAGTTGTCAGTCATTTGTAAAAGAAGAGACGGCTGTTGAAAAAAGGAGAGTGTCTATGCCTATTGAAGTCTAAGCAATTGGAATTGTAGATAATCAAATAAGCCAGCGTAAGGATAACTCATGGGGAACAGACCTATCCAAGGTTATTCTAAAATCAAATTATTTTGGTGGATTGAAAGACTTATCAGAATTTTCTCATGTTCTGATACTCTATTATCTGAATCAAGCACATTTTGATGAAAAAAATCATTTGCAAAGAAAGCCGCAGAACAGGGAAGATATGCCTTTAGTAGGAATTTTTTCCCAAAGAGGAAAGGATCGCCCAAACCAAATCGGGATTACAGCAGTAGAGGTAGTTTCTGTTTCGGAAACTACGTTAACAGTGAAAGGGCTGGATGCAATTGACGGCACGCCGGTTTTAGACATTAAACCATATTATCCCATGTATGATTGTAAAGATGAGGCAATTGTTCCGGAGTGGGTCAATCGACTAATGAAAAGCTATTTTTAAATGAAAAAAGAACTTGATTTTATTAATAGCAGGAAGTAAAAGAATAATTGAAAGAAACAGAGGAAGAACATGCAAAAAGAATACATTAAAATCCAACATATTCCAGCACTTTTATGGGGAAAGCAATCAGACCGATTATACATTGCGGTTCATGGCGATCAGTCTAACAAAGAAGACAAAGTTATTGCACTGCTGGCTGAAGAAGCAGTGAAGAAGGGGTTTCAGGTGCTCAGCTTCGATTTACCTGTTCATGGAGAAAGAATAGGTGCAGAACCTCAAAATGCTCAAATATATATTGAAGAGCTTGAACAAGTAATGGTCTATGCAAAAAAACAGGCAAAAGACATTTATTTGTTTGCCAATAGTATTGGCGCCTATTTTAGCTTACTAGCTTTTTCTGATGAAAAGCTAAAGCAGACCTTATTTCTATCCCCCATTTTAGATATGGGTCAGCTTATTGAAAAGATGATGCTTTGGGCGGGAGTTAATCCTGAACAGCTGCAAAAGCAGCAGGTTATAGCCACACCCTTCAAGACTCTCTATTGGGCGTACTATACTTATGTTAAGGCACACCCTATTGTAATGTGGGATATACCAACTGCTGTTTTATACGGTACCCTTGATAACTTAACAGATATGTCAGTGATAAAGGATTTTTCCAGCCGATTTACAGTTGGTTTAACGATTATGGAAGACAGTGAGCATTTTTTCCATACAGAGAAGCAGCTGGCTTTTTATCAAGCATGGCTGCAGCAAGTGATTAGTTAATTGAACGGCAGCAGCTGCGACCATGCCTGTCGGGGGAACAGTATTTATTGGCAATAATTATTTAGGTTTTTTTATAATTTTGCGAACATCTTTACATCTCATGAATTCCTAGTATAATGGAAAGCACTGGAAAACAGCGACCTTCAAATCGTGGATGTTTCAGAATCTATAAGAATGATGGTGAGAGAATGACAAACAGCAAGATACGTGTTGTCGTCGGAATGAGCGGCGGGGTTGACTCGTCGGTTACAGCATTGCTTTTAAAGGAGCAGGGCTATGATGTTGTAGGCATCTTTATGAAAAATTGGGATGACACCGATGAAAATGGTGTCTGTACAGCGACAGAGGACTATAAGGATGTTGCTAAGGTAGCCGATCAAATTGGTATTCCCTACTATTCGGTGAATTTTGAAAAGGAATATTGGGATCGTGTGTTTGAATATTTTTTAGCAGAATATCGACTTGGCAGAACACCGAATCCCGATGTCATGTGTAATAAAGAAATCAAATTTAAAGCCTTTTTAGACTATGCTATGCAGTTAGGTGCAGATTATGTGGCTACAGGACACTATGCACAAGTAGCACGTGATGAAGACGGAACCGTCCATATGCTGAGAGGTGTAGATAATAATAAGGATCAAACATATTTTCTAAGTCAGCTGTCACAAGAACAGTTAGCTAAAACTATGTTTCCGTTAGGCAGCATGGAAAAATCAGAAGTCCGTCGTATTGCAGAAGAAGCAGGTTTAGCAACTGCAAAGAAGAAGGATTCAACTGGTGTTTGCTTTATCGGAGAAAAGAATTTCAAGGAATTCTTAAGTAATTATTTACCAGCTAAGCGCGGCAATATGGTCACTGAAGATGGTGAAGTGAAAGGTCAGCATGACGGATTAATGTATTATACAATTGGTCAGCGGCAAGGACTTGGAATTGGAGGAGGCGGTCAATCGCAAGAACCTTGGTTTGTGATTGGCAAGGAGTTGGAAACAAATACTCTTTATGTTGGTCAAGGCTTCCATCATCCGACACTCTATGCTACACGTCTGGATGCCAGCCAAATTCATTTTACGACAAATGAAGAAAGAGTAAAGGAATTCCGCTGTACAGCAAAGTTCCGTTATCGTCAGCAGGATGTTCCCGTGACTGTTAAGCTTTTAGCTGATGATCGGGCCGAAGTCATTTTTGATGAACCAGTCCGTGCAGTAACACCAGGGCAAGCAGTCGTATTTTATGATGGCATGGAATGCCTTGGCGGCGGTCTGATTGATCAGGCATATAAAGACGCAGAAGTTCTTCAATATGTTTAAAAGTATGGGATGCCTTTGATTGATTTATCAGAGGCATCTTTCTAATAGCTAGACCAGCTTTTATGTTAAAATAAGATAACGGATGTTCTTTTTAAGCTCAATTGCTTGCATCTTTATCTGGAACTGACTACAATAGCATTTGTATGAATTGAAGAGGTGAAAAGAGTGTATCAAGTAATTTTAATGTATGGTGATAATGAACCATGGTGGTTTTTTGAAGAGTGGCGGGATGACATCATTGAAGAGAAGACGTTTGACTGTTTGGACGAAGCAGCTGCATATTACATAGAAAAGTGGCAGGAAATTTCCTCAAAATATACATATACAAATGCAAAGCCTAACTATCTTTCAGCCTTTTGGAATGATGGGGATGAGCGCTGGTGTGAAGAGTGCGATGATGATTTACAGCAGTATATGGGACTTGCCCTGCTGCAGGATGATCAGCCGGTAAATTTTGAAAGCGGCAAGGATCTCTATGAAGCTGGCGACCAATGCGGCAAAGCCAAGTGCTGCAAAAGAAGTGTTGCCAACTAACAGCAAAAAAAGTAGTTTAATTAGGTAAGATAGACGTATTTAGAAATAAGCTGCATATCTAAAATAGGAAAACTATTTTAGATATGCAGCTTATTTTTTTAATTGCTTTATTAAAAGCTACACGTGGAATAAATGACTAAATCCGGCAGATTATGCCATATTTTCTATAGCAGAATTGCTTTTAATCGTTACATACTCATTTCCCGTTTTCTATTGTACAAGCCCTGTTGTTTGCGTCTATTGGTTCAAGAATTTCAATCACGGGCGCCTCTTTTTCTTTAATTGTCTGAAGTGCTTGAATAATCTGTTCCAGAGGCTGAGCCCCGTTAATCAAATATTTTCCATTTACAATTAATGCCGGGACACCTGTCAGCTGGTAGGTATCAGCCAAATGAAAGTCAGCTTCAACCAAGGCCAGGGTTTCTGGTGAATCAAAGGCTT
Source organism: Enterococcus sp. LJL128 (assembly GCF_056924295.1). Lineage (NCBI taxonomy): Bacteria > Bacillati > Bacillota > Bacilli > Lactobacillales > Enterococcaceae > Enterococcus > Enterococcus sp. LJL128. Next base: position 346,415 of record NZ_JBXPBP010000001.1, on the reverse strand, counting down.
CCTGCCACTTTGTGAAGTCGATTGAAGATGATTTGATTAGGCGTTCAATGACAGCCAAATCTTCGATATTTTGGTTTTTGACAAATAGCTCCTCTTGAAGAGCAACAAAGATATCCCAGTAACCGGCTTCTCCTGCAACAACGCCAGCGGCTTTTGCAGCAAGCAAGCCATTCATTGAAGTTGGAAATAAAAAATCTGTTTTTTTCATTCCTTTAATATTAAACCGGTGAAGCTCATCATTTTGATTGGCATGTACCCAGTGAGAAAGAATTTCCGATTTGGCTTGTTCTCTACTGCCAAACATTTGTGCTAGATCCTGTGGTTCTTTTGCTAGTGGAAATGAACGGTGAACAATTTGGACTTCAGGCAACAGTTTTTGAATTTGTCTCATTCGGTAAGACACAGGAAAACAAAAGCTACAGATGACATCATGAAAAAATTCGATTGCTATCATAAGAACTCCTTTATTTTGAATTTTACACTTACAATTAGTAAGTATGTAGTTTTTGACTTTATATTTCAATAAGAAAGACTTAAGTAAAAAGCAAAGAGAGAGAAGAATGTGGTAGAATAAAGGCATTGAATTTTTTAATTAAGAGAAAAACTATATTAATACTGTAAAAGACTAGGAATTCATGTTATTTTCTTTGGTCGATGATTAAAGCAATAAATGCTAATAAATACCCGAGACACTCGGCTAAAAAAGCATCTTGCTGTGCTTTATGTAGGAATTGATTTTTCAGAGATTATTATAGATGAAACAGGAAAGTGAGTGAAATATATGGCGAACAAACAACTGATTATTGCTGAGAAGCCTAGTGTTGCTAAAGATTTAAGTAAAGTGCTGGGTGCAAACCAAAAAAATAAAAGCTATTATGAAGGGCCTACGGTAATTGTAACTTGGGCACTGGGTCATCTTTTAGGATTAAAAATGCCGGAGGATATTAATAAAGAATGGCAGTCTTGGCAAATGGAGACGTTGCCAATGGTGCCAAAGAATTTAGGCATCAAGCCTCTGCCTAAAACTGGACATCAGTTAAAGGCAATTAAGCAATTAGCAAGCCGCAAAGATGTCACAGAAGCAGTGATTGCTACAGACGCTGGACGGGAAGGCGAGCTGGTTGCCCGTTGGATTCTTGAATATATCCGCTTTGAAAAACCAGTGAAGCGCTTATGGATTTCTTCACAGACAGATAAGGCAATCAAGGATGGGTTCAGAAAGCTGCGCCCAGCTAAAGAGTACGATAACCTTTACTACTCTGCGCTGGCACGGGCCAAGGCTGATTGGCTGGTTGGTCTGAATGTGACACGGGCTCTCACTGTAAAATATCAGGACAGTCTTTCAGCCGGTCGTGTGCAAACACCCACATTGGCATTGGTAAGAGATCAAGAGAAAAAAATTGAAGGCTTTCGTCCGCAAAATTATTTTAGTGTAGATTTAAATTATCATAAAGAAAAAGGACGCTTGGTTCAAAAAAATCAATTTGCGTTTAAAGAACGCAGCGAGGTAGAAGCTTTTGTGAAAGAGCTAAGTAAGAATAATGGAAAGGTTTCAGATATACAGGATAAGATGAAAACAGAAGCTGCTCCATTACCTTACGATTTGACTGAAATTCAGCGGGATGCCAACCAGCGCTATCAGTTCTCGGCAAAGAAAACATTGTCGCTGGTACAAAGTCTGTATGAATACCACAAAATCGTATCTTATCCTCGGACAGACAGTAAGTATTTGACAACAGATATGAAAGACACAATGAAGGAACGTTTACAGGCTATCAGCTCCAGCTTTCCAGAAGCGAAGGAATACCTGAAAAATAATGGTCAGGTTGTCTTGAACAAAGTATTTAATAATGAGAAGGTTAGCGATCACCATGCCTTGATTCCTACTGAACAGCGTCCTCGCTTTGAAAAATTGAGCAATGACGAACAAAAAATTTATTTAATGATTGTTGAACGTTTTCTAGGAATCTTTGCCCAGCCTCATAAAGTAAATCAGCGAAAAATTACCGTTTCTTTCGGCAAGGAAAATTTTGTTTTTAGACAGAATAAAGTAGAGGTTGCTGGTTGGAAAAAAGAAAAAGAAGCCGCTGCTGCCCCAACAGCGGATTGGAAAACTGGAATGAGTATTCAGCCGAATTTTTCAATTAATAAGGAAATGACGACTCCCCCTAAACCACTTAATGAAGGAACACTGCTGGGAGCAATGGAAAAACATAGCCTTGGCACTCCTGCAACTAGAGCTGAGATTATTGAAAAGCTGATTAAATCAGAATTGATGGAAAGAACAACACAAGGTTTGCTGGTTTCTCCTAAAGGGAAGCAGCTGCTTCAGTTGGTGAATCCATCTCTGGTGACACCTGAGCTAACTGAGAAATGGGAAAAAACATTGGAGCAAATTGCTCATGGTAAGAAAAACAGCAAGGAATTTTTGAAAGAGATTGAACAGGATACCAGCCGTTTGGTAAGTGAAATCAAGAAAAGCGAAAGCCGCTACCAGGATTTTTCCCTGACACAAAAAAAGTGTCCGGACTGTGGTGAAAACTTGCGTGAAAAAAATACTCGTGATGGAAAAATTTATGTTTGTTCAAATCAGGAGTGCAGCTACAGAAGAAGAAAGGATCCCAAGGTATCCAATCACCGTTGTCCTCAATGCCACAAGAAAATGGTGATTATTGATGGTAAGAACGGCTCTTATTTCAAATGCAATACTTGCTCCATAAGTGAAAAGATTCCAGATAAAAAGCAGCGCAATAAAAAAATTACTAAACATGAAGAACGCCAACTGATGAAAAAGTATTCTCAAAAAGAAGAACCAGGAGAAAGCGCCTTGGCACAAGCTTTAAAAGCAGCGCTGGGAGAAGATAAATAAAAAAATAGTTTCGTTATCGTTGGATTGAAAAAAGAGTGATGACTGATTGAGGTCATCACTCTTTTTTCTAATTTAACCCTGAGTTACTTTTGTATAAGGATTTGGCAGGTGATACGCGTCCTTTTCAGCAGAAGCAAAATTTCGTTGTAGATTAATGATTTTTACAGCATCTGTAGAACTGTAGGTATCAATTTCTATTTCTATTTCTTTTAGATTCTCATTTAATTCCTGAATTTGTGCTAATACGTTACTTTTATGGGTAGAAAGTAATTCTTTGCGGGCAGCAATTGTATCAGGTCCTTTAAGAACACAATCAATAAAGGCTCGGATATCTTTGATTGGCATGCCCGTATTTTTTAGACAGCAAATGGGTTGCATTAAGTACAAATCAGACTCAGTAAGAGCACGGTGTCCAGACGAATTTTTTGAAACAAATGGCAGCAGCCCTTGTTTGTCATAAAAATGAATTGTAGGAATCGACAAGCTAAATAGCTCTGAGACCTCTTTAATAGAATAAGTCATTGTTTCTCTCCTCAAAAAAGTTAATCAAAACTCTTGACCTAAACAGTACTTTAGGTTCTATGATGATAATTCATCAAATGAATGATAGATTCAATTTTATGATTAGCGGAGGGAAAAAAGATGCAGAATAATGTTTTAGTAACAGGTGGTACAGGATTTCTTGGAATCTAAATAATAGTTCAATTGCTGCAAAAAGGGTATAATGTGAGAACTACCGTGCGTTCAATCAATAGCAAGGAAAAAATTATTGAAATGCTTAAAGAAAACGGTACAACATCAGTTGAACAGCTTCAGTTTTTTGAGGCTGATTTATCCAAGGATGACAATTGGGAGACGGCTATAACAGACTGCGACTATGTTCTGAGTGTTGCTTCACCAGTTTTCTTTACTAGACCAAAAAATGAAGAAGAAGCAATCCGTCCAGCGGTTGAGGGGATTAGTAGAGTATTAAGGGCAGCTCGGAATTCAGGGGTAAAGCGTGTTGTAATGACATCCAATTTTGGATCCGTAGGATTTAGTAATGAAGATGCATCAATTCCAACAACTGAAAAAGATTGGACTAAGGTAGACGAAAAAGGATTATCTATTTACGAAAAATCTAAGCTTCTAGCTGAGCAGTCTGCTTGGGATTTCATCAAAAATGAAGGAGGCTCATTGGAATTTGCAGCAATTAATCCAGTAGCTATATTTGGTCCATCTTTAAGTGCTCATATTTCAGGAAGCTTTGAAATTTTACAAGGTTTATTAAATGGATCAAGCAAAAGAATACCAAATATACCTTTAAATATTGTAGATGTCCGAGATGTTGCTGATTTGCATATTCGGGCAATGACCAGTGAAAAGGCGAATGGATAGCGATTTATTGCTTCTGCTAAAGGTCAAATATCAATAACTGAAATAGCATCAATAATCAAGAAAAAGCGACCCGAAGCTGCCGGAAAAGTCCCCTCAAAAATATTACCTAATGGAATTATCCGTATTTCTTCGTTGTTCAGCAGACAAGCTAAAGAAGGGGCACTCCTTTTGGGAATGAGCCGTAATGTCAGTAACGACAAAGCAAAAAGGGGTTTAGACTGGCAGCCGATTGCAGATAATGAAGGTATTATTTTAGCCTCCATTGATAGTATGATCAAGCATCATCTTATATAAAACGGCTTAACTGGAAAATAGAGTTGAGCTTAACTTGGAAAGGCGGGGATTGTTACGGAAAATAGCATAACTCAATTAGAAGGTCAATGGTTGATTAAAGGGTCAACTTTTCCTATGTGGCTTTCTGGAAAACGTCAGGTGCCAAGTATCAGCTATAAAATACTCAATCGCCATCCACTTAAACTATTGGATATAGTTACATATCAAACGAATACTGGGAAAATAAGAAAAATCACTGGTATAGATACGTTTAGAGAAGAGTTATTCGTTTGGCGAGGCAAAGGAGTTTTAAAAATTCTGACTAGTAAATGGCGAGTGATTGGCTTGACGGACAATATTCTGGTGATTAGATTTGATGCCTCTCTTGTAACCCCAGCAGGAATCGATGTTTTGGTACGGAAAGGTACAGAAATAGGCAGCCTTGGAGCTGTGCTTACTAACAACACTGATAAGTTTGGGCTTACGATTGATGAAATCAGCAGATTGAAATGGATTTAATCATATTAATAAGCACAGTAAAAGAATAGTTTTTGAAAAACTAGTTATATGACAATTTGTGTTGTAGGACAAAAAACTGAATAAACTTGTTGAGCTTAAAACAAATGCAGGAACTCCCTGCCGTTGTGTACCAACCTCCAAAAGTTAGACCTGAAAATCTAACTTTTAGAGGTTGGTACACCGTTGTTTTAAGTTCTTTTATTTGAAGAAAGGAAACAAAGCGAATAATCTGGGTAGCTAAGCCAATAGTTCATTATGCTTTGCCTCGAGTAATCCCAGAGACAGGCTTTACAAAGTCTATTCGTAGCTGGACAGCTAGCTTCAATTGTCGTTTAAGTAAGGGTGATATTTGATATTAACAGGTGTGAGTATTCAAGTCCGTGGAATCCTTCAATAACAATTTTCAATAACGTTGCAATCTTCCATAGTGTTTCTATTCTTGAGTCGTTCCATACCAAAGAGCATTCAGCGTTTTTACCTGTAGTTGATCCAGTATATGATTCATTTGTTGGATACACGGAAACGCTCCGTAATAATTTGTGCACGAGAAAATACCTTTTGAATTAACTAGTCATAGCTGACATTCATGTTCATGCTAAAATTATACTCTTTAGCAAAAACTCATGATTATGGGAGGAATTTAACAGTTATTTGACAGTTTTTGCTTACATATTCTGGTTATAATTCTTACATAGGATATCCTAAATAAACAAACATTCGAATGGTAGAAAAGGAGTAAGAATATGGTAAAAGCAAGTAGTGTAGCAACTTATGTAAACAGCCTTGTCGGTCAGCGTATCGATATGGACAATGCTTATGGCTCACAGTGTATGGACTTGACGATTCATGTCATGAAAAAATACTTTGACTGGTGGCCCAGCGGCAATGCGATTCATTTAACAACACAGGCTATCCCAGCCGGCTTTCAGCGAATTCGGGTAACCAATGCTGCGAGTATCAAAAAGGGGGATGTCCTTATTTGGGGACTGGGCATATATGCTCAATATGGACATACAGCAATTGCTGTAGAGGATGGGCAAGGAGATGGAACTTTTGTTTCTGTAGATCAGAACTGGCATAACTCAAGTTTAGAATTTGGAAGCCCGGCAGCTAGAGTTCTTCATAATATGGATGGTGTCTGGGGTGTTATTCGTCCTAATTATGAAACGGAGTCTGCACCATCGCCTTCAGAGTCACTTTTCGATACCCCGTGCTTCTTTGAAGTAGAGGGGGATTCCACGACTTACTATTTTGATGGTAAAGGGATTACAGGGATTGCTCATCCAGATGAAAAGGGTATTTTGAATACAATCTATAAAGCCAATTACGGCAAAGATATGCCGACAGTTCATCGAGCAGTGGGCTGGTTCTCAAGATTGCGCAGTGTATCGACGCGTCCGCTTGTAAAATAAGTGGAAAAACAGTATATACTTTATATTTGGAAAGAAAAGTGGGAGTTTTATGAAAGTTTGTATTGCTCATTTTAGAATATAATTAACTTATAGAGATGACAGCGCTGATATTTCTATAAAACAAACAACTATTTATTAAAATTATTAAGGAGGAAAATAATTATGAAATGTTTTTTTGAAGTAGAAGGAGATTCAACAATTTATTATTTTGACGGTAAAGGAATTACGGGGATTGCCCATCCAGATGAAAAAGGTATTTTGAATACAATCTACAAAGCAAATTACGGGAAAGATATGCCAACGGTTCGCCGAGCAGTGGGCTGGTTCTCAAGACTACGTAGTGTATCCACACGTCCGCTTGTAAAATAATACTACTGAGGAGGTGGAAGAATGGCAAATGAAAATATGAAGATTTCTCAAGATGGAAGAAATCTAATTAAAAAATGGGAAGGTCTTCGTTTGACTGCCTATCAGGATTCTGTAGGTAAGTGGACAATCGGGTATGGACATACGAAAGGTGTTTATCCAGGAATGACTATTTCAGAAAGTCAGGCGAATGCTTTTCTAGATGAAGATATCAAATCACATGCATCTGGTATTTTCAACTACGTAGAGGTTCAATTAACACAGGGACAGTTTGATGCTTTAGTGAGCTTTCACTTTAACTTAGGTGAGGCGATTCTTGTGGGTTCTCAGCTGTTGGTTTATCTAAACAGCAGGCAATGGCAGGCTGCAGCAAACGAAATGAAAAAATATGTTTATGCAGATGGTGAATTTCTACAAGGTTTGCTTAATCGTAGAAACGATGAAGTAGCATTGTTCTTAAAAACAGGCGGAGTTGTAGAGGACGCCCTGTTTGACACACCTTGTTTCTTCGAGGTGGAAGGTGATTCAACAACTTATTACTTTGACGGTAAAGGGATTACAGGAATTGCTCACCCAGATGAAAAGGGTATTTTGAATACAATCTATAAAGCCAATTACGGGAAAGATATGCCAACGGTTCGCCGAGCTGTAGGCTGGTTTTCAAGATTGAGATCAGTGTCTACTCGTCCCACTGTTAAATAACTAATCTGAAAATATAGTTAGTAGAAAAAGCCTTATCGGGGATCAACCGATAAGGCTTTTTTTAAATTGGAGTAAGCTGCTGATTTATAGAGAGAAAAAATCTGGTTTTTTATCGTAAAGCAATGATTTATTTTTCCTAATAATTAGAATACTCTGAAAAATTCGTTTTTTTTCATTTTTCCATTTCGAAAGTCTTGGTACTTTTGCAATAAAGGAGTATACTCAAAAGGACATCATAATAATTATTATTTTATAGTGCTTTTTCTTATATGAAGAAAAAGCAGAGAACAAGGAGGGTGTTTTATGGATATTGTTACGTTGGCAAGATTCCAGTTTGGAATGACAACGGTATTTCACTTTTTCTTCGTACCGTTTTCCATCGGTGTTGCCTTGGTTGTAGCAATCATGGAATCGATGTACGTTTGGAAAAAGGATGAGCGCTATCGGAAGATGGCAAAATTTTGGGGGAATATTTTCCTTCTAAGCTTCGCAGTAGGGGTTGTGACCGGAATTATTCAGGAGTTTCAGTTTGGGATGAACTGGTCTGATTATTCTCGCTTTGTTGGGGATATTTTCGGAGCACCGTTGGCTGTGGAAGCACTGCTGGCTTTTTTTATGGAGTCAACTTTTTTAGGTTTGTGGATTTTTACTTGGGATCGCGTCAAACCAAAGGTTCACTTGCTGTTCATGTGGCTGGTGACAGGAGCTTCAATGCTCTCCGCGTTTTGGATTCTGGCTGCTAACAGCTTTATGCAGCATCCGGTAGGCTACACGCTGCGTAATGGTCGGGCAGAAATGACTGATTTCGGAGCTTTGCTGACGAATCATCAAGTCTGGTACGAATTTGCTCACGTAATCGCCGGAGCGATTACCATGGGTGGAATGATTGTTGCCGGACTAGCGGCTTTTCAAATTTTGAAAAAGCGGGATACAGAGTTTCATAAACGTTCCATGCGTTTAGGCTTAGTGGTTACTTTAGTCGGCTCAATCCTTGTTTTAGGTGCTGGTGATGCTCAGATGAAAGCATTGATTGACGATCAACCGATGAAATTTGCGGCGATGGAAGGAGCTTATGAAGATTCTGGCGATCCAGCTGCCTGGACCTTGATTGGCTGGGCGGATGAAGCGAAGCATAAGCAGGTTTTTGGTATTCAAATTCCTTATATGCTGAGTATTTTATCTTATAATAAACCTTCCGGTGCTGTAGACGGGATGGACACAGTTAACAAAGAACTGATTGAAAAGTATGGCGAAGATAATTATTATCCGCCAGTCAACACTTTATTCTGGAGCTTCCGTGTAATGGCTGGTTTTGGCATGCTGATGCTGCTGGTTGCGGTGCTAGGGTTATTCTTTACGCGTAAGAAGAAACCTTCTCTTTATGAAAAACGCTGGATGCTTTGGATTATGGGGTTATGTACGTTTGCACCATTTTTAGCTAATACAGCTGGCTGGCTGATCACAGAGCTGGGACGCTATCCTTGGACAGTTTACGGGTTATTCAGAATTGAAGACAGCGTATCTCCTAATGTATCAGTGACTTCGCTTTTAATTTCGAATATTATCTATTTTATTCTATTTGCAGGTCTGGCAACAGTTATGATTTATCTGATTACAAGAGAATTGAAAAAGGGACCTGATTATGAAGAAAAAATGCTGGCACAGCAAACAGCCTCTTCAGATCCTTTTGACAGGGAGGTTTTCAGTAAATGAGTAATCTGCAGTTATTATGGTATGTATTAATTGGTGTCTTATTTTCAGGCTTTTTCTTTTTAGAAGGCTTTGATTTTGGTGTAGGTATGGCAGTTCAGACTTTGACGCATGACGATCATGAAAAAGATCAGGTTGTTGAAAGTATTGGACCGGTTTGGGATGGCAATGAGGTCTGGCTGTTGACAGCGGGAGGCGCAATGTTTGCTTCCTTTCCTTATTGGTACGCTTCATTGTTTAGCGGCTACTATCTAATTTTGTTTATTATTTTAGTGGGATTGATTATCCGTGGTGTTTCCTTTGAATTTCGTCATCGTATGCCTGAAGGACCTAAAAGAAATATTTGGAACTGGACCCTGACAATCTGCAGCTTTTTAGTCCCATTTTTCTTTGGTGTTTTATTTATCAGTATGATTCAAGGGATGCCAATCGATGAAGCAGGGAATATGTCAGCGGGCTTTACAGACTATATTAATCTGTTTTCACTAGTCGGCGGAGTGGCTCTTACCCTGTTGTGCTACCTGCACGGGCTAAACTATATCGCATTAAAAACAGACGGCCCAGTCAGAGAACGGGCGAAAAATTACGCCGAATTTCTATATTGGATTCTTTATGTGGGACTAGTTGTTTTTGCTGTCCTATTGTATTTCAAAACCGATTTCTTTGAACTGCACTTTATGACAACCCTCCTTTTATTGGTTGGAATTGTCGGCTTGACTGTGATTGCCAATATTAGTGTGTTTAAGAAAAAAGAAATGCTGGCATTTGTTGCAAGTGGTCTAACCTTGGTTTTATTGGTAGCGTTGCTGTTTAGCGGGTTATTCCCACGAGTAATGATCAGCTCTTTAGGCTCTGCTAACGATTTACTAATCGAGTCGGCTTCCAGCAGTCCCTATACACTAAAAATTATGAGCTGGATTTCTCTAACGATTTTACCATTTGTACTGGGGTACACGGCTTGGACATATTACGTTTTTAGAAAAAGAATTACCCATCCTCTCCATGCGACGGGGTATGGTGAATGATCGATAAGGCAATCATGAAGATGCCTGAAACCAAACGAATGATGTTATTGCTTGCAGGATTTTCTTTCCTGCAGGCAGTCTTTATTATTGGGCAGGCGTATTATTTAGCAAAAGCGATTACTGGCTTATGGAGCGGCGGTTTATTGGAAGAGCAGTGGCAGTTTCTGCTGGGGTTCTTTTTATTTTACGCTGGTCGTCACATTATTACCTTTTTCAGGGATCAGCAGCTGGATAATTTTAGTTACAAGGCATCAAGAGAATTACGTGAGCAGCTGCTGACTAAAATTTTCCGATTAGGTCCAGTTGTTGTTCAAAAAGAAGGCACAGGAAATATTGTTACCATGGCTTTAGAAGGTATTCATCAGACTGAAAATTATTTTCAGCTGATTTTGATGAAAATGATTAATATGATGGTGATTCCCTGGATTATCTTAGCGTTTCTTTTTACGCTGGATATTCGTTCTGCGGTTATCCTGTTAATAGTATTTCCGATAATTATTGTATTTATGATTATTTTGGGTTATGCAGCACAAAGTAAAGCGGATAAGCAGTATAAGGCTTTTCAACTGCTCTCTAATCATTTTATTGATTCGCTCAGAGGTTTGGACACATTAAAATTGTTTGGACTAAGTAAAAAGTATGCTGACAGTATTTACTCTACTAGTGAGCGTTTCAGAGAAGCAACTATGAGTACTTTGAAAATAGCGATTCTATCAACTTTTGCGCTTGATTTTTTTACAACCTTATCAGTAGCAGTCGTTGCCGTTTTTCTAGGTCTAGCGTTGCTAAATGGGCAGATTATTCTATTCCCGGCACTAACAACACTAATTTTGGCACCGGAATTCTTTCTGCCAATTCGTGATTTTGCTGGTGATTATCATGCAACACTGGATGGAAAAAATGCGTTTCAGGCTATCCACAGCGTGTTGGAGCTGCCGGAGGCTTCTCAGACAGAGCAGCTGGCATTACCGGAGTGGTCAGCAACTGATAAGCTTTTTGTTCAAAATCTTAGCTTTACTTATCCAGAACAGGAACGGTCGACTCTGAAAGAGCTTTCTTTTTCTGTTGAAGGACTGCAAAAGGTGGGAATCATCGGCGCCAGCGGCTCTGGGAAATCTACGTTGATTAATCTACTGACGGGGTTTCTTACACCGGAATCAGAAACAAGCTTCTTGCTTAACAATCAACCCCTTCCTCATATGGCACAGCAGGGCTGGCAGAAACAGATTTTATATATTCCACAAAATCCCTACGTGTTTCAGGATACACTGGCAAATAACATTCGATTCTATACGCCGGAGGCTACTGATGAGCAGGTTGCAAAAGTGATTCAGCTGGTTGGCTTGGATGAACTGACAGCTGAGCTGCCGAATGGCATTGAGACTGTTATCGGTGAAAGCGGCCGAATGCTTAGTGGCGGTCAGGCTCAGCGAGTTGCACTGGCACGGGCGTTTTTGGATGCACAGCGGCGAATTTTGATTTTTGATGAGCCGACAGCTCATTTGGATATTGAGACAGAAGTCGAGCTAAAAGAGAAAATGCTTCCGTTAATGGAAAATCATCTTGTGTTTTTTGCTACTCATCGGCTCCACTGGATGAAGGAAATGGATTTCATTTTAGTGATGAATGAAGGTCGTCTGGTTGAGTGGGGGACCCTTCCGGAACTGCTGGAAAAAAATGGTTATTATGTATCGTTGATACAAGAGATGAGGGGGGAAAGTGATGAATAAACTCCCGATAAATACAGCAGATTATCGAAACGATAAATGGGTAAAGCCTTTTTTGAAAAAGTATAAAGGATTATTAGCTGCTGCATTATTTTTAGGTTTTCTGACATTTTTTAGTGCTGGTGCATTAATGTTTAATTCCGGCTATTTAATCAGTAAAGCTGCCTCACTGCCTGAGAATATTTTAATGATATATATCCCAATTGTATTAACTCGGGCATTCGGCATCAGCAGACCGGTTTTTCGGTATATTGAACGACTGGTTAGCCACAACTGGGTATTAAAAATGACTTCAGATTTACGTTTGAAGCTCTATTTAACTTTAGAAAAGAGAGCAATGTTTTTAAAGTCTGATTTTCAGACAGGGGATCTTTTGGGTTTACTTTCTGAGGATATTAATCATCTGCAGAATTTGTATCTGAGAACTATTTTCCCCACTGTGATTGCCTGGATTCTTTACACATTTATTATTATCGGTTTAGGATTATTTTCGTGGTGGTTTGCTTTAGCTATGCTGCTGCTTCTGGGAAGTATTGTTTTTCTGCTGCCGCTGCTTTCGTTAATAGTAAATGGTGCACGTCAGGAAAAACAGAAAGTTTCTAAGAATGAGTTATACAAGACATTAACTGATAATATTCTAGGTGTTTCCGATTGGATGTTTAGTCAAAGAGGTGCAGATTTTGTTGCATCCTATGAAGCACAGGAGAGGAAATTACGCGGACTAGATGAAAAGACAAAAAAGTTTGACCGAAGCAGAGATTTTACATTACAGTTGCTGTTTGGTTTGATTGCTTTAGCTGTCTTATCATGGACAGCATTCCGTTTTCCTGGAAATCATGGCGGAGCGGCTAACTGGATTGCAGCTTTCGTGTTAACTATTTTTCCACTGATTGATGCGTTTGCACCGCTACCTGCTGCTGCTCAGGAAGTGAATATTTATGGAGATTCTATTCGCCGTTTGAACGAGCTGCCGGATAATCATGAAGAAAGCAGAACACAGGAGCTAACGCCAGAGACCGTGGATATCAATATTAAAGAATTGACTTTTGCTTATTCAGAGCAGGAGAAAAATGTGCTTGATCAGCTGACGCTAACTATTCCAAGGGGCGAGAAGCTGGCTATTTTAGGACGTAGCGGTTCAGGAAAGAGTACATTTGCTTCGTTGATTCGGGGAGACCTTCTTCCTACAGCGGGGCAGGTATTGTTGGGAGATGTTCCAACAGCGTTGTTTGGCGACCAGATTACCCAATGGATAGGTGTTATTCAACAGAAGCCGTATTTGTTTCGTACTACGATTTTGAATAATATCAGACTAGGCAATGAGCATGCTTCTGAAGAGGAAATCTGGCAGGTTTTAGAGCAGGTGGGCTTGAAAAAAATGGTGACGCAGCTGCCTGAAGGACTACAGACAATGGTTGATGAGGCAGGCCTGCGTTTTTCCGGAGGGGAACGCCATCGACTGGCGTTAGCAAGAATTCTCCTGCAAAATACACCAATTGTGTTGCTTGATGAGCCAACAACGGGTCTTGATCCAATTACAGAGCAGCAGCTTTTAGCCACTTTTTTTGAAGTGCTGCAGGACAAAACAATCATTTGGATTACCCATCATCTCCAAAGTGTACAATCTATGGATCAGGTCATATTCATTGAAAACGGCAAATTGACAATGAAGGGAACACCAGAACAGCTAATGGCAGAGAATGCTCATTACCAGCAGCTTTATCGTGTGGATCAGGGCTTGTAGCAAGCTGCTAAATGGAAAGGGCACCAAAAAAACGGTCTGTAAATCGCATTTTTTGGCGATTGGCAGGATTACAAAAAGAGAGGGACTAGACATCGATTGTCTCGGTCCCTCTCCTTAATTGTAAAGCTGCAAATTGAAATGAGAACAGCAGCAATAAAATAGGCTGTTAATAAGAACGGCCTAATAAAAGTTCAGTTAGCATTTTCAATTGTTTCGTGCTGTCACACGGAGGTAGTTTTTCAATATCTGAAAGGGCTTTTTCCGTCATTCGACCGGCAAACTCTTTTGCCTTACTTACACCGTTGAGCTGATGGACAAGTGCTGCCACTTCATTTGCTTCTTCTACTGTAATCAGCTCCTGCTTATCAAGATAAGGCGCTAATAAACTGCTGTGTTCTTCCAAAGCAAAAATTAAAGGGAGTGTGTATACCCCTTGAGAGATATCTTCGATAGTAGGTTTTTTTAGAACAACTTCGGTAGCTGAGTAATCAAGAATATCATCATAGATTTGAAAAGCAATACCGATATGACGTCCGATTCTACTTGCTAGTTTTTCTACCTCCTTTGGCGCGTGACCAAAATGAGCACCTTCAATACAGCTGAGAGAAAAAAGCTCAGCCGTTTTTCCAGTTACGCTTCGCAAGTAGTCAGCAACAGTGATATGCTTATTGTAGCGTGTATACATTTGATCCAGCTCACCCAGAAGCAGGCGTTTCATCGAGTGGGCATTAATGCGAAGAAAATCCGAGCCTTTCATTGTATCTGCCAGTAAATCGAAAAATTCTGTAAATAGCAAATCACCAGTATAGACGGCTACATCCTTACCGTATTTCGACTGTATAGTCTGAGTTCCTCGGCGCAGCGGCGAGTCATCAATAATATCATCATGGACTAATGTAGCCATGTGTAGAATTTCCAAAGATGCAGCAATTTTTACTAGCTGCTGCTGATTCTGTTGTTCCTTATTGCCCATTTGGGCGAAAATAAAGAAAAAAGCCGGACGGAGCATTTTGCCGCCGGAGTGATTCAGCTCAAGCAGTGCTCGTTCGATTTCTTTATTGCGAATATTAATTTTGTTTTCAATCAGCAGACTTGTTTCAATCAACTGCTGCCGAACCAGTGGAAAGTGTGTCCAAAAATCCTTCATAACAAAGTAGTTCCTTTCAATAACTCCATACTATTGATTGTATATGATATTGAGAAATAAATACAGTAAATTATTCGATTCAATTATGAAGCATATTTTAGCTAAAAGAAAGGAGAGAGGAGTATAATTTGAATAGAGATATCTTTTTTGAATTAGTTGAATTAAAAGCAAAAACTGCTAGTGTCCTGCCATTTCTGCTAGGGTTGTGTTATAGCTGGTATCACTATCGCCAGACACATCTGTTGTATGTATGCATTTATTTTGTTGCAATGTTCATTTTTAATATGGCAGTTGATATTTTAGATAATTATAATGATTATCTTCATGCAAAGGAAGGACATGATTATAAAGAAAAGACGAATATTATCGGACGAGAGGGTCTTTCATTGAAACAGCTCCGCCATTGGATTATCTGGATGATTACTGGTTCAGCATTGATTGGCATTGCTCTTTCAGTAATAGTCGGCTGGCCATTGCTGGCGATGGGTGTCTACTGTTATTTAGTCGGTATCTTTTATTCCTCAGGGCCGAAACCACTGTCCAGCTTACCTTTAGGAGAAGTATTGTCAGGAATTACAATGGGATTCATGATTACGCTGATTTGTGTTTACATTAATACTTTTGAAGAATTTCAGTGGACACTGTCAACAATCGGCGAGGTTTTCATGATTTCTTTACCAAATACCTGTCTGATTGCCAATTTGATGCTGGCAAATAATATTTGTGATTTGGAAGAGGATGAAAAAAATCATCGCTTTACTTTGGTACATTACTTAGGAAAGGGTAATGCATTAAAACTATTTGTTCTGCTGCAGGTGATTGCTTTTGCAGCAATTGCTTATAGTGTCTGGTCAGGCCTGGCACCAATTACGCTGCTTTTAACATTCTTAATCATTCCTTTTGTCTGGAAGCAGACGCGACAGCTTCTTCAGGAGCAGATAAAAACGAAAACATTTATTTGTGCGGTAAGAATTCTTGCAGCAGGTGCTTTCGCTCAGGTTGTTTTTTTTGCCATTGGTTTATGGCTGTAATAAATGAAATGTGTGAGAGGAGAGAATTAACATGAGTAAACAGGTCATCATCTTAGGAGCAGGGTATGCAGGACTGAGAGCGCTTCATGAACTACAAAAGGGAGCGGCAGATTTAAAAATTACATTGGTGGACCGTAATGCTTACCATTATGAGGCGACAGACCTTCATGAGGTTGCGGCAGGAACACAAACAAAAGACAAAATCAGCTACCCAATCAGTGATGTGGTAAAAGCCTCATGTACGACCTTTATTCAGGGAACTGTGGACAAAATTGATCCAGACAATCAGACTGTATTATTAGAGGACGGACAGGTACTCACGTATGATTATCTGATTGTCGCCTTAGGGTTTGTGTCTGAGTCATTTGGTATTCCTGGAGTAGAAGAATATGCTTTACAGATGGTGGATGTTGCTACGGCAGAACAGATTCATCAGCACATCGAAGAGCAGATGAAGACTTACAAAGAAACCAAAGACCCTGAACTACTAAAAATTGTGGTCTGTGGTGCTGGATTTACTGGGATAGAACTGCTGGGCGCGTTTGTTGAAGGTCGAAAACATTTTGCGGAACTAGCTGGAGTTGAACCTGCGGCGATTGAGCTTTACTGTGTTGAAGCGGTCACCCGTTTATTACCGATGTTCAGTGAAAAACTGGCAGACTACGGCATCCAGCGATTAGAAAAATGGGGAGTAAAATTTTTAACTGGAAAACCAATCAAGGAAATTAAGCCCGATACAGTGGTTTATCAAGAGGATAAAGAAACAGGAGCTGTTACAGAGCTGAAAGCCAAAACCATTATTTGGACAACGGGCGTCAGCGGCAGCCGCGTAGTCGGAGCTTCCGGCTTTGAAGCAAAACGCGGCCGGGTGATGGTTAATCCAGATTTAACTGCACCAGCACATGAAAATGTTTATATCGTTGGCGACTGCTCCGCAGTCATGGATATGGCCAGCAACCGTCCTTATCCGACCACTGCTCAGATTTCATTGAAGATGGGGGAGCAGGCTGGCAGAAATATCAAGGCTCAATTGAAAGGTAAGGCGACAGAACCCTTCACCTTCCATTCATTAGGCTCAGTATGCTCTATTGGAAATACCCATGCGTTTGGTGAAGTTGGAAAAACCGAAGTAAAAGGCTATCCCGCTTCCTTTATCAAAAAAGCAATTATGGACCGTTCCTTATTAGAAACAGGCGGTGTAAAAGAAGTAATGGCGAAAGGCCGTTTTGATTTTTATCATTAAAGAGAACTGTGGCATCGACGATACCACGATGCCTCAATCTCTGTAATAACTTATGAATAGATTGTTGAATCGTATAAGAGGACGGCTTGAGTATATACTTAAGCCGTCTTCTTTGTGAATTTTTAGAGCTTTGGTATTATATTTTGTTTAGATTAAGAGGTGGTATGTTTATTGGAGATACTGATGAGCTAAGCGGATTAACATTACACTTTGTTTAGATTAATAGTTTGATTGTCACTGACCCTTCCGTTGTTTTATCAACATTAACATTACACGCTGTTTAGATTAAGAGTTTTTAAATGGCTGTATAGTGTCACTGTTGACGAGGATTAACATTACAGTCTGTTTAGATTAAGAGGAAATTAGAAACGCTTCTATTGCTCCTTTTAAGAAAATTAACATTACAGTCTGTTTAGATTAAGAGATCACAGTGAAAGGTCAACATATTCCAGAGTAGAAAAATTAACATTACAGTCTGTTTAGATTAAGAGAATAGTGCAAACAGGGAACTATATACGAATAACGGAATTAACATTACAGTCTGTTTAGATTAAGAGCCGCTACATTCTAACCCTTGGTATAACTGGTCTGAAGCAGCCGTTTCTGTCGACCTCGGTATTTTTCTTCTTTCACTACAAATTTTAAGGCAATGATAACATAATGTCAATGATCTAAGGTGTTAATCTCAGCTTTCTTTAAGCATATAAACCTTGAGAACAGTGGTTTTCTAAGAAGTTATAAAAAGGGGGTGACTAGAATTAAATAAGTCTGTCGATGTCCCTGCTTATTTACAGTATCCAAGGTCGACAGTAAATAACTGGTGATACAAACTATATTTTTTGGTAATTTAAGGAAAACTGGTAAAGTTTTCCTTTTTAAATGGGAAAATCGAATGGGGGTACTTTTGTTCGTCTCTTTTTTTAGGTATAATGGTCTTTGTCGGAAAGAGGGAGGATTAATGGCACAGAAAAAGAAAACCAAGAAACAACAAAAGCAGCAGGAACAGCTGCGCTACATTTTTATTGGTATTTTTTTCGTATTCTTTGGTTTGTTGGGATTATTAAAATTAGGATTTTTAGGTATATTGATTGCGAATGGATTACGTTTCGCAGTTGGAAATACATTTTCTGCAGCAGCAATTCTGTTGATGCTTTACGGTTTTTCACTAGTCCTCTTTGGAGATAATTTTCCAATTAAGTCGGCTCGTCAGATTATAGGCGGTAGTCTAATTTATGTTGGTTTCTTATTATTCATTCACGCATACTGGTTCCGTAATATCAACAGTGCTTCTCCAAATATTATCAATACTACCTGGGATTTTCTAAAAATGGATCTCAGCAGAAATAGTATCAGTGAAAATGTCGGTGGTGGAATGCTGGGCGCGCTCTTGTATTCAGCCACACACTTTTTAGTTGCTCAGCTGGGCAGTTATATTATTGCAGTGATAATCATAGCTTTGGGGATTTTCCTGATTAGCAAGCTTGAGATTCAGCAAGTTTTAAACGGGATTCAGAGGCTTCGTAAGCTGCTTGGCAACATGTTTGCAAAAAGCGACGAGCGAATGGCGGCAAGAGCCCAGAAGCGTTCTGAAATGAAGCAGCTTAAGGAAGAAGAAAAACAAGAGAAAGCCCGAGAAATGGCAGAACAATGGCTTGAAAAGAATCAGGTTAGACCCCATACTGCAGGGGAACAGCTAGCGAAAGAAGAAATGGCGCTGTATACAGAGGCTGCTGAACAAGAGCCGGAACAGTTAACATTAGTTCCTATTGACAGCTTTCAAAATCAGGAGCAGCTGTCTCCTGATGATTACTACGGACCTGAACCGGAAACTGATTTTTCAGAAACGGAAGATCCGGCAGATTTGGAGTTTGAAATTTCTGCTGAAACAGAAGACAGAGATTATCAGCTGCCTGTGTCTTCATTGCTGGATTCCATTCCAGCGGCAGATCAAAGTGACGAATACCAAAAAATTGAAAAGAATATTTCAGTTCTCGAGCAAACCTTTCAGAGTTTTGGTGTCGATGCCAAGGTTGTCAAAGCTAGTCTGGGACCTGCAGTAACAAAGTTTGAGGTTCAACCGGCTGTCGGCGTTAAGGTTAGTAAGATTGTCGGCTTAACAGATGACATCGCGTTAGCACTAGCCGCCAAGGATGTGCGGATGGAAGCTCCAATTCCTGGGAAATCTCTGATAGGAATTGAAGTACCCAATAATACAGTCAGTACGGTATCCTTCCGTGATGTTATTGAAGCTCAGCCCAGCCATCCAGATAAGCTGCTTGAGGTGCCGTTGGGAAGAGATATTTCAGGTATGGTACAATCTGCTGATTTGACTAAGATGCCTCACTTACTGATTGCTGGGTCAACAGGGAGTGGGAAATCAGTCGCTATCAATGGGATTATTACCAGTATTTTAATGCGGGCAAAGCCTCATGAAGTTAAAATGATGATGATTGACCCTAAAATGGTTGAATTGAATGTTTACAATGGGATTCCTCATCTGCTAACCCCTGTTGTAACGAACCCGCGCAAGGCAGCTCAAGCACTGCAGAAGGTTGTTCAGGAGATGGAGCTTAGATATGAGAAATTTGCTGGAGCCGGGGTTCGAAATATTTCCGGCTACAATGACTTAGTGAGACAGAGAAATATTGAAGCTGGTGAAAACCATCCGATTTTACCGTTTATTGTCGTGATTGTTGATGAGTTGGCCGATTTAATGATGGTTGCCAGCAATGAAGTTGAGGATGCGATTATTCGCCTGGCTCAAATGGCGCGGGCAGCAGGTATCCATATGATTCTAGCTACACAGCGACCTAGTGTAGATGTTATTACTGGGATTATCAAGGCCAATGTCCCTTCACGAATTGCTTTTGCTGTATCAAGCGGAACGGATTCCCGCACAATTATTGATAGTAATGGTGCAGAAAAACTGCTTGGACGAGGAGACATGCTTTATCTGCCGATGGGAGAAAACAAACCAATCCGTGTTCAGGGAGCATTTATTTCTGACCAGGAAGTGGAACGAGTGGTCAGCTTTGTGACAGAACAGCAGGAAGCAGACTATCAGGAAAATATGATGCCGACTGAAGAAGTAGCTGCGGCACCGGGTGAGATGCCACAGGATGAACTATATGAAGATGCCAAGGCTTTAGTAATTGAAATGCAGACGGCGAGTATTTCACTGCTGCAAAGGCGTTTTAGAATTGGTTATAATCGAGCAGCGCGTTTGATTGACGAACTGGAAAGTAATCGGGTTATTGGTCCATCAGAAGGTAGTAAGCCGCGCAAGGTTTTTGTTGAAGCGGAGCCGGAAGAAGAGCCGCCATTCCCGGAAGAAGAACAGTAAAAATAATAATAGTGGAAGCAAAAGATTAAGCTTGGAAGAATAAGCTGAAAGAATGCTAGAATAGTTTTTATTCGTTTCAACTCATGTCTGTTTAATGTTGAAAAGGCTACTCTAGCGTTTTCATTAATTGGATTTTTTAGAACTGGAGCAGGGTCGGATTGACTCATGTTTCAGTTCTTTTTTATTAAAAGAGAATATTTTTCAACAATTAACCTTCTTATTAAATTCTCACAATCTAGCTTTTGCTAGAAAAAGAAAAAAGAGTCTCTATATACCGTTTTTCTTAAGATTTATTAGACAAAAAGCATAAGTTAGCTGTTATGTTTCTTCTTTTTATTAAAATCAAATTGCATTCTGCTTCATTTATTGTATGATAGAGATAAGAGCATAAAAACACGTTTTGGTTGGTAGTCCAAAAGCAGTAATTGTCAGTAACCTTCCCTCCTGGGTCGTCCATTGTTCTTTTTCCAAACTAAGGGAGGAAGCAGCGTGGAACTAACAATTTATTTTAATGGTCAGTATTGGAGCGGGTTGGTAGAGTATGTGGATAGTGAACAGCATTTGAGAGTCTATCAGCATATATTTGGTTCGGAGCCTAAGGATGAAGAGGTGTACCAATTTGTAATTACACAGTTGCCTGTACTTTTGGAGCAAGAATGGCATAGTCAGATAAAAAAAGAACAGATAGAAAAAAAGCCTATAAATCCAAAACGTATTCAGCGCATGATTGAGAAACAGAAGAGGCAGCCGATTTTATCCACAAAATCTCAAGCAGCAATAGTAGAGCAGCAGGAAAGCTTGAAGCTTTTGAGAAAACAGAAAAAGCGGAAACGGACAATTGAGAAGAAGCAGCAGATTTTTGAAAAGAAACAAGAAAAGCGTTTAGAAAAGCGAAAGGGACATTAGAGCATGTCTAATTTTTCTGTGGTGTGCTAGCTATTTAAAGGTAAAGTTTTTCTGGAAATCGTTGTTTAATGATGTGTCTGTTAGTAGTAGTTGTACTGTTTTATTTAAGCGTAGAGAGTTTCTATAGATACAAGAGCAATAGTGAGAAGGAATAGAAAATTTATTTTAGCAGCAGCTGAAACCAGTTATTGATTGACCAAGTCAAGGGGGAGTATGATGAGAAGGAAAAGCGTTTTATATCTAGATGTGGCGGAACAATTAAAAGCAGATATTATAAGTGGAAAGTATCCAGTTGGTTCACTACTTCCTACAGAATCTGAACTCGAAGAAATATTTGAGGTAAGTAAAATAACAATACGCCGTGCAATTGAAATGCTTGCAGATGAAGATTTGGTAGCGAAAAAGAGCGGAAAGGGTACAACCGTTTTAAGTAATCGTCCCTATAACAAGCTGTCAAAAGCAGGAACGTTCACTGAGTTTTTAAATGAATCTGGTTTGAATGTTGTGAAGAAAAACCTAACATTGGATGTTATCAACCTAACAGAGGAGGCTGCCGCCTATAAATATATAGGGAAAAAAGCGGTTAAATTTTCCAGAGTCTATACATTGGATGAACAGCCGTATATTTATTTTGAGTACTTTCTGCCAATAGAACTTGCGGATGTCTCAATTGAAAGCTTTGAAAAGGAATCTCTGTATCGTATTTTGGATCAGCACAAAATAGAAATTTTTCGATTTGAGGATAGTTTTCAGATTATTCAGCTAACTGATTGGCAGCAGGAGATTTTGGATACAACAGAAACAGTTGGGTTGAAACGGATTCGACGTTCTTTTGGCAGACACGATCAAGTTGTCGAATACTCTGAAGCAATCTATAATACTGAAATGCATCCATATGTTATTGAATATGAAGCATAGTTAAAAACTGGAATCAGCAGGCAGGCTCTTTAGCATAAGGAGCCTGCTTTTTGCTGTCAAAAAACTATTTTTACGGCTTTACAAGTGAATATGACAAAAATGTAAGCACAATGTTATTCCTTTCAATTGTTAAAAAGACCAGATTTTCATAGAATGAAGTAGAAAGAAATGGAGTGATTAAAAATGCTGCAAGTTAAAAATTTAAGTAAAACATATGGTGATGAAATCAAATATCAAGCATTAAAAGGGCTTGATTTAACTGTTGAGGATGGAGAATTTATCGGAATTATGGGACCTTCCGGCAGTGGTAAAAGTACATTTTTAAATCTGTTGGCGACAATTGACCAGCCTACTTCTGGAGAAATAGTATTGAACGGCAAAAACCCTCATAAACTGGATCAGGAGGCAATCGCTAAATTTAGACGGCGGGAGCTGGGCTTTATTTTTCAGAGCTTTAACCTGATGCCTACTTTGACTGTGGAAGAAAATATTGTTTTGCCTTTAACTTTAGATGGTGAAAAAATTAATGTGATGAAGAGAAAATTGCACCAGCTAGCTGAAAAATTAGGTATTGCACCATTATTAACAAAACGGATTGGAGAAATATCCGGCGGACAGGCACAGCGTGTGGCTGTTGCTAGAGCGATGATTCATCAGCCGCAGCTGTTGCTGGCTGATGAACCGACGGGGAATCTGGATACTAAATCCTCTAAAGATGTAATGAAGCTCCTACAGCAGCTGAATAGAGGAGAGCAGGCAACTATTCTGATGGTTACCCATGATCCTTTGGCAGCCAGCTATTGCCAAAGAATTGTGTTCATCAAGGATGGTGAATTGGTTGGTGAAATCAAACAACAGCAAGGACAAAAACAATTCTATGATGAGATTATGACCAATCTTGCAATGATTGAAGGTGTTGAGAATGAGTTTTAGTCAATTTGTAATCCGCAATACAATCAGAAACAGACGGCTGTATTTAGCCTATTTCCTAAGCACACTATTTGCTGTGATGGTTTTTTTCACCTTTACTGGTTTTGCTTTTCATCCGGCATTATCTGATGGATTAAATGCCAGTGCCCAAAAAGGGATGATGGCTGCGGCAATTATCATTTATGGCTTTTCTTTTTTCTTTGTACTGTATTCGATGGATGTGTTTATTCAATCGCGTAAGAAAGAATTCGGGGTATTAATGATTCAGGGCATGAGCCCTAAACAACTGAAACGCATGATTTTTATTGAAAATCTAGTTATTGGTTTTTTTGCAACAATTATTGGCAGTATTGTAGGAGTAGGTTTTTCCCAGTTGATTTTATTCCTCAGCAACAAGCTGATACATGTTAGTCTTAGTTTCTATTTTCCATTACAGGCAATGATAATAACTCTAATCTCTTTTTCCATTTTATTTTTAGCTATTTCTTTTTTCATTCAGTTTCGTTTACCAAAGCTCAAGCTACAGACGTTACTGAAAGCTGGAGATATGGGAAAAGGGACAATCAAGGGTTCATTTATCAAAGGATTATTAGCAATTATACTAATTGGCATCGGTTATGGTGTAGCGCTGCTGTCACCAGGTCAGCTGGTTCCAATAGTTATGCTGCCGGTGATTTTTCTGGTTGTTTTGGGAACGAGATTTCTGTTCAATCAACTCAGTGTCTGGAGTATTGAAAAGCTGAAGAGTAAAAGACAGATTTTTTGGAAGAAAACCAACATGGTTGTCTTTTCGGATTTGGCCTTTCGTATGAAAGATAATGCTCGCTCCTTCTTTCTCGTATCAATCATTTCAACAGTTGCTTTTGCGGCTATTGGGACCCT
Organism: Enterococcus sp. LJL128; assembly: GCF_056924295.1. Classification (NCBI taxonomy): domain Bacteria; kingdom Bacillati; phylum Bacillota; class Bacilli; order Lactobacillales; family Enterococcaceae; genus Enterococcus; species Enterococcus sp. LJL128. Next base: position 322,291 of record NZ_JBXPBP010000001.1, on the reverse strand, counting down.
TTACAGCTTTCAACAAATGATTTTAGGGTCAGTTGATTCTATGCCGTATGAATTTCAGCTATCTGGTGAAACAGCAGAAACAGCACCGATTGATACTGCCTTTTCCGCATTATTGGAGCAAAAAAGCATTCAGGTGCAACGGGGTGACTATAAGACATATACGGATCAGAACCATGTAAACTTTATTAAAGAAAGTGACTACAATCGGTTGGCAGAAATTGCGGGACAACCCAAGATAGTGGTTAACGGACAAGCAATTCAACTGTTATTTGATACAGAGTTTGGTTCAGGAAATGAACCAGAAGCGGTCACTCAGGTTCAATTGCCAAATCAACAGCTTTTAGCAGTACAGAAGCAGGAAAAAGAAACTATTTTGCCAGTATTCAGTACAACAGTTGTTGTCCCTGATGCGACTGACTTAGATACATTGGGTTACACTCAGGGAACAGTTTGGCAGCCGCAGGATCTTTCACGAGAAGAATTAATTGATCTGGGAAAATCTCAGGAAGGTAATTATCAGTTTTCTGCAAAAACCTATTCTACACAAATGATTTTAGACAGCTATAAACCCATTTTATTTGTAGGTATTTTCATTGGAATTGTCTTCTTTGTCTCTGCCGGAAGCTTCCTTTACTTCCGCTTATACAGTGATATGGATGTCGATGTAGAGAAGTTCAGAATGATTTACAAAATGGGATTAACGAAAAAAGAATTGAAAAAAATGATCAATCAGCAGGTGGCTATTCTCTTCTTTACACCAATTATTGTTTCAGTTATACATGGTGCGGTTGCACTGACAGCCATGTATCATATATTTAATCAGGGAATGCAGCTGGCAGGTTGGCAGGTATTGGGTGTATTCATTTTGATCCAGGCCGCCTACTATCTAATTGCGAGAATCTTCTACTTTAAAAAAGTCTATCGGCTTATTCAAGCCTAATTGGCTGCCAACATGTTAGTGGTTGAATTTAAGCGTTTTTTACAAAAGAAGCTTTTCCCCAAAGGTTATGAACGCTAGCGCTACTTTTTTTGCTGGTACTGGGTGAACAGGCTGTGTTCTTTGGTTTTTCTGAAAGTGTTTTTTTTAAATCATCAGGTATCTGAGGCAAGGGCGGGCTTGGAACAATATAAATTCCCAGATTCTCAGTATGTCTGGGACCAAAATAATGGCGGTCAAAAACCGCCTCTTCAAAAATAAGCCATACTATATTGGAAATGTAGCTATTTTCGTTTAGTATGGTTTATTGCTGAAAAACACAGTGATGTATGAGCTGATGTTGAACAGTATCTGCCTGGTTCTTGAAGCAAAACACTTTGGCTTAACCTCTTCTTTTTCCTATCTTGAAAATAAGAGAGCTGTTGCAATGCAAGAAAGAATGGGTTATAGTATGAATCGAAGTCTTGATGAAATGAGGAAAACTAGTGGAAAAGATATCCATTTACGGGTTGACTAAAGAAGAGCTGATCAACTGGTTTATTGAAAACGGTGAAAAGAAGTTCCGGGCTACACAGGTTTGGGAATGGCTGTACATAAAACGTGTACGCACGTTTAGTGAAATGACGAATTTATCTAAAAATTTAATTACTATACTAGAAGAAAACTTTATTATTAATCCTTTGCGACAGGTAATTATTCAGGAGTCAAAGGATGGAACAGTAAAATACTTGTTTGAGCTGCCGGATAAAAACATGATTGAGACAGTTTTGATGCGCCAAGAATATGGTCTGTCTGTTTGTGTGACTACGCAAGTTGGCTGTAATATTGGCTGTACCTTCTGTGCCAGTGGGTTATTGAAAAAGCAGCGGGATTTAACAGCTGGAGAAATAGTTGCACAGATTATGGAGGTTCAGCACTATTTTGATGAGCGCGGACAGGATGAACGAGTGAGCCACGTTGTCGTGATGGGAATCGGTGAGCCATTTGATAACTATGACAACCTGATGAACTTTCTGCATACAATCAACGATGCCAAGGGCTTGGCTATTGGAGCACGTCATATTACCGTCTCAACAAGCGGTCTAGTACCGAAAATCAAAGAATTTGCCGATAATGGTTTGCAGGTTAATCTCGCGATTTCCCTACATGCACCAAATAATGATGTTCGTACATCCATCATGCGAATTAACCGCAGCTTTCCGATTGAGAAACTGATGGAAGCAGTCGATGAGTATCTGGAAAAAACGAATCGGAGGATTACCTTTGAATACATTATGCTGAACCATGTGAATGACCGAAAAGAACATGCTCAGCAGCTGGCAGATTTGCTGAAGAATAAGAAAAAGCTAACCTATGTAAATCTGATTCCTTATAATCCTGTAAGCGAACATGATCAGTACAGCCGCAGTGATAAAGCTGACGTGCTGGCATTTTATGATGTGCTCAAGAAAAATGGAATTAACTGTGTTATTCGCAGAGAGCATGGCACAGATATCGATGCTGCCTGTGGACAATTGCGTAGTAAGCAAATAAAAAAAGAAAAAGCAGCTAAATAAGGCGGCATAGTTACTATTCAAAAAAGATAAATTAACAAGCGGGGACTGAAACATTCGTCAAATTGATGATGTTCCAGTCCTTAAAAATTGTATAAACGGTATTCCAATGATTCATACTGCCTCAGGACTCCAGCAGCGAAAAGGTATGCAGGGAGAATGATAGACGAAAAAGCAGTTCCATTAGAAAGAAGCCGAAAATATATTGAGAATAGTTGCTTAAGGCTCTCACCTTAGTTCCTATTTTCAGTATATTCCGGCTTTTTAATGTTTAGTACTTAGTCACTCATTCTGCGTTCTATACGAGCTGCTTGTGTAAATTGGCTAAACGAGTGACTAAATTCTCTCCAGTATTATAGGCGTATAAGATAGACAGTTTAAAGCAAAGCAAGAGTTGTTTCTGAATAAGTGCAATATTCTCCGCGTAAATAAGTTTCTATGAAAGTGTTTTTTGCTTGTCATTCTTCGAATAGAGGTGCCATTGAGAGTTTTTTGAGAAAATGAAATTTGCCAACTGACTCTGACAAAGGGCTTTTCCACCGATATTTTCCTTAGCCTAAAACTAAAATAAATCCAGAGTAACTGCTTTTCTGGTAAGTTCTTTTCTTAGTTTTTAGTGTCCTTATAATACCCATGAATTTCCTCTTTTTAGCTGAGGATTTTTGATTTTTTCCATTATTTCTTCTGCCTGGTAGGTTAAGAAGCTAACATTAGATTGAGAAAGACCTTCTGCATTGAAATAGCTGACTAAGCGTCTGCACATAGTTTCTATCAGCTCTTCTTGATTATTCTCTTTATTGACCAGCAGCAGATTTAAATCGTCCGTAGTTTCTTGACCAAAAAGAGGACAGCTGGAAAGGGAACGTTCTACCCATTTGTAAAAAGGTAAATATCGTCTGTTGATTAGATGGACGCATTCGCTATAGTAGTGAATAAATTCTCCTAGTGCAGCCTGCGCACCAATTTGATTGTTTCTTTTTAGACATCGAAAATAGTTATATTGTCCTGATTGTGCAATTTTATTACAGCAATAGGCCATTTTTTTGAGGCGGATATCTTCGGGATAATAGGCTAGTAACTGTTTTCTAAAGGCGGTGAACTGTCCTAAATTATCCATGAAAACCTGACCATTAGTAGCGATAGAAAGAAAATCCTGAGGAATACGCAGCCACTCCTGAATGGTTTGTGGAACTGAATCACACAAGGTGAAATTCTTATAAAATTCTTCAATAGAATAGACATCCAGTTGAGCTGTCAGCGACGAAGATATAGTAGTTATTTCATCGATATATTCTAGATATTTTTGTCGCGGCAGCCATAAGCAGCATCTTGTTTTGAAGTCATGATCTCGCGAATAGGCATCATCAAATTCGTAGCATTCAGACCCCTGACCGACTAATCCAAAAGCACAGAAGGGGAAAATCTCTGGTAATTTATTCTGAAACAGCGCTAGTATTTCAGTTTCAAAAAAATGCCGGGCAGCCTCCATTCCATAACCACCTCTGTCCGTTTCACAAGGGATGGAAGAAGCCGCTTCAGCGATAGCTTCTTTTTTTAAGATACTATTCAGTGTTTGAATATGTCCTGTAACTGCCTGATAATCCCTGCTTTCTTCACCGTAGGTGTCCCTAATCAATTTCTGACTGACCTCATAAAGACTTAGGCTTTTAGAAAACTCCCCTCGTTTATAAAAAACACTGGCCATATTATTAAGTATAACTGCATACAACGGATGTTTTTTGCCTACTGTATTTCTCAGAAGCTCTTCTGCTAAAACCAAATAGGATTCTGCCTCCGGCTGTTTCGTTTGTTTACAAATTTCAAAAAGATTGTTGTAGCTGATTGCCAAAGGAACAGCTAACCGCGGTGAATCTTTAATAAGTTCAACAGCATTCATCAACAGTTGATAGGCTTGTTTGTACTCACCCATATTTTGATAAACAAGAGAAAGATTATTGCACAGACTAGCATAAGGATAATCAAATAGATTTAGGTTTTCGTATAGTTCTTTTGCTTGTAAAAATATTTTTTCGGATTTTACTAGTGAGCCCTGTGCTCTTAAAACATTTGCCAAATTTGTCAACGTAGTGGCGTAAGCTTCTGAATGACGGGAATAGAACCAGTCAATTAAATCCAATGCTTCAGTCAATGCTTCAACAGCCTTTGGATAATTGCCGGTAACACGCAGTGCACCTCCATATTCATTAAGTATCTCAATTGTTTTTGCTATTTTCTGTTCCTGCTTTGCCGCAGCTAATGCTTTTTCCAGCGGAATCAGCATTTCTTTTTCGTTTCCTTCACGCCAATAGCTGTGCGCTTGAGCCAAATGTTCTTCTATACTATTACTCATCAGCCTTCACTACTCCTTTTTTAGCTCTTGAAAACTATGAAACTTGCCCGAATATCCCGATAATACGCACTAGTACAATTAATGGTAGCGCTTACTTAATATCATAGCTCAAAAAAACTTCTCTGTAAATATTCCTAAGAGTAGAAACGTTGAATAACTTTAATTTTGCTCATTTAAACAGGTTATAAATGATACCAGTGAAATAGGTATGAAGACTACAACGATAATTTTGTGCAGGTTTTATTCTTATTTAAACAGATAGAAACTGCTGAGCTGTCTAGAGCATTCAGCAGTTTTTATCTATGTGACAGTCTTTCTATGCTTAATCAAACCTCTACCTGAATAACATGAACCCCTTCTTTTTCTATTGCGTTAATGGCTTCAGGAGAGGCAAAGGTGTCTGTAATTAAGTAATCAATATCCTTAATATTTCCGCTGGTAAAGTTAGATGAAAAACCAATTTTTCGATAATCTGCAACAACAATGACCGGTCCGCGGGTTCGCTCAATAATTAAAGAATTAATCTTAGCTTCATGGAGAACGGGAGTAGTGATACCATCCTCTAAGCTTAACCCTGAACAGCCGATAATAGAAATATCAGATGACATCTTTGAAAAGGATTCAATGGCGATATCCCCAACCAATGCTTCTTTAGGAAAACGGATTTCCCCGCCTGAAAGAATAACAGTCGAATTAGGATGATGATCAATATTGGCAACCTTCACATTGTTTGTGACAATAGTTACGCGTTTTTCTTCCAGCTTTTTAATGGCAGCGAGAGCGGTAGAGCTAGTATTAATAAAAAGTGTATCTCCCTCGCTAACAAATTCAGCAGCTTTTTGGGCAATTAAACATTTAAGTATTTCCAATTCTTTGTTGTAAAGCTGCTCATTTTCTTTTTGAATTATCTTTGCCTTGCCGTGTTCCCGTATCACCTGACCCATTTTTTCAAGTGCAGTCAAGTCGCGGCGAATTGTAACTTCTGACACTGCCAGCTGCTCGCTAATTTCTTTAATTGATATAGAGGAAGCAGCGGTTTTTAGCAAGTCAAGAATACGCTCTCTTCTCTCCTGAATTGTCTTGTAGGAACTCTTCATAAAAATCTCTCCCTGTTCATATAGTCGTTAAGTGCAAAGTGTTTCCCAGCGTTCGAGCTTCCTTCAGCAAACGGTTTCCATCGGACACTGCACCAGACTTAACAGTGCTGCGGCCCTGCATATAGTAGAGATAAGCGAGTTCCCGATTATTTAGTCGACTAGTGTCAACCTGTTCAAAGGCTTCTAGGCTCTTTTTATTTCTACCTTGAACATAATACTTTATTCCCTCAATTTCTGACCAAGAATAAAGGGGACTAACCTGCTTTGTTTTTAGTTGTTTTAACTTAGTAAGCGATTCTAGCGCTGTATCTGCTTTTTCAAATTCCTCTAAAAAATAAAAGCAGTGAAGTTGTGTATGGTAATAAATAAAAAGGTAGTCAAAGGTCGAGCGGAAAAATTTTTCGTTCTTTGCTAAGTGCTCCAGACATTCATTATAATGACCTTTATCCATTAGTAATAAGGCATCGAAGATACGAAGGGAACCAGTAAAGCCCTTGAACAAATCAGCTTTATACAGCTGTTTCTTCAATTGCTCTGCTTTGATAATATCACAATCGAAAGTTAGTGCGCAGATCATTTTTTCATAGCTTCTTTTTAGATATTCAAACAGAAGTGTGACAGCTAAAGCAGCAATACCAACAACTGAAAAAAACAATTTAGATTCCAGTTTAGGAGATGTAGCTGCTAAATAGATGATATAACCGGCAAAGATACTGTAAATACTCCAGAGTAGTAGTTTTTTCCCAGAATGAAAGACAGTCCACAATATTTTTCTCATGATTCTCACCTCAAACATTATACTATCATAAAACAATCTTAATTTGCACTAAAAAATGATTAAATGCTCAAAAAATATTAAAAAAATGGTCAAACGTTCTTAAAAACATGAAATGCTCATAAAAAAAGATTGAAAACGCTTGATTTTGTTGTAGAATAAATTTGTAAACGAAAACAAACGTGAAAAATTAGGAGGCAGCGTATGGCGACAATTCATGATGTAACAAAAGAGAGCTGGATTTTAAGTACATTTCCAGAGTGGGGCACTTATTTAAACGAAGAAATAGAAAAAGAAGATGTTAAAGAAGGAACAGTTGCGATGTGGTGGCTAGGCTGTACGGGAATCTGGCTAAAATCACATGAAGGGACGAATATACTTTGTGATTTATGGTGTGGAACAGGTAAACGTACACACGGAGACGGTAAGATGAAAAAAGGACATCAAATGATGCGGATGAGCGGATGTGAAAACATGCAGCCGAATCTACGAACTCAGCCATTTGTTATTGATCCATTTGCGGTAAAGAATGTAGATGCATTAGTTGTAACCCATATCCATTCAGATCATCTGGATATTAATACGGCTGCAGCAGTCCATCAGAATTGCCCGGAGGCATCGTTTATCGGACCGCAAGAGGTTGTAAATACTTGGCTGGAATGGGGAATTCCAAAAGAAAAGACAATAGTTGTCAGACCAGGGGACCGCATTAAAGTGAAAGATGTTGAAGTAGCCGCATTGGAAGCATTTGACCGGACAGCGCTGGTAACTTGTGAAGATCCTGAAGTAACATTAAAGGGAAAAATGCCTCAGGATATGGATGAGATTGCAGTAAATTATTTATTTGAAACCAGCGGCGGCAATATCTATCATGCAGGAGATTCCCACTATTCCAATATGTTTGCTAAACACGGCAATGAACATAAAATTGACGTTTGCTTAGGCGCCTATGGTGAAAATCCAAGAGGAATTACAGATAAAGTAACATCTGTTGATATGCTTAGGATGGCCGAATCACTAAATGCAAAGGTAGTAATTCCAGTTCATTACGACATCTGGGCGAACTTTATGGCAGATCCGAAAGAAATCACGGAAATCTGGAAATTTAAGAAAGATCGTTTAGACTACCAATTTAAACCATTCATCTGGCAAGTAGGTGGTAAATTTACTTATCCTAATGATAAAGACAAACTGGAATTTAATTTTTATCGGGGATTTGAAGATGTCTTTGCTGTGGAGAATGATACGCCATTCCCATCATTCCTGTAAAAAGCATATAAATAAAAGAAATCGGGATGGAAAACAAAAAATTCCTCCCGATTGTTTAAAAATAAAAAATGGAAGGGGATACATGATGCTGAAGTATTTCTATGAAAATGATTTAGTACGTTTTAGCGAAAAAAAGCCGGGAAATTGGGAAGAGGCAGTCCAGATTAGCTGCGATAATCTAATTGAGAAGAAAATCATCAATCAGACTTATGTAGAAGAAATTATTGCCTGTGTTAAAGAATTTGGTCCTTACATCGTTATTGTGCCAGGGGTGGCTATGCCGCACTCTTCAGAAAAAAGTAAAGGGGTCTTTGGGACAGCTATTTCCTTTACAAAAATGCCGGCAGACGTTGTATTTGAAGAGGGAAATCCGGAAAAAAATGCCTGTTTATTTTTTACACTGGCAGCTAAAAATCCGGAAGAACATATGGAAAATATTGCGAATTTATCTGAGCTGCTGATGGTAGAAGGCTTGATTGAAGATTTATCTGCGACAAACTCACTGGCAGATTATCAAGGAGTTATGGAAAAATATCAATTATAAGAAAGAGGGGATAAAATGGATCAGGTTTTAGATTTTTTACTAGGAATTTGGGACTATTTTGCTGCAAACATTCTTACGCAGCCTGCGTTTCTTATTGGATTTATTGTGTTATTAGGTTATGTATTATTGAAGAAACCGATTTATGAAAGTATCGCAGGTTTCTTAAAGGCGACTGTAGGGTATCTGATTTTGTCTGTTGGTTCCGGCGGACTGGTTAATAATTTTCGGCCAATCCTTGTTGGACTAAAAGAACGTTTCGATTTAGACGCCATGGTTATCGATCCTTATTTCGGACAAAATGCAGTTACCGCTGGAATTGAAGAGACCTTTGGGCGGACCTTCAGTGATACGATGATTTTACTGTTAATTGCCTTTGTTATGAACATTTTGCTGGTTCGTTTCAAAAAGTATACAAAATTAAGAGCCGTATTTACCACAGGAAATGTTCAGATTCAGCAGGCGGCAACCGCCTTTTGGCTGTTACTCTTCTGTTTCCCGGATTTAGGCCGTATAGAAATCCTGTTGGTAATGGGACTGGTTCTAGGTTGTTATTGGGCAGTTGGTTCCAATTTGACCGTAGGAATCACACAGGAGCTGACTGAAGGGGCTGGCTTTGCCATTGCCCATCAACAAATGTTTGGAATATACATTTTTGCCCGCTTAGCTGAAAAAATGAAAAAAGGAGAGAACAATAAACGAATTGAAGACATTAAGTTTCCAGGCTTCCTTTCCATTTTCAATGAAAATATGGTCTCCACATCCATTTTGATGCTGTTTTTCTTTGGAATAATTATGGTTATATTGGGGCAAGACTATCTGATTCAAGCTGAATTTATGGTTGAAGGGCAAAGCTTTTTCTTCTATATTTTACAAACATCCTTGTACTTCGCCGTTTATCTGGCAATTCTGCAGTTAGGGGTTCGGACCTTCGTGGATGAACTGACGCAATCCTTCCAAGGAATTTCTAATACGTTGCTGCCAGGAGCTGTTCCCGGCATAGATGTTTCTGCCTCACTAGCCTTTGGTTCGCCCAATGCGGTAACAATTGGCTTCCTGTTTGGCGCATTAGGACAGTTTGTAACCATCGGCTTATTAATTTTATTTAAGTCACCAGTCATTGTAATTGCCGGATTTATTCCGCTATTCTTTGACAATGCAGCGATTGCTCTGTTTTCAAATAACCGTGGAGGAGTAAAAGCTGCTTGTATTTTCCCATTTATCTCTGGGATTATACAGGTTGTTGGTTCCGCTCTAATTGCTTCATTTGTAGGACTGGCACAGTATGGCGGGTATTTAGGCATGTTTGACTGGGCGACAGTTTGGCCAATTGCTACATTACTGATGAAATTCCTTGGCTATTTTGGTATTGCAGTAGTTGTTCTGCTTCTACTAGCCATTCCGCAGCTTCAGTATCGTGCGAATCCGGAAGGCTATTTCCTGATTGCTGAAGATTATGATGAGTATGTAAAAAAGATGGCAGCTTAAATTAAAGGAAAAACACTAACTATAATTAATAGGAGGAAATAATAATGAGAGTATTAGTATCGTGTGCAAATGGATCAGGAACAAGCTTGATGATGATGAGAAGTGTAGAAAAAGGCTTGAAAGAGCTTGGCTTTGAAATCACAAAAATTCATCATTGTTCAATTGCAGAGGGAAAAAGTTCAGCTATGCAGTATGATGTAGTATTTACACCTATGAATTTTCTGCATATGTTCGATGCTGTAAAGGAAAAGGGTGTGACTGTGATAGGAATCAAAAATGTCATGTCTGCAAAAGAGGTACAAGAAAAAGTACAGGAAACGGATTTAGAAGCGACCTATAAGTAAAACAGAAAGCTTCTAAATTTATAAAAAGGCTGGATTAGAAATGAGCGCGGGATAGATTTGTTTCGTATCCTGCGCTCTTAAACTAGAGCGGGAGGAAAATTAATATGAGCAGACCAAATTTACAAGTTGCGTTAGATCATTCAGATCTAGCCAGTGCATTAGCTGACATCGTAAAAGTTGGAGAAGTTGTAGATATAGTAGAAGTAGGAACGATTCTCTGCTTACAAGCAGGAGAGGAAGCGATTCGCTGCATACGGGCGCTATACCCGGATAAGCGAGTGATTGCAGATACAAAATGTGCTGATGCCGGAGGAACGGTTGGAAAGAACTGTGCCGATGCGGGTGCGGATTGGATGACTGTTATATGCTGTGCAACAATCCCTACTATGAAAGCTGCAGCTGAGCAAGTTGGAGAAGTTCAAGTAGAGCTTTATGGCGACTGGACCTTTGAACAAGCACAGCAATGGCTGGATGCCGGCATCTCACAAGCCATCTATCATCAAAGCAGGGATGCTCTTTTTGCAGGAGAAACTTGGGGAGAAAAGGATCTGACTAAAGTTAAAAAGCTGATAGATATGGGCTTTAGAGTATCTGTTACTGGAGGCTTAGAGGTAGAAACCTTAAAACTTTTTGAAGGCGTAGCTGTCTACACATTTATTACCGGGAGAGGAATTACCTCAGCAAAAGATCCTAAACAGGCTGCTCAGGCTTTTAAAGATGAAATTAAGCGTATTTGGGGGGAGTAGAATGACCACTTTAGGAATTTATGAGAAGGCGCTCCCTAGAGGAATCAGCTGGGTAGAGCGGTTGATTCTTGCTAAAGAGCTGGGGTTTGATTTTGTAGAAATGTCTATAGATGAAACAGATGAACGATTAGACCGATTGACTTGGGATAAAAAGCAAAGGAAAGAAGTCATTGATGCAGTTCATGATACCGGAGTTAAAATACTATCTATTTGCTTGAGCGGACACCGGCGGTTTCCTTTCGGATCGAAAGATGCAAGCGCAAGAAAAAAAGCACTGGAAATTATGGCTCAGGCAGTGGATTTAGCTTCTGATTTAGGTGTTCGAACAATTCAGCTAGCGGGCTATGATGTGTATTACGAAGAGAAGACAATTGCTTCCCGAAATTATTTTATTGAAAATTTAAAAAAAGCTGTTACGTTAGCAGCAGCAAAAGAAGTGGTTTTATCTATTGAAATTATGGATGATCCTTTTATCAATTCCATTTCTAAATTTCTGAAGATTAAAAAGCAAATTCCCTCGCCTTATTTACAGGTTTATCCAGATTTAGGCAATCTTTCTGCATGGTCGGAAAATGATGTCGGTTATGAATTAGAAGCAGGAATCAGCCAGATATCGGCTATTCATTTGAAGGATACACTGGCAGTAACAGCAGATTTTGATGGAAAATTCAAGGGAGTTCCATTTGGTACAGGCTGTGTCGACTTTTCAGGATGCTTGAAAACCTTGAAACGTCTTGGATACAGCGGACCATTCCTAATTGAAATGTGGAGTGAAACTAGTTCAGACCCTAAAAAAGAGATTGAAGATGCCAAGGAGTTTCTATTTCCTTATTTGAAGGAGGCGGGATATTTTGAGAGATGAAGTAATTAAAAAAATGAAGGAACGGGTTTTTCAAGCGAATTTGGCTTTGCCAAAAGCAGGTCTGGTGAAGTTGACTTGGGGCAATGTCAGCGAGATTAATCGAACTTTGGGTGTGATTGTAATCAAACCCAGCGGTGTACCATATGAGAAAATGACAGTAGAAGATATGGTGATCACTGATTTAGATGGAAATATGTTGACAAAGGGTATGAAGCCCTCCTCTGATTTGGCAACTCATGTCATTCTCTATAAAGAATTTTTAGAAATTGGTGCAGTTGTACATACCCACTCCAAATATGCTGTTATGTGGGCGCAGGCCGGCCGAGAAATTCCAGCGTATGGAACAACCCATGCTGACACTTTCTATGGTCCAGTCCCTTGCACCAGACAGCTTAGTGAGAAGGAAGTCAAAGCAGCCTATGAAAAAGAAACTGGAAAGGTCATTGCTGAACTGTTTCAGCAGCAGTCAGTTGATCCACTAGCTGTTCCAGGAGTTCTTGTCTATGGGCATGGACCTTTTACCTGGGGAGCAACACCTCAGAAAGCAGTAGAAAACAGTATCGTGTTGGATGAAATTGCAGAGATGGCACAGTCAACCGAGGAGATAGGAGGAAAAATAAAACCGATTCCTAACTATTTATTAGACAAGCATTATTTTAGAAAACATGGTAAAAATGCTTATTATGGACAATAAAATGAAAAAGGATTATAGTTTAATTAGATGGAATTGTATAAAATTTCAAATTAATTACGTTTAATTATTACTAAAAAAATAATTAATATTTTTAGTATGATTTCTCAAAGAAATAGCTTTCAGGTATAAGAAATTGAGAAGAAATAAATTTTTTTGTTTGATATAATGTAAGGGATCTAATGCTTTGTTTAAGCATAAAATCAAGGCGTTTTGCTGACCCTTTCAGCTAAATGCCTTGTTTTCTCAAAAATTTTAATAAATCTGACAATTTTTGAAAACCACGAGAGCAAAATTTTTAGTATAATGATGGTATCAAGTATTAATAAACTATTTTGGGGAAGATAGTGCATTAAATCTCTTTATAATACAACAGCTACTGTTCAGGCAGTAGCTGTTGTATTATTTTATGCACTAATTCTGCATATTTTACAGAAAGACAATAAGAGATAAGTAAGAAATCGATTAAATAGTGTATTTCTTAAAAATAGAGTTGAAAAAGACAGTTGAAAAAGACAGTTGAAAACACTATCTGCCGACTAATTATATTAAATATAGGTGATATCTCCTGCCAGTTCCACTTATGTAGGAACATCTAGTGGAATGGTATGCGTACGAAGAAAAAGGCAAATGCTTATCCTAATTACGGCAATTGCCGCCTCTTTTCGTAAACAAAGATAGAAGTAGGATATTTTTATTTTTTAATAGGAGCTGTATTTCTTCCGAAGTCTGAAGTTCATTAATTTCAGACTTTTTTTGCATGTTTAGAATTCTTTTGCGTAGCTTAATCTTGAGGAGGAAGCTATGGATATTAAAGAATTTTCAAAAGAGCTGATTGAATGGGGTGTACAAAATAAAGCTCAGGATCTGTACATCTTACCTGAAAGGACAGGCTATAGCATTTTATTTCGAACAGTTCAGCATAGGCAAAAATATAAACAGCTGTCAAAAGAACATGGAGAGAAGCTAATATTTCATTTTAAGTTTATTGGACAAATGGATGTTGGTGAAAAGAGAAAGGCACAGACTGGAGCAGTTACATACGAGGTTAGGGGACAAGAACGCAGGCTTCGGCTATCTTCCGTAGGGGATTTCCGGCAAAGAGAAAGCTTAGTCATTCGTTTTCTACATTTTTTTGGAGACAGCAAAGAGTATTACCTGCTGCCTAAACAGTTGGAAACGGTCAGTAAAGAGGTGAAGGCAGCTGGACTGCATTTATTTTGTGGTCCTGTTGGTTCAGGAAAAACTACTTTAATGTATAAGCTTGCTAAAAATTCAGGAGTAGATGCTCAGATTATTTGTATTGAAGACCCTGTGGAAATTGAAGAGGAAACATTTCTCCAGCTACAGACAAACAATAAAATAGATATGACCTATGATGCATTGATTAAGGCTTGTCTTAGACATCGACCGGATATTTTAATAATCGGTGAAATCAGGGACGGACTAACTGCTCAAGCAGCCATTAGAGCCTCACTAACAGGGCACACAGTTTTTGCAACAATACACAGCAGGGGCATTACTGGAGCGACTGAACGTTTACTGGAGTTGGGCATACAGACCAGAGAACTAGATGAGTGCCTAAAAAGTATTATCTATCAGCGGTTGTTGACGGTAGATATTGAGGGGGAGATTCCTGCTTTACTGATGGAGTATCAGTTCTCTAAATCAAAAACAATGGGGTGGAACAATTTATTGAGAAAGGTATGGGCTTATGGATTTATCAGTACGGAAATTTATTACAAAGAAAAAAGAACCTAAATTAACTAAAAAACAGTCTTCTGGTTTTTTTAAGCTTTTAGCAGAGCTGTTAATGAACGGTTTTTCTTTAAACGAAAGCTTTTCATTTATGAGAAAAGCCAAGGTATTGCCGGCAGCATTAATTGATTTTCTCATAGATGGGTTGGAAAGTGGTGAGGAATTAACCGAATCTTTAGTAAAATTGGGGGTTTCTTCTGAAATTATCACTCAAATAGAATTCGCTCAAAGGCATGGAAATCTAGCGGCAACTTTGACAGGCATTGAACAACATATGGGGATTATGCAAAAACAGAGAGAGAACCTTTCAAAGATACTTATCTATCCATTTATTCTTCTACTGTTCCTATTTGCAGCACTCATCGGTATGAGACAATTTTTGTTGCCCCAGCTTCAGATGAGCGGCCTAACAACTACTGATAATTTTGGTATTCAATTTGTTAGAGCCAGTCCCTATGTTTTAGGTGGCGGTATGCTGCTGCTTATATCACTGACTATCAGTGTTCGCCTTTTGCTTAAAAGAAAGACTCCTTTTAATAGAGCCGTATTTCTAGCAAAAATACCAGGATTTCGATCATACTATATTCAATATACCTCAGCATTTTTTTCTTTGGAATGGGGAAAGCTTTTTTCTCAGGGAATGGAAATTAAGCATATTGTTGTCACAATGAAGGGGCTCCTTAATGAATCACTGATGAGGGAACTATCCGAAGTCATTGAGAGAGGTTTGCTAAAAGGGGAACCTTTCTACAATCAGTTAGAATATTTTCCGTTCTTTTCTGAAGAGCTGGCATTAATTATTCAACAAGGAGAAGTTAAGGGAAACTTAGGAAAAGAGCTAATGATTTATAGTGAAATATGCTGGAGAAGCTTCTTTCTGCGAATAGAAAAGCTGATTCAATGGCTTCAGCCAATAATTTTTTTGATTATTGCATTGGCTGTAGTTGGAATTTATGCAGCAATGCTGCTGCCAATTTATGGAGGGATTGATACATTATGAAACAACAAAAGATAGCAAAAAATCACAAAAATAATAATATGGAAAAAAAGCTGCGTAAAAAAAAGCTAAAAGGTTTTACACTTTTGGAAATGCTCATCGTTTTATTAATCATTTCCGTTCTAATTCTGCTTTTTGCTCCAAATTTATCTAGACAAAAGGACAATATTGATAAAAAGGGCAATGCAGCGATTATCAAAGTCGTGGAAACACAAATGGATGTCTATCGTTTAGAAAATGATCAGACACCAACAGTGGATACCTTACTTTCAGAGGGCTATATTACACAGGAGCAATATGATAAATATCAGGCAAATAAGTAAAGAATACCAGGGCTTCACGCTGATTGAGGCTTTGTTGGTTCTGTTGGTAGCTGCATTTCTTATTAGCATGCCCTCATTGTTGCTAAAGCAAAGCCAGCAAAATATCATTGTGGGACAGTTTTTTATGCGGTTTGAAAAGCATCTGCTATATGTTCAGCAAATGGCGATTGTCAGTGAACGAGATTCAGGCATTTATCTTAATACGAAAGAAAGCCGATTGATTTTCTCCTCTGCAAATGGGGAGGAAATATTGAATATCCCAGAGGAGCTGGTAGTTCAGGGACCTCAAAAAATAGTGTTTAAAAATGGTACGGGAAACAATGGCTCATTGTCAAAATATAGTTTTGAATGGGTCTCTAAGAAAGAAAGGATTGAATTTCAGTTTCAGATGGGAAATGGAAGATATGTCAAAAAAATTCATAAAATATAATGGCTATTTATTTATAGAAAGTTTTTTAGCATTAACGATGCTTACTCTGATAATTGGTACTTATCTTTCTGTGAATAGTCTTTTATTAGAAAAAACAAAAGCACAGGAAACACAACTGGAGATGAAGCGGCTTCTTTACGAAGAAGTGAGGCATTATGAAAACTATGGTGGAACAGCTAGCAAAGTCATTTTTAGAAATAATACTTATTATCAGCTAAGTATTACACTGGAAAATAAGAAAATTGTAAAGGCGGCTATTAAAAATGGGGAAGAATCATTTGCGGTTGAAGAAATTGAATAAAAGAATGAGGCTATCTGGTTTTACGCTGTTGGAATGTCTGCTTGCGTTATTTCTTTTTTCGTTCATCGGTATAATTAGTTCAGGTTATATCCGGCATACCCAACTGCTGACTAGACGTCTAAACAATGCTTCTGAAAAAGAATGGCATGCCTTTCAAATTCAATTGGAGAATGAACTGAAAGAGTGCAGTTTGACTGCTTTGGAAAGTGAAAAGCTAACCTTGTATGACCAGAAGGAGCAATACACGGTACTTATTGAATTTAAATACAATAAAATAGTGAAGTCAGCAAACAACGGGTATCAGCCACTACTGACTAAAGTGGAAAGAGCTATTTTTACTAGAAATGAAAATCGAATACAGGTAGATGTATTGTTTGAAAACGGCAGAAATCATAAGGGTTGCTGGATTATTCCTAAGGAGCTTGAGTATGAAGCAGAGGTATAGAGGCAGTACGATGATAACAGCATTACTCTTTTTCTATTTATTTGGTGTCTTATTTTTAATTGTCGCAGAGGATTATCAATTAACTGTTCAATATTCAAAAAAGACACAAGCCTTTTATACAGCGAAAGTAATCTGTTCAATGTTTTTATCAGAATTTCGACAGTATCAGAATGAAGATAATCAAGGGACAAAAACTTATTCAAAAGGAGTACTCAATTATAAATTAGAGAATCAAAAAATGACAATGATTGTTCAGACTTCTGGGGCGACCTATACCTTCTATGAAGCGGTTAAAAAAACAGAAAAAGATAAAGAGTAAAAAGTTTGTGAATTGTGTATCAAAATCTAAATGAAAATAACTGGTACAGAACAGCAGTCTGAATGGAAATAATGAGATTTCTTTCATGAAACTGCTGTTTTTCTACTGTAAATGCTGAATTTACAAATAATGTTATAAAATTGATTGATTATTATGCGTTTTTTAGATAAAATAGAACAGGTATGAAAGTTGTTATATTTTTTAAGAAGTTGAGGTGTTTTTTTGTTTTCTGAGAAAATGGAAAAGGCTTTCGAATTGCTGGAAGAAGCAATAACTTTACTGAAGAAATCTTTAGATATTTCTTTTTTAGATGCTTACATTGAAAATGGAGATAATCTTCTAGATGATTTTACGGTCAGAGTTCTTGATGGAAAGCCTGAAGAAGCCACGGTTTTGAAACTGGAAGAGATTTATAAGGAATTTCGACAGATTGATCTAAAGCCAGAGGAGCTTAGTCGTTTGACACAGCTTTTGCTGCTGAAAGGAAACAAGGATGAACCTTTGCAAGCCAACCATCAGCTAACACCAGACGGTATTGGCTATTTGTTCATGTACTTATTAGAAAGTTTATCTGCTGAAACAAAGGATTTACGGATTTTAGACATTGCATCAGGTATGGGCAATCTATTATTAACCTTGGTTGTGAATCTGCAGATGAACGGTTATAGGATGACAGGCTATGGTGTGGATATTGATGATACATTATTAGCAGTTGCATCAGTAAATAATGGCTTAGTCAAGTCGAATATTCATCTATTTCATCAGGATGGTCTACAAGATTTACTCATTGATCCAGTTGATGCAGCTGTCAGTGACCTGCCGATTGGCTACTACCCTAATGATGATAAAGCAAAGCAATTTACTGTTGCTTCAGAAAAAGGACATACATATGCACATCATTTGTTGATGGAGCAGGCGATGAATTATGTGAAGCCCGGCGGCTTTGGGCTATTTTTAGTACCTTCAAATATATTTGAATCAGACCAGAGTCAATATCTAAAAAAATGGATTCAGGAACAAGTATTTTTGCAAGGTTTAATTCAATTGCCGAATGAACTTTTTCAATCTGAACAATCGAGAAAAAGTATCATGATTGTCCAAAATAAGGGAAACGAAAGCGTGCAGGCGAAAGAAGTCCTTCTTGCCAAGCTGGCGACAATGAAAGATCCAAAAAACATCACTCAGTTCTTTCAACAATTTGAAGCCTGGAAAGCTTCAAATTTAAAATAAAAATTACTTAATTCATTTAAAGAGGAGAATATCATGTCTAAAACAATTGCAATCAACGCTGGAAGTTCAAGTTTGAAATGGCAATTATACGTAATGCCAAATGAAGAAGTTATCGCTAAAGGAATCGTTGAACGTATTGGATTAAATGATTCAATTTTTACAATCAAGTATGGTGACGATAAAAAGTATGAAGAAATCATTGATATTAACGATCACGAAGTTGCTGTTAAAATGCTGCTTGATAAGTTGATTGAATTAAATATTCTTGGTTCATATGATGAAATCACTGGGGTTGGTCACCGTGTGGTTGCTGGTGGAGAAGACTTTAAAGATTCAGCTTTGATTGACGATGAAGCACTGGCAAAAATTGAAGCATTGGCAGATCTTGCTCCTTTGCATAATCCAGCAAATGCAATGGGAATTAAAGCATTCAAAAAGATTCTACCAGACATCGTAAGTGTGGCAGTTTTTGATACAGCTTTCCATACAACAATGCCTAAGCACAATTATTTATATAGTATTCCAACTGAATACTATGAAAAGTTTGCCGCACGTAAATATGGAGCTCACGGAACAAGCCATAAATACGTAGCACAACGTGCTGCTGAAATGTTGGGCAAACCAATTGAAGAGCTGAAAATCATCACTTGTCACTTAGGGAACGGTGCATCAATTACAGCTGTTGACGGCGGTGTTTCTGTAGATACATCAATGGGCTTCACACCGTTAGCCGGCGTAACAATGGGTACTCGTTCTGGAGATATTGATCCTTCATTACTTCCTTACCTAATGGAAAAGCTTGGTTTGACTGATATCAAGGAAATGATTGATATTTTAAACAAAAAATCCGGTTTATTAGGATTATCAGGTATTTCTAGTGACATGCGTGACTTGGAATCAAATATTGACAAAGAAGAAGTACAAACAGCATATGACATCTTTACAGACCGTATCCGTAAATATATCGGCAGTTATGTAACTGTAATGAACGGTGTGGATGCAATTGTGTTCACTGCGGGAATTGGAGAAAATGATTCTCATGTCCGTAGCGAAGTAATTAAAGGAATGACTTGGTTCGGTTGTGAAATCGATGCTGAGAAAAATAATGTGCGCGGGAAAGAATCTGTGATTTCAACTGAAGATTCAAAAGTAAAAGTACTATTGATTCCTACAGACGAGGAATTAGTAATTGCGCGTGATGTTGAGCGTTTCCGTAAATAATCAACAAATAGCTTACCGAAGCCAAAGAACCCTTCACTCTTACTACTGAGTGAAGGGTTCTTTTTAAAAAGTTAAGTGAAACAATAGTCGATTAAGAAAGGTGTGAGAGATGTGTTCCAATCTTTTAAGGAGACTCCTTCAGCAGTTCGGACTGAACTATGGAATCAGGGATTTTCAGATTATTTAGTACCAGTTAAGGTGACGGAGCAGCAGCTGAATGACAGGCTTAGTTTTTTGAAGCTAAAGGATGATTGGTCTTGGATATACTTGAGTAATGGAAAGCCTGCTGGAATTATTTTGTATGGTGAAGCAGTGTGGGGGCAAGAAAAAGTAGGATGGATTGGAGGCTTGGCAGTTCATCCAGAGTATCGCAGCAAAAATATAGCAAAGCTTTTGATGAATCAGGCTGAGACAATAGCCAAGCAGCATAGCGTATCCAGAATGACGCTGGAAGTAATTACTGAAAATACTAAGGCAGTTGAACTCTATAAAAAGCTAGGCTATTATATTGCATCGAAGGTTCTAGTTCTAAAAAGGAAAGTAACAGAAAAACCGCAAAGTAAGCTGTCTTTTTCAAAAATAGCAGCTGAACAAATTGTAGAACCGGACAATACTCCTTGGCAAAACTGGCTAAGTCATGGAAATGAGGGCTATAAAATCAGTTCAGAAGAAAATAAACGGATTGGAACAATAGTATTGTCGAGAAATGAACAGCAGGTGACGATTTGTCAGATGAATCTTGTTGATTTCAACAAAGATGGCGAAAACATGATAAGAAATCTAGCGGAAGCATTTGGCCGTGAACAGGTTGTAGGGATGAACTTCTCTGAATCATCGCAAGAGACTAAACAGCTGTTGAATATAGGTTTTAGCCCAATTGTAGAGCAGTATCAGATGGAAAAAAATTATAATACAGATGAACTAGAGTAATCAAACTAAAAATTAATCTATTCTAAAAAATAAAATGAGCAGGCAAGACATTAATCCGTGTTTACTTCCTAATACTGAGGGAGCTATCAGCAGCTATTCGAATTTCTTCGTAAAGTTTCTTAACAATTTTCATCTACTTTGTATTATGCTCCAAGGCGTCATACTTTTGCCCTAACTCTCTTACAATTAAAAAAGGCCAGACAAAAGCTGTTCTTCTGGAAACAAGCTGAAAGTCACAAAATTAAAAAATCATTTTTGTGAACATCATCTGATTTCCAAAAGCTGAATGCTTTTGGCTGGGTCCTATTTTTATAGCTTTTATTCTACTTCTTTTGGTACCTTATTGTCTAAATCTGTTCTTACAACAAGGACATCACTGGCGGCATTGCGGATAACGTATTCTGAAACAGATCCGATAAATAGCCGTTCTACAGCGTTTAGTCCAGTTGCACCAATCATGATAAGATCAACATTGTGATCTTGAGGAAGCTGCTTGGCGATGATTCCTTTCGGCGATCCGTATTCAATAACGGTTGAAACCTTTTCGCAGCCGTGCTCCTCTGCTTGTTTTTTGTAGTCATCCAATGTTTGTTTAGCCATTTCTGTTGCCTGCTCAGCCAACATCCCATCAAAAGAAGAGATGGATTGGAAAGCCCGCGTGTCAATGACATGCGCTAGTAGTAGTTCTGCATCATTTCTCATTGCTACATTGACAGCCTTTTTGAAAGCCAGTTCTGCTTCCGCTGAGCCGTCGACGGCTACCATGATTTTACGATAATTTTGTAACATAGGAATCAACTCCTTTATTATTTACTCTATATGAATCCTGCGAGGTGTCCCAAAGGATTTATATAACATTAAATCGTTCTACACTATTATTGTAGAACAAAACAGTCGAAATTCAAATCAAAAAGGGTAAAATTCTCATATTTTTTTTGAGAATGAGATTCCAAAAACTGCGGCAAGCATTAATAGAAAGATAATATAGACTAAGGAAAGATAAAATAGATTGATAATTGCTGTTACAATACCCAACACTCCGAAAATTAAGAACAGGCGGCTAAAGCTATCAAAAAAATC
This sequence comes from Enterococcus sp. LJL128, assembly GCF_056924295.1. Classification (NCBI taxonomy): domain Bacteria; kingdom Bacillati; phylum Bacillota; class Bacilli; order Lactobacillales; family Enterococcaceae; genus Enterococcus; species Enterococcus sp. LJL128. The sequence continues at coordinate 300,604 of NZ_JBXPBP010000001.1, read as the reverse complement.
TGAAGAGATGTCCTTTTTTAATGCAGCTGCAAGAAGAGGAAAGCTCTTTTTTAAATAAATACTGATGATAAAAGCGAGTATAGCTGCAGCTAAAATAAGAAAACGAATAAGCATAGTATTCCCCCAAAAAAAGAAACTGCGACATCTACATTAATGTCACAGTTTCTGGAAAGTTTAAAAAAAAGGATAATCCGTCGATGCCGTTATTTGTCCTATAGTATTGATCCCGCACTTAGCAGGTGGGTTCCACGATCCCTGATTTCGAGCTACCAAATGAAAAGGCATGCTACCCATCTGGATACTAGTCGGATCCCGAGATATCAATAAAATGTTCGGTCAACACACAAAAAAGACAACGCGCACATCACAGATTAACCATCTTTATAATAGCATAGCTTCTGCCATCCGGCAATGACCATGCATTGGAGAATTTATGAATTTTCTTGTTTCCATTTTTGAATTCGGTCGTATTGATGATGAAGGGCTTGTTCATATTTTCCAGTGTCAATCGGTTCATAGTATTTTGCATTTTTTAGTTTATCCGGTAAATACTGCTGATTCACCCAAGCATTTTCAAAGGCGTGAGGATACTGATAGCCAATTCCGCGGTTTAGTTCCTTGGCCCCAGAATAATGACTGTCTCTTAAGTGATCAGGAACCTCTCCGGCATTACCGGCTTCGATATCTGCAATGGCCCTGCTTAATGCCGCATTTGCAGAATTAGATTTGGGTGAGAGACAGAGTTCAACAACAGTCATAGACAACGGCATAATAGCTTCAGGAAAGCCTAGTTTTTCAGCGGCCTGTACAGCTGTAACTGCTCGCGCAGCAGCTGTCGGATTTCCCAGCCCAATATCTTCATAGGCAACAACCATTAGGCGGCGACAGATAATCGGTAAATCACCTGCGACGACTAATCGACCTAAATAGTGAAGCGCAGCGTCCACATCACTTCCACGAATCGATTTTTGGAAGGCAGAAATAACATCATAATGAGCGTCGCCGTTTTTATCATGTGTCAGTGCTTTTCTCTGAATGCATTCTTCAATAATCGATAGTGTAACGACAATTTTTTGCTCATTATTTTCCTTCGTCGATTTTACAGCTAATTCTAACCCATTTAAAGCACTCCTCAAATCGCCGTTTGTTGCTCGAGATAAATGCAGGAGAGCTTCTGGTTCTAATATTATAGGATATTCTCCTAATCCTCTTTCTTTGTCTTCCAAAGCCCAGTTCACAGCAGTTTGAATATCTTCTTCGCTTAAAGGTTTTACTTCAAAGATTTGTGTCCGGCTGCGTATTGCAGGATTAATAGTAATATAGGGGTTCTCAGTTGTTGCTCCAATCATAATAATTCGTCCGCTTTCCAGATGTGGAAGCAAAAAATCCTGTTTGGTTTTATCCAAGCGGTGAACCTCATCCAGCAGCAGAATAACTGTTCCGCTCATTTTTGCTTCTTCCGCAACTATTTGCAAATCCTTTTTAGTATCTGTTGCCGCATTCAGCATTCGAAAGGCATAGTTCGTAGAACCGGCAATTGCACTGGCTATACTGGTTTTTCCAGTTCCCGGTGGTCCGTAGAGAATCATGGAAGAAAGCATACGTGCCTCCACCATACGGCGGATAATTTTTCCTTCTCCTACAAGATGTGTTTGACCAACAACTTCATCTATATTTCTTGGCCGCATACGGTAGGCTAGCGGTTTTTGCATAGGAATACTTCCTTTCTGTTCATAATCGTAAATTGATAAAAGCTTACAAGACTGCACATAAGACAGGAATGAAAGTCTGAATCTTAGAAGGCAAAGTGATATGAAGTGCCAACTGGTGCTTATTACAGCTAAGTATTGCAGCAATTCATTTTGTTCTTGTCATCTGTTTAGATATTGCGGAAACAGGGTGGGAAATTTTGTTCATAATCCTTGTTTGTTTTAGAGTCATGTATCTTGCTAAGCAGTATAGCGCTTCAATGCATTTTGCGCATGACTTTTTATATAGTTGTTTCCAGCTTCCGCAGCTTTCTCAAGCAGAGGACGTGCAGGCAGGAAATTGTGAAAAGCAAATAGATAAGGCAGCTCTTGTAAAATATACATATTTTCATTATCCAAGAAGGGCAGAAGCTCATAAAGGTGTTCTTTTGGCATGAGATAAAAAGCCTGAAAAGCGATTTGGGCATAATCATCCTCATTTAAAGACTGAGAAAGCTGCCCCAGTAGTATTTTACTACAGGCATAATTCTGCTGCATTTCACTGGAGCTGTCAGCTTTCATTGGAAAATCCGCAACTGGCTTGTTTTCCGATGACTGAGCGCCCAGTTCAGGTATGTATAGATTCTCAATGCTTCCATCTGCCACCCGTTGGATAAACGAATCAACTGTTTTATATAAAGGAACATAAAAAGGGTTTCCATGATCAAGAAACATAATTTTTCCTCTTAACGGTCCTTGATAAAAAAGTCCAGCGTAATTACTTTCATCATCTGTCCATAAGAAGCAGACATCCGGCAACACTTCAGTCATCATGGAAAGGGCCTGAAATTCTTCACTAGTAATCAAATGGATTTGCGGGTGTTGCGAACTGTAGGTTTGCTGAAAAATACTGTCCAGCTCACTTTCCAGAAGATTGAAGGGAGCAAGGGTTTGCCGATTGATAGACAGTTGTTTCGGTTCAGAAGAAGCTGCCGGTCTTTTCTTTGCTGAGTCTGCCTTTTTTCTAAAAAGCTGATTAAAGAAAGCCATAATAATATCCTCTTTCCGGAATAAACACACATAAAAAAATAAGAAGAGCTATTCCAATTCTTATACACTAGTATACCATGTTTTTATCATAAGAACATACATTCGTATGTTGTTTGGTAAGAGTATTTTATTCGGTGATAGAATCAATTTGGCATAAGAAATTTTATTTATTTTTTACTGCAGACGTTATTTGAAGAGACTCTGCAAAAGACGAATAATGATTTATCAATATGTTTGCTGAAAAATGAACAAGCTTTTTTCAAAAAAATTTTTCTTGTAATTAGGTCAATCCCTTTGCTCTTATACTTTTGTAAGAGCAAGAATATGATACAATATATATAAATACTGTTAAAAAAACAAGACTAGCCGTGATTAGCTTTTTATAAAGCAAGCTTTGACTTTTTGTGATTTATTAATAAGAAGATATACGCGAAGGTTGAAGATTAGATTTGCTGGAGAGAACCACAGGAAGATTACCTGTTTTCATGGCTTATTTTCTATAGATTGTGTATGATAGAGGGTGGCAAAATTGAATAATATCAAGCAATACTTTGAAAAACACACGACAGAAGAGATTGCCCGCTATCTGCTGGGTATGTATTTGGAGCATGAAACAGCAGCTGGTACGTTGGCAGGATATATTGTTGATGCAGAAGCATATTTAGGTCCGGAAGATGAGGCGGCACATAGCTTTGGTATGAGGAATACTCCACGACTGCAGGCAATGTACGGCAGACCAGGAACAATTTACCTATACACGATGCACACACATTTGATTCTAAATATGGTCACCGGAGATGAAGGACACCCGCAAGGAGTAATGATTCGAGGACTGCAGCCGGCTGCAGGTGTTGAAGAGATGATTATTCACCGGAAAGGACGTAGCGGACCGGAGTTATCAAATGGACCAGGCAAGTTGGTTGCTGCATTAGGGATTAGCCGGGAACTGTATGGTCAGTCGATTTTTGACAGCCCGCTGCACTTGGTTTCGGAAAAGAGGAAATATCCTCAAAAAATTCTTGAACTGCCGCGTATCGGTATTCCGAATAAAGGAATTTGGACAGAGGCGCCGCTCCGTTTCGCAGTTGCGGGGAACCCATATATATCTTTACAGAAGAAAGCTGGGGTGGATCAAGAAACCCTGGGGTGGAAGGATGAATAACTAATGAAAAAACAAACAATACTCGATTATTTGGATCAGCAGTTGGAAAAGAAAATAACTGAATTTGATACCGCTATTGACTGGGATACACGGAATCATACGATTGAATTAGTCGTTCGGTTATTTGCGGAAAATAAGTCAGGAGAACGAATTGATGATGCGCAGGGAGTGGTATCAGAATCTGAAATTATTGAGTTTGAAGATGGCTTATTGTTCTATAACACTCAAAAAGTAAAGCAGATACCTGATGCTTCAGATTATATGGCAGTAATCCCTTTTGATGGGAAAAAAGGCATGTCAAAAGGAGAAATTGATGGAGCACTGACGTATCTAAATGAGGTGCTGATTAACGGTCAGGATAGTCTTCTTGAATTTTTGACAGATGGGGATAAAGAAACATTTGAACTAGTATGGAATGATGATGAATTTAAAAAAGCTATTAAGGAAGCTAGCACAGCTACAGACAGCTATTTTCCTTATCCAAGCTATTAAAAAGGCGGTATTAAGCAAATGAAGTGGACAGAAGTGAAAGTTGAAACGACAAGTGAGGCTGTCGAGGCGGTCTCCAATATTATGATGGAAGCGGGAGCCAGCGGTGTTGCTATAGAGGATGCGCTGGATGTTGAAAATTTTGAAAGCGACATCTATGGTGAGATTTTAGATAAAGATCAGTTTGCTCATATTAAAGAGGGAGCGTTAGTTATGGCGTATTTTCCAGAGACTGCTTTTTTACCGGAAATTGTTCCGTTCATCCAAGAAAATATCTCCCAGCTGCCGAAGTTTGGCTTGGCGATTGGAAAAAATAAATTGACCGTTAGTGAAGTAGCCGAGAGTGACTGGGCAACAGCCTGGAAAAAATATTATCATCCCGTACGGGTAACCCGATACTTGACGATTGTACCAAGTTGGGAAAAGTATGAACCTAAAGATTCAAAAGAGCATATCATTACTTTAGATCCGGGAATGGCATTTGGAACAGGCACTCACCCGACAACACGTTTGACGCTGCAGGCCTTGGAAACTGTTTTACGAGGCGGTGAAACCCTGCTGGATGTAGGAACTGGTTCCGGCGTTCTGAGTATTGCTGCAAAATATTTAGGTGCTGAAACTGTTTATGCATATGATTTAGACGATGTAGCCGTTGCTGCGGCCAAAGAAAATATGGCGTTGAATCCCGTTGCTGCTGATGTTCAGGTTGGTGCAAACAATCTATTGACAGAAATCGCAGTTGAAGCTGATGTGATTGTAGCGAATATTCTGGCAGATATCATTGTATTGATGGTGGAAGATGCATATCGCTTATTGAAAAATTCCGGGACGTTTGTTGTTTCAGGGATTATTAGAGAGAAAAAAGAGATGATTCTTGAAAAGATGACAAGTGTTGGTTTTCAGGTGGATCAGATATTCCAGCAAGGTGACTGGTATGCCATTATTTTAAAAAAATCAGAGGACGAATAATATGCAGCGCTATTTTGTAAAAGAATCTTATAGAAATCAAGAAGTCTTTGCTGTAACAGACGAAAATTATCATCATATTGTACGGGTCATGCGTATGAAGCCGGAAGAAGAGCTTTATTTAGTGTTTGAGGACGGCATCGTTGTATTGGGAGAGATAACAGCGATTGATGAACAGACGGTCTCAGTTAGAGAACTGTCTAAAGAAACAGCGGATAAGGAACTGCCCATCCACGTAACCATTGCTTGCGGACTACCCAAAGGAGATAAGCTGGAATGGGTTGTGCAAAAAGGAACAGAGCTAGGCAGCAGCAGCTTTATTGGCTTTCCGGCTCAAAATTCGATTGTTAAATGGGATCACAAAAAGCTGGCTGCCAAAACGAAGCGGCTGATAAAAATAGCTCAGGAAGCGGCTGAACAATCTCACCGTCAAAGAGTTCCTGAAATACAGTTACTGGAAAAAGAAGCACAGCTGCTTGCTATGTTTTCAACCTATGATAAAGTGCTGATTGCTTATGAGGAATCAGCAAAACAAAATGAGCGGAGCAAACTTGTTGACGTGTTAACAAGTCTTAACACAGGTGCACGGCTACTGTTTGTGTTTGGACCGGAGGGCGGTTTTTCATCTGAAGAGATTGCGTTGTTTGAGCAAAGCGGAGGCATATGCTGTGGTTTAGGACCTCGTATCTTAAGAGCTGAAACGGCTCCGCTGTATGCATTGAGTGCGGTTAGCTATCAACAAGAATTGTTGTCGCAAGGGGGTTGAATATGGGGATTGATTTAAATCGAATTTCTGTTATTTTGCTGGACCCGGCAATGACCGACCAGCAGTTAAAAGAAGAAGTTTTATTTATCAGGGAATATAAAATAAAAATGATATATGTTTTGCCGTATCATGTGAGGCGAACAAAACAGCTTTTAGAAGGCACTGAAGTTCACGTTGGCAGTATTGCCGATTACCCATTAGGAGTCGGCACCTTGGCGAAACAAGCGTTTGAAACAGGGGAACTATATCGGGATGGAGCGACAGAGGTTCAAATTACTGCTACTTTAGAAAATCTTTCAATCAGTAAACAAACCTATCAAATGTTGGCACCACTGGCTTTTGGAAAAGGAGAACTAGGTTTTTTTATTGATATCGAAGAGATGACAGAGGAGGAACGAGGACGAATCGCCATTCAGATTGGACGGACAAACGTGAAGCTGATTTCCTTAGGCTCTAATTTGTCAGTTGAGACGGCGTTGTTTAATTTAGGGATGTTTCGAACAATGCGGGACCGTTATCTGGAAATCCAAGTGAACGTAGACAATCCGACCTTATTGGAGATGGAAATATTGCTTCAAACTGGAGCAACGACTATTGGTGTGAACAATCCTAGAGAAATTCTACCTTTATTTACATGATTCCGAGAAATGAAGGAATTGAAAATTTGGGATTTTAGAGTATAATAAGAGGGTATTGAAAGTGCTGCTGCTTCAAGTAGTACTTTTCTTTTTTACAAAAAATAGCTGTTGTTGTACCGAATACTCCTAAGCAAATGACAACAAAGGCGTGTAGGAAAATGACAGCAAACAATAAATACGCACTTTTAAAAGAGCATCGGCAGTGAAAAGACAGTCGCTGATTCCAGCTAAATTCTGCTATGCTGTTTTAAGATTGAAAAGATTTTGCCATGGTACTTTTCTGCAGCAAATCTGTAGTTTTAGGCTTGGTGAAGAATTGCGGACAAAGCTACCCGCTGAAAGCTGAAGGAGAGTGAGAACGATGCCGAAAGATGAAATTGTAACAGGACCGGAAGTTATAAGGATTGTATCAAAATATATGTCAGAGAAACACACTGCTTTTGTTGGGAAAGCATACGAGTACGCAAAAGAGGCACATGAGGGGCAAGTCAGAAAATCTGGAGAGCCGTATATCATTCACCCGATTCAGGTTGCAGGTATTCTTGCTGAGCTGCATATGGACCCTCATACCGTAGCTACAGGGTTTCTTCATGATGTAGTAGAAGATACAGATGTGACTCTGGATGACTTAAAAAATGAATTTGGCGAAGATGTAGCTATGCTTGTTGATGGCGTGACCAAGCTTGGAAAAATCAAATATAAGTCTCATGAAGAACAACTGGCTGAAAATCACCGTAAGATGCTGTTGGCGATGGCGCAGGATCTTCGGGTAATTATGGTTAAGTTAGCCGATAGACTGCACAATATGCGCACATTAAAGCATTTACGTGATGATAAGCAAAGAAGAATTGCACAGGAAACGCTGGAAATCTATGCGCCTTTAGCTCATCGCTTAGGGATGAGCCGTATCAAATGGGAGCTGGAAGACACAGCACTTCGCTACATCAATCCAAAACAGTACTACCGGATTGTTCATTTAATGCAGTCGAAACGCGAAGAACGGGAAGAATATATTTTTGAAGCGGTTGAAGATATCAAAAAGGCTACAGAAGAGTTAGAAATTTATGCTGAAATTTATGGCCGTCCAAAGCACATCTATTCGATTTATCGGAAGATGAAGGACCAGAAGAAGCAGTTTACAGAAATCTATGATTTGCTGGCAATCCGTGTGATTGTTGACTCGATTAAGGACTGCTATGCGGTACTGGGCGCAATCCACACAAAATGGACACCTATGCCTGGACGGTTTAAAGATTATATCGCCATGCCGAAAGCTAATATGTATCAATCCATCCATACAACTGTGATTGGTCCAAAAGGAAATCCTGTTGAGGTTCAGATACGAACACATGAGATGCATCAAATTGCTGAGTTCGGGGTAGCTGCTCACTGGGCGTATAAAGAAGGCAAGACAGATAAGGTGGAGGAAGATCCATCTGGTAAACAGCTGAGCTGGTTTAGAGAAATTCTTGAACTTCAAGATGAAAGCTATGATGCATCTGATTTTATGGAAAGTGTTAAAGGAGACATCTTTAGTGACAAGGTTTATGTTTTTACTCCGACTGGGGATGTAACCGAATTGCCGAAGGGCTCTGGTCCACTGGACTTCGCTTACAGCGTGCATACGGAAATTGGCAATAAAACAACCGGTGCCAAGGTTAATGGCAAAATGGTACAGCTGGACTACACGCTGAAAAATGGAGACATAATTGAAGTCCTTACCTCGCCAAATTCTTTTGGTCCGAGTCGTGACTGGCTGAAGATGGTTAAAACAAGTAAGGCAAGAAATAAGATTAAACGCTTTTTCAAGGTACAGGATAGAGAAGTCAATGTCATTAAAGGACATGATGCAATTACAAAATACCTAAACGAACACGGCTTCCAGCCTAAAGAGTTTATGAGTAAGGCAAAAATTGCTGAAGCCTTAGAGCGGTTCAACTATCAAACTGAGGATGATTTATATGCGGCGGTTGGATATGGTGAAATCAGTGCCCAGGTCGTTTCCAACCGTTTGACTGAGAAGGAACGGAAGCAGATTGAACTGGAGAAACAAAAGCAGGAAGCGGAAGAGCTGATGACTCAGCCGGTGAAGAAAGAATCAGATAAAATGAAGGTTCGGCATGAAGGCGGGATTGTGATTCAGGGAATTGATAATTTACTGATTCGTTTGAGCCGCTGCTGCAATCCGGTTCCGGGAGATAAAATCGTAGGGTATATTACTAAGGGACGAGGAGTCTCTATTCATCGGGCGGATTGTCCTAACGTACAGCATCAGGAAGAGCTGGCTGAACGGATGATTGAAGTGGAATGGGAGAACGCAGATAATATTCATAAGGAATATGATGCAGATTTGGAAATCTACGGCTATAACCGCAGCGGTTTATTGAACGATGTTTTACAAGTAATAAGTTCAATGACTAAAAATCTTGTCAGTGTGGAGGCAAAGCCGACAAAAGATAAGATGGCGACGATTCATATCACTGTGAAAATCCAAAATCTTTCTCATTTGAAAACAATTGTCGATAAAATCAAAAGTGTACCAGAAATTTACAGTGTTCGCCGGACGAACGGATAGGAGGAGTAAGTTGAAAGCTGTGATTCAAAGAGTCTCCAGTGCCCATGTAAAACTGGAACAGAAAGTGATTGGGAAAATCGGTCATGGCTTCATGATTCTGCTAGGTATTCATGAAGAGGACACGCTGGAAGATGCTGCCTATTTAGTTCGAAAAATTAGTAAACTGCGTGTTTTTGAGGATAATGAAGGTAAGATGAATCTGGATATTCAGGCAGTACAGGGGAGTATTCTTAGTATTTCACAATTTACGCTATATGCAGATACTAAAAAGGGAAATCGACCGAGCTTTATTCAAGCCGCACGTCCTGAGCAGGCTATTCCGTTGTATGAAGCATTTAATCAGCAGCTGGAAGCAACCGGCATCTCTGTTGAAACCGGAGAATTTGGCGGAGATATGGATGTAGTACTGACAAATGATGGACCGGTAACAATCATTATCGATACAAGAGAAAAATAATAACAAAGTTCCTATTACCAAAAAAATTGATTTTTGATAATAGGGGCTTTTTTTGTAAACTTTTATAAATGCTCAGAAAAATTGGTATAATAAGTTAGTGAGCGTTTACATTTGTTTGCAGGAAGGTGTTGGAAAAAAACTTGCATAAATATAAAAAAGCGATTGCCTCATTTGGAAAAGCTGCCTGTTCCTGATTTAGAAGATACATTAGTGGAGCTGTTTAATTGGGCGAGTCCCTTTATAACGGCTGAAGAAAGCAAAGAACTCAGCCGCAGTCTGGAAGAATTTTCTGAAGGAACTGGCAGAGTACTTCAGGAGCGCTTATTAAAACATCAGCAGAACAGCTCCGGCAGCTGGTTGGCTTCTTTCTGGCAGGACAGCTATTTAAGCGGCAGAGGACCTGTCTAAAGCGAGTCTAATTTTGCTCTGGTTCCTTCGCTATCCAGTTATCAGCACATTACGTAGAATTACTAAAGAAACAAGAAAAGCTGAAAAGTTAGACGCAAAAAAAGAGCTGTAGGGTTTATCCTTAGGACAAACCCTATAGCCCTTTCAACCTCAATAAATAGGCAAATAACTATTTATTAAGGCTGAAAACTCAACATTTTTCTGATAATTGAAGGAGAAAGCTGAAGTTTAGAAAAAGCTTCAAATCGGGCGTTCTAAGATTCCATTTCTTCTAATTCAAGACTCAAATCTTCCCATTCTTGTAGCTGCTGTTCTTGTTCTTCATGTGCTTTTTCCAGCTTTTTATTAAGTTCCATCAGCCCGACATGGTCATCGGCAACCTCAGGACGGCTCATTTCTATTTCTAATTCAGCAATATGCTCATCCAATTTACTGAGAGTTTCTTCAATCTGAGTAATTTTTCGTTTCAGATTTCTTAAGATTTTCTGAGCTTCTTTGTTCTGGTAAAAGTTATTTTTATTGCTGGCGAATACTTCTTTCTCTTGCGCTTCACCTGCGGCTAAAGCGGCAAGATCTTCCTCTTCTTTTTTCTTTTCTAAATAATAATCATAATCGCCTAAGTAGAGCTTACTTCCATTTTCCGATAGTTCAATGACTTTGGTAGCAATTCGGTTAATAAAGTAGCGGTCATGGGAAACAAAGAGCAAGGTGCCTTCATAATCAATCAAGGCGTTTTCCAATACTTCTTTATTGTCAATGTCTAGGTGGTTAGTTGGCTCGTCAAGAACCAGAAAATTTTCTTTATTCATTGACAGCTTAGCCAGAGCAACACGGGCTTTTTCTCCGCCGCTTAATAATGGAATAGTTTTTTCTACATCATTCCCGCTGAACAAAAAGCTGCCTAAAACACTGCGGATATCTTTCTCCGGAGTCGTTGGATGCTCATCCCATAACTCTGCCAAAACGGTTTTGTTGCCATGAAGAGTTGCCTGCTCCTGATCATAGTAGCCAATTGAAACATTTGTTCCGAGAAAAGCTTGTCCTTTAATAAAGGGTAACGTGCCGATAATCGATTTTAAGAGTGTGGATTTTCCAATACCGTTGGGTCCAACTAATGCAATTGCTTCCTGTCGGCGGATATCCATAGTAATTGGAGCAGAAAGGATTGTGTCATCATAGCCAATCGCCGCGTCTTCAACTTGTAAAACGACGTTCCCGGAAACCTTCTCAATATCAAAAAGAAAATTAGCAGATTTTTCATCTCCGGCAGGGCGATCCAGCCGCTCCATTTTTTCCAGTGTTTTTCTACGACTTTGCGCCCGTTTGGTCGTAGAAGCCCGTACTAGGTTCCTAGCGACAAAATCTTCCAGCTTTTGAATTTCAGTTTGCTGCTTTTCAAATGCTTTCCACTCACTAGCTAGTTGTTCGGCCTTTAGTTCAAGGTATTTAGAGTAATTTCCTTTGTAGTAGCGCATCTTTCGTCTGCTGATTTCATAGATTTCAGTTACGACCTTATCTAAAAAATAACGGTCATGAGAAACGATTAGCAGCGCACCAGAATAGTTTGGCAGGTAGCCTTCCAGCCACGATAACGTCTCAATATCTAAATGATTGGTTGGTTCGTCGAGAATCAGCAAGTCTGGTTTCTGGAGTAACATTCGGGCCAATGCCAAACGAGTTTTTTGCCCCCCAGATAGTGAAGCGACCGGACGATCGTAAAAGCTGTCATCAAAACCGAAGCCATGCAGCACAGAACGAATCTCATTTTCCATGCTGTAGCCGTTTTTGTCTGAAAAGTCCTGCTGTAGTCTATCGTATTCCTTTAAGATTGAAGGATAATTAGCTGCCTCAGGATCTGTCTGACTAATCTGCTGTTCTAGCTCCCGCATTCTCTTTTCCATAGCAGTAATAGCTGAGAACGCCAGCAGCATTTCATCCCAGATGTTTTTTTCAGAGTCCAGCCCAGTGTCCTGAGCAAGATAACCAATGGTAGCTGTTTTGGTTTTAGAAATAGTTCCAGCATCCGGAGCCTCTACTCCAGCAATGATTTTCAAGAGTGTAGATTTTCCAGCACCATTCCGACCTACCAGAGCAATCCGGCTGTTGTCGGCTATTTCCATTTGTATATTTTCAAACAAAGTTTCAGCGCCAAAAAAACGGGCAATCTGATTTGCTTGTAGTAAGATCATGGTTCTATCCTCATTTCATCGTAATCTTTCTTAGTTTAGCATAAAATACTAAAAAATTCAGTTACATAAGAAGCTGCAGGATATAAAACAGAAGATTTAGGCAATAAATAGTTTTTTATGAGCACCAACGTTGCTTTTTAGCTCTTGGAACTGCTATTATTAGTAGTGGAGATATAGAATGAGTTGGAGGTATGAATGTGAAAGAGCAAACGATACCAAAAGCCACTGCGCGTAGGCTTCCTTTATATTATCGTTATTTACGTATTTTATATGATGCTGGTAAAAGTAAAGTTTCCTCAACTGAGTTGAGTGAAGCAGTTCAAGTTGATAGCGCTACGATTCGTAGAGATTTTTCTTACTTTGGTGAGCTGGGAAAACGGGGCTATGGCTATGATGTAGAAAATCTAATGAACTTTTTCGGTAAAACACTAAATGATGATGAATTAACCAATGTAGCTTTAATTGGTGTTGGGAATCTGGGCAGTGCTTTATTGAAGTACAAATTTCATCAGAGCAACAGTATTCGTGTGAGCTGTGCTTTTGATATCAACGAAGAAATCGTTGGACGAATCGTAGATGGTGTTCCTGTCTATCCTATCGAGGATATGCTGGAGCAAATCAAGATTCAACAAATTGAGGTGGCAATTTTAACGCTGCCTGCCAGAAAAGCGCAGGATGTTGTAAATCAGCTAGCTGAAGCGGGGATTAAAGGAATTTTAAACTTTACCATTGCCCGTCTGGCAGCGCCATCAGATGTATTGATTCAAAATGTCGATCTAACCAATGAACTGCAAACATTAATCTATTTCCTGCATCACGATGGAGATTTGATTGAGACAGGTGAGGAATAGACGGTAAAAGCAATTAAGATGGACGTCCTGAAACCTGGGAATTACACAAGATGTTGTTTAGTATCTGTCTTTTCGTTTAATAAAAAAGAGATAAAGGAACGCAATCTGACGTTCCTTTATCTCTTTTTAAATTAAAAATTTATCCTATAAAATCTGATTCAAGCCCCTCTTTTATTTTGAAGAACAGCTAATGCTGTTTAGCAATGCTATAAAATTGTTCTTTGAAGTATATGCATCTATAATTTGTGAAGTTTATTCTATGAGTGTCCGCTGGAATAAAGAATCAGCTGTATAACTACGACAAGTGTATTCATACCACAGTGGGCAATGATGGAGGTCCAGATTTTCCCAGTCACTTTATAGAGAATGGCAAAGAAAAGCCCCAGAACGAAATAAACAAAAAAGTTTCCGTCAAAATGAATAATGGAAAAAAGTGCTGAGCTGAGAATTGCTCCCAACCAAAAACCAGTCTTTTCATAATAGAAGAGATCAATTAATGAACGTCGGAAAACAAATTCTTCCATAATTGGTCCCCCAATAATTGTCGCAAAAACAAATAAGCTGTTGTTCAAAATAATTGAGATAATATTTTTAGTATTTTCTGAATTAGGAGCTGTATTTGTAATGGTCGTTTGAAGGCTAACAACAATTCCCTGAAGAAAGAGAGCCAGAAAGATGCCGCTAACTCCGAGAAGCAGAACGAATACTGGAGAGTGAAGCCGCCCCTTTTTTTCCACCATTGTTTTTTCTTTATCTTTTAGATATAAGCCAATCATTAAACCTGCACCTAAAATATAGGCTAGTGTGGAGGCTAAGACCACGACATCCTGCGAAGCTGATGCAAAGAGCAATGGTGAGACAAAGACAGCCAGGTAAATCAAAATCATTGTCATACTTGTTTTTTTAGCAGCCATAAAATCCTCTTTTCTTTTCAAGTGAGTAGTTCAAACTATCCTATAGAAAACTGAAAACCTATCTATTTTTTGTGGCGGAATCCTAATAAAAGGAAAATAAAAATTGAAAAAAACAAGGCTTCCCACAAGGTAGTTGTCCAGTCGAATTGCTTATCTACACCAAAAAAAAGATTTCCGGCATTTGCGATGAAAAGATAAACAAATGTAAGAATAATAGTCTGAGCAATGCGCTGTTTCATATTCGCTTTCCTCCTTTTTTTATTTTCCACTAATTCTATTTTAGCATGAAGTGCGCTAAATACTGGAATGAAATGGTCAATGGATTTGGGAGATAATCCAAAGTAAGATAAAAATCTTATTTTTCATACAAAAGACTTGCAAAGCAAATCAGAAATGAGTATTATAAATAGTGTGAGTTAGCACTCTCTTTGCAAGAGTGCTAAAAATCAAAAAATTTATCATGGAGGGATTTATTGTGTTAAAACCATTAGGCGATCGCATCATTCTTGAAGTCGCACAGGAAGAGGAAAAAACAGTAGGAGGTATTGTTTTAGCTTCAGCTGCAAAAGAAAAGCCACAGACTGGTAAAGTTATCGCGGTGGGAGAAGGCCGTGTATTAGATAACGGTACAAAAGTTCCTGCGGAAGTAAAAGAAGGCGATACAGTTATGTTTGAAAAGTATTCCGGAACAGAAGTTAAATATGAAGGAACAGAATATTTAATTGTTTCAGGAAAAGATATCATCGCAGTTGTAGAATAAACCTCTAATAATTTTTATAGTATTAAGGTAAATCTGAGCTATTTAAGTAATAGAGTTCTCAGGTAAATCCTAATAAAAACAGAATGAATAATAAATTAAATAAGGTGGGAAATAACATGGCAAAAGAAATTAAATTTGCAGAAGATGCCCGCGCAGCAATGCTTCGTGGTGTGGATATTTTAGCTGATACAGTAAAAGTAACATTAGGTCCAAAAGGTCGTAATGTCGTTTTAGAAAAATCTTATGGTTCACCGCTAATCACCAATGATGGTGTAACAATCGCAAAAGAGATTGAATTAGAAGATCATTTTGAAAATATGGGTGCTAAATTAGTTTCTGAGGTTGCTTCTAAAACTAATGATATTGCAGGAGATGGTACAACAACTGCTACTGTTTTAACACAGGCGATTGTTCGTGAAGGGCTGAAAAACGTCACTGCTGGAGCAAATCCTTTAGGCATCCGCCGGGGAATTGAATTAGCTACAAAAACAGCGGTTGAAGAACTGCATAATATTTCTGCTGTTGTAGACTCAAAAGAAGCAATTGCACAAGTAGCAGCTGTTTCTTCTGGTTCAGAAAAAGTTGGTCAGCTAATTGCAGATGCAATGGAAAAAGTTGGTAATGATGGTGTTATCACTATTGAAGAGTCGAAAGGAATCGAAACAGAGCTGGATGTTGTAGAAGGCATGCAGTTTGACCGCGGCTATTTGTCTCAATACATGGTGACAGACAATGATAAAATGGAAGCTGTTTTAGAAAATCCGTATATTTTGATTACTGACAAGAAAATTTCAAATATCCAAGATATTCTGCCTTTATTAGAGCAAATTCTACAACAATCTCGTCCGCTGCTGATTATTGCTGATGATGTAGATGGTGAAGCGTTACCTACACTAGTATTAAATAAAATCCGCGGAACCTTCAATGTGGTTGCAGTGAAAGCGCCAGGCTTCGGTGACCGCCGCAAAGCAATGCTTGAAGATATTGCTGTTTTAACAGGTGGAACAGTGATTACTGAAGATCTTGGTTTAGAGTTAAAAGATACAACTATTGAAAACCTTGGTAATGCAAGTAAAGTAGTTGTTGATAAAGACAATACAACAATCGTTGAGGGAGCCGGCGGCAAAGAAGCTATTGATGCTCGTGTTCAACTAATCAAAAATCAAATTGTTGATACAACTTCTGACTTCGACCGTGAAAAACTACAGGAACGTCTGGCAAAATTAGCTGGCGGTGTTGCGGTAGTTAAAGTCGGTGCAGCTACAGAAACAGAACTTAAAGAATTGAAGCTTCGTATCGAAGATGCCTTAAACGCAACTCGTGCGGCTGTTGAAGAAGGAATGGTTTCCGGCGGTGGTACAGCGTTGGTAAATGTTATTGGTAAAGTAACAGAAGTAGACGCAGAAGGCGATGTAGCAACAGGTGTGAAAATCGTGGTTCGTGCATTAGAAGAACCAATTCGCCAAATTGCTGAAAATGCCGGTTATGAAGGTTCAGTCATCGTTGATAAACTAAAAAATGTTGATTTAGGTATTGGTTTTAATGCAGCCAATGGTGAGTGGGTAAACATGCTTGATGCAGGAATTGTTGACCCAACAAAAGTAACTCGTTCAGCCTTGCAGAATGCAGCCTCTGTAGCAGCATTGTTGCTGACAACAGAAGCAGTAGTTGCAGATAAACCAGAACCAGCTGGCGCAGCTGTTCCCCCAATGGATCCATCAATGGGTATGGGCGGCATGATGTAAGTAACCTCTAAGAACCTTGAGAAATCAGGGTTCTTTTTTTGTTTTCTATTGTTTTTTACTGCTTATAGGGCTAAAAAGGGCAAAACTTTTCTAAAAAAAATATAGGTTGTTTAATAATCATAAATGAATCCCATATTTTAACAACGAGTCTTCTCCAAATACAAAGTATTCCTCATAGGAAAAGTAAAGTAATTCAATTTGGATAGAAGGACGACACAGATTTATCGCAGCATTAAAAATAGAAATAAAATCAAAAAATACAGGGACATATGAAAATATGAATCTTCTCATCTTGTTTCCTATAGCTCGTTCATCAGCATCATTAAACAGCAAACAAAAAGGGAAAGACCAGAATTTTCCATTGGATAATTTTAGAAAATATCCAATCAATAATAAAATTCCAGAAATTGTAACACCTGCAAAGGCTATATCTAGGGCAAGCGGTAAATCACTTAGATTCATAATAAGTATCTCTCTTTTTTTGATTATATTCTACAAGGATAAAAGCAGAACAGCAACAAAAATCAGAAAGGCTGAATGACGTAGGAAGCTTGCAGAACGACTTTTTTACTTTCACATACGGATATATGATATAGAAATAAATTTTTCAACGAATAAAATTAGCAATAATGATGTATAGATTAGTAGAGCGGGACCCAAAAATCACTACTCGCAAAGAACAATTTCTTTTGAAAAATATCTTCCATAGTTTTAGGTAAGATTTTATATTGTTGGCGGAGAAACAATGTGAGCTTAAACTCTTCATGAACAATATTTAAGAAGGGGGAAGTTCAAATGTTTGAACAACTAATAAATATGAATTGCTTTTCAGTAAATAAAAAACTTGCTAAAGAAGCAGCGGAATTACTGGAAAGGTTGTACGGCTGTGAAATTAACTGTACTGAGATAGATGAGAGTGTGCCCTTTGCACACCATGCACGAGGCTGTACAATTGTCGCAGCAAAAATCTGTGAAAATGTGGTCATTTATCAAAATGTTACAATTGGTTCGAATATGAAATACAGTAAAGCTGTAAAGAAGTGGGAGAACGTGGGAAACCCAATCATTGCTAAAAATGTAATTATAGCAGACGGTGCCAAGATTCTGGGACCAGTAGTAATTGGTGAAAATTCAGCTATAGGAGCTGGAGCGATTATTACAAAAAATATTCCTGCAGACAGTGTTGCATTTGGTGTTAATCAGCATAAGCCCAAAGATCCTAATTATGATTTGCTGTTCAATCGGGATATGATTGATCCAGAAATAATCATTGAGGAAAAACATCGGCTAATCTCAGCTTTTGAAAAGAACAATTAAGAAACTTCAGAAGTTTGGATACGGTCATTAGCTCCAGAGACAGTTCAGCAACGGGTTTCCTCAACACGTAACAGCTGATATACTATCAAGAAAAGGGGGAAAGAGTTACTATGGAAAAAGAATGGCTGTATAGGAGTATTGATTCGGCGGACATAAAAGAAGCGATTGAACTGTATATCGAAGTTTTTTCAGCTGAACCTTGGAACGATCAGCTTACGTTTCAGCAGATTGCGGATTATATTAAAAGCTTACAGGGGATGAATACTTTTAAAGGCTTTATTTTACGAAATGAAGCAACCGGCAAATTGACAGGAGTAGCTTTAGGCTTTGTGAGACCTTGGTATCAAGGATTGGAATATCATATGGATGCATTTTACATTTCCAATGAGCTTCAAAGAAAAGGCATAGGGAGCTGTTTTATGACTAAAATAAAGCAGTCCCTTGCGGAAGAAAATGTACCTGATATTATTCTAGATACAGAACGAGGATATCCTGCAGAAGGATTCTATTTGAAGAATGGCTTCAATGCTTTAGCAGCCTCTGTTTTATTAAGTGCAAGCACTCAAGAAGTATAGTCAAATAATTTACGCCAATACAAATAAGGAACTATTATGAACTCATTCCAATCTCTTTGGTTGGTTTGCTTGATAATAGTTTCTTTTTTATTCTACAGAAAGTTTATTGTTTAAGGGACATATTGACTGAGTGAAGGGCTTGATTAACAATCGGCAAGGATGCCGGACCTATGCCATGGAAGCTTAACAGTTCTTTTTTAGTTAGAGCTGCCAGCTTTGGGAATGAATCAATTTTTTTGTGAAGTAAAGCTCGCCGGGCTGGTTTTGATAATTTTTCTAAGAATTCCTGATAAGTCACTGGAAACACCTCCATTTTCTATAGCTAATATAACATATTTAAGAGATTAATCACGACGGTAAAGTTTACCAGCTTAAAAAAGGAGTACTGAACAGTAAGTCATTGACTTCAATTATCCACTAGCCTAAAATTATAACCATTAAGTAGCTTTATCCTATAAATGATGAAATGATAGACGGCATACTATTTTAAGCAGAAAGAGAGGCAAAATTTATGGAGAGATATATTGCGCTTTTACGTGGAATAAATGTAGGTGGTAAGAATAAGATATCCATGCCGTTATTGAAAGCAGCCTTTGAAAAAATCGGTTTTTTAGATGTGGTAACCTACATCAACAGCGGGAACATTGTTTTTTCTAGTGATATTCAAGATAAAAGTGACCTGATAAGAAAATGTGAGGCTACAATAGTGGATGAATTCGCACTAAATATTCCTGTTACCGTAGTATCGGCAAAGGATTTAGCGACAACGCTAAGTAATGCGCCAGAATGGTGGAATATAGAAAAAGAATCAATTCATTACGCGATTTTCGTTATTTCTCCAGTTACTGTGGAAGAAGTGTTTGCTGAGGTTGGAGAGGTAAAACCGGAGTATGAACAAATTAGTCATCATGGCAATGTTATCTTCTGGTCAGCTCCACGAAAAACCTTTAACAAAGCACGCTGGTCCAAAATTGCCAGCTCGTCTGTAAATAATAGCGTCACAATTAGAAACGCCAATACAGTAAATAAACTACTTCAATTAACTAGTAAGTGAGAGTTATTATGAGACAGCGGCTGCTGTCTTTTTTTTATTCTAGTTTTAATTAGTTGCAAGAATATAAATACTCTGTCTTGTTCTATCATGGTTGCTATCAAATGAAATACAAAAAAATAAGTAATTAAAGTTTTTAGAAATATTTTTGTAATGTGTTTGACACAAAAGTAATGTTATGTAATAATTGATTGGAAGGATATAAAGAACATGGAGGAGTGGAAAATGGAAAGAAAGCTGTTTTGTGAAATTTCACCTCTGACCTATAAAATTTCAGTCTATAAAAATATAGTCAAACGGCATGTTCAAGACTACTGGAAAAAAGAACGCTTTTCTTCTGAAAAAAGAGAGGAAAAATTACCTGTATGCGTGTATAGGCATCGCTCTTTGATTCGAAGAAAGCTTGGCAATGTTGATTTAGAGCTTCAAAATAACAAGGCAGTGAATCTGGCAATTTCCACGCAAAAGGTCTCTGGTATTCTAATAAAGCCAGGTGAGACTTTTTCTTTTTGGCATCTAGTTGGGATGTGTACAGAAAAAGAAGGTTATTTAGAAGGACTAATGATTGGAAAAAATACCACTGTGAGCGGCATTGGCGGGGGAATGTGTCAATTTACTAATCTGATTCACTGGATTATTCTCCATACGCCCTTTGAAATTGTTGAGCATCATCATCATGACAACATTGATTTATTTCCAGATTATGGCCGTGTGATACCTTTTGGAACCGGGACATCTATTGTTTATAACTATTTTGACTATCGGTTTAGAAATACGACTGATCAAATATATCAATTAATCGTCTACACAGATGATATATATCTTAACGGTGAATTATATGCGGAAAATGAACAAGCCTACAGTTATCATATTAAAGGCGAAAATGAGTATTTTAGCAAATCACAAGGGGTCGTTTACAGGAATGGAGAAATCATCCGAACTGTAATTGATAGAAGAAACGGGAATCAGGTGAAAAGGGAACTGATAAAGAAGAACCGTGCGAAGGTCCTGTATGATACCACTCATCTAACAATAGTAGAAGAATAGCAGATTAGACTATAGTAATTTTTTCTTCTAATCACCAAATAATTGAGCTAGTTGAAATGACTATGGTTGTTGTAATAAGGAGTTAAAAAATAAGACCACCAGGGTCTTATTTTTTATTTGGGGAGCCTCTCATCAAGGAATTACGGGAAATAATGAACGAATGTAGGGAATTAGCAGCTGCTGCTGGATTAGGAGCAACAGTAACAGATGTACAGGATAAAATACATAAAAAAGATACTTCCATTGCCGTCCCCTTTGACCGTTATAGAAATAAATGAAAATGAAAGATAACAGCCCTGAATAGCTGTTTTGCAGGATAACAGCACTGCCTGCCAAACATTTAATCAGTGGATAATTGCGTAATATATACAATGAAGCAATTAAAAGCACACCAATCCATCCGCCGTAATCTGTTCGGAGAAACTCAGCAGCAAAAATTCCGCTAAACAGAACACCAGCGGAAATGAATACATTTAGAGGTGTTCGTTCTTCAAATTTTTTCAAGCCAATCAAGACGACTAAGCCGATAAGCAATGTAAAAAAAACGTTTTGTTTTTCCAGTGTAAAATAGGATTGGCGAAAGGCCATATCATAAGGAATTTCTGATAAAATAGCAAATAGTAGTAAACGGGAAAAATATTTTTTCACATTAGAGGTATGTACAAAACCTTCTACTAACAAAAAGCAGAACAAAGGAAACGAGAGTCTTCCTAAAAATAGAAAGATGTCAAAAAGCTGATTTATAAAGGTGAAAAAACTCTGCTGCTCACTGGGAAGCTGTTGAATGAGCGCAGGTGAAAGGTATAAAAGCTTTGCAGTATGGTCCATCAACATCGTTAGAATAGCAATCCACTTTAACGTACTGCCTGAAAAGTACCCTTTGTTTTCCATAAATAAACTCCTTTAGCTAAAAATGCTTCTTTTATTCTACCATAATTATTCTAAAGAATTTGAAATTTCGGACTAAGGATTATGTTATACTATTTTGGAGTGTATTTGAAAAAGTAAGCGGCGAATGGTTATATAGACTATTGTTAAAAGATAAGTGAAGCTAGTTTTTCTTCAGGAATAGCTAGCGAAACAGCGAGTTTTCGTTCTTGATTGCCATAATCATTTCTGAAAAATTCGAATGCCGCTCTACTTGAAAGCGGGGGAAAAAATGAAGATTGTATTTTGTGATATCGATGGTACTTTTCAAGATATTGGCGGAGATGTACCTAAAATAAATTTTGATAGTATTGATGCGCTGCAGGAGCAGGGAGATTACTTCGTCTTTATAAGCGGACGAGGCTATGAACAGCTGCAGGAGATATTGGAAAAGATAACAAATGACTGTGATGTGATTTTTAGTAATGGTGCTGGTTATCGTTTGAAGGGTGAGCAACCGGTCTATCGGGCATGGCTCTCTCTTGAGAATTGTCGAAAATCTGCTGCTTTACTTGAAAAGCGGGATGTTTTCTATTTTATTCATACAGATAAAGGGATTATTATGAAACCCTATGAACAATATTTAGAACACTTTAAAGCATTGAGAGAAAAATTGAAGCCGATGGGCGAAGTTGGCGATAAGATTATGGATTTTAAAGAAAATTTCTTTGCGACACAATGTGAATTTGTGGAAAATCCCATAGAGCATTTGACGCAGCACCCTGAACTAAAGGCTTTGAAAATCGAAATAATGGAAGCGAGCGACGGGGAGATGGATTACCTGCGTGACACGCTGAATGATGATGAGACCTATGTCTTTTCTTCTTATGTTCAATGTCTGGAAATCGTCAATCCGATAAGCAGTAAAGGGCACGCGATCCAGCATTTTATGACCAATTTTCCTGATGCGGTCAGTTATGGTATTGGCGATGGCGAAAATGATTTAGCGATGCTTGAAGTAGTTGATGTGCCAGTTGCTGTGGCGAATGCAAAGGAGCTTGTTAAAAAGCAGGCTCAGGTAATTGCTGCTGACTGCTCAGAAGGCGGTGTGGGACAATTTATTTTTCAACACCTAATACCTTCTGATAAGGCAAGCAAGTGGGGCTATTGAGCGTAAAAATCTAAAAAAAAGAGAAAGCACCTGGAATTTTTATTACCAGAGTGCTTTCTCTTTTTTAGGCTAATGTCTTTTTATGCTTGCGGATTTTCTTGATTGCCCAGTCATAATGGCTGCTTGTAGAGGAGATTAGATATGCACCTAATGACGTGGTGTTTGTCCATTTATAATATTTTTTAGTAAAGAGCTCTTCATTGGTATGATGCTCTATGATTTCCAGCATTCTATCCGAGCTCTTATCAAGTAGCGCTTTTGCTTCAGAAAGAGGCGTTTGCTGATAGGCTTCCCAAATCTTCTGATTTAGCTCTGGAGTTGTTTTAAATGTATATCCAGGTGCTGGAATAGCAGGTTTTTCACCATCCATTCCTTCAGTATACCAGCGTTCCATCATGTTGTGCCATTCGTGAAGATGAATCAGAACATCTCGGATGTTCTTGTCCCGGTCTTCAAAGCTAAAAGATTGTTCCTGCTGTTCAGGAGTCATCGTGTCAACTAGGCTGCGCAGCTTCTGATACTCTTCTTTGCTTTGTGTAAGTAAACTGTCCTTTGTTGTTGGTCTTGCCATGATGGATACCCCTTTCTGTTTGATGATTCAAGTGTTATTTTGCGTATTTCTTAATTACCTGACATAGTAGTTCTGTTGTGTTCTTACCGCCTTTTTCGTCGTAGTAAGCGGCAAAACGTTCATCTGCCAGGTACATATCTGCCAAACCTTTATGGGCTTCTGGTGAATAATTTGGCCAGCTGAAGCTTAGCCATTTTTTATGACTGTCATAAATAGTTTTGGCAGTTTCAGATTCCAAGTCCTGAGTCTGCTGCAGTTCTTTTAACGCAGTCAGCATGTTTTCTTCAATTTGAGTCATTTCTTTGAAAGTGCTCTCACTCATATTTTCCCATTTTTTATTGGAAGCTTCAACTTTTTTTTCGCCATATTTTTCTCTGATTTCTTGACCGTATAGCTGTTCATTTTCAGCTAATTTTTGTTGTTTAAATGCGTTGAATTTTTCTGTATCCTGCATATGAATCTCTCCTTTATGATAACGCAGTGTTTTTTCTACTGTCAGAAGCAGCAAGTCAATCTGTTCTCTTTTCTTGACGAGCTCATGGTAATGCTGTTCTAAAGCGGCTTTGAAGTTAAAATCTGTCTGATCTAAGCTTTTTCTAATATCCTCCAGCTTCATGTTCAGCGAACGGTAAAAAAGTATCTGCTGCAGCCGGTCGACTTCCTGACGGCCATAGATTCGATAACCCGATGAATTAACCCGCGCAGGTTTTAATAGCTTGATTTCATCATAATATCGTAGTGTACGTGTACTGACGCCAGATAGCTGAGCCAGCTTTTTTATCGTGTATTCCATTGTTATCCCTCCTGACACTCTTATCATAAACCTTTACGCTACGTGAAGGTCAAGTCTTTATTGTAAGAAAAGACGAAAAATAGGAAAACTTGTCATTTTTATAAGAAAAGGAGTAAACTTAAAGGTAAAGAAAAATTATTTCTATATATCCTTCAAAGAATCTATACACGAATAATAATTTTTAGCTAAAGTGTAGGAAAGTAAATAAATTTTTGATAGGATTTATAAGTAAGGGAGATGTGTGTGATGAAACTAGTTGAGACGCCGATTAACAGTAATCTGGATCTGAACAGTCTGTATCCGAATATCACAGGATATCTGTTTGGAAAGAAAGCAGTAAAGCATTTTAAATTGTATTCTTTAGATTATACGCAGATTATTTATGCAGATGTATTTGATAAAATCAATGTGGTTATGGTTAACCCAAAGAAGAAGATAAATAAACGGGAAATTGATTTTGTCATCAAGCGTCTGCTTCAAAGTACCCGGGAAGAAGTAACTGTTCATCTTGGAATTCAAAATGAGATGAAGAAAAAGGGGATTCTTTTTTCAGAACCGAGAAAAGATATTATTGTCGTTCAAAAGAAAATAGAAGAGTAAGAGTGATTGGAAAGGCACTAAAAAACTACTGCTTGCTTTTTCTATCATTACCAGTGATATCTGAATATACAGGAATGTGGGGTAGATAGCGGCAGGCTAACATAATGAGCGGAGCCTCATTTATTTGATTTTTAGAGCAAGAAGGGTTTAGATGTTTTGCTGTGCGCCAACCCTTTTTTAGTTATTGAAAAGATTATAAAATTTTATGGTTGTAAATTCAGTAATATAAAAAAGGTAGCGGATGAGAGATTTAAATATTGTCTAGCTTCACAAGAAAGCCCGTTTCAATAAAAAGGCGAGTCAGTTTCATGATGAACAGCATCATGTGTCTGACTCGCCTTTTTTAGCGCTAAACGATTTTGTCAAGCCTTTCTAATTAAGCAGTAGCTTTTTTTGAAAAGGAGAATTTCAATCCACCGCGTTCCTTTTTCGTCATCATTGCTAGAAGGAAAAAGACTGAAGCAAAGACGGCTAAAACAAAAATGTTAAATTGAAATTCCTTCAAGAAACTGCTATCAAGGGAAGTACTGCTTCCGATAAGTTCATTAGTGCGGACAAACCAATAGGTTGGTGTAAATGAGGCAACTTTATTGACAATGTCAGGTAGTATTTCGGATGGAACGAACACTCCGCCAATAAAAGAGCTGCCTAGAATAAAGATGTTATTTACTGCACCTACAAGCTCAGAGCTTTTTATCAATCCAGTGATAAAAATACTAAATGCAATGATTGCCAGTAAAAAGACTAGCGAGTTGATAATAAAATAAGTAGTATAGGCTGTGAAGCCAACACCTGTATAAACCATTGCATAGGCGATGAATAATGCCCAGCAGATGACGGCAAACAATAGGCTGCTTGTTAAAAGCTGACGGGAAAGCTTCTTTAGCGAGAGTGGTGAACAGCTGTTGCGGCGGCGAATTTCATCTCTGTTGAAGGCAAGATTAACAATCGAAATCCCGCTAAAGACAGTCATAAACAAGCCGTAAGCTAATACACTGAATACACCACCAGTTGCTTTATTTTTTTCCAGCCGGTCATAGCTCTTATCAAATTCAATCGTTCCTTTTTCTGCTATATTTTCTTTCGTTAATCGATTGATTTCAACAGTATCCTTTTCTGGAAAAGCAGTTGAATAAAAGCGATAAGTAGACAGATAATGATTAATGATATTGTCTACATACATTTGATTGAAGCTGCCTGGTTTAACCTGAACTTCCAGCATATTGTCTGCTGTTTCATCTGCTTGAAGAGAGAGTCCAAAGTCTTTAGGGATAGTCAGGACATAATTTAGTTCTTCAAAGTAGAGGGCATCGTCGATTTCTTCTTGAGTTCCTTTGAAATTAACAACCTCCATGGTAGCTTTTAGGTAAGCGATCAAATCTTTAGATTCTTGTGAATCATCATTATTGAAAATAGCAATTTTTGATTCAGTTGCTTCAAAGGCGGAATCAGTAGTTTTTAGATTGCCGGCATACATGAAGGAGATGCCGATACTAATGATAAAGCCTAAGAGAATGGAGACTTTATTTTCCCTTAATATATAATAAAATGTTTTAAACACTGACATATTGTGCTCTCCTTTCATAGATGAAGCTCAGTAAAACAAAAATCACGGTGATAATGCCCAGACAAATCAGATTGATGTAGAAGCTGTCGATATTTTCATAGTAGTAAAGCTTGTAGAGTCCTTCGCTGACCAAATTCACGGGGTTAATCCGCCCTAGTAAAGGAACATATCGACTAATAAGGTATTTAACATCGGGAACCATCATTCCAGCTAAAAAGCTGCAGATAATCTGGAAAGAAACACCCAGCGATGTTTTTTGCTCCAGCGGCAGTTTGATAACATTCCCCAGAAACATCCCCATTGATATTGCCGTAACAGCCGCTAGTGTACAGGTTAGAAGTATTAATTGCCAGCGGGTGCCGAAATCTACGGCAAAGCCAAAATGATAGATAGCAAGAATCAAATACAGTTCAATAATGAAGACCGTGAATGCTGCTGCTAGATTAGCCAGCACAATAATCATTTTATTTTGAGGTGCCATACTTAGACGAATCCCGTTAGCTGATTGATTGGCTTGTTCATCATTAGTATTTTCTATTCCCCAGAAAAAGCCGAACATGCAGCTCATTCCTACTAGTGTAAAGAAGAAAAAGCTTTTAGTACTATTGTTGCCAGTGGACTTTTTAGACAACTCAATGTAATTTTGCTGCTTGCCGATATCGTTAGCTAAGCTAGTTGCTAAAAGAGCGGGATTTTCCTGCTGAATATCCAATAAGGTTTTCTTAGCCTGATTAAATTGGTCAAGGAAAACACTTAGCAAGCTTTGTCGAATGCCTTTCTGATTTAATGTCAGAGTGATGTCCTTATCTGTCAGAATATAATAGCCATAGATATCCCCTTTATTCATTTGTTTCTCAGCCTTTTCCTCAGAGAGGTTAACCGGCTTAAACATTTTTGTTCCATCGTTTTCAATTTCTTTCAGTGTTTGAAGAAATAGCTCACTCTGATGCTCATCGTTAACTGTTTTCTGAACAATCCCAACTGGTACTTTCTCAAAGTTCACATTGGCATCAAGATTGCTGAAGGCCGCTGTAAAGAAGATACCCATACAGATGGGAAAACCGAAGGTCCAAAACATCAAAGGTTTATTTTTTAAAACTACTTTTAATCGATAAATATATAAATGCCAAAACATCGCTTTTCCTCCTTTTATTTATCCCGCAGCTCACGGCCGGTTATTTCCAAAAAGACATCATTCAAGGTTGGTTGCTGCGTGTGGAAGTTCCCAAAGGCAACTTGTTCCTCATCAAGGATGGCAAGGATATTCGTTAAAACAGCTTTGATTTCTTCCGTATTAATGGTTGCGAACATGTCATTGTATTTTATGTCGGTTACTTTAGGCAAATTCAAGATTCTTTGCTGGACTGCTTCCGGGAAATCAGGAATTTCAATGATAATTTTTTCGTTCATATGAATCATAGCTTTCAGCTGTTCTTTTGTTCCCTGGGCAATCACCTGTCCTTTTTCAATAATGACGATATTGTCGCAAAGCTGTTCTACTTCCTCCATATAATGTGTTGTGTAAATAATAGTTGCACCTTGGCGATTCAATTCTTTGATACTGTCCAGAATCTTATTCCGGCTTTGCGGATCCACGGCAACTGTAGGTTCATCCAGGAAAATCAATTCAGGCTTATGAGCAATTCCGCAGGCAATATTCAACCGGCGTTTTAAGCCGCCGCTTAGTTTTTTGGGAAAGAATTTCGTAAAATCTTCCAAGCCGACTAGTTGAATAACATCCTCTACATTTTTTTTCCGTTCCTGTTTATTCGTAATATATAAGCCGCAGTAATAATCAATATTTTCAGCTACAGTAAGTTCTTCGAATACTGCAACCTCTTGAGGAACAACGCCAATTCTTTTTTTGATGTCGTATTGATCCGGTGCCATTTCTTTTCCGAATATTTTTATCTCACCCTTATCATAGGTGAGCAGGGAAAGCATGCAGTTGATTGCCGTTGATTTACCGCTTCCGTTGGGACCCAGCAAGCCTAGGATTTCTCCTTCCTTTACCTGAAGGTTAAAGTGATTCAATGCTACCAGTTTTCCGTATCGTTTAATTAAATCGTTAA
The DNA here is from genome assembly GCF_056924295.1 of Enterococcus sp. LJL128. Classification (NCBI taxonomy): domain Bacteria; kingdom Bacillati; phylum Bacillota; class Bacilli; order Lactobacillales; family Enterococcaceae; genus Enterococcus; species Enterococcus sp. LJL128. The sequence continues at coordinate 272,315 of NZ_JBXPBP010000001.1, read as the reverse complement.
TTTCAATAATCATGTTCTCATTCTCCCTTTTTCAATTTATAATGTAACTATACAGGAATGATTATTGATTAGTTAGTGACTATCTTCATAAGTTGATGTGACATTTGTCACAATCTTGTGAAGACTGACTATCAGGTTAAAGAGACAGGAGAAAATTATGGAAAGATTTACAATAAATAACTTTATGGAAAAGAGTCTTCTTCTTTTGCTTAGTGCACTGCTTCTCTTCAATGAGGCATATCAAACGGAGTGGATTATCTTTATTTTGCTGACGATGCTTTTCAGTATATTCATCTGGGTGGTTCAGGAGCCCAAATTATCGATACTTTTTGTTCTAGTTATGCTGCTGGTTTCATACTGGTGGAAAGAATATGTTTTTTTTGTTCCTTTTTTTTTCTATGATGGAGGCTTTGATGAAAATCATTCAGTTCTCATAATCAACAGTGGTCTGCTATTTGTGTTTCTACTATATAATGAGCAGTATGAACTGCCGATAAAGTTTTATGTCATCCTATTATGCAGCTTGGCATTTTATCTAGCTTATCGTTATGTGGGAACTGAGCGTCTGAAAGAGCACAGCCGCTCAATTGAGGACGAACTATTTGCACATCAATATACCTTACAGCAGCAGAATGAGAAACAGCAGGAACGGCAGGAGGCTGTGATTTCTTTAGAAGTATCTAATGAAAGAAATCGTATTGCCAGAGATATTCATGATAATGTGGGGCATTTGCTATCCAGCAGTCTACTGCAGCTTGGTGCGGTCCAGACCATCAATCAATCAGAAAGCTTAGAAAAGCCCTTGGAGCAGTTAAAAGAAACAATAGCCGAAGGTATGGATAATATTCGGTCAAGTGTCCATAACCTTCATGATGAATCATTAAGTTTATCTATAGCCATGCAGAAAATCATCAATAATTTTCAGTTCTGTAAGGTTGAATTGACTGGAGAATTTCCAGAATACTTGGATAAGGAATGCAAGCTTGCATGTATTATGATTGTTAAGGAAGCACTTTCTAACGTAATGAAGCATAGTAATGCAGATAAAGTAACAATAGTATTTAAACAGCATCCTGGTTTTTACAAACTAATGATTTCAGATAATGGTTCTAAAGTGACAAGAGGGAAAAGCTTAGATCGAGGCATTGGATTAATCAGTATGGAGGAACGGCTGGCGAAGCTTGGCGGTCGTTTGAATCATCATCAGACCAATGAAGGCTTTAGTTTGATTGCTGTATTTCCCAAAAACAAAGGAGAGAACATATGATACGATTGGTAGTGGTAGATGATGATTACTTAGTAACAACTTCGTTGAAAACAATTATCGAGGTAGGTCAGGAGATTGAGGTGGTCGGCATCGGTCATTCGGCGTCGGAAGCAGTTCAGCTGTACCAAGAATTTAGTCCGGATATTTTACTGACAGATATTCGGATGGGCGAGAGTACGGGACTGGATGCAGCAAAGGCGATTTTATCAGAGACTCCGGAGGCAAAAATTTTACTTTTGACAACTTTTTCGGATGATGAATATATAGTTGAAGCATTGAAAATTGGCGTGAAAGGCTATTTGCTGAAACAAGACATGGAAGCCATTGTTCCTTCAATAAAAGCAGTGAATAATGGTCAGTCGGTTTTTGGTCACACAATCATTGGAAAGCTGCCAAATCTGCTTCAAACTGAGAAAAGTGAAAAAGTATGTCCGTTTGAACTGACAGAAAGGGAATTGACGACAGTAGCATTGATTGCTGAAGGCATGAACAATAAAGAAATTGCTCAGGAACTGTTTCTTAGCGAGGGTACTGTGCGGAACTACATCAGTTCACTGTTGGAGAAGCTGGAGCTGAGGGATCGGACGCAATTGGCAATTTTTTATTATAAACACCTAAAATGAAGTATAAAAAATAGGGAAATAAGTAGATTTGACAGTAGTTCATTCAAAATCGTTGGGTTTTCTGCTGTTTTTTTGATAAAATAGAGAAATGAAAGGAAAGATGAAAATTGAAAGAACTCTTTCTGAAATATAAAGAAGTCATTGCCTATCTGTTTTTTGGCGTGGCAACGACTTTAGTAAATATTGGCGTATACTTCATCTGTACAGATGTTTTATCGCTGGACTATAGAGTGAGTAACGGCATCAGCTGGTTTTTGTCTGTCTTGTTTGCTTTTTACACAAATAAGTATTTTGTTTTTCAGAGCAAAGGAGAAGGACAGAAGTCTTTTTGGAAGGAAATGCTGCTTTTCTACTGGTACCGAATCCTGTCATTTGCTATTGACATGGCAGTTATGATTCTGCTGGTGGAGGTATTGAAGGCGCCGGATTTATTCGCAAAGCTAGTGACACAAGTAATCGTTGTAGTTTTAAATTATTTTTTCAGCAAATTTTTTATCTTCAAGAAAAAGTCTTCGTAGCAGAAAGTCTGCGGAGATAAAAACAAAAGGATCGAGGTTGCACAATGGAAAAAATTTATCAAGACGACAGTTTGACACTTCACACGGATCTTTATCAAATTAATATGATGAAAACCTACTGGGAGCTAGGTAGAGCAGATTTGCATGCTGTGTTTGAATGTTATTTCAGAGATATGCCTTTCAGTAATGGCTATGCGATTTTTGCTGGTTTGGAAAGGCTGGTTAATTATTTGGAGAATCTGACTTTCTCTGAAACCGATATTACTTATCTAAGAGATGTAGAACACTATCCGGAAGCGTTTTTGGACTATCTTAAGACATTTAAATTCAGCTGTACTGTTCGTTCTGCTCTTGAAGGGGAAATTGTTTTTAATAACGAGCCGCTAATTCAGATTGAAGGGCCGTTGGCACAATGCCAGTTAGTTGAAACGGCACTTTTAAATATGGTGAATTTTCAAACATTGATTGCTACTAAAGCAGCCAAAATTAAATCAGTGATTGGCGATGATCCGCTGATGGAGTTCGGTACACGTCGGGCGCAAGAGCTGGATGCAGCCATTTGGGGTACTAGAGCAGCTTATATTGGCGGAGCAGGAGCGACAAGCAACGTTCGCGCCGGAAAGATTTTTGGTATTCCAGTTAGCGGCACTCATGCGCATTCATTGGTTCAGTCTTATGGCAATGATTATGCTGCATTTAAGGCTTACGCGCAGACGCATAAAGACTGTGTATTCCTGGTTGATACGTATGATACATTGAAATCGGGAGTACCGAATGCGATTCGCGTAGCAAATGAGATGGGAGATAAAATCAATTTTCTCGGTGTTAGAATCGACAGCGGCGATATGGCGTATATATCTAAAAAGGTTAGAGAACAGCTGGATGAAGCAGGGTATACTGATGCAAAAGTCTATGCTTCCAATGATTTGGATGAAAATACAATTCTCAGCTTAAAAATGCAGAAAGCCAAAATTGATGTTTGGGGTGTTGGTACAAAACTGATTACAGCCTATAATCAGCCGGCATTAGGCGCAGTATTTAAACTAGTTTCAATTGAAGATGAAAACGGCGTTATGCAAGATACAATTAAACTGTCCAGTAATGCAGAAAAGGTTACAACTCCTGGGAAGAAACAGGTTTGGCGGATTACTAGAAAATCCGACAAGAAATCAGAAGGTGACTATGTGACACTTTGGGAGGAAGATCCGAGGAAAGAAGAAGAAATCTTCATGTTCCATCCTGTTCATACCTTCATCAATAAAACGGTTCGTAATTTTGATGCTCGTCCTGTCCTACAAGAAATTTTTGTGGAGGGTAAACGGGTCTATGAGCTTCCAACCCTTGAGGAAATCAAAAATTACGCCAAAGAAAATCTTGATTCTTTATGGGAAGAATATAAGCGTGATTTAAATCCGCAAAAATATCCGGTTGATTTATCAACAGAGTGTTGGAATCATAAAATGCGTCTTTTAGAAAAAGTCAGAAAAGATGTCAGCAAGTTTAATGACGGCAGTAGTTTGTAATCAAGTGATGTTAGAGAAATGGAATTAAACGGATTCATAGAAACGATAGAGATTTCTAAAAATCGTTGAAAAAATTGGAGTTCACCGCAAAATTGTCTACATTTAGTATATGATGGAGGGATTTTTTATGAAGGCACTGCAGCAGGAAATTATTAAAGAATTAGGTGTTAAATCAAGAATTGACCCGCAGGAAGAAATTCGTAGAAGCATTGATTTCATGAAGGCTTATCTTTATAAGCATCCCTTTTTAAAAACACTGGTTTTGGGCATCAGCGGCGGTCAGGATTCAAGCTTGGCAGGACGACTGGCTCAACTGACTATGGAAGAGATGCGCAGTGAGACTAAGGATGAACGCTATCAATTTGTCGCGGTTCGTTTGCCTTATGGTACACAAGTAGATGAAGCCGATGCACAGAAAGCATTAACCTTTATTCAGCCGGATGTTTCGTTAAGAGTGGATGTTCGTCCTGCGGTTGACGCTTGTGTGGCAGCACTTGAAGCATCAGGAGAAAAAATCAGTGACTTCAATAAAGGCAACATGAAGGCTCGGCAGCGAATGATTGTTCAGTATGCAGTTGCAGGAGAACGTCAGGGTGCGGTGATTGGAACGGACCATGCAGCAGAAAGCATCACAGGCTTCTTTACCAAATTTGGAGATGGAGGTGCAGATATACTACCTCTATACCGCTTAAATAAACGTCAAGGCAAACAACTGCTTCAAGCATTGGGAGCAGACGAGACCCTTTATTTGAAAGTTCCTACTGCTGATTTGGAGGATGATAAACCGCTGATTGCTGATGAAGCTGCATTAGGGGTCAGCTATGATGCGATAGATGACTATCTGGAAGGAAAAGAAATATCTGAACAGGCAGTTGAAAAAATAGAGGGCTGGTATCTAAAAACACAGCATAAACGTCATTTGCCGATTACCGTATTTGATGATTTTTGGAAATAGAGTGAAAGAGGTCGAGACAAAAGTGTTTAGCTCCGAGAACCAAGTAGGTACTGTTCAACATCAGCTCATCCCTCGCTGTGTTTCACAGCAATAAGACGAATTATCCGAAAATTGTCAAGAAACACTACAAGGGAACCGAGTAGATGTTGATTGATACCTACCTGGAGCTTTTCATATTTTTGAGATAGTTCGGCTTATTTCCGAGAGAGCTACTTTTGGAACGCCGTTTATTCGGATTTTAGAGAAAGAAGAGTTCGGGCATTTACTTATGTCCCAAACTCTTTTTTTATTATAGAAAAAATTCAATAGTTGCTTAAGCGAAACAGTTTAACTGATGAACTTTAAGCCCTGCAGTTATTGTAGAAACTCCTCTAAGATAGAATAAAAGCTAGTATGAGAATCTAATAGTTCCCCGGAACAATTATTTGTGTTATTTAAAATAAATTGTTAGAATCGGAGTATAGATGTCGAAGTGTTTCTTCTTTTTTATCGATGTAGCAGGACTGATAAAATCAAGCTGTATGTTTGGTAGAAATACTTTAGGAGAATTGTCTAGAGACTTGAACTTCGACAGTCAAATCAGGAGGTATAGCAGATGGACGGTAGTAAAATTGATGGAAAACCTGTGACGGAAGAAATGCTCCTAGCAAGCGGCTACAGAAAATATGTGGGCGAAGGCATTGATATTTATTATAGTAAAGATATTTGTGCTCATATAGGAAACTGTGTACGGGGGAATCCCGAAGTGTTTGAAGTAGGTAGACGTCCTTGGATTATTGCCGATAACGGCTCGGTTGAAAATGATATTCAAGTAATTAATACCTGCCCAAGCGGTGCCTTAAAGTATATCAGAAAGGACGGAAAATAAATCATGGAAATTAAAGAAGAAAGCGGACGTTTTGCTCTTTATAATGATGAAAATCAGGAAATTGGAGAGATGACCTGGTCTGACGCTGGAGCTGAAATGATGATTATTGATCATACCTTTGTTGAACCAGAATATAGAGGACAGCATTTGGCAGAAAAATTGGTACTGAATGGCGTAGAAAAAGCTCGGCGGGAAGGGAAAAAGATTATTCCTCTATGCCCGTTTGCTAAAAAAGAATTTGATACAAAGCCTGAGTACGGAGATGTATTAAGAAAATAAAAATTATAGAAAATGAACTAAAATTAGTCTTTGGGGTAATAATCCTTCTAAAAAAAGAAAGCAAGCTTGATTTTGATGCAACTATCGAAATCAGACTTGTTTTTTCTTTTATTCCAGGCCTTTCTTCATATCTCCCCGAAGTTTCTTAAATTTAATACCGCGAGTGATAAGTAGTATATGTAAAGCACAACTTCTTATTTTAGAAAAGCAGGATAAAAAAGTTGAAAAATCGAATTGATTTCAAAGATAAAAAGAAATTTACAGCTAGTAATTATTTTCAAAATATGCTAAAGTGTAATAGATGTAATTTGTGAATAAGGAGTATGAATAGATGTATAATTTTATTTTGACTGTTGTCATTGTTCTTTCAGTGATTATGGTAATCTCAATTTTGATGCAGCCAAGCAAACAAAATAGTGCAGCAAGTGCTTTTACCGGCGGAGCGGATAAGCTTTTTGGTAAGCAGAAAGCTCGTGGCTTTGAAGCTGTGATGCAGCGTGCAACAACTGTTATTGGTGCTACATGGATGATTTTACTATTTGTATTATCGTTTCTTTCATCTAAGTAATCAGAAAGAAATAGTTGATTTGTATAATAGGATATAAGCAAAAGCTATTGGTTTTGTTTTACCTGTGTACTATCGGTAAATTATGCTAGTTGATTTTTTTAGTCTGGACGTATTCATCATGAGTATTCGTTCAGACTTTTTTTGATGCCCAAATATACAAATTCTGTTGAATAAACGAACTGCTACCTACAGTTTCTCTGCTTTTGATGAAGTGGTAGGTATAGGTCTTTTATAGTCAGCAAAATTGTGTTTTTACAATTTATATAAATAACCGCTTTGCTTCTAAGAGGCTTTCTGATAAGAATATGATAAAATGAGATTGAGGTGAAACAAATGGAGAAAAAAATAAATCTGCCTAAACCTCTTTTTATTAAAAAAGGAGCAAAAGCAGTTCTTTTATTTCATGCCTATTCCGGCAGCAGCAATGATGTTCGGATGTTGTGCCGTTATTTAGAAAATAAAAATTATACCGTATACAGTCCGATGTTTTCAGGTCATGGAACTTTAAATCCGGAAGACATACTGGATCAATCTATAGAAAAATGGCAGCAGGATGCTCTTCAGGCAGTTGCTTTTTTGAAAGATCAAGGGTATGGTCAGATAGCAGTGTTGGGCTTATCGATGGGCGGCTTATTTGCGGTCAACCTTTTAATGCAGGAAGAGGAAGCTGTCATCGGCGGCGGTTGTTTTTGTTCCCCTATATTTCCTGTTAAGACGCGTGTACCAGAAAACTTTATTCTCTATGCCGAAAACGTGATAAAGCTATCTGGAGAATCAGAAGAAGCCGTCGAAAAAAGAATGACTGATATACGGTCTCAGTCCGTTGAACAGCTACGGCAGATAGAAAATTATGCTGAAAAAACAGCAAAAGCATTAGATAAAATAGATACGCCAGTTTTTATTGCTCAAGCTGGTCAAGACGAAATGATTGATCCAAAAGGTGCATTTCAAACGGCAGCGGCTTTGACTGACACAAAAATTACATTTAACTGGTATCCAAACAGCGGACATGTTTTGACTGTAGGACCGGAACATAAAGAACTAGAACAGGATGTGGCAAACTATTTAGAGACCCTATCTTGGGATGAGGAGAAAGAATGACAAAACAAACAATTAAGGAAACGATTCTTGCTTATTTGAAGGATCAAAAGAAAAAGAGCTTTTCAATGGAGGAACTGGCTGAAGGATTGCAGCTGCAGAAAAGTGCTGATTTTAAGCTCTTGATTCAAACAGCAGCAGCTTTAGAACGGGAAAATTTGATTGAATTTACTAAAAAAGGAAAAATTAAGCTGGTTGAAAAAGGGATTTCTGTAGAAGGTGTATTTCGAGGGAACGAGCGGGGATTTGGCTTTGTGACAATCGATCCAGAGGAGCCGGATATTTATATTGCTAAAGAGCATACCAACTATGCGATGGATGGTGACACAGTGCTAATTGATATTATTCAGCCGGCTGACCCATTTTCAGAACGTGGAGCAGAAGGAGCAGTCCTGGAAATTAAAGAACGGGCAGTTAGTCAAATTGTTGGTGAATTTTTTGCTTATAGCGAAGAAGAAACAGCGGAAAGTGATTTGTACGGCTATGTTCTACCGAAGGATAAAAAAATATCTGGATTAACTGTATACATAGCTGCTGAAGGCATTCGTCCAGTAGCTGGAAGTATTGTAATTGCAGAAGTAACGCACTATCCTGAAAAAGAATACGCAAAAAGCTTGGAAGGAATTGTCAAAAAGGTAGTTGGTCATAAGAACGACCCGGGAATGGATATTATGTCAATTATTGTTGCACATGGCATACCGACTTCATTTTCTGATGATGTTATCACCCAGGCTGATCAGGTTCCGGATACAATAAACGAACAGGATTTAACCGGCCGCAGGGATTTACGGGATCAGGTAATCGTGACAATTGACGGGGAAGATGCAAAGGATTTGGATGATGCAGTTACTGTTCAAAAACTAAAAAATGGGAACTATTTTTTAGGGGTTCATATTGCGGATGTTTCTCACTATGTAACTGAAGGCAGTCCAATGGATAGTGAAGCCTATGAGCGGGGAACCAGCGTATATTTGACAGACCGGGTAATTCCGATGCTGCCGCAGCGCTTATCCAACGGTATCTGTTCACTGAACCCCAAGGTACCTCGGCTGACATTAAGCTGTCAGATGGAAATATCTTCTGATGGACTCGTTGTTTCTCATGAGATTTTTCCGAGTGTGATTCAGACGGCGGAGCGAATGACCTATACAGCGGTTAATGAGATTCTTGAAGAACAAAATGAAGAAACCATCCGCCGCTATGAGCCGTTAGTGCCGATGTTTAATGAGATGGCCGAACTGCATAGCATTTTAGAAAAGATGAGAGAACGCCGGGGGGCTATTTCATTTGAAGACCATGAAGCGAAGGTGCTGGTCAACGAAGATGGACAGCCGCAGGATATTATTTTACGCCAACGTGGTTTGGGGGAACGGCTAATTGAATCCTTTATGCTGGCTGCTAATGAAACCGTAGCCCGTCATTACACAGAAAAGAAGCTGCCGTTTATTTATCGAATCCATGAACAGCCTAAAGAAGAAAAAATGCAGCGGTTCTTTGATTTTGCTGCCATGCTAGGTATTTTGGTAAAAGGAACGAAAGCTGACATTACACCAAAGGATCTCCAGCGGGTACTTGAACAAATAGAAGGAAAACCAGAGGAAATCGTAATTAATACTATGTTGCTTAGAAGCATGCAGCAGGCTCGCTATTCTGAAGATAATTTTGGACACTATGGTTTGGCGGCAGAATACTATACGCATTTCACTTCCCCGATTCGGCGTTATCCCGATTTAATTGTACATCGTTTGATACGAAGCTACAGTGAGGATTTGTCTGAAGCAAATCAAGGGAGATGGAGTGAACAGCTGCCGGATATCGCAGACCACAGCTCAAAAATGGAACGACGGGCAGTGGAAGCAGAGCGTGAAGTTGATAGTATGAAGAAAGCTGAATTCATGGCGGATAAGATTGGCGAAGAGTATGATGGGGTTATCAGCTCAGTGACTAAGTTCGGTATTTTTGTTGAACTAGCAAATACAATTGAAGGCTTAGTACACATTAACAATTTGAAGCAGGATTATTTTCATTTCATCGAAAATCATTTAGCGCTGGTTGGAGAACGGACAGGCTTAACCCTTAAAATCGGTCAGAAAGTCCGTATCCGAGTAGAAAAATCCGACCCTGAAACGAGAGAAATTGATTTTGAGTTAATTGATTCAGAAGAAATTGAACGTTTGGAGATTAAAGGTTCGAAAGGCGGCAACCGTAAAAGCCGAAGAAGAAAAGACAGCGGCCGACAAAAGCTGAATAATAAACAAAAGAAAGAGTCTAATTCTTCAAAGCCTACTAATAAGGAAAAGCAAGCTAAGAAAAAAGGCGGTAAAAAACCTTTTTATAAGGAAGTTGCTAAAAAGAAAAAGACAAAAAATAAACATAAAAAGAAAAAATAAAATCGGAGGAGTTTGTGATGCCAAAAGGGGAAGGACAATTAATTGCCCAAAATAAAAAGGCAAGGCATGATTATACGATTATTGATACGATTGAAGCAGGGATTGTACTTCAGGGAACTGAAATCAAAGCAATCCGCAATGCTAGAATCAATTTGAAGGACGGTTTTGCCCGAATTCGTAACGGAGAAATATTTTTGTACAATGTTCATATCAGTCCTTATGAGCAGGGAAATATTTTTAATCATGATCCGCTGCGTACAAGAAAACTGTTGATGCACAAAAGACAAATCAAAAAGCTGGTCGGTGAGACGAAGAATACGGGAGTAACGCTTGTTCCGTTGAAGGTCTACATTAAGGATGGGTTCGCCAAAGTTTTGATTGGACTTGCTAAAGGGAAGAAACAATATGATAAGCGGGAAGACTTGAAACGAAAAGAAGTCGACCGTCAAATCAACCGGACATTAAAAAATCTGTCTCGTTAACCAACTGAAGAGAACGAGCTGTAAATTTTGTTGTTAATTAGCCAAGCAGCAATTATTTTGCTTGGAAAAATTATCAGGACAACCAATAGGTTTTTCATAGAATTTTCATAAGGATAAAGAAAAGTGAAATGCTGAAAATGGTTTTTAATTTGTTATATATTCTTTTTCGCATATTTAAGTTCTTTTCTTTATCTTCCGCGTAAAATTTGTTAGAGTGAAAGAAAACTGATGGCTTCCATCGTTTTTGATAAAAAACAATTGCAGCTTTTTTCCACTGTTTAAGCAGAATTATGAAAGGAAAATGACATGTTTTTTTAGTCACATTAGAAAAAATGTCGAATTTTCATGAAAAACTTTTGAAATTCGGTATCGATGGTGGTATTATACGTTGTGGTTGAAAATAACTTTAAGAAAATATCAAGCAGTTGAGCAGAAAAGAGGTGAAAAAAATGGAAGAGAAAACACCGCTCTTCAATATCGGTCCGATATGGTTTGATGCGACTATCTGTACGATGGTTTTGCTGACTAGTGTGATCGTTTTTGCCGTTGTTTATTTTTGCACAAGAAATTTGCAGATGAAACCGAAAGGAAAACAGAATGTAATTGAGTGGATTATTGATTTTGTTCGCGGAATTATTACTGACAATATGCCTAGTAAAGAAGTTACGAATTTTCATTTATTATCTTTCACTCTGTTCTTATTCATATTAGTTGCAAATACTATTGGCTTAGTCACGAAGATTGCAGTTGGCGAACATTCCTACTGGAAGAGTCCAACCGCTGATCCAATGGTGACATTGACGCTGGCATTAATTATGATTGTTCTGACCCATGTATTCAGTATCAGCCGTTTTGGATTTAAAGGGTACTTTAAAAACAGTTTCCTGAAGCCCGTGGCCTTTTTGATGCCAATCAAGTTTATGGAAGAGTTTACGAATCTGCTTACACTGGCTTTGCGTTTATACGGAAATATCTACGCTGGTGAAGTTCTGTTGGGACTAATTGCAAGTCTTGTCTCAGGAGTAGGTTTATGGGTTATTCCACTGGCGATTCCGCTGGAAATGATCTGGGTGGCCTTCTCATTATTTATCGGTGGGATTCAAGCTTTCATTTTTGTGACTTTATCTATGGTTTACATGGCTCATAAAGTTGAAGTGGAAGAATAATAATTAACAATAATCTATTATCAAAGTTCTTAGGAGGAATAAAAAATGGACGGATTGAATTATATCGCAGCAGCGATCGCAGTATTTGGAGCAGCAATTGGAGCAGCTTATGGTAACGGAAAGGTTATTTCTAAAACGATTGAATCAATGACACGCCAGCCTGAAATGTCTGGTCAATTAAGAACAACGATGTTTATCGGGGTAGCCTTGATTGAAGCGGTTCCTATTCTAGGTGTAGTTATTGCATTATTGTTGGTGCTGAGATAATTTACTTTGGAAGCAGGACGTTGTTGGGCAAACCGATCGTCACTGCTTTCTTCTGTATAGTTATGTAAATAGCCGAAGTTAAGACAACACAGATAAGATTTGGATGAACTTTTAAAGTATCTGAGAGGGATGTTATTCACTCAGGTCGACTTAAATAAGAATGAAAGAATGCTTTTGTGTCTGTCTTTAGAGAGAATGCAGGAAAGGACGGCGAAACTTCATGCTTAAGAACCTGGTTTTAGGGGAGGCAGCACCCAGTACAACACTGGGAACAATCATCGTAGTGACCGGCGCCTTTTTGATTTTGATGCTCTTAATCAAAAAATTTGCGTGGGGTGCCATCACAGATGTACTGAAACAACGTGAAGATAAAATCGCAAATGATTTAGATTCCGCTGAGCAGTCACGTCTATCAGCGGCGCAAATGGAAAAAGAACGCCAGCAAAAACTGCTTGCTTCAAAATCAGAAGCAGCGGAAATCATAAAGAATGCCAAAGATAGCGGAGAAGAAAACCGCAAGAAAGCTTTAGCTGAAACGACTGAAGAGGTAACCCGGCTGAAGGAAAAAGCAGTCAGTGATATCGCTCAGGAACATGATAAAGCAATGGCAGCAGTGAAAGAGGATGTGGCAGCCTTGTCCATCCAGATTGCAGGGAAAATCCTTAATAAGGAATTAACAACAGAGGCGCATGAGTCGCTGATTGATTCTTATATTGATGGATTAGGTAAAATTGATGAAACTAGATAAATATATGGTTGGTAAACGCTACGGCAAAGCTTTGTTTGAGCTGGCGCTGGAGAAGCAGGAAGCCGCTGATGTTTATCAACAGCTGTTAAAGCTGCGGGAGGTCTATCATCTGGTTCCGGGGATTGGCGATATTCTAAGCGATGCTCGATTGGAGCCATATGAAAAAGATGAAATTATGGATCAATTGATTAAAGGCTTTTCAGGTACGGTGGAAAATTTTCTCCATGTAGTACATAGCTACAGCCGGATGAGTGAAATGCTGTTAATGATTGATGAATATGAAAGAAGATATGACGATCTGCAAAGTTTGGTCTTGGGCACGGTTGTGACCGCTGTGCCGCTGACGAAAGAGCAGCATCAGCAGATTGAAGCAAAAGCAGCAGGATTGTTGGGATACGAAAAAGCCAATTTTATTAACCTGATTGAACCTAAAATTTTAGGCGGGGCAGTAATTGAAGCAAATCACAAGGTGATTGACGGAAGTATCAAAAAACAGTTGAAGAATATAGAAGAACGATTGTTGAGATAGACTTTAGTAGAATAAAGAGGTGACGCAAATGTCCATCAAAGCAGAAGAAATCAGTGCTTTAATTAAAGAACAAATCGAGCATTATCAGCAGGAACTAGCTGTTGAGGAAGTGGGAACTGTAACCTATGTAGGGGATGGGATCGCCCGCGCCCATGGTCTGGAAAATGCAATGAGCGGAGAGCTGTTGGAATTCTCCAACGGCGCTTACGGAATGGCGCAGAATTTGGAATCAAACGATGTTGGTATTATTATTTTAGGTGATTTTGAATCCATCCGTGAAGGGGACAAAATCAAGCGTACAGGAAAAATAATGGAAGTGCCTGTAGGAGAAGCTTTGATCGGCCGTGTTGTAAACCCGCTGGGACAACCCGTTGACGGTCTTGGTGAAATTAAAACAGATAAAAAACGTCCCGTTGAGGCTGCTGCGCCAGGCGTTATGCAGCGTAAATCAGTAAATGAGCCGATGCAGACAGGTCTGAAAGCGATTGATGCATTAGTACCAATTGGAAGAGGACAGCGTGAATTGATTATTGGTGACCGTAAAACGGGTAAAACATCAATCGCAATCGACACAATTATCAACCAAAAGGGTCAAGATGTTATCTGTATCTATGTTGCTATCGGGCAAAAAGAATCAACTGTTCGGACACAGGTAGAAACACTACGTAAATTTGGTGCATTGGATTATACAATCGTTGTAACTGCAAGTGCTTCTCAACCAGCGCCAATGCTTTACATTGCTCCTTATGCTGGAGCGGCAATGGGTGAAGAATTTATGTACAACGGAAAACATGTACTGATCATTTACGATGACTTGTCCAAACAAGCGGTAGCTTACCGGGAACTTTCATTGCTTTTACGTAGACCGCCAGGTCGGGAAGCATATCCCGGCGATGTTTTCTATCTGCATTCTCGTCTGTTGGAAAGAGCAGCTAAGCTAAGTGATGAAATGGGCGGCGGTTCAATGACAGCTTTGCCGTTTGTTGAAACACAAGCTGGTGATATTTCTGCTTATATTCCAACAAACGTGATTTCCATCACAGATGGTCAAATTTTCCTTGAAAATGATTTATTCTACTCAGGAATCCGTCCGGCGGTAGACGCTGGGTTGTCAGTATCACGTGTTGGGGGCTCTGCCCAAATTAAAGCTATGAAGAAGGTTGCCGGAACACTTCGTCTGGACTTGGCAAGTTATCGGGAACTGGAAGCATTTACTCAGTTTGGCTCTGATTTGGATGCAGCCACACAGGCAAAACTAAACCGCGGACGACGTACAGTTGAAATACTAAAACAAAAACTGCACATGCCGCTGCCGGTAGAAAAACAAGTAGTCATTTTATTTGCACTGACTCGAGGACTGCTGGATAGCATCAGTGTTGACCGCATTCTCGATTTTGAAGAAGAACTGTTTGACTATATTGAAGGCAAGCATGCTGATATTTTTGAAACGATTCGGACTACGAAGGATTTGCCGGATGAAGAAATGTTGAAAACAGTAATTGATGAATTTAAAGAAGTATTTAATGCATCGGCTAATTCAGAGAAATCTGCTGTTGATGACTTGAAGGAAAAAATGTCTAAAGCTTAGAGAGGTGAATGGAAATGGGTGCTTCATTGAATGAAATAAAGCAGCGGATTGCTTCAACTAAAAAGACGAGTCAGATTACGAAAGCAATGCAGATGGTATCTGCAGCGAAACTGACAAAGTCAGAAGCTGCTTCAAAGAATTTTCAGGAATACGCGGCGAAAATCCGTTCGATTGTAACTCACCTTGTTGCCTCTCAGCTGAATGATCTGGAAGAACTAAGTGATGATCCCAGCTATCCTGAGTTGAATGAATTTCATGCGATGCTGGCCAGCAGACCTGTGAAGCGAACAGGATACATTGTGATAACTTCAGATAAAGGCTTGGTTGGCGGCTACAACAGCTCCATTTTGAAGCAAACGATGACTATGCTGCAGGATGATCATGACAATCAAGACGAGTATGTGTTAATTGCAATCGGAGGAGTAGGAGCAGACTTTTTTAAAACGAGAGGCTTTAATATTGCCTACGAGTTAAGAGGTCTGACTGATCAGCCTTCTTTTGACGAAGTACGGAAAATCGTTTCTGCAGCAACATCAATGTATGACAGTGAAGTCTTTGACGAATTATATGTTTGTTACAACCACCATATCAATTCATTGACAAGCCAGTTTCGAGTAGAAAAAATGCTGCCGATTTCTGATTTGGATCCGGATGAAGATGCTTCTTATGAACAGGAGTATATTTTAGAGCCTTCAAAAGAAGCCATCTTGGATCATTTACTGCCTCAATATGCGGATAGTCTGATTTACGGAGCGATTATTGATGCGAAAACTGCTGAACATGCAGCAGGGATGACAGCAATGAAGACTGCGACCGACAACGCTCAGACCATTATTGGAGATTTAACGATTTCTTATAACCGTGCCCGTCAAGGAGCGATTACGCAGGAAATCACAGAGATTGTAGCTGGAGCTGCTGCGTTAGAATAAATCCAGTTTTGTATTCAATGATTGAAGATAGACTGTGAAACTTAGTAAGACTGGAGGAAGAAACATGAGTTCAGGTAAAATTATTGAAGTAATCGGCCCAGTTGTTGATGTTGAGTTTTCTTTAGATCAGCCGCTGCCTGATATAAATAATGCATTAGTCGTGTATAAAAATGGCGAAAACAAACAGAAAGTTGTGCTTGAAGTAGCCTTGGAGCTTGGGGATGGAGTTATTCGCTCTATCGCAATGGAATCAACAGATGGTCTCCAAAGAGGAATGGAAGTTATCGATACAGGAAAACCCATTTCCGTACCGGTTGGGAAAGAAACCTTAGGACGGGTTTTCAACGTTTTAGGAGATACGATTGATTTGGAAGCACCGTTTCCAGAGGACGCTGCCCGCAGCGGTATCCATAAAAAAGCACCAACCTTTGATGAGTTAAGCACGAGCACTGAAATTCTTGAAACAGGAATTAAGGTTATCGATTTACTTGCTCCTTACTTAAAAGGCGGAAAAGTTGGCCTATTTGGGGGTGCTGGTGTTGGTAAAACGGTTTTAATTCAAGAACTTATTCATAATATCGCTCAGGAGCATGGCGGAATTTCCGTATTTACTGGTGTTGGAGAACGTACCCGTGAAGGGAACGACCTTTATTATGAAATGAAGGACTCTGGTGTTATTGAAAAAACAGCTATGGTGTTTGGTCAGATGAATGAGCCGCCAGGCGCCCGTATGCGCGTTGCATTAACAGGATTGACAATTGCAGAGCATTTCCGTGATGTTGAAGGACAGGACGTTCTGTTATTTATTGATAATATTTTCCGCTTTACTCAAGCAGGTTCGGAAGTATCCGCTTTGCTTGGACGTATGCCTTCTGCCGTGGGCTATCAGCCGACCTTAGCAACAGAAATGGGTCAGCTGCAGGAACGGATTACATCCACTAAGAAAGGGTCTATTACATCTATTCAGGCAATCTATGTACCAGCCGATGACTACACTGACCCGGCACCGGCAACTGCTTTCGCCCATTTGGATGCAACAACCAATTTGGAACGTCGTTTGACTGAACAGGGAATTTATCCCGCGGTTGATCCGCTGGCTTCTTCGTCAAGTGCTTTGGCTCCTGAGATTGTTGGAGAAGAGCATTACGAAGTTGCTACTGAGGTACAGCACGTACTACAGCGTTACCGTGAACTGCAGGACATCATTGCTATACTCGGTATGGATGAGCTTTCCGACAAAGAGAAGGTTCTGGTCGGCAGAGCACGCCGGATTCAGTTCTTCCTTTCTCAGAACTTCCACGTGGCAGAACAGTTTACTGGTCAGCCTGGTTCCTATGTGCCTGTTTCTGAAACTGTAAAAGGTTTTAAAGATATTCTTGAAGGAAAATATGATGATTTACCTGAAGAAGCGTTTAGAAGTGTTGGACGAATCGAAGAGGTCATCGAAAAATCGAAAACATTGAACTACTAGGAGGTCTGCATAATGGAAGAGGCATTAACTGTTAATGTAATGACCCCGGACGGTCTGGTTTACGATCACCGTGCAACGATTGTTGTTGCCAGAACAACAGACGGTGAAATCGGAATCTTGCCGAAGCATGCACCGATTATCGTCCCTCTGGCGATTGACGAGGTTCGGGTGAAGCGGACAGATGCAGACACCCATGTGGATTGGATTGCGGTGAACGGCGGAATTATGGAGGTACGTGATAACGTAGTTTCGATTATTGCCGATAGTGCAGAAAGAGAACGGGACATTGACGTATCCAGAGCCGAACGTGCAAAACTGCGCGCAGAGAAAATGATTCAGGAAGCAAAAGAAAAAGACAACATTGATGAACTGAAACGTGCGAATGTAGCGCTTCACCGAGCAATCAACCGCATCAATGTGTCGAAACATCACTAATTAGTAAAATGCGGTAAACCGGGTGATAAAGAGTGATTTAGACTCTGCATGTACTTCTCTTTTCAACAGCTTAATAAGTTGTTGAAAAGGAGGGCAGTCACCCGGTTTTTATTTGTACATAGAAAAATTAAGTTTTCAGCAAAAATTGATAGTAAAAATCTTAAGAATTGCTGAATCGAGTGTTTTTTGATTTAAAATAAAATACGCGAAACTATAAAATAAACACTATTTTTATAAATTTTGTTTGTTTTGTGATAAACTATTAGATAAATCCTGCGAATTGCTTTATTGCCAAACTATTTATGCAGCATAAGCGAGTGAGATTAAACAGCTTTTATTTTTGTAGGATTTGAATTTTAAGTAAGTTTTTATTCTCTCTGAATGTTTATTTTTAGAAGGAATAATAAAAGGAGTTAAACATGGAGTTTTACGGAGTAGATGCATTGATTCGAATTATTTCCCATGTACTATTTATCTATCTGAGTTTTTGGACAGTGCAGGCGGTCAGAATCGATCAGTTTTTCAAGCAGCAGCATGTCCGGCAGATAAGGGTGTTATTAATCTTATTTTCAGTTGTAATAGGCTATACTGCGAGCTCTTTTTTTCTGGAATTCATCGCGTTATGCCGTAATATTTTTATGTCATTCTTATCTTGAATAAGTAAAATAAGAAGAAAATGTACAAATTTGCAAAGAATAGTGTTATAATGAGGAAGATTTTGGGTAGGAAGAACCTATTCTTATTTTTGGAGGGAACGAAATGGAACAGATCGTTGTTCATGGCGGTAACCAATTAAAAGGTAATGTAAAAATCGAAGGGGCAAAAAATGCAGTTTTGCCTATTCTTGCAGCAACACTCTTAGCAGAAGAAGGAACCACTAAAATTAAAAATGTGCCGATTCTTTCAGATGTTTTTACAATGAATAAGGTAATTGAACACTTAAACGTAGACATAAACTTTAACCAAGAACAAAACGAAGTATATATTGATGCGACAAAACCGCTGGGAATTGAAGCAGACTATGAATTTGTTGGACAAATGAGAGCTTCTATTGTTGTGATGGGGCCATTATTAGCCCGCAATGGTCATGCTAAAGTAGCTATGCCGGGCGGATGTGCAATCGGCAAGCGGCCGATAGACCTTCATCTAAAAGGATTTCAGGCATTAGGTGCTAAGATTGTTCAGAAAAATGGCTATATCGAAGCTTTTGCTGATGAATTAAAAGGAAATACAATTTATCTTGATTTTCCTAGTGTAGGTGCTACACAAAACATTATGATGGCTGCTGTCCGTGCAAAAGGCACAACAGTTATTGAAAATGTGGCAAGAGAACCTGAAATCGTTGATTTAGCTAACGTATTGAATAAAATGGGCGCACATGTTTATGGCGCCGGAACTGAAATGATGCGTATTGAAGGTGTAGACAAGCTGCACGGCGTAGAACACTCTGTTGTTCAGGACCGTATCGAAGCAGGTACTTTCATGGTTGCAGCAGCAATGACTGAAGGTAATGTTATGATTGAAGAAGCAATTATTGAGCATAATCGTCCGTTGATTTCTAAATTGACTGAAATGGGTGCAATTGTTCGTGAAGAAGAAGACGGCATCCGAGTTATCGGTCCGAAAGAAATAAAACCGACAGACATCAAAACATTGCCTCATCCAGGCTTCCCGACAGATATGCAGGCACAAGTAACTGCTATGCAGGTGTTGGCAAAAGGATCGAGCGTAGTGACTGAGACTGTCTTTGAAAATCGCTTCCAGCATTTGGAAGAAATGATGCATATGAATGCAGATGTACAGATTGACGGCAACGTGGCAATCATCAATGGCGGTAGAAAGCTTCAAGGAGCTGCCGTCAATGCAACCGATTTGAGAGCGGCGGCAGCGTTAATTCTTTTGGGATTACGTGCTGACGGAATTACCCGCGTTTCTCATCTGGAGTATTTAGACAGAGGATATTATGAATTCCACAAAAAGCTTCAAAAGCTTGGTGCAAAAGTGGAACGAGTGAATGGAGAGACTGCTGAAGTCAAAGAAGCATCAGTAGTTCGTTAAAAAGGAGTAGTTATTTATGAGTTCGACACGTTATATCATAGTCACTTTATTGAAAATACTAGTGGTGATTTCACTTGTCGTCATTCTATTTGTTACCGGCACGATGATTGGTTACGGTATTGTGGGCGGCGGCGATCCGAAAGATGTTTTTAATAAGGAAGTATGGACTCATATCTTTGATTTTCTGAAATAATTCAAAGCCGGGAAAGAGGCAACTCTTTCCCGGCTTTTTAGTTTTTATTTGTTTGAAGCTTTAGAAACGGATGCCCTTTTTAAAGGGAAATACACAAAGAAAAAATGGTTTCTATGTTATAATTAAAGGAGTCTATTAAAGAATAGTCTGCGACTTATAAAGTATTAAAGTTTAAGCTGTGAGTAATAGGATGCTCGGAGTATTGCTTATAGAAAAATACCTTATTTTTTATAAAGAAATCCTATAACACAGCATTTGATTCTAAATTTTTTTCTAAATCTTCTGAAAATCGAAGAAGAATATGATAGAAGGCATTAGAATTAAACTACACATATAAACACTAAAGGGAGAGAGTATTGATGAAATCGATTGTAACTGCGATAGGCGATCACGCACTTGATGGGAAGGAACCAATGATCATTCTTTTCGGAGAAGGAGCTACAGAGAATCTTAGAGAGTATTCTGTAATCCAGAAATTTGAAGAACAGCAGGAGCTGGCAATAAAAAAAGGAAATCAACTGAAAATTGATGAGCTTGTTTATACTGTTGAGCATGTGGGCTCTTTTGCCAATGCAAACCTCAACAGCATATCACACGTAACACTAATTTTTGACAGCGTTCCTGCGGAAGATGCAGTGGTAAACGGCATCTATCTATCGCCAAATAAATTTCCGGAAATCAATGTAGGTTCCATCATTGAATACATGAGCTGAAGGGAGTGGTTGAATGTCAAATGATCAAAAAGAAAAATCAGAAAGCCGCTTATCTTGGTTTTGGCGCTGGTTTTTAAATAATCAGGTTGTTACGGCATTACTGATTGTACTACTAGTTCTATTAATTATTTTTGTTTTCACCAAGGTATCTCATTTATTTACGCCAGTCTGGCAGTTTATTGGTGTAGTGGGGCTGCCGATTATTATGGCGGGAATCTTCTATTATTTGTTGAATCCTATTGTAGATTTTCTTGAAAAGAAAAAAGTTCCGAGAGCTTGGAGTATTATTGGCTTATTTGTAATTGTAGTTGCATTAATCGTTTGGGGAATCGTTGTGATTGTGCCTGAGATTCGCAGTCAGATACTTAGCTTTGGCAATAATTTTCCTAAGTATGTTGAAACAATAGATAGTAAAACACAGGAAATTCTCAGTGATCCGTTGTTTGGGCAGCTGCGGGAACCTCTGGAAGATATGGGCGAGCGTTTGACTAGCTCTTTGGGAGAAATTATTAAGAACTTATCCACATCCACTGTTCAAGGTCTGGGCAGCTTCTTTGGGGCAGTAGCATCGATTGTTGTAGCTGTGATAACGATGCCGTTTATCCTGTTCTACTTGTTAAAAGATGGAAAAAGACTAGCACCGTTCTATATCAAGTTTTTACCGAATAAAATGCGTCAGCCAACATTGCAGGTTTTATCTGAAATGAATGCACAGGTGTCTTCTTATATCAGAGGACAGCTGACTGTAGCCTTTGCAGTAGCTGTAATGTTCATTATTGGTTTTTCTATTATCGGACTAGATTATTCTGTTACTTTAGGCATTATCGCCGGTTTCTTGAATTTGATTCCTTATCTAGGGTCATTTCTGGCAATGGTTCCTGCTGTTTTTCTAGGAATTGTCGGCGGACCGGTCCTCTTAATTCAGGTATTGATTGTCTTTATTATTGAGCAAACCATTGAAGGACGTGTCGTATCACCTCTAGTACTGGGAAGTCAGCTGGATGTTCATCCGGTGACGATTTTGCTGGTGTTGTTAACTTCCGGAAAATTATTTGGAATCGCTGGTGTAATACTGGGGATTCCTATCTACGCCGCTGCAAAAGTAGTGATTACAAATATTTTTGAATGGTATAAAGAGGTTTCTACTTTATATTACGATGAAGATGACGAAAAAGTTGATAATGAAACATAAAAAAGTGCTGCAGCGACTGTCATTTCGACAGCCGCTGCAGCACTTAATTGCTTTTTTAGAAGCTTTTACCTAAGTCTTCTGCTTTTTTCAAGGCTTCATTCATTAGTTCTTCGGAACGTTCTGGTGCATAATCGATTCCTTCGATAAACAGCTGTTGAACATCTTCAATACCGATAAAGTTAAGAATACCTTTTACGTATTGTGAAGAGAAATCGTTTCCGCCGTATACACCGCCGTTAGACTGGATATGAAGTACGCTTTTTCCTTCAGCAAGGCCTTTAGGACCTTCTTCTGTATATTTGAATGTTTTGCCTGCAACGTTAATTGTATCAATCCATGCTTTTAGACGGGTTGGTACATTCAAGTTCCAAAGTGCATTAGCAATAACAACTTTATCTGAATTGATAAACTGTTCTGTTAAATCGTTAAAGCGAGAAATTTTCTCCTGTTGTGAAGCATTCAAGCTAGTAAATTCAGAACCGGCTCTTAAGGCATTCCATCCAGATAATAGCTCTTCATCAATTTCTGGAACAGTGTCTGCATAGACATCCAGAATTTCGATTTGATCATCAGCGTTAACTGATTTATAACTTTCTAAAAATGAGTCCAAAGCCCGCACTGAGCGTGATTCTTCCTTAGTAAGTGGGTGTGCCTTAACAACTAATAATTTTGACATGTGTGTTTTCTCCTTTTCATTGTGATTCCACTACTGATAATTTGGTGCAGCAGAAATAGTTTTATGATTATTTTAGGATGCATCCGAAAACTTAAATAAAATTCAATTTATTCAGACAAAATCCATTATTAAACATTATCATTTTACTAATAAAAAGTAAGGGAAGCAATATATTTGCTTATAAGAAAATTTTTGGTAATGATTTCTAAACAGTTGGAAGAAGTGAAAGGTTTGATATTGCTGAAAAATCAAGCTATGATAGTAAAAAGAAAGAGTATGCTGCATGAATAACGACAATCCTAGAATTAGCTGAACTATATATTAGAAAGGAGAGACCTGTATGGAAGTGGAAAAAATAAATCATCCTCTGTATATCATTATGGGTCCAAGCGGATCAGGAAAAACAAAAATAACTGAGCTGGCCTTTCCCAAAGAAAGTAAAATTGTTTCCTATACCACTAGAAAAAAGCGTAAAGGAGAGCAGGAGGGACTGGATTATTATTTTGTCGATAGGGAGCAGTTTGAAGAACTAATAAATACAGGTAAGCTGATTGAATATGATGAGTATGACGGACATTATTATGGAATTGGGGTAGAAGAGATTGTTAGGAAAACTCGTAGTCGTAGTGCCTACAATGCCTTGACCATCAAAGGCTTTCGGACTCTGGCTGCCCGTTTTGGCAATCAGGTAGTTCCAATTTTTTTAGATGTCAGCAGGGAAAATAGTCAAAAACGCCTAAAACTGCGTAAAGACGACAAGCTTTCTCAAGAGAAACGACTGGCAATATTTGAGCAGGATCAGCAGATTAAAGAGCAGCTGCAGCAGTATAAAAATCTCCACGTAATTGATGGAAATCAGCCGCTGGAAAAAGTGGTTGAAGAGCTGAAGCGGATCATTGAATAATGGGTTTTAAGGAATGACTATGGTGTGGGACAAATTAAGAAATTTCTGCTTATACATTACAAGGGACGAACGGATATTTATCAGTACTTGTTTGATTCTCAAAGTATACCTCTTCTGTTTCAATTTGATTCCTTCATAAAATCAATAAAACTGAGGAAATAAAGCAAAACAAGTGAGGAAAATCTTACTATACTTGTTTTGTTTTATTTTGTATAATTTACATTAAATATCATTTGTTATTTTAAAATAAAATATTTTTTATGAAAAAATCATGTATTTAATACATAAAACAAATAATTGGTCTAGTTGCTTGGAAAGTCTGAATCGTCGGGCTTAATTAGTTGCTCAATTCAGGACAAGTGATACAATAGTAGTGAATTGTTAGTGTGATAGGGAGGAAAATGTATGGGGACTTTTCAATTAGCAGAGGACGCCTCTTTGAATACAATTGCATTCAAAATCAATAGTAATCATGAAATGGTCAGCTTCTATAAAGATGTATTAGGGTTTACCCTGAAAAATGAAGAAAATGGACTGTCAATATTTGATATCAATAAAGATAAAAAACAGCAACTGATTTTAGAGGAAACAGATGCAATGGATCTTTCAGAAAAAGCTGAAGCTTCACTCGTGCACTATTCTGTTCAGATGGGTTCTGAATCAGAGTTTACCGCAGCCCTCCAACATTTTTCCAGCCAGGATATTTCCACAGAAGAACTCTCAAAAAATAAAAAGTTAAACGGCGTTCGTTTGGTTGATCCAGAAAAAAATGAAATTGAATTTCTTTATCCAAACAAAGCGCACGATGGCCAGAATGGTGAAACTGTTGGTAGTGGACTTGTAAAAATTTCGTTGAATACTGCAAATAAAGAGCAGAGTCAAACCTTTTATGAGAATATCTTCGGTATGAAAAAGCTTGCTGAAGACTTGCTGACGTTTAACAATCAGAAGGTTGTTTTTCAGCTGGTAGAAGAAAAGGATTATGACAATTTAGGCTGGAGTTTTTTTGTCGTTGATTTGAAAACTTCGGAAGAAATTGAGCGGCTTAGTGAACACTTGAAAACAATGAAACAGGACTTTTTTGTGGATAATAAACGGTCGATTCTGACTGTTTTTGACGTAAATGGTATCGAATGGTGGTTTGTCCGCGAATAAGCTGGATATGGAGAATAAGATGATGTATGAACAGACAAAAAACTGTATTAACAGTTTCCTGAAAGAGGGCGTATTTCCAGGTGTTTCCTACAGCTTTATACGCAATGGCAGTATAGAGTCTCAAACACTTGGATTTGCACGGCTCCTTCCTGAAAAAGAAAAGCTAACAACAGATCATCTGTTTGATGTTGCCTCCTTAACAAAGGTGATTTGTACCACAACTGTTATTTTGCAGTTGCTAGAGGAAAAGCTTATTGCACTGGATCAGCCGCTTAAAATGTATTACCCGGTATTTACGGATGACAAGATAACGATTCGACACTTGCTTACACATACTAGTGATATTCATACGTACATAAAAAATCGGGATTCATTATCGCAAAAAGAGCTAATCGAGGCCTACAATAACGTGGAATCTGGGAGTAAGCTTGGGAAAGAAGTAAAGTATACAGATGTAGGAACTATTCTGCTAGGCTTGATGCTGGAACATTTACTAAAAAAAACTGCCGTGGAGTTATTTGAGGAGCGAGTACTTAGACCACTGCAAATGACAAGCAGCTGTTTTCTTCCTGCGGCTTCTGTAAAAACCGTAGCTACAGAAGATCATCCTGTCAGAGGAATAATTCAAGGAGCGACGCATGATCCCAAAGCCTTTGTATTGTCAGAGCATGCGGGAAATGCCGGCTTGTTTACAAATTTATCAGATTTGCTGAGTTTTGCTGAAATGTACTTAAATGATGGTAGCTATAACGGAAAAACGTTTTTGAAAAAAGAAACGATTCAAGGATTGTTAAAAGACTATACACTTGCAGCTACAGGTGAGCGTTCTTTGGGCTGGGATTTGAAAGAAGGATTGAACGGCGAGCGTTTTCTTTTTCATACAGGTTACACTGGAACATTTTTATTATTAGATATTTTGCACAAAGAGGCTTTTCTTTTTTTATCTAACCGGGTTCATCCTGCAGACAACCGTCAGGCTTATATTGAAAAAAGAGATGAGCTACTGCAGATTTATCTGGAAGAAAAAGCGAGAATGAGTTAAAATTAGCAGATAATGACTATACATTAACTATTAGAAAAGTTGCGGAGGAGTAAGTGATCATGAATCAACCTTTATTTCTAAAACCTGTTTTTCAAGAGAAGATTTGGGGCGGCAATCGTCTTCATACAGTGTTTGGCTTTGATTTACCTAACGACAAAATTGGTGAAGACTGGGCAATCAGTGCACATCCTCATGGCGTTGGCACGGTTATCAATGGCGAGTTCGCCGGTAAAAAACTGGATGAACTATGGCAGGAACATCGTGAACTCTTTGGAAATGCTTCTGGAGATGTTTTTCCTCTACTAATTAAGATTTTGGATGCAGAAGATGATTTATCTGTTCAGGTTCATCCAGATGATGCGTATGGTTTAAAACATGAAGGAGAACTAGGAAAAACTGAATGCTGGTATATCATTGATGCCGAGCCGGGAGCTTCAATTATTTATGGACATCATGCAAAGACCAGAGAAGAATTAGCTGAGATGATTCATGAAGGAAAATGGGATGACCTCTTAAAGAAGGTTCCTGTTAAAAAAGGTGATTTTTTCTATGTACCAAGCGGTACGATTCATGCAATTGGTAAAGGGATTATGATTCTGGAAACACAGCAGAGCAGCGATACAACTTATAGAGTATATGATTATGACAGAAAAGATGATAAGGGACAGCCCAGAGAGCTTCACTTGGAACAGTCAATAGATGTGACCACTGTACCGGCGAAAGAGCCTGCACTGCAGATTCAACAGCAAAACCAAGGGCAGTCAAGTTTAGTGACTTACTTGAAAACCGAGTTCTTTAACGTCTACGAATGGCTGGTTAAAGGATCGCTAAAGCTGAAAAAGGGTGCACCTTATACTTTGGCAACTGTCATTAACGGTGAGGGCAGATTAGTTATTGAACAGGCTAATCCTGAGCAGAATACAACGTATGAGTTGAAGATGGGAGACAGCTTCATTCTTCCTGACGGTGTCGAAAGATGGCGTGTTGAAGGCGAGCTGACAATCATTGCTTCTGAGCCAGGCGTATAAAATCTGATTAGAAAAAAATAAAGAGTTCCCGTAGTTAGTAAAAACTGCGGGACTCTTTTTAAATAGACAGAATCGCACATTATACAAAGATAAGTAAGCCGGAAGAAGCGTAGAGAGGAAGGCTGAAATGACAAGTGAGAGAAAGTAGTGCGCCAGCTTCGATTTGTTTTAGATTATGTCACTCGTGTTACAACGAAAATAAGCTAGTTCATCATGCTTCAGACCAATAAAATAGGCAGTGACTCCCTTTGTTATAGCTCTCTTTCCCGCAAAATAACCGAGCTCAGCCCGGAAGTCTTGATGGAGATTTTTACACCATTGGTTCAACCTGTGAATCGGCAAAGAGCTGTTAATTCTCCATTCGTTTATTAAAGTATTGATAAAAACAGCGAAGGGGATATAGTTATGTCCTCTCGCTGTTTCGTTTATTTTTTACGATTACTAGTAGCCTCATGAGTAAAGTAAATCCCTACGATGCCAAGTCGGTTGCTCGTTAAGCGGTTTGTATTCCCGCATCTTTTCCATACTTTCTTTCAAGGGCAGTATTAATGAGACGTAAACCAAGATTCTCATTTCTGGAAAGGATAGGTCCGTGAAAATATGAACCGTAGACATTTTTGTAGATAACTCCTTCGGAACCATCTTCGGCATTGTTTCCTTTGCCTTCAACAACCTTTCCTAAAGGGCGTTCCCCTTCCCCTAAGAATGTCCGCCCATTATGATTTTCAAATCCATAGTAAGTTTCGTTAAACTCCTCGTTATGAATAGTGATATCACCGATATATCGGTTGTTATCCTGACTAAGCGTGTAGTGATTCAAAGCACTGATGCCTTTGATTTTTTCACCATCTGCGCCAATGTAATAATGTCCCAGCAGCTGATAGCCGCCGCAGATAGCCAACATAACGCCATCATCTTCAATATAGCTGGTTAGCGTGTCTTTTTTTGTTTGAATATCCTGCGAAACAAT
Source organism: Enterococcus sp. LJL128 (assembly GCF_056924295.1). NCBI lineage: Bacteria > Bacillati > Bacillota > Bacilli > Lactobacillales > Enterococcaceae > Enterococcus > Enterococcus sp. LJL128. Next base: position 244,680 of record NZ_JBXPBP010000001.1, on the reverse strand, counting down.
AACCTGCTCAAAATCCTGCCCGCCGCCAAAAAAGACTAAATCATATTTTTCAGGATCAAACGGTTCATAAATACTGACTATCTCAGAAGTAAAGGCAATGCCGTTTTTCTCAGCAAGATATTTCAACATCAGCATATTGCCATTGTCGCCATACGTATTCAGCAGGTTACCGTAAAGGTGACAGACATGAAGTTCTTTAGACACTGTTCATTCCTCCTTGAATATAGCCTTGGACAGCAAGTGCTTTTCTAAGCTGCAGCACAGCTGTGTAAGTGGCTAAAATATACACATTTTCAGTCGGCAGTTCTTTAATAGCAGTAATGACTTTTTCCAAATCAGGAATCTCAGTAAGCTTTTCCTCAGGAATGCCAGCTACCTTTAAGCGCAGCGCCATATCTGTATGACGGTCACCGCCGGCAATCACTGCTGGAATATCCATCTCTGCAAAGGCTTCGTGATTTCCGTCCCAAATCCAGCTGACATCTATTCCGTCTGCGTAATTTGCATTTAACAAAGAAACCAAGGAGAAGGGATAGGGAGCTAAGCCAATCATATCAACAACCTGATTCAAGCCCACCGGATTTTTAACAAGTACCAGTGTACAGCGTTTATCACCAATTTGAATCACTTCCTGACGTCCAAACACTTTTTCATCGTAGCTTAATCCTGCTTTGATTTTTTCTTTATCCACACCATAATGTTCAGCCACTGCAGCAGCGGCTAAAGCGTTGTACACGTTATACATGCCGCCGACAGCTATGTCATAGGTTCCGCCGTCAATAACAAATTCAGCTGAGACATTGTCCATATGTATCATATCGGTTAGCTGAACGTCCAACTCTGGTCTATGGAAGTCACAGTTTGGACAGTAATAATTGCCTAAATTCGCGTAAGTAATCATTTTATAGTGTAAAATGTGATGACAATTAGGACATAATACGCCATCGGTATTGTAATGTGCCAGCTGTTCTTTATCAGGCAGATGGTTAAAGCCGTAGTATTTTCTTGGATTTACGGTATCCACTGAATTGAAGATTGGTGAATCACCATTGCAGAGAATCGTCGCTTCCGGTGAAGTTGCTGCTCCTTCAACAATCATTCGGTAAGTTGTATAGATTTCTCCATAGCGATCCATCTGATCACGGAAAATGTTGGTAAACAAAAACAATTTTGGTTTAATGTATTTCGTCACTTTACTTAGACTGGCTTCATCAATTTCCAGAACTGCAAATTTTTTCTGTCCTTTTTTAGCATTGGCAGAAAGAAACGTAGAAACAATTCCCTGAGCCATATTTGCTCCGGTAGGGTTTGTCAAAACATGATCAAACTCCTGTTTTAAAATATTAACGGTTAAGGCGGTTGTTAGAGTTTTTCCGTTGGTTCCAGTTACCACGACAATTTCGTAGTCTTTTGCCAATGTATCTAAAATATTAGGATCTATTTTTAATGCCAGTTGTCCCGGATAGCTGCTTCCGCCTTTAAAAAAAGTTTTTAATACCCATTGCGATGTTTTGCCGGCAGCAATCGCCACTTGACTTCTTAATCCCATAAAGTACCCTCCAATAGCTTTTTTCCATTTTTTCACGCTATATAAACCCTGTTCAAAACCCGTTATGTATACTACTGGAATTTATATATTGAAACTCCACCTATAATACCATAATTAAAAAAAAATATTAATTGATTTTTCTCAATCTTCATTGAATCGCAAGAAATCCCAAAAAACAACTATCTGCTGTTTTTTGGGATTTCTTTACTAAGATGGTTAAAATTCAAAATTGATTAACCAATAATGATTTTTTCTGAAGGGTATTCGTAGCCAAGATCTCGTGTTTCTTTGGGAATGAAAATCATTAATGTGTACAGCATGCCAATTCTGCCGATAAACATTAAGAGTGAAATCATGATTTTTCCGGTAATGCTTAAATCATCTGTAATGCCTAAAGATAAACCTGTTGTCCCAAAGGCAGAGGCAACTTCTACAATAATCGCAATCAAGGAATGCTCCTCCGTTGCAGAAAGAATAACCACAGAAAAGAAGCACATCAGAAGAGAAAGCATAAAAACAACAACTGATTTCTTTACATCATCATCATCAATTCGCCGACCGAAGATGTTAACATTGTCTTCACTTTTAATAAATGAGTATAGATACAGACCAATGATAGCAACGGTTGTAGTCCTTATACCGCCGCCGACAGAACTTGGGCTGCAGCCAATAAACATTAGCATAGAAAAGACAATCAGTGTAGTTATTTGAAAATCCTGAAGCGGATTAATCTGAAGTCCGGCATTTCTGGTTGTCATGGAATAAAACATAGACGTAATCCAGCGGTTAGTCTCACTCATATCTGTAAATAAATGATTTCTTTCAAGCAGATAAATCAAAATAGTCCCGCCAATGAACAGGATAATGAAGGCTAGCATAGCTATCTTACTGAAAAGGGAAAAACGAAAAGGCAAGCAGCGTTTGGTTTTCTTAAAGAGCAGCCACTCGCGAAATTCCATTAAAACAGGAAAGCCAATTCCCCCGATAAAGATTAAGAACATAATGATGATCAGAAATAGATAATCATTGGAAAAAGGAACAATCGAATTACCAGTAATATCAAAGCCAGAGTTAGTAACTGCCGAGATTGACTGATAAAAGCCATAGAAAATTGCATCCTTCCAGTTTGTGTAGTAGCCGGAAATATAGAAATAAATGGAAAAGAACACACCAAACAGCAGCTGGAACCATAATAATATGGAAAAAGTAATCCGAATCAGCCGGACAATACCGCTTAGCTTAGGCTGATTCATGTCGGTCATAATGAGCTGACGCTGCTTTAAGGTAATTCTTCGTTTAGACAAAATAATGAAGGCAGTGGAGATCATCATAATACCAAGACCACCTACCTGAAAAAGAATTTCCAGTAAGATAATACCTCGATCATTAAAAATGGTATGAATATCAAAGGTGGTTAATCCTGTAACACTCACTGTACTGACAGCCATGAAAAGCATATCCAGAAAGGAAGCAGAAGAACCTGGGATTCTAAAAAATGGTAGATAAAATAAAATCAGTGAGATAGCTGTCATCAAAATGTAATAGCTGACAATAATTTGAATAGATGAGAAATGGTCACTGATGAAATGACGAAATTTTCTTTGGGAACGCCAAAGAAAGCGACTGTTGAACATAATACGCCTCCTGCAAGTAATTAAGTAAAGTATAGCAGAAAAAGCAGGTTAAGGAACATAAAAATTACGGAATCGAACATAACATTATATTGTCATCTGCAGGAAAAAGAAAAGCGCATTGCCAAGTGCTGTCTGAAAACGGAGGCAAAGGAAAACTTATTTTATTTGGAAAAAGACAGGCAATTTTGCGAAAATACTGCTTTTTTGTTCAAAATATAGTAAAATACGAAAGGAATGAAATGAAAGGTGACAGTGAGTAATGGCACAATTATTTTTTAAATACGGCGCAATGAATAGCGGAAAAACAATTGAAATTTTAAAAGTAGCACATAATTATGAAGAACAAGACAAACCGGTTGTTATCATGACCAGTGGTTTGGATACACGAGATGGTGTGGGAAATGTCTCCAGTAGAATTGGGTTGAAGCGCAAAGCCCTGCCTATTTTTGAAGAGACAAATGTCTATGATTTGGTTAAAAGTCTGGATGCTCGACCTTACTGTGTATTGGTAGATGAATCTCAATTTTTAAGCAAACATCACGTGATTGAATTTGCTAAAGTCGTGGATGATTTGGAAATACCAGTGATGGCGTTTGGGTTAAAAAATGATTTTCGTAATGAGCTGTTTGAAGGCTCAAAATATCTGCTTCTTTATGCGGATAAAATCGAGGAGCTAAAAACAATCTGCTGGTTCTGTCATAAAAAAGCAATCATGAACTTACATTATATAGATGGGAAACCAGTGTATGAAGGTGATCAGGTGCAGATTGGCGGAAATGAAGCCTATTATCCAGTTTGTCGGAAACACTATTTCCACCCTGAAAAAAGAAAAGATCTATAGCGAAGCATATAATGGATTTGCAGCTTCATAGGTTAGTAAACAGAGTGATAGGCAAGTTAAGAGCCAAATCTAAACAAATGAAATAGACCGATAGCGTTAAAAATCGGAAAACGTGGAAAAACAATTGAAAAAATGATTATTTCAGTGTAAGTAAACGCGGCAAAAAGCTGAGCTGCACTGATTATCTAGAGAAGGAGAAATGCACATGTACGATCAGTTACAGGCGATCGAGGATCGTTATGAAGAATTAGGGGAGCTCTTGAGCGATCCGGAAGTAGTTACGGATACGAAACGTTTTATGCAGCTTTCAAAGGAAGAAGCAGGAAGCAGGGAAACAGTAGAAAACTATCGCCGCTATAAAAAAGTTGTTGAAGGAATTAAGGAAGCCGAAGAACTGCTTGGCGAAAATCTTGATGCTGAAATGGCTGAAATGGCGAAGGAAGAGCTTTCTGAGCTGAAGAAGGAAAAAGAGGTTCTTGAAGAGCGAATCAAAATTTTATTATTACCTAAAGATCCGAATGATGATAAAAATATTATTATGGAAATTAGAGGAGCTGCCGGTGGTGATGAAGCAGCGCTTTTTGCTGGTGATTTGTTCAATATGTATCAGAAATACGCAGAAAGTCAGGGTTGGAAGGCTGAAGTCTTAGAAGCAAATGTTACTGGTATCGGCGGTTACAAAGAAGTGATTATGATGATTACCGGCGAAAATGTATTTTCAAAACTGAAATATGAGAGTGGTGCTCATCGTGTACAGCGTGTGCCTTCAACAGAATCTCAAGGCCGTATCCATACCTCAACAGCTACAGTTGTCGTAATGCCGGAAGCGGAAGAAGTAGAGATCGACATTGCAGATAAAGATATTCGAACAGATATTTATCATGCCAGCGGTGCCGGCGGTCAGCACGTCAATAAGACAGCATCCGCTGTTCGTTTAACACACATTCCAACAGGAGTAGTAGTTGCGATGCAGGATGAACGGTCGCAGCTGAAAAACCGGGATAAGGCAATGAAGGTTCTGCGTGCCAGAGTTTATGACATCATCCAGCAGGAAGCACAAAGCGAATATGATGCAACTAGAAAATCTGCAGTGGGAACAGGGGATCGTTCGGAACGGATTCGTACCTATAATTTCCCGCAGAATCGGGTAACAGATCACCGGATAGGTTTGACAATTCAGAAGCTGGATCAGATTTTGGCTGGGAAGCTGGATGAGATTGTAGATGCGCTGGTCTTGTACGATCAAACTTCTAAATTAGAAGAGATGCAAAATGGCTAAAACTTATTTTGAAGTCCTGAAACGGGCTTCTTCTTTTTTAAAAGAGCTGGGAAAGGACGATTATGCTCCATACTATCTTCTATTTGAACGAAAAGGTTGGAATAAAACGGATTGGCTGCTTCATATGAAGGATGAGATTCCTGATGTGGAAGAAGCACAGATTCATGCAGATTTGAATAGCCTGCAGCAGGATTATCCGCCCCAGTATTTGCTAGGCTATAGTGAATTTTATGGGCATCGTTTTGTGGTCAGTGAAGATACGCTTATCCCGCGTCCTGAAACAGAAGAGCTGGTGGAATATTGTCTCAATGAGAATTTGCAGAATAAGCTAACCGTTGTGGATGTAGGGACGGGGACAGGAGCAATTGCAATCAGCCTGAAGCTGGCACGTCCTGATTGGCAGATTACTGCGGTGGACCTTTCGAAAGAAGCGCTGGCAGTTGCGGCACAAAATAGTGAAGCACTGGCAGCTTCGATAGAGCTGGTTTTAGGGGATGGACTTGCTCCAGTTCTAAATAGGGAGATAGATATTCTTATTTCCAATCCGCCGTATATTAGTTTAACAGAATGGCAGCTGATGGATCAAAGTGTGAAAAAGTATGAGCCGAAGCAGGCCTTGTTTGCAGAAGATGATGGATTGGCAATATACAAGCAGCTTGTGAAGGAGGCAGCGAACTGCCTTAAACCAGCAGGCAAGATTTATTTCGAAATTGGTTTTCAGCAAGGGGCGGCAGTGAAGGCTCTTATTCAGGAAAAATTTCCAAATAAACAGGTTCGTGTCGAGAAGGATCTTTCAGGAAATGACCGGATGGTGATTGCTGAATAGAAACAATTGAAAAAGTAAGGAAGATGGAAAATGGAAACCAGATGTTTTACAAAAAATGATATAGACGAAGCTGCAGTGTATCTGAAGCAGGGCGAACTGGTAGCTTTTCCCACGGAAACGGTTTATGGCTTGGGCGCAAACGCACTCTCTGAAGCTTCAGTAAAGCAGGTGTATCAGGTGAAAGGACGTCCCAGCGACAATCCGCTGATTGTTCATGTAAGCGGATTGGAAATGCTGCTGTGCTATATTGATCAGCTGCCGGAAACAGCTGAAAAGCTGATACACCATTTCTGGCCGGGACCGCTGACATTGATTTTGCCGTTAAAGACCGGCAGCTTTTCTTCCTCTGTCACAGGAGGCTTAGACACCGTCGCATTTCGGATGCCTAATCATTCGCTGACCCTAAAGCTGATTGAAGCTGCAGGCATACCAATTGTTGGTCCAAGTGCAAACACTTCAGGAAAACCAAGTCCGACAACAGCTGCACACGTATATCACGATTTGAACGGAAAAATTTCTGCTATTTTGGATGGCGGACCTACTCAGATTGGTGTAGAATCAACGGTTTTAGACTTAACGGATAGCTCAGGAACCCCACTTATTTTACGGCCAGGTGCTGTGACGAAAGAAGCGCTGGAACAAGTTGTGGGGCAGGTATCAGTGGATAAGCATTTGCTCACCGAGAACGAAGCACCTAAAGCCCCAGGAATGAAGTATAAGCATTACTCTCCTAGTACCCCGGTTTGGATTGTTCAAAATGATGAGCAAAGCTGGCGGGCAGCCGCAGATTGGGCGGAAAAAAATCAGAAAAAGCTAGGTATCTTTGCCAGTAAAAAAATACTTGAATTGCTAAACGATAAAAAGATAGTCGGTTATTCTTTTGGTGAAGAGGGTGTAGAGCCGGCAACGAAATACTTGTTTTCAGGACTACGTTCCTTAGATGAAAAAGAGCTGGATTTGATTTTTGTGCCTGCTTTTCCAGAAATAGGACTGGGGACTGCATATATGAATCGTCTGAAAAAAGCAGCGGATCAAAATTTTTTCAAAATCTGATGGCTTTTTTAGGTAGAGGGGAATTAAGTATGATACAATCGAAACAAGAAATCGAATGAGGTGTTGTCTAAAATGAATTATCAAGAGTATGATCCAGAGGTTTGGGAAGCTATTGGAAAAGAGAAAGAACGTCAAGAGAATAATTTGGAGCTAATTGCATCGGAAAATGTGGTTTCTGAAGGCGTTATGGCTGCACAGGGAAGTATTTTAACCAACAAATATGCAGAAGGCTATCCGGGAAAACGTTATTATGGCGGCTGTGAATTTGTTGATGTAGTTGAAACGCTGGCGATTGAACGAGCAAAAAAACTGTTCGGCTCTGCCTTTGCCAATGTGCAGGCACATTCTGGGTCACAGGCAAATACAGCGGCTTATCTATCTTTGGTTGAACCGGGAGATACAATCATGGGGATGGATTTATCAGCAGGGGGACATTTAACCCATGGCTCACCGGTTAACTTTAGCGGAAAAACGTATAATTTTGTCAGCTACGGTGTTGATCCGGTGACGGAAGTCATTGATTATAATGTTGTACGTATTCTGGCACGTGAACATCAGCCAAAGCTAATTGTTGCTGGAGCTAGTGCGTATTCCAGAACAATCGATTTTGAAAAATTCCGTGAAATCGCTGATGAAATCGGCGCAAAATTAATGGTGGATATGGCACATATTGCCGGACTGGTTGCAGCTGGACTGCATCCTAATCCAGTTCCTTTTGCCGATATTACAACCTCTACAACCCATAAAACACTGCGGGGACCTAGAGGCGGTCTAATTTTGACAAATGACGAGGAATTAGCTAAAAAAATCAACAGCAATATTTTTCCTGGTATTCAGGGTGGTCCGTTAGAACATGTAATCGCTGGTAAAGCAGTGGCATTTAAAGAAGCACTTGATCCTGATTTTAAATATTATAGTGAACAAGTAATTGAAAATGCTAAAGCAATGACTAAAGTTTTCAACCAGTCACCTGAAGCCCGCTTGATTAGCGGTGCGACGGATAATCATCTGCTGCTGATTGATGTCACTGGTTTTGGACTAAATGGTAAAGAAGCAGAGAAAATTTTGGATACAGTGAATATTACAGTGAATAAGAATTCCATTCCTTTTGAACAGCTTAGCCCGTTTAAGACAAGTGGAATCCGAGTAGGGACACCTGCGATTACTACTAGAGGCTTCAAAGAAGAAGATTCTATCGAGGTAGCAAAACTGATTATCAAAGCTTTGAAGAATCATACAGATGAAGCTGCCATGACTGAAGTCAAGGACGCTGTGAAAGAGCTGACAGAAAAATATCCGTTATATAAAAAATAAACGAACGATTTATTTGATTTGAAATGTTATAGTTCTGTATCAAAATATGTTGTCAGGACTGAAAATTGAATGAAATCTTAGAACTTGAAACAAAAGCAGAAAATATCTGACTTTGTTTCAAGTTTTTTTTGAGAAAGGAACTTCAAAGGCTATCCTGTGAAGCCATGGGATATTGGTAAAAAGCTTCCTTTTAGCATTGTAAAAAAAACAGTTTAAATAAGATTTTATCACTGGTGTTGCAGAAATATAGTCAGAATAATCTGAAAACACTAACCTGCTGAAAATGGAAAAGGAGAATTTTTAGAATGGCTCTAAAATCAAGCTTTTTACTATACTAATCAAAGTTTTTGCTGGTTCGTTTGGTTTTCTCAGATAAAGAATCAAACGTTATTGCAGAAAACCATTTCTGAAAACATGTTTTTGCGTTATACTCTTCCATGTGGTAATCCTTTTTATTGGTCTTGGATAAGTCATCCAAGAGTAGTATAAAGGACTTTTTTGTTTATGGATAGTTATGCTTCAGAACCAAGAACGGGCAGTGTCAAAAGCAACTGAGGAATTACAAGCTGCTTTTCAAGTAAGTTACAGCTTGTTTGACTTCATTTAGGAAGGAACTCGGCCGGGCTTTTCGCCGAGTTGCTTCCGGCTCACTACCTATTCTATTGGTCTGAATCATGCTGAGCCATTTATTTTTCTTTGCAACACCACTGAGATTTTATATGTAAATAAATATTTAACAAGCACATATTTCTAATTAGCACATTAGAGAAAACAACAGCGCTCAAAAGTTTGAACGCTGTTTTTGGTTTGTTAAAAGAGCTTGTGTATTCATAACTTTAAAGCAGTTATCCTATTGCTGCGTATAAATTATAAATATTAATGAGCAAGACTAGTAGAACGACGAGGCTGTAAAGCTTTTTCACTTGAACCTCTGTCATTCGACTGCTTAGCAAACCACCCAGCCAGCCTCCCAACAAGGCTGCTGGAATTACAGCCCATAAAATTGACAGGTCGTAGGAATAGAAGCCGACACTTAGTCCAACACTGGAAAGCTTTGCAATTTGAGAAAAGAAAATTGTAACGATGGAATACACAGTTGCCATTTTGATATCCATGCCAAAAAAGAAAATAAGAGCAGCTACATTGATTGGTCCGCCGCCGATTCCCAAAAAAGTAGAAAGAATCCCCAGAAAAAGTCCGATGATTAAATAAAGCCACTTACTGGAAAGCGCTAGTTTTTTTTGCCCCCATTGATTATAAAAAAGAACAATGAGTAATGTAAGAATCATTAAGACATTCTGAATGATTTGAACTTGATTGTCTGATTTGAAAAACTCGAGCAGCCGATTTAACAGACTGTCACCGAGAACACCTCCCAATAAGGAACCCATAGAGATTGCCAGCGCTCGGCTAAAATCAATTTGAATTCCATCCTTAAGCTGTTTATAGGTTGAAGAAATGGACATGGTAAAAACAGCGGTACTGGAGTAAAAAGCAATCGCGCTTAACGAATGGAGTCCAATAAAATCCAGCACGGGCTTGATGATTACACCGCCGCCCATACCAGAAATAGCACCAACTGTATTAGATAGAACAATCGTAATAAAGTAGATAAGTAAAGTTTTCATATAATTAGCCTTTCATTTTTTTATAAGAACTTTTTCAAAGAAACACGAGCTAAAATCAAAAAGTTAATAAATCTTATCAAACACTACTTTCTATTCATGGAAAACAGATATTGCTTTAGCTGCTGTTGACTGGATTAATAAATCCATATCTAATCCATTTAGTTTAGTTTTAGGCAACTTAGAATGCTAGAGGTACAGGAAATAAAATTTGTAGTTACTTATCCAGTATATCATGAAAACTTCCCAGTATTTATTAGAAGGTTGATGAGGACAAAGTTGAGGTGGAAATGGGCGTTGTGTTGATTGGAAGTAAATTTTATCTAATTCAAATCAATCAGATGTATCACTAAGTGAATGAAAATTTAACATGAATTGTTTAAAAGAAGTAGTGAAGGCTCAAACTAGGACTAGAGCGTGTCCAAAAACACTAGCGGGGAATAGAGCTTCGAGGGTGTGCTGGACTTGTCGGCAGAAAAAACCTTTATGAGCTAAATCAGTGTTTTTTTCTTGATTGTGACAATTATCCTTGAGCATTCGGATATCACATTACTTTTCAGACACGTCCTCATTTTGATAAATAACAACATAACTTGTAAGATAACTCGTTCAGTAAACTAGTCTTGTTGCTTTTTTACTAATCTAGAAAGCGCGGATTAATGGCAGTTTATGACAGAAGATTGAGCCTGAAAAGAATGATGGTTCATTTGATAAAAATAATGAGTCTGCGCTAGTAATTACAGATTTTAAAGCATGTTGTGTTATGCACTTAGCTGGGAAAATCCGAAGAAATATGTAGATGATTTTTAACTTGATTTCAGCAGAAGAATTTGAAACAATTATGCCGCTTATAAAGGCGTTGAGTAAGGGTTTATTTTAGCTGGTGTCTACTAAAATAACAGAATAGAGTCAATTGAGCTTTCTAAATAAGAAGAAGATAAAGCTAAGAAATAATTCTTGAGTGATTGACTAGTCAACCGCTCTTTTTTGTTTTACAATAGTAGAAGAAAATGAATAGTTAGGAGACAGAACATGGGAAAATTTCAAGTAATTGATCATCCATTAATTCAGCACAAATTAACAATCATCAGAGACAAAGACTGCGGAACTAAAGTTTTTCGTGAGGTAGTTAATGAAATTGCAATGCTGATGGCTTATGAGGTTTCCAGAGATATGCCTTTAGAGGATGTTGTGATTGAAACACCAATGGGTGAAACAACACAAAAGACATTATCAGGTAAGAAGGTAGCGATTGTTCCGATTTTAAGAGCAGGGATTGGCATGGTTGATGGGATTCTTGAACTAATTCCAGCAGCTAAGGTTGGACATGTCGGCTTATACCGTGACCACGAAACGTTGGAGCCGGTAGAATACTTTGTGAAAATGCCGGAAGATATTGATGCCCGTCAATTATTCGTAGTAGACCCTATGCTGGCTACTGGTGGATCAGCTATCATGGCAATTGATTCGTTGAAGGAGCGCGGCGGCAGTAATATTAAATTTGTCTGTCTGGTTGCAGCGCCAGAAGGTGTGAAAGCATTGCAGGACGCACATCCAGATATTGATATCTATACTGCTGCATTGGACGAGAAGCTGAATGAAGATGGCTATATCGTTCCAGGACTAGGTGATGCGGGCGACCGTTTGTTTGGTACAAAATAAGTAGAACTGTCTTAAATAAGACGAGAAAAAGCGTGAGGCTTCTATATTTGACTTTAGTACAAAAAAGTTTGGGCTGTAGTTTTTATAGCTCAGGCTTTTTTATTGGGAAAGAATCAGTGAATGATTTTGCAAGACCAGTAAAAAGTGAAGGAACAGTTCGTATAAATCCATAGCTTAAGTGGGGAACAGAAAATGATGTCAGTAGATGACTATTAATGGTTTGCTTGGCAGTATCTCTTTACAATTCAAAAAAAGAGATTTATAATAGTTTCGTCATTGAACGCCAGCTTAGCTCAGTTGGTAGAGCAGCGCACTCGTAACGCGCAGGTCACAGGTTCGATCCCTGCAGCTGGCATAGTTGAACCCCTTTATTTAGCAGAGGGTTTTGGCTTGTCTAAGTGAAGCCTTACAGATTTTCTACAAAGTACAAAAACCATTTTGGAATATATGAAACGAAATATCCGATTTTAGTATAAAACTGGAAAATAATTAAGATTCTTACTTATTTCAAGGTAAATTGGTATACTTTTAAGAATGGATATGGTAAGATGATTCTTGTAGTATGCTTCTGGTTAAACTAAAAGGCTTTATCCTTATCTATTCTTAGAATAATTCCTCTTATTTTTATCGTGAAAATATTGCAAATATATTGTGCTACAGCACTAGGAGGATTTTATTTATGAATACAGGAACAGTTAAATGGTTTAACGCAGACAAAGGTTTTGGATTTATTACAGCAGAAGACGGAACAGACGTTTTCGCTCACTTCTCAGCTATCCAAGGAGAAGGTTTCAAATCTCTTGACGAAGGTCAAGCAGTTACTTTTGATATTGAAGATGGTCAACGTGGCCCTCAAGCTGTAAATATCGTAAAAAATTAGTCTATCAAAAAGACAGTCTTCAAAAGACTGTCTTTTTTTATAAGGAGGGCAATCATGGCAGAGCCGACTCAAAAAAAAGCCTATGGAAAAAAGCAAAAAGAGGATTCTGAAATCAAGAAGCTTTTTGATATAGGACAGTCTGTATCATTTATTTACAAAAGTGAGATTCGTATAGGTGTTATTGCAAAGAAATTAGAATATGCCGCTGTGGTAGAAATCGATGCTGTATCCGGTTCTTCTGCTACGGAAGATCGAACGGTTGTTAATTACAATGATATGTATCAGCGATGAGGTTGAAACCAGAACGTTAGGATTCTTATAAGCTTGTCTAGGATTCTCCCTGCGTTGTAATCTTAAAAGTATGCAAAGACTAGAATGCCGTTTGTTCAGAATAATTAAAAAGAAAGAGTTTGGACAGTTATTTTTATGTTCAAAACTCTTTTTTTTTGCTTGTTTCTCAGATTCTATGATAGATTTCTGCACTTTTCCCAATTCCTAATGACTAATCCCATTGATGTTGGTTTTTAGATACTATATAATCAATGATATATGTGATTTAGGGGGAGTATTGATGAAAAAACTTGTAGTGGGCGGATTTATCCTATTAAGCATCTTAATGACAGGCTGTACAAGAAACAATGATGAAAAAAGTTCTACAGGCGTAGGGACGAGCCAGCGCGAAAAAAGAGAAAAAAGAAGCAAAGCTGAAGGAACAGAGGAAGAGACTGTTTATCGAACAGAAAATGGAACCTTTACGTTGAAATTGAGCGATGGCTGGGAAGCATTGGAGCCTGATGAACTTTCAGATGATGCCGATTTGAGTTTTGAAAACTACGACGCAGATATTTATTATATGGTTTTAAGTGAGCATAAGGATGATTTTGAAGGCTTTGAAGAATATAAGGATTTAATTGTACCAGATATGCTTGAAGACACTTATGATGTGGAAGAAAGCGACATTGAGTATAATGGTTTTAAAGGGACCAGATATACGTTTGGGTTAACTTCAGATGGAATAAAGACTGCCTGGATCTATGATGTTTTGGAAGGGGAAACCTACTATATCCAAAATATTGGCTGGACGATTAACAGTAAAAAGGAAAAGAATAAAAAGAATCTGACTCAGTTGATGGAGTCACTAACCTTTGTTAAGTAGCGGACTTCATTTTTGAAGGATTTTTTTGATAACGACAATAAGTAGTTTTCCGTTAATAGTGCCAGTAGGAAAAAAGAATTGAATGAAATCGTAGAGCTTGGAGCAAAAAGGCAAGAAATTGCTGGTTTTGTTTCAAGCTCTTTTTTTTGCGAATGGAAAAAGCTTGAATGATTAGGATGGCTGTATAGGTTTTCTGTCAAATCCTATAAGAAAGAACCTAATAAATATAAAACCAGGGATTCTTGTTGATTTCTGTTTTTTTTATATTGGAAAAACGCATGATAAATAGGAGCTGGGAAATTAATGGGAGACTTTTAACAGAGAAATGAAAGTTAAGAATGAAAATAATCAGCTACTATGAGGCTAGGCAGATTGGAATAGAGAACCATAGCAGATATGAAAAAACAAGCTGAAAGACACTTTCTAATCAGCTTTACATTGAGAGGCTGTTGATTGTCTATATTTTAAGACAAATGAACAGCGAAAAAAGAATGGAAAGAGAGGTGGAATGCAATGAGCACAATCACTACAATTGAGGATTTTTGGGATAGAGTAAACGAGTTAAGGATAGAACGTGAACTGAACTGGAGGGAATTGGTTGGCGGCAATGCATCTCTGGCGGCCGAAAAAAGATTCAATCCTACATTAACGCGTATCTTTCAAATGCAGGAAAAGCTGGAAGTCAATTTATTCAATCTGCCTTCGGAAAATCAGCCGGAGATTGAAGAGCAGTTTAAAAAGAATCCCGAGACGCCAAAGAAAATGACAGCCATTTATGATTTAACGCGCACCGAAGACTGGATGAATGATGAGCAGATTGTAAGAAGAGTTCAAGAGCTGGCTAAAACGATTATTTAAAAAATATAAGATTTATATTTTAAATGTTGTTAATAACCATTAGTTTTACTGATTAGAGATAAAGAAAATCCATGAGAATCCGCAAAGCTATTCGTAGGTTAAAGAAAAAAAGTACTTTTATTGCCTAAGTTTAGATACCTTTTTTCTTTAAAAGAATCCAAGCAAGTATATTGAAACTAAAGCTCAGAATTATGGAATTAAAGTTTTTTCCAAATCCTTCAGTCCGTACTTTCTTTTATGCGGCAGGGAAGATATAATAAAGAGCGTATGATTCAAGGAAAAGGGATGACAGATGAACAAAAATAAACAGTTAAATATAGATAATCGTATAGACTACGGCGTAATTTTACCAGTTTTTCTCCTATCATTAATAGGAATGCTTTCATTGTATTCAGCGTTATACAATGACCCAAACCGACCGGATATTTTCCCAATGCTGATGCGGCAGGGACTTTGGTATTTAATCGGAATCATTAGCGTGGTGGTTATCATGCATTTTAGTTCGAAGCTGCTGTGGAAGCTGACCCCAGTCTTTTATGGGATCGGGTTGATTATGATGGGGCTGCTGCTTAAGTTTTATGATCCTTATTTGGAGGTTCAAACTGGATCAAAAAACTGGATAAGTATCGGTGGAACCACTTTCCAGCCTTCTGAGTTAATGAAAATTGCCTTTGTTTTGATGCTGGCCTACGTTGTGACAATGCATAATGCTCGTTTTAAGGAACGAACCTTAAAAACGGATGGCTGGTTGATTGCCAAATTATCGATGGTTACACTTCCGGTTGTTGCTTTGATCTTGCTGCAGAAGGACTTCGGAACCATGCTGGTCTTCCTGGCTATTTTTGCCGGTGTCTTTCTAATGTCAGGAATTTCCTGGAAAATTGTGGTTCCCGTCTTTTTAGGAGCCATTCTGATTGGCGCTGGGGTATTGTATCTAATTACGACAGACTCTGGCCGGGATTTTTTAAATAAGTTTGGCGTCAAGGCGTATCAGTTTGAACGGATTGACTTATGGCTGAATCCATTTCATAATGATCCAAGCCGTTCCAACCAGCCAGCGCAGGCAATCACGGCAATTGGCTCTGGTGGTCTGCTGGGAAAAGGATTTAACGTGAGTGATGTCTATGTACCTGTACGGGAATCGGATATGATTTTTGCGATTATCGGTGAGAATTTTGGTTTTATTGGCGGATGCTTTATCATTTTGTTATACTTTATATTGATTTATCGAATGATTCGTGTTTGCTTTGAAACAAATAATGAATTTTATGCGTATATTGCAACAGGAATTATTATGATGCTGCTTTTCCACGTATTTGAGAATATTGGTGCTAACATTGGTCTGCTTCCGTTAACAGGGATTCCGCTGCCGTTTATTAGTCAGGGAGGTTCTTCTATTCTGGGAAATATGATTGGTGTAGGGCTGATTCTTTCAATGAAGTATCAAAAAGAAGTAGTAGTCAGTGAATGATTATTTAGAAAGAAGGGGAATAAAGTATGTACACGTTTTTCTGGTATCCGAAATGTTCAACTTGTAAAAAGGCAAAAGCTTGGCTTGATGCGTCAGGTGTGGATTATGAAATCGTTGATATGATAGAAACACCGCCGACCAAAGAACAGCTGCTTGGCTGGATGGAGGAAAGTCCGCTGCCGGTTCGCAGATTTTTTAATACAAGCGGTGGTCATTATAGAGAACAAGGGCTGAAGGAAATCGTTAATGACTTTTCAAACGAGGAAGCGGCTGAGCGTTTGTCTAAAGACGGCATGCTGAATAAGCGTCCAATCTTTGTTAAAGATGGTCATTTTATTGCAAACGGCTTTAAAGAGTCTGAGTATGAAGGAGCAATTAGCAAATGAGTACAGACCGAAAAGTTGTCGATAATTTGTGGATTGAAAAAACCACAGAAGGCTTAAAAGTTGGCTTGACTAATGCTGCGCAGGAGGATTTAGGAAAAATTTCTTTTGTCACGTTGCCAAAGGTTGGGCAAAAGCTATCTGCTGGAGACTCTTTTGTAGAGCTGGAAGCAGAAAAATCGGTTAGTGAATTCTCCAGCCCAATTTCCGGGATGGTTGCAGCTGTGAATGAAGCAGCTGTTAAAAATCCTGAGCTGCTGGACAACGAGGATGAAACACAAGCGTGGCTGGCAGTATTTACAGAAGTAGAAGAATAATTCTGATAAAAACGTTGACAGTTGAAGTTGATGTTGCTATAATTTCATCATTAATCAAAAATAATAAAGCATCGAAAAGAAGAGTACATATTTGAACTGTTTGAAAAGAGAGCCTTGGCAAGCTGAAAAGAGGCAGCAGATTTGGTATGGAAGATGGTCTTAGAGCAGAATAGGCAAGCAGGAGTGAGCTTATTACGGGAGTGCCCGTTACAGCACCACAGTATACGATGATTAAAAATCAAGTACTGAATAAGGCAGTAATCGTGAGATAACTGTAAATTAAGGTGGTAACACGGAAGATATGCTTTCGTCCTTTTTACTGATATGTATTATAATCAGTAGAGGACGGAAGTTTTTTTATTGTTCGGCTGGTCTGAGCAAGGATGCAAATGAATTAAAAACAGAAAGTTGAGTGAGCAGCATGGCTTTGATTGAATTACGTCATGTCAAAAAGGAATTCTCCGGAAAAGCCGGAAAAGTGACAGCAGTAGACGACGTTTCCTTATCAATAGAAAAAGGTGATATTTATGGAATCGTTGGTTATTCCGGTGCAGGAAAAAGTACACTAGTTCGTCTCTTAAATGGGCTTGAGCTGCCAAGTGATGGTCAAGTTGTGATACAGGATCAGGATGTGACCAAACTAAGCGCTGGGGAGCTAAGAGGTTTTAGAAAGAAAGTCGGTATGATTTTTCAGCATTTCAATCTGCTGTGGTCCCGTACGATTTTAGAAAATATTATGCTTCCGTTGGAGCTGGTTGGAGTTTCAAAAGAACAGCGCTTAAAACGGGCAGAAGAGCTATTGATTCTAGTTGGACTGGAAGGACGGGGGAATGCCTATCCGAGTCAGCTTTCCGGCGGACAAAAGCAGCGGGTTGGTATTGCCAGGGCACTGGCTAACAATCCGGAGATTCTGTTGTGCGATGAAGCGACAAGTGCATTGGATCCGCAAACAACTGATGAAGTTTTGGATTTACTATTGGAAATTAACAAAGAACTGAACTTAACAATTGTGCTGATTACCCATGAAATGCATGTTATCAGAAAAATCTGTAATAAGGTTGCCGTTATGGAGCTGGGCAAAATTGTTGAGGAAGGCGAAGTGCTTCATGTCTTCCGCCATCCAGAACAGGAAGTAACAAAGCGGTTTGTCCAAAGAGAAATCGATCCGGAAGCGGATTTAGAGGAGCTGTTGGCAGAACTGATTGTCGAAAACCCAGCTGGATTAGTAACCACTTTGCATTTTAAAGGGGATAATGCCAATGAGCCGGTTATTTCTCAGGCGATTCGTCAATTTCCTGTTGACATCAATGTAGTTCACGGCAAAGTGCAGCAGGCTAAAGAAGGAGCTTTCGGTTCGCTGACAGTCATGATTACTGGCGAGAAGGCAGCAGTTGAGGAAGCCTTGGCATTTTTCAAAGAAAAAGAAGTTGGCGTGGAGGTGATTCATCGTGGATAAGAGTTTTGCAGAAACTTATTTTGACTTTAGCAAAGTAAACGGTGAAACCCTGCAACAGGCATTAATCGACACTGTTTATATGACGGTTATTTCCATGGTCTGTGTATTGGTGATTGGGTTAATTTTAGGTTTGCTTCTCTACACTGCTGGACGCAACAATAAAGCCTATGCCAAATTTTTATATACAGCTGTTTCAATTATCAGCAACATTTTCCGTTCCACACCCTTTATGATTTTAATGGTCTTATTAATCCCCTTCACAAAGGTACTTGTAGGAACGATGCTGGGTGCTAAGGCAGCTATTCCGGCGCTAGTATTATCAGCTGCGCCATTTTATGCACGATTAGTAGAAATTGCCTTTCGGGAGGTTGACTCCGGAGTTATTGAAGCTGCTGAGGCAATGGGTGCCAGCTATTGGCAAATTGTCCGCAAGGTGATTATCCCAGAGAGTATTCCAGCACTGATTTCAGGATTAACTGTTACAACCGTTTCAATGATTGGATTTACAGCGATGGCTGGTGCTATCGGTGCCGGTGGTCTAGGCGGACTAGCTTGGCAGGAAGGTTATCAACGGAACAATCTGACCGTTACCTTTGTAGCGACAGTTATTATATTACTTATAGTATTTATTGTTCAGGGATTGGGCGATTTTCTAGCGAAACGAACAGACAAACGATAATAATGGGAGGAATTAAGCATGAAAAAGAAATTAGCAGGTTTAGCAGCAGTCGTTGCCCTAAGCTTTGGCTTAGCGGCATGCGGAGGCAATAATAGCGGAAGTACAGATGGCTCCAAGGCAGCAGAGGGCGAAAAAACAGTATTGACAGTTGGTGCATCACCAACTCCTCACGCGGAAATTCTGGAACAGGTAAAACCAATTCTTGAAAAAGAAGGAATTGATTTAGAAATCAAAAAGTTTGATGATTACATTCTGCCGAACAAAGCATTGGCAGATGGCGAAATCGATGCAAACTACTTCCAGCATATTCCTTATTTTAATCTTCAAGTAAAAGAAAACGGGTATGATTTTGCGAATGCCGGCGGCATTCATATTGAACCAATGGGGCTATACTCTCAGCGAATTGATGATATTAAAGACCTGAAAGATGGAGCAACAGTAATTACTTCAAATTCAGAATCTGACTGGGGTCGAATCATTACGATTTTACAGGATGCCGATTTAGTAACAGTTAAAGATGGCGTTGATTTAGAAACTGCGACATTTGATGATATTGATAAAAATCCTAAAAATCTGAAATTTGTTCATGATATTAATCCAGAGCTATTGGCTACAACTTACCAAAATGATGAAGCTGACTTAGTAGCAATCAATGCCAACTTTGCCTATAATGCAGGCTTGAATCCAGTGAAGGATTCTGTGTTGTTGGAAGCTGACAACTCACCATATGTTAATATTATTGCAGTCCGTTCAGAAGATAAGGACAACGAAGCAATTAATAAGCTAATTGATGCGCTGCACAGCAAAGAAATTCAAGACTGGATTCTTGATAAATGGGATGGTTCCGTAAAACCAGTTGATAAATAAAGATAAAAGTTAGAAAATGAACCAGAAGTGCATTTTTCAAAGATTTGCATATAGTTAAACTAAGGGTGCGTGGTCCATAACCCGCTTTCAAAAAGAAAACAAGTCTGATTTTGATAAACAATATCAAAATCGGGCTTGTTTTTTTCCTACTACCCTGTTTAAAAGGAACTGTCCGAAGGGCTGGAAAACTATAGGTATCTTCTTCTTCAAAATAGTGTCAGTTTTCAACGAAAAAAATATTTTTTGTATTTCTTTTTACTTTCTTTATGATAGCGGACATACGCTTCATATATTTGTTTTCTCGGTAAATAATTCATTTGAACTTTGCGCAGATATTTTTTGTAGACTCTTCTTTTTCTCTTTAAGTGGCGCTGCTTTTCATTATGTAAGTGTTCTTCTGTCACCTCTAAATCTACTTCAAAGTGATAAGCAATTTCTTTCAACTGATGGTTCGTCAATCCACCAGATTGCGTTTCTTCTTTTAACCAAGGCTAGATTTCTTATTGATAAAGGGTTTTATTGTTTTTATCTAATCGTTCATAACGAGTGGTCGCTTTGTGTCAAACAAAGCTGAATCTATGGGCATTTGCTTCAATTATTGTGTTTTCAATGAAGGGGGTTTTATTTTCTATCACTTGATTGGTAATCAGTTGACAACGAGATGGAACAAAGGCTTCTACTAAAAGGTGCACAGTTGCCTCATGTCTTCTGAACAGACTAATGGTACGATAGTTGACTTGTTCGTGATTGACTAGTTAGCACATGTGATAACTGTCATCTAAATGAAACAAGTTTCCAAGGCTATAGAGGCAGCACTAACCTGCTGGATTCTAAAAACGATCAGTTTTCTTTTAGAGCTTTGGATAAGAAAATGAAAACGATAGCTATTGATAAAACTTCTTATCAAGTTGTAAATATTCTAAACAAGGCAAGTGATATATAAGAAAAGTCCAGAAAAATTAGCCTTCTCCACAGCAAAGAGATTGCGATTCATTCTCAATTAAGATAAAATGATTGAGAACGAAATTTTGAATAAAAGTTGGAGGGAAATATACATGTCAGTTTTGGAAATTAAAAATTTACACGTATCAATTGATGATAAAGAGATTCTAAAGGGCGTAAATCTGACGATGAAAACAGGTGAGATTCATGCCATCATGGGACCCAACGGAACAGGGAAATCGACATTGTCTGCTGCCATCATGGGCAATCCAAATTATGAAGTAACTCAAGGAGAAATCCTTTTTGACGGTGAAAATATTTTAGAGCTGGAAGTCGATGAACGTGCACGTTTAGGTCTATTTCTAGCTATGCAGTATCCAAGCGAAATCCCAGGGATTACCAATGCGGAATTTATGCGTGCGGCAATTAATGCCAAGCGTGAAGAAGACAATAAAATCTCTGTAATGGAATTTTTGAAAAAGTTAGACAGCAAAATGGATTTGCTGAATATGCCTGAGGAGATGGCTGAACGTTATCTGAACGAAGGCTTTTCCGGCGGAGAAAAGAAAAGAAATGAAATCCTGCAGCTATTGATGCTGGAACCAACCTTTGCAATTTTAGATGAAATAGATTCTGGCTTGGATATTGATGCGTTGAAGGTTGTAGCAAAAGGAATCAACGAAATGCGCGGCGAAAACTTTGGTGCATTGATTATTACGCACTACCAGCGTCTGTTGAACTACATCACACCTGATGTGGTGCATATCATGATGAACGGAAAAGTTGTGAAAACCGGTGATGCCGAGCTGGCAAAACGTCTGGAAGCAGAAGGTTATGCAGGAATCAGCAAAGAATTAGGTATTGAATACAAAGAAGAAGAAGCATAAGGAGGAGGACAAGATAAATGAAAGACACAAATGTAAAAGCTTATCTTGACGACATCAGCGCTTTTTCTGCACAAATGGAAGAACCTTCATGGATGACTGACTTTCGTTTGTCTGCATTAGAAAAAATCGATGGGCTGGAGCTGCCGCTGATTGAACGGGTGAAATTTCACCGTTGGCCGCTGTTCAACGTGACCACTGACACGTATGAACCAGCTTCTGGAAATGTTCCAAACTTTGGTGAAATGAATGATAACCCAATGGTTGTACAACAGAACTCAGCAACGATTTTTGAACAGCTGTCGACTGAGTTGGCGGACAAAGGAGTTATTTTTACCGATATCTTTACAGCCATGCAGGATTATCCTGAGCTGGTTAAAGAATATTATATGACAAAAGCAGTCTTGATGGATGAAGACAAAATGACTGCGTATCATGCTGCCTTTATGAATAGCGGGCTGTTTTTATACGTACCGAAAAATGTAGTTATTGAAGAACCTCTTGAAGCAATCTTCTTTCAGGATTCCGCCAGTGACCAGGCATTTTTCAAGCATGTGCTGATTGTAGCGGAAGAAAATAGTGAATTCAGCTATTTGGAAAGATTCCAGACAATGGCTGATAAAAATATCAAGGTTTCAGCAAATATTGTGGTTGAAGTCATTGCTAAAGCAGGAGCTAAGGTAAAATACTCCGCAGTCGATCAGCTAGGCGTAAATCTTGCTACCTATATGAACCGTAGAGGGCATATCCTGCGGGATGCCTCTGTTGACTGGGCGTTAGGCGTGATGAATGACGGCGATGTGATTGCTGATTTTGATTCAGATTTAGTTGGGGAAGGTGCTCATTCAGAAGTTAAAGTAGTCGCAATTAGTGCAGGTAAGCAGACCCAAGGGATTGATACTCGAGTAACAAATAAAGCCTCTCACTCTGTTGGTCATATCCTTCAGCACGGTGTTATTCGTGAACGGGGAACACTTACTTTTAACGGAATTGGTCATATTCTTAAGGGAGCTAAAGGGGCAGATGCTCAGCAGGAAAGCCGGGTACTAATGCTTTCTGATAAAGCCAGAGGGGATGCCAATCCAATTCTGTTAATAGAGGAAAATGAAGTAACAGCGGGACATGCTGCTAGTGTCGGCCGTGTCGATCCGGAAGAAATGTACTACCTAATGAGTCGGGGGCTACCGCAGGCTGAAGCTGAACGTCTGGTTATCCGTGGATTCTTAGGTTCAGTTATTACAGCAATCCCTGTGAAGGCTGTTCAAAATGAATTTGTCGAGGTTATTGAAAGGAAGTTGAACGCATGATAAACGTGGAAAATATTCGTCAGCAGTTTCCAATCTTGTTTCAAGAAGTGAACGACGAGCCACTTGTTTATCTGGATAATGCAGCAACCACCCAAAAGCCTCAAGCCGTTCTAGATAAGCTGGCTTATTACTATGAGCATGATAATGCCAATGTTCACCGAGGCGTTCATACGTTGGCAGAACGGGCAACAAAGGAATACGAAGCTGCTCGGGAAAAGGTAAGAAGACTGATTGGCGCCAATGAAACAGCCGAGATTCTCTTCACCAGAGGAACAACAACCAGCTTGAACTGGGTAGCGAAAAGCTATGGTGATTTAGCAGTAGGTGCGGGAGATGAAATCGTGATTTCCTATATGGAGCATCACTCCAATATCATTCCCTGGCAGCAGCTGGCTCAGCGTAAAGGAGCCGTTCTGAAATATATCGATATTACAGCAGACGGTTATCTGGATCTTGAAAATGCAAAAAAGCAAATTACAGATAAAACAAAAATTGTTTCAATCGCCCATGTCTCAAATGTTCTTGGAGTTATTAATCCAATTAGCGAGCTGACAGCACTTGCCCATCAGCATGGTGCAATCATGGTGGTGGATGGCGCACAGGCGGTTCCCCATATGCCAGTCAATGTACAGGAGCTGGATGCTGATTTTTATGCCTTTAGCGGACATAAGATGTGCGGACCGACAGGAATTGGTGTATTATATGGAAAACGCGCACTGTTGGAAAAAATGGAGCCGGTAGAGTTCGGCGGCGAAATGATTGACTTTGTCAATCTACAGGACAGCACTTGGAAAGAGCTGCCGTGGAAATTTGAAGCAGGAACACCTAATATTGCCGGAGCCATTGCATTAGGCGCAGCCGTGGATTATTTGACAGACATCGGTCTGGAAAATATCCATCAGCATGAAGCGGATTTGGTTGCTTATGTCCTGCCCAAGCTGCAGGCCATTGAAGGGCTAACGGTCTATGGTCCGCAGAAGATTGAAGACCATACCGGAGTGATTGCCTTCAATCTTGAAGGACTGCATCCTCATGATGTAGCAACTGCCTTGGATATGGAAGGCGTGGCAGTCCGTGCCGGGCACCACTGTGCTCAGCCTTTGCTGAAATACATTGACGTGCCGGCAACCGCCAGAGCGAGTTTTTATCTTTACAATACAAAAGCAGATGCCGATCGGCTGATCGAAGCAATTCTTGCAACAAAGGAGTTTTTCCAACATGGCCCTATCTAAATTAGAAAATTTGTATCGTCAGGTGATTTTGGATCATTCCAGTCACCCCCATCATCATGGTACACTAGGCGACGCCAGTCAGAAAATTGAGCTGAACAATCCAACCTGTGGTGATGTGATTGAGCTTCAGGTGGCTATTCAGGATGATGTAATCAAGGATATTGCCTTTAACGGCAGCGGCTGCTCTATCAGTACCGCTAGTGCCAGCATGATGACCGATGCAGTGATTGGGAAAACCGTAGCGGAAGCAGAACAACTAGCAGAGGCCTTTTCTCAGCTTGTTCAAGGTAATGAAACAGCAGACGAAGAAAAGCTGGGCGATGCCTCTATGCTGAAAAACGTCAGTAAATTTCCAGCTAGAATCAAATGCGCTACCTTAGCATGGAAGGCACTGGAACAGGCAGTTGAAAACGACGGCCAAGGAACCGCTGGACAGCTGCACTGCTAAGAGTTCACCAAGTAGATATAAGAATACACAGATAAGAATTAGAGAGAGAAGCAGAATAGAAGCTTTATAATCCAGAGAATAAAGGGAGCGTGAAACAATGAGCGGCGTACCAGAATTAGAAGATTATAAATTTGGGTTTCACGATGATGTGAAGCCAGTCTTTAGTACAGGAGACGGACTAACAGAGGATGTTGTCCGGGAAATGTCACGAGTAAAGGAAGAGCCGGAATGGATGCTGGATTTCCGTCTGAAATCATTGGCGCAGTTTAATAAAATGCCGATGCAGACCTGGGGAGCCGACTTATCGGACATCGACTTTTCCAAAATTAAATATTACCAAAAACCAAGTGATCGTCCTGCCAGAGATTGGGACGATGTGCCTGATAAAATCAAAGAAACCTTTGAAAAAATCGGGATTCCAGAAGCAGAACGTGCATACTTGGCAGGAGCTTCTGCTCAATACGAATCAGAAGTGGTTTACCACAATATGAAGGAAGAATTCGAAAAGCTGGGAATCATCTTTACTGATACTGACTCAGCCTTAAAGGAATATCCAGAGCTGTTCAAGGAATATTTTGCTAAGCTGGTTCCGCCAACTGACAACAAGCTGGCAGCATT
Organism: Enterococcus sp. LJL128; assembly: GCF_056924295.1. Taxonomy (NCBI): domain Bacteria; kingdom Bacillati; phylum Bacillota; class Bacilli; order Lactobacillales; family Enterococcaceae; genus Enterococcus; species Enterococcus sp. LJL128. The sequence goes on along the minus strand of NZ_JBXPBP010000001.1, from coordinate 219,399 downwards.
AAACTCAGCTGTCTGGTCTGGCGGTACCTTCATCTATGTACCGAAAGGCGTACGCGTAGATGTGCCGCTGCAAACCTACTTCCGGATTAACGCAGAAAACACGGGTCAGTTTGAACGGACACTAATTATTGTGGACGAAGGCGCCAGCGTGCATTATGTAGAAGGCTGTACCGCACCAACCTATTCAAGCAATAGTCTGCATGCAGCTATCGTGGAAATCTATACAAGAAAAGATGCATACTGCCGCTATACAACCATTCAAAACTGGTCAGACAACGTATATAATTTGGTAACGAAACGTGCCAAAGCCTACGAAGGAGCAACCGTTGAATGGATTGACGGCAACCTCGGCGCCAAAACAACAATGAAATACCCAAGTGTTCATTTAGATGGCAAAGGCGCTCGTGGAACGATGCTTTCCATTGCCTTCGCCGGTGAAAACCAAATTCAGGATACTGGTGCAAAAATGATTCACAATGCACCAAACACATCAAGCTCCATCGTATCCAAATCAATTGCCAAAGACGGCGGTGAAGTCAACTACCGCGGTCAAGTAACCTTCGGCAAAGACAGCGCCGGCTCAATCTCTCATATTGAATGTGATACCATCATCATGGATGATAAATCCAAATCAGATACTATCCCATTCAATGAGATTCATAACAGCCAAGTAGCGCTGGAACATGAAGCCAAGGTATCAAAAATTTCGGAAGAACAGCTTTACTACCTAATGAGTCGCGGCTTGAGTGAAGTTGAAGCGACTGAAATGATTGTGATGGGCTTTGTCGAACCATTTACGAAGGAACTGCCGATGGAATATGCGGTGGAATTGAATCGATTGATTAGTTATGAGATGGAAGGTTCGGTTGGCTAATAAGAAGATAGGTCTTGGAAATCGCTTTGCTATGCGGTTTTCAAGACCCTTTTTTTTGTTCTGAGGATTCCGTTGCACCAAATATTGCACCATTAGCCGAAAATTCGTCTAATTTCAATATTGGCGCCCGCTTTTGACGGTTGGAAAGATGGGTATAAACATCCATAGTCGTTTTAAGATTTTTATGACGTAGCCGGTACTGAGCATCTTTCGGATCTACACCAAGTTCATATAGAAGTGTTGCTTGTGAGTGTCGGAAACCATGTGGTGATATTCGATGTAAACCACGTTTTGTCAGTTCATCTTCATTCCTATCAAAGAAGTTCTTCAGCCAATCGTTTGGAGCACTTCGATGATAATGCTTTTTAGTTTTTGGACTAACAAAAATATACTTTGAGTTATGGATGTATGCTAGCGAACCATAGTTGTCATATGAGTTACGGTCTTTTATTAACTTATCAAGATAATCAAATGTATCATCATCAAGATATACCAGGTTCTTCGATTCTTCTGTTTTTGGAGAGAAGGAGATGAAGGTGCCGCCATTTTCATCTTCAGTTAACGTTTTATTGATATCGATTGCTTTTTCATCCCTCAATAAATCTGATTCGAATAGTGCAAGAGCCTCACCGCGCCTCAAGCCTGTAAAAGCGAGTAATCTGAAATATACAAATTTTTGATATTCCTCAACCTCTTTGAATGCTTCAAGAAATGTCATCAGTTGTTTTGGATCATAGAAATTTTCTGAGGATGATAGCCGCCGTTTTTTATAACTGAAATCAGATTTCCCAACAAGAATGTATTGCATAGGATTCGACGAAATATATTGCTTGGTAATTCCAAAATCCAGAACAGTTTTAATCTGATTCTTAATCTTTCTAAAGTCTTTTCTTTTTCTCTTTAGTTCATCGAATGCTTTTTGGCAGTCCTCAATCTCGATTTGATCCACATACAAGGTACCAAGTAGAGGGATAGCATATCGGTCCATTTCATCTTTAAACTTTTTATAGGTACCCGGCTTGATTCCGCTGCTTTTATAATATTCAAGATATTCAGTCAGCAGATCCTTAAACCTAATTTTTTTCTTATCTGATTCTTTTCTTTTTCTCTTTTCCAATTGCCGTTCATAATCTAGTTTTGCTTCAGCCTTTGAGAGCTTACCTTGACCACGTATTTGAATCCTTTCTCCAGTTTTTTCATCCATGCCGTAGTAAGCACTGTATTTCCACCGCTTCTTTCCTGTTTTAGTTAAATATTGTTTGTACTGTACCATTCCGTTTTACCTCCTTTCGTATTGTATATACTCATCTCATTTGATAAAATGAGTATAGAAAAATAAGCCATCTACCAATGTGCTGCTTTTTCATACACATCCACTATGCTTGCCGGCTGGGGATGTGTTTTTTTATTCAGCTATTAGTTTACCATCATAAAAAAACAATTCTTTTTCTGTGGATATTTCTTTGCCTTCGGGTGTTTCATACGTATATTCATATTCATAAACAATAACAGAATTACCTTGTTCTAATCGAAGTTTAGCTTCAGCTAGTATCAGTGATTGATTATAAAAAGTTTTATATTCATCGCTATCTTCATCAATTGTTGTCAATATAGTTCCATAAGTTTTCATCTTAGAGTCGACTAGTTCAGCAACTTCCGTTTGATTCGAAATTTTCTTTGAAGGTTTCCCAAGTATATTCTCTACCTCTTTATCGGCCATACCATTTTCAATATCGTCAAAAGACTCTGATTTAAGTGGGGTAGAACAACTTCCTAGTACAAATAATAAAATGGTGATTATCCCAATGTTAAATAATTTTTTCATTTTTCATCCTCATTTCATGATATAATTATTTCGAACAATTCTCATGAATTTGAGGACATGAGTTGGCTAGCATTGCAGTGCTGGTCAACTTATTTTTTTTTGCACATCTAAAAGCGTTTCAGTCACGAATCTAATAATATAATTTTTGTAGTAAATGATTTCACCTAGTTTCGAACGTAAATAAGAAACTGCCTCGTAGATAAAATCTTCAGTAAAGTCTAAATACTCAGCACATTCCCAATAGTATTTGATTCCTTTCTTGTAGCAATCGATTAAGTCATCCAAAGATATAGCTTCAGTGTACCCTATATTTCTGGCCAGTTTTTCTTGTTTACTGTTTCCTAAACAACTTTGATCTAATATTTCACCAACACTAGATTTAAAATGTGAAAATTCTTCAAACAGATATTGCCTTTTCAGAGTCGTAGGTAGAGACTTGTCAATAAATATAGCATTCCTGTAGTAGTATGCTTTATCCGGATGGTGGCTAAGATCACACTCAATCACCGGGACTTCAATACTAACTTTTTCGAGCAACTTCTCATAATCATTCATTAACTATCATCCTTTGTCATTTTATTTTTGAACGCTCAAAATCTTACGTGTTTACCAATTTATAAGCATTAAAATAAACTAACAATCCCCTTTAATCATCCTTCAATTCAACATTATGTTTCTTGGCAATTTCTTCTAAATCTTTCATGAGACTTTCCTTTTGTTCATCAGAATAAGTCCTGTTCGGATCATCTGAGTGAGCTGCTAAAGTAATTATTGGTCGTTTTTTCTCAGATATCTGCTCCTGTAATTGTTGTTCCGCTGATTTGTAAATATACTCTTGTCTGGTCGAGTCAAGTTGACTATAGATTGTCAAGATGTCATGCGCATTTTCTATTTCTCCAATAAAAATTCTAGGATCTACTTGAAATACGGATGCTATCTCAGGTAGTTTTTCCATTTTTGGACTGCGCTCACCAGTTCGCCACCTTGTTATAGTAGTGCGATTGACACCAACTAAATTGCCAAGTTCATCATCGCTCATATCTCTTGATTTCATTAGAGAGCTTAGTTTATCAGAAAATAGACTCAATGGTTTCCCTCCTTCTTTTGTTTCTGTTTGCTCCATTATATGTAAATAGTTCCAAAAATGCAATAGAACCGCAAAAAAATGTTTTTTCTAAAGAAAAGTCGGTAAAATGGTTTGCATTTTTGGAACAACGATGGTATATTGCTAGTAGGAGGTGTTCCAAAAATGCACTTAAAATTATATGAGGCTAGAAAAAAAGCCAAAATAACTCAGGAAGCAATGGGTAAAACCATCGGAGTTTCTCCACAGCAATATGGCAAGAGAGAGCGTGCTGAAATGAGCATTTCTCTTGAAGAAGCAAGTAAAATTTCTGAAGCGTTACAGCAACCGATAAGCGTATTGTTCCCGGAATATTTTTTTATTCAAACTGTTCCAAAAATGCACAAAGAAAAAAAGCAAATAGTTTAGGAGGTACTTAAATGCAAATGTTGAGCGATCAATTTATGGAAAATATGATGAACGAAGTCACGAGTAGAGTTGATCGTTCATTACGGCAAATCGAAAAAGAATATGCTATTCGTTCTAAATATTTGTCGAAAAAAAACGCATGTATCTATGCAACTATATCGCCCTCAACTCTTGAAAAATGGTTGGCTAAAGGACTACCGGTTTCGAAGATTGACAGACTCTACATGATAAATGCAGATGACATCGATGAGTTTATTGCTAAGCACAAACTTTAAGGAGGTGAGTAAATGAGAAAAGCATTGAAGGAGTACAACAGAATCTCTTATACATTGTTTTTAATTGGATTTATCATATTTCTGCTAGTGGATTCAATATCTAAATTAGCAGTCGGCTATATGTTAATCATGCAAATCTATTTTCTTGTAGCTGAGTTATTTGACTTCCATTTGTGGGAAGCTTCCGATTGCCGGGAGAAACAACTTAAGAAATAAATTAATAAAATTTGAGGAGGAAGAAATAATGCCAAAGAAAAAACTATCAACATTTGAAAGTCATATCCACGTATACAGAGCTATGAAGCGTATGACACAACAGCAGCTTGCTGATTTGGTGTCTGTATCTCGACAAACAATCATTCAACTTGAGCGGAATAGATATAATCCATCGCTTCTATTAGCTCATGACATTGCTGAAGTATTTGAGGTTCCAATTGAAAAAGTATTTACGTTCAAACCAATAAAAGAAGAAACTTTTGAAGTGGAGGAATTAAAATGGAAAGAAAAATTTTGAAATTAATTGGACCAAATAGCGAGTGTTTAGAGATTGGTACGTCTGAAAACGGAAATGCACTTCTTGTTCTAACTGAAGGATTGAACGCAATTGCTAACGAACTAGAAAGAGAAGACGTTAAGAAAATTATTGCCGCTTTAAATTCTGCTTTTAATGATACATGCCCAATCTGTGGAAATGAAAGAATCAAATCTGACCATGTGTATTGTGGCGTGTGTGGAGAAAAAATAAAAAGGCCGGAAACGCCCGCCAGCGATTCCGACAAATAAGAAAATTAATTTGAAGTAATTATACCATGAAATCTGAGGATGCGAAATATGGAAAGAATTAAAAAATTAACTAGTGAATTACTCAATGCTTGTATTGATGAGAACGTAGCGGCAATAGTCATTTTAGAAGAACGAGCTGAAAATGCAAACGGCGTATATAGAGTTGGCTCCAAAATTGCTCATATTACTCAACTACTGTCTTTATGTGACACCTTATCTGAAAACTGTGATTGTTCACATTGTAGAGATCGACGAGCATCGGAGCAAGAACATGAAGGAGAAGTAGCAGCTGCTAACGAAGTGTTTGCAATGCTAAGAGAAATCATGAAAGGAGACAGCAATGGCTAATATCCTAATTAACAAAATTTCATATAAGAACTTTAAAGGCATATCTGATTTTGAGCTAAATTTGTCAGGTCAAGGAGCAACAGTTTTTGGTCGGAACGCATCTGGTAAAACTAGTCTGGCAGATGGTTTCCGCTGGCTGCTGTTTGGGAAAAATCTATCTGATGAAAAATTGAATCCTAAGCCGCTTAATGATGACAACGAAGAACAACTGGGACTTGATCCAGAAATCGAAGCAGAGCTTGTTATAGACGGTAAGGTTGTAATTCTCAAACGAGTTCAGTCAGAAAAATGGACTACGAAAAATGGAGCTCTTGAGAAAACTCGAGGTAGTGACACAACCAAGTATTTCATCGATATGGTTCCTACAAAGGAGAAGGAGTGGAAAGAATTTGTCTCAGGCATAGCTAATGAGTCGCTATTCTTTATTTTATCTAATCCAGGTTCATTTATGCGACTAGCGTGGAAGGAACGCAGAGAGCTTCTTGTGAAGCTCTCTGGCATGACAGACGATGACATCATAAAGTCTAATCCTAAACTGGCAGAAGTTTCCAAGATTTTAAAGGACCATTCTGTCGAAGATATGAAAAAAATATTGGCGGCACAAAAGAAGGAAATCAAACAGCAGATTGACGGAATTCCACTTCAGATTCAAGAAAATCAAGAAGCGATAAATCGATTAAAACTGGATGATAGCAATCCGGATGAATTGAAAGAGATGATTATTGCTGCTGTTGAACTAGTCACCAAGAAAGAAGAGCAGCTGCTCTTAGCTAAACAAGGTGATCCTGCTTTAAATTACCAAGAGCAAATATCAAAACTAAATTTGAAAATGTCTAATGAAAAAGTTGAATTTCTGGCTACTGGAAATCTGAATACTCAAAATTTGCAAAATGAAGTTATCGAACTGCAAAGGACTGTAACTAATCTGCGGTCACAAGAATCAAAAGTTTCATCTGAAATTTATCAGCTGGAGCTATTGATTAAGAATGAACAAGAGGAACTTGAGAAGTTACGCAATAAGTATTCGGAACTAAAAGACCTTTCTTTCGATGAGCATCAGAAAGAGTGTGTGACGTGTGGACAAGAATTACCTGAGTCGCAGCTGGCTGAAATCATCGAAAAGTTTAATCTAAAAAAAGCTAATGATCTAGAAGAGAACATTGCAGTTGGTAAAGCCAAAAATCAAGAAGTAAAAGCAAATCAGGAAAAGCTGCGTAACTTAATTAACGAGAAAACTCTACTAGCTACTGAGCTGGCTGATAAAGAAAAGGGACTGGATCTACTCAATGATGAGCTGACTTTCCAACAATCAAAAATTGGTTCTTTTGAAGATACCGATAGTCACAAAAAGATTTTAAAGGAAATCGATGAGCTGCAACAAAAAGTATTAACAGCTAAGGCCGATTCTTCTCAGGAAATCCAAGTAGCTCAAACCGCTTACGATGCTGCAGTTAAGAACAAGGAAAAGTTACAAGAGCAGCTGCAACAATTCGAACAGTTCAAACCGTTTGAAGCTCGAATTGGCGAGCTTAGAAAGAAGGACAAAGAACTGAAGGAACAGAACCAGGAAGTTGAACGCCAATTGTTCATGATTGATGAGTTTGTTCGCTTGAAAGTGAAAATGCTCGAGGAAAGTATCAATTCTAAATTCAAGCTAGTTCAGTTCAAACTGTTCGATTTACAAAAAAATGGCGGATTGAATGAGGTGTGTGAGGCTACTTATAAAGGTGTCGGATACAGTTCATCTCTGAACAACGGCGCAAAGATTAATTGTGACATCGACATCATCAATACTCTGTCGGAGTTCCATAACTTACACTTACCACTTTTTGTTGATAATGCTGAGGCAGTAAATGAACTGATTGACTCAGAATCACAACTAATTGAGTTGCGAGTGTCTGAAGACAAAAAACTGAAAGTAGAGGTAAATACATGAATCAAATTTTAGTTTACGCAAAAGAGGGAACAGATCGGATGTTTATTGGGATTTTTGATTCAATGGAAAACATTCTGGAAGAGGTCGAATCAAAACTTATGAATTTAGGACTCATAGACCACTTTAAACCAAAACATATTTACGCAAAATTGGGACCATATGAAGAATACAGACTATTTTGGAGGGAAAACTAAAAATGACAAATCAAGCGCCAGCAACATACAGAACAGGGTTAACCAAACTCAATGACACATTTATGCCGATGGTAGAAAGTCAGTTGTATGATAACGGCATTCAAATGACTGAATATCAACGAACTTGCGTGATGAATTCTATTTCTTCTATCAATGAGATGCTGCTCAAAGAAGGACTGACAGTTAATCAAATTGATCAAAGCAATTTGACTCAAATATTACTAACAGTAGCATCTTTACAACTGAATTCGGCTGCAACGCCTCGAGAAGTCTATTTTATCAAAAGAGGAGAGTCTCGTGGTCAAGGTAATGCAAAGGCTACAGTCGTCGAAATGGGAATCGAAGGTGATGGGAATGACGCATTGCTCTCACGATTCGGAAGAGGGATAAAAAAGGTCCATCGCCATTGGGAAGTAAAAGAAGATGATGATTTTACGTACATGAGTTACACAGGAATAAGTGTAACACCTCCAACTTGGGTACCTAAGGGGAGCGGAAAAGTTGTTCGCGTTGTCTACCCGCTTGAATATGAAGATGGACAAATTGAGTATGCAATCTGTGAACGTGAAGATGTGAAAGCGAATCTCATTGCTCATATGTTCAATAATCTGATGTGGGATAAAGAGAAAAATGATAAGAAAGAGAAGATTCGTGTTTTTGCTGACTCACATAGTCTTGATGATATGTTGGATGACAAAGATATGCAAGTTCTTGGGAAGATTAGTCCGGCTTGGAAAGATCCACAAAGTCGTGAAGCGATGATTGTTCGCAAGATGCGTAATAGGATAGTTAAAAAAATTCCTAAGGATTTCTCTAATGCTTATGTAGCAACAAAGTTCGAAGAAGCAGAGGATGACTTTTCAAGTCGTAGAATGGCTGTTAAAGAAGCTGAAATTATTGAGGAAATTCAGGAACAGGCTAATACAGAAATCTTCGAACCTGCTCCTCCAGCTGTGGAAAAAAATGAACCTGATGAATATGTCGAGGTGGCTGCTGATCGTGTTGATGCATCAGAACCAGTTGAGGATGTTGATCCGTATGCTTAAAATCAAAAGTTTTGGTTCTGGCAGTAAAGGGAATGGTTATCTGATTGATGATGGCCATTCTCAGCTACTAATAGAATGTGGGGTTCCATATAAGCAAATTCAAAGAGAAATGAAACATGATTTCTCAAAAGTTTTGGGCTGTCTCATTTCTCATGAGCACAGAGATCATTGCAAATATATAAATCAACTAATTGGTGGAACATCAGTCGAGGTTTACGCCACTCATGGAACAACTGATAGTTTGTTCGCAGACAGCACTTTGAAATTGTCTCAGTATGATTTCTATCGGTTCAATGAGCTGAAATACAAAGAAACAACTAAAATCGGTACTTGGTTTGTCACTCCATTTAAAACAGAGCATGATGCAGCAGAGCCTTGCGGTTTTCTCATCGATAATATTGCTGGCGATCGCTTGGTATTCGTGACTGACAGTTACTATGTGAAGTACAAATTTCCGAACATTACGCATTTGATGATTGAGGCGAATTACTCAAGGGACATCATTGACGAAACATTAACAACAGGGTTTGACCGAAAACATAAAACTCGTCTAATGGAGAGTCACTTCGACTTTGCCAACACCCTCGAATTCATCAAGGCGAATAAGTCTAATAAGCTGCAAGAAGTGTGGCTGTTGCATCTATCAGACTCCAATAGTGATGAAGCACTGTTCAAAAAAGAAACTAAAAAAATTACCGGCGTTCCGGTTTATATAGCATAGGTGGTGTAGAAAATGGCCGGAGGAGGCTGGATAAAACTTTACCGTTCAATTCAAGACCACTGGGTTTGGGACAACCCTGTTTATTTAAAATGGTGGCTTGACCTTCTGTTGATGGCCAACCACAAGCCGAACAAAGTCCTCGTAAATGGAAAAATTGAAACAATAGACATCGGTGAGAGATTGACCAGTGAAATGAAACTATCCGCCAGATGGGGTGCTAGTAGGAAATCGGTTAGTAAGTTTTTGACCTTGCTTGAGAATGAAGGCATGATAACTGTTTCTAAATCTAGGCAAAAAGGAACAACGTATAAAGTCTTGAAATACAAGGACTATCAGCAAGTTTCAGACCCTGTGGAGAACAACAAAGGACACAACAACGGAAACAACAAAAATAGCAACGAAGGTAGCAACAAGGGTGACAACGGGGGTAGCAACGAAGGTAGCATAAACAAGAATGAAAAGAAAGAGAAGAATGAAAAGAATGATAAGAATATACCTTCTCTTACTCCACCAATTGATAAAAATAATATAAATATAGTTCTGGTGGAAATTGAAAAAAATTTCGGCAGACCACTCTCGCCAGTTGAAATCGAAATGGTCACTTCTTGGCAGTTGACTGACAATTATTCTGATGACCTGATTCTTGTTGCTTTGAAAGAGGCGGTTTTGAATCAGGCATACAGTTTGAAATACATGGATCGGATTCTCCTTAATTGGGAACGTAAGGGAATCAAATCCGAACAGCAAGCTCTTGCAGCTATAGCTAGTAGGCGCAATGCTAGCATCTCTGAACAGGAGCATGTTTCTGACGAGCCATTACCTAAAGTATCGTTGCACAATTGGTTAAATCCAGAAGGAGAGGAGTGATGATCACATGCCTTATGTGATTAAAGCTAGCAGGTATCCGTACATTGATAAAAATGGTAACCCAACATTCAACATCGAAAATGCTCAGCATTACACCAGTTTGGAAATGGCAGAACTAGCAGCGGACGTCTGTCAAGGTGTTGTTAAGGAGAGCATTTCAATTGATAAAAAAATTCCTGAGAAAAAGGAAAATATTTCCAATTTCAAGGAGATAGAAAAAAACTATTATCCGAAATCTAATCAATCATGGATGAGAGGTGGCATTTAATGGAATGCTTTACTTGTTTCGATAATAAAGTCATCTGGGTAGAAGATAAATACGGAAGATCTACTTGCGGACCTTGTCCGATTTGCAATTTGAATGGAAATGAAGTTCGTAAAGAAATAGAAAAAATGGAAAAAAAACAGAAGGTTAAGGAGGACTACGCCAGTGGAAGCTATCGAAATTATCATTCCTGGTGATCCTGTTCCTCAGGGGAGACCTCGATTTACTGTGCGGGGAAAATTTGTCCGAGTATATGATGATCCAAAGTCCAAAGAATATAAAAGTCTGGTTTCTTCAGCTGCAATTCAGAAACGGCCAGCTAATCTTTTAGCTGGAGCCCTTCGAGTTGAAGTGAAAATATTTAAACGGAGCTTGAAAAGTTTTTCGAATAAGAAGGCTGAACTAGCAGAACGACGTGAACTTCGACCGACCACAAAGCCCGACGCTGATAACTATGCTAAAGGAATCCTCGATGCATTAAAGGGGATTATTTGGGAGGATGATGGTCAAGTGGTCCTTTTGATATGCGAAAAGTTTTATTCAAAGCAGCCACGGGCTGAGGTCACTATCCAGTCACTTGAAGCACAACAAGAAACTTTATTTTAGGAGGAAAGACAATGTATGACGTTAATTATGGGGATTTTGATGAGCTAAAAAAAATGTTGTTGTATAAAAAAATTGAATCATGGACTGAAGATGAACTGTTACTTGACGATGGCACTAGAATAACTATCGAGATGAGCGCTTCTGATTGTTGTGCGAATGCTGGCGGAAAGTTCACTAATGTCAAGTTGGAAGCTGTGATTACTGAGGTCATTAGGTTGGACAAAGGTAAAAATGTATATAACGGTGATGGACATACATCGAGAGCCGAAATCGTACTATTCCACAACCAAAATGTTGTAGCTCAGGCTGATTGCTTTGCTGACGATGGAAATGGCGGTTACTATTTCAGCGTTTGCTCTCTTGTTGTAAAGGATATACATTTTCGAGTTTGTGAAGCTTAAAGAAAAGAGGAGGAATTTATCATGTCAAAACAAGTAAACTTTAGTCCGGAATTGAAGAAGGTAACGTCAAAATCTAACGGAAATATCGAAGTGCTAATGGTCGTTAGCAACGATTCGTTGCGTGGGAAGTCTGATGATCTTTGGGATTACCTCGGCAAAACTGTTCAGGTCGTTATTCATCCCGAAACGTATGAATACAGCGTTCCCTATAACAAACAAACCAATAAGCCAAATATCGAATATGTCGTAAACCAGGACGGCACTGTTGAAGTTCTGGAAGAAGAACAGACATCTTTGGACCTTGAAGACGGCGTTGCTGAGACAGAGGAGCGACAGATGCAGGTTGATAAAGATATCATCGATTCGTTTATCATGTCAGCTCATAGCTTAGAATATCCAGACACCATTTCCATCAATCCGCGCGACGTACTAGATCGAGTGAAGAAAGGCGACTCAATCACAGAGATTGCTGTCGCTTATGAAATGTCAGAATTCACACTGCTGAATCAGCTAGAAATCGCTCGTAAAGAATTTGCTCCGTTTGCTGATGCATGGGCTAAGAATAAAGTTGAGATACAGAACTCAGCTGAATCTGATGATGAGGACCCATACAGTGAATAAGAATCAAAAGCAGGCAGTAATGCAGGAACTTACTCTCTTAACCGATCCAGTCGGTTGGGAGAGTGATCCTGTAACTGTCGAGCGAGTGGAAGTGTTGGGACGCTTATTAGGCGCTGATAATATTTCAGAGTCATCACCTTTACCTGATTTAGATTTCGAAAAGTTCACTGTTGATAATTTTTTGTATCTCAAGAGTTTGGGCTATGGTAACGATTATCTGATGGAAGTATGCGGTGTGCAAAAAAATAAATTTAATTATTGGATTAGAGATAACGAACTAAGCCGGCAACACTTATCAAGGGAAGAGTTACAATTTTGGGAGTTTCCGAGTTCTGCTAAGAAGCTACCGCTGAAGGGAGAAAAGACAATGGCAATAATTACCAAAGAAAAAATAAATGAATTTTTACAGGATGGTGGCTGGAAGGTTGGAACACAAAATTCCTACCGGAGTTTTTTATCTGTTTTTATGAATTTCATGGACGGCGCTGAAATCACAACTAAAAAAGTAGATACATTCTTACACAGTTATATTCAAAAGGAAATATCAACAAAAAGATCGAATATAAAATCTGTTCTCCTTAAATATTTGAAATGGATTGATTTCGATTACAATGAGCGGCAAGAGAGAGTAGTTGAAGTTGTAAAAAAAAGCAAACCTGTGCCATCCACTGTTCCACTAACATTTTCAAATAATACCTGTCAAGAAAAGGGTGCAGAAACACGTGAACTCAGAGTTCTAGAAAAATCTGAAAAAATTTGCGTGATGGTTGGCAAGGCATTTCTGGATGTCGATCCTGAAGAACAGGCAGCCCGCATTTCTTTAGATCATGAAAAAGCCAGCGATCTATCTGAAAAAAAGGAGACGGCTCGACAAATCGCAGCTGACTATGGTGGCCGCTTAGTTAAAGTGAGAACAGTAACCAGTCTGGCAGAAGTTGATTAAATGGCACAATACCGGAGACTTATAAATTATCCCGGCAGCAAATGGCGGATGGCTGATACAATCATCCGTCACATGCCGCCGCACAAGGCGTACTTAGAGCCGTTTTTTGGTAGTGGCGCGGTGTTCTTTAACAAACAAAAATCAACGGTTGAAACGATAAACGATTTAGATCGCCGTTTGGTTAACATGTTTGAAGTCATTAGAAACCAACCGGATCGCCTTCAGTACCTGATAAAATTTACACCTTATTCCAGAGAAGAGTTTGAGCAGTCCGATAACATCTCGTCAGACCCTGTAGAAGACGCTCGAAGGATGTTGGTCCGGTTGTGGTTCGGTGTAGGGGGCAAAACTTATGCGATGCCGGGATTTAGAAAAAGCATCAGCTGGAATGGTCCTTATTGTGCTTATGAGTGGAATGACATGGAGAATCGCATCGGCTATGCAGCTGCTCGTCTTAAGGATGCACAGATAGAAAGTAAGGATGCTATTCAGCTGATAAATGAAACTAATAACGAGGATACGCTGCTTTATTGTGATCCTCCTTATCTTAGTTCATCGCTGGTTAGCGATCATTATAAGCATGGATTTACTAACCAGCAGCATGAGGAGCTACTACACAGCCTGCTGAATTATAAAGGCAAAGTAATCCTATCCGGCTACCATAGCGGCATGTATGATGATGCATTAAGCAGCTGGTACACCGACACGAAAAAAACAAAAGTTGGAATCACGACTGAAAAGAAATCTGAACGGACTGAAGTTATTTGGATGAATTTTCAGCCGGATCAGCAAATGAATTTACTATGAGGAGTGAGGAAATGAAAAATAGGCTACTTGATATTTTTCATAGAGCTGGTATCACAGCTAAATCTTTTGAAAGAGGAGACTGGATCTCTGCTGGATGGGACCGAGAGAATCAAGTTGATTACATTCAGATTTGGTTCGGAAACGAGGACACACCAATTGTCAGTTATGAAAGAAATGACGGTAAATGGGAGTTTTGTGATTGGGCTAATTGGGGGGATCAATATGTTCAGGCTAAGCTTGATCATGCAATTGTCAAATCCCTAATTAATCATCTGAAAAAAACAAATATTCATAAGAGAGCCAAGGCGATAAATGTACAGCTTTCATTATTTTGAGGAGGTAGACTGAATGAATAGGGTAGAGGAAAAGATAATTAAATACGGAACCGATGCTTGGTGGTCAGTTTCAGCGAATCAATTTTCAAGAGAAGGCGTTGTCGATGATCTCAAAGAAATCCAAACAGAGCAGGAAGATCTCCAGAAGAATATTGATAAAATGGCATACAAGCAAGCAAAGAAAATCATCGAAAAAGAGACAGGTGTAACCATCCCTCATAATTTTGCTGAGGTATGGGAAGCCCAAGGGAAAATTGGAGCATTGATGAACACTGTCAGCTTTGAGCTTGATAAACGTGATGACAATCGTTCCTATGAGCAGTTTATCTGGGATTCACTAAAACAGAGTGAGCCTGTTGAGGTTACTCAGTATGTAGCTGATTGGTATGAAGAAAATAAAAAGAATTTAGATTATAAAATATGGGAATACATCTATGATTTTGATGAACATGATTCAGACGACTTTTGTAAATGGATGAATGTGTCAAAGACAAAGCCTGTCGAAACCCTCATTCGTATGCAGGACGGCTACAAAGTGAAGCAGGAGCAGCTATATCAAGTTGTATTTCTTGAAACAGATGACGACCGCCAAATCCTTTTCAGAAAAGGGAAAGAGTATGAAATCGGTTTTGAATCTGAAAACGGTGGTTACTGGCAGCAGGATTTTACTGA
Organism: Enterococcus sp. LJL128; assembly: GCF_056924295.1. Lineage (NCBI taxonomy): Bacteria > Bacillati > Bacillota > Bacilli > Lactobacillales > Enterococcaceae > Enterococcus > Enterococcus sp. LJL128. Next base: position 204,388 of record NZ_JBXPBP010000001.1, on the reverse strand, counting down.
AAAAGAAATTAAAGAAGCTAATCAGGCATATTGGAATGATGCGTTTGTAAAACAAGTAGATTCGGACAATTGAACTCTTTCCATAATGGAAATGATTAAGGAGATAGCGGTATGAATAAACCAAAAGAATTGGAACAGCAGATATTAGTGGACCAGTTCGAAAGGCAATTTGGTTTTTCACCTTTTAGGGGAAATACGACACTTCTGAGCGAAGAGGCAAAAGAAATTCTAAGTAGGCATGAAATTGAATATATCAATGAACGATATGAACAGAAAGAGTTCGAAGGTGGTATAGAACTGATTCACTCCATCGATGGAGTTGTTTTTAAGGAGATAATCAAATGAATAGCTATGTAATCAAAGTTTTATCGAATAAAAAGTCGTTAGGATTCGTAACGGCTTGTGAAGGAAATCGAATCACCGTTTCTAAGTTAGATAATAGAAAAGCTCTATGCTTCTTGCGTTCTGATGCCAAGGAGGCCGTAAAAACTCTACCTGAGTGTTGCAATGGAAAAATAATCCCTGCATCTAAATTTTTATAAAGGAGTGATAGCATGGGAAAAACGAAATCAAAAATTAAAAAGAAAAAGCGCCGCCTTCAGGAAAAAGCAGCTGCTAACGGAACATCAAAAACAAATAAAAAAGCCGAAAAGATTAAGAGTTAATTAGCTAGCATAACTCTCTGTTTCCTCCCGACCAAGACAATCTATTATACCACAGGAGGAATCAAGGCGAAATGGTACTGTTTGATGTTAGTAAATATGAAACTCCAGATCCAAAAGATGTTAACTTGGATCGTACGAAATACAACGTTGGTGTGTTCATGAATGCATATCTGGCTGCCAGAACTCGCTATGGACAGCCTCGGGAGCCAAAGCTGACTTCTAGCTTCTCTTTGGTTCCTCCGGCATCCAGCGGCGAGAATAATGCTGAGGCTGAAAAAATACTTATTGAAAATGAAGAGGCGCGAGAAAAGTTTGATTATTTGCACGAGTTATTTGTTTTAGGATTTGCGGCAATTCAACATCCTTTTAAACCTGAAATATGCGATCGTCGTAAGAAGATTTTTTACAATCGATATATATTGGGACTTTCAGTTTATATCTGTTCACAGCAGTTGCATATAAGTGAAGACCTCGTATCTCAGGACGCGGCGTTGGCAATTATACAATTTGCGGATGCTCTGGAGCTAGTAGAATTTCGGTGAAAAATCGGGTTTCTATCGGGTTCTTATCCGGTAAATATCCAGCAATTATCCGGGCTATGTCCGGTTAAACGGTGTTATTATGATATTGTCAGTTAGTAGGACATCTCCTACTGCTGTCAATGGCGGTATAGCCAAGTGGTAAGGCTGAGGTCTGCAAAACCTCTATCACCGGTTCAAATCCGGTTATCGCCTTATCAAGTGCACTAGGTAGCGCAACCTCCTGAAGCGTGCGGGGTTCGAATCCCTGAGGCTAGGTGCAGGACTTGGGATGGACCCGAGAAGGGGAGTCCGGCCGGTTCGATTCCGGAAACAGTGCATTTTGATATCACCGAAAAATAGAAAGTGACACAATTACACAAAAATTTTTGATCAGTCTATCTATTTTTTGGTATCTCGGAACGAGCACTCATTTGTGCTCGTTTTTTTTAAATAACTAAAAAAAGAAAAATATCTGTTATTATTTTCCAGAAAAAATAATTTAAACAGCGTTGTATCGATGTTTCTGTTTGAGAAAATAAGTTTATAAAATAACAAGAAAAGACTTGTAATAGTCGTCAACCCAAGTTAATATACATACAACAAATAAATAAAGCGAGGTTGATAAAAATGAAAAGAACAGCATTAGCAAAAATGAACGGATATGTATTGTACGAAGATCAAGAAAGTTACTTCATCGAATATGAAGGCACAGAAGAAAAATTTTACTACTTTATCTCATTTCGGTTGACGCCATACAATTGGAAAACAAAAACTAGCGAAAAAGGAGTTATAGAAATAGCTTCAAAATCTTTCGGAATGCACAACGAAGAGGAAATGAAAAAACTTATTGAAACCTACGAACAAGCTATCGAAGCTGCAAAGTATTTTAAAACAGTAATAGCTGATAATACTGATATCGAATTCTAGAAAATAAAAACGGCCGGGGCGAGTTAGCCCCGGCAATGGAGGATAAAAAATCATGAACGCATTAGAAGTAGCAGAAAAAATTAAATCGAATCGTGAATGGCGAGTGGCTTATGAAAAAATTATCAATGGTGAAACAGCCGATGACAGGTTAGAGGCTCACAAAGAATTTGAACAAAAGTTTGGTATTAACCTGAATAGCGGTTTAGGAATTTATGTAAAAGCATTTTTACAAAAATAGAAAAGAGGAAAAATCAATGGACTTGAAAATAATTGATGAAATAAATGATTATGAACTGTTAGGAGATATCAAAAAAAATTTTTTCGCCGTTAAAACATTAGATTCCAAAATACCAGCGATTCATTTGATTGTCGAGGACTCAACCTACTCGATTGTGATTGAATCAAAGGACTGGGGAACTTTAAAAACGAAAGATATTCAGAACGTAGTTAAGCGTTATAATGCAGCTGAGCAAGCTGCTAGAAAAATTCAAGACTATCTACAATCAGAACATGGATTAAATTTTATATAAAGGACAATTTGAGAGCTGAAAAGCTCTTTTTATTTTGGAGGAAATTATGAAAATAGTAAAAATGAAATTAGTAGATTTAAAACCTGCACCATACAACCCACGTGTGGATTTGGTTCCCGGCATGGATGAATACGAAGATCTAAAAAAATCACTGGAGGAATTCGGCTTTGTCGATCCTCCTGTTTTTAATTCTCGCACAGGTTTTCTTGTTGGTGGACATCAGCGTGTCGCTGTGGCTCAAAATATTGAGCTCTGCGAAGAAGTAGAGGTATCGGTAGTAGATTTACCTATCGAACGTGAAAAGGCGCTTAATTTAGCTCTCAATAAGATTAAAGGCAAGTGGGATGAAAAGAAACTTGCTCCACTTTTACGTGAGTTTGAATCTGGTGATTTGGATCTGACCGGTTTTAAAGAAAACGAGGCTACAGAAATCATTGAAAGATTTGAGTACAATATCGAAATTGAAACACCAATTGAAGAAGATGGTTTCGATGTAGACAAAGCGGTAAAAGAAATAGAGAAGGATGGACCGAAGGCCGTTCAAGGAGACATTTGGCAGCTGGGGCCACACCGCTTGATGTGCGGCGATGCAACTGTTCTTTCTGATATTGATGCATTGATGGATGGAGAGCTAGCCAGTCTCGTTGTTACCGACCCTCCTTACAACGTCGCTGTGGTGTCCGAAAATGAAGAACTTCTTGATTCTGGCCGAGATTCAATTATGAATGACGACATGAGCGATGAGGAGTTTCAGTCTTTCTTGCATGGGGTTTTTGCCAGCTATACTCATTTAATGTCTGAGCGTTCAGCAATTTATGTGTTTCACGCGTCGAGCACTCAACGTGACTTTGAAAACGCCATGAACGACAATCAAATATTTGTCCGTTCCCAATGTATTTGGGTAAAAAATTCTGCTAGCAACGGTTGGAGTCAATATAGATGGCAACATGAGCCTGTTTTTTACGCTCATAAAAAGGGTTGCGCTCCTTTTTGGCAGGGGAATAGGAAACAATCGACTGTGTGGCACGATGACTTGATTGATGACCTGCCATCCACAATTTGGGAGTGTAGCCGGGGAAACGTGAACGCATATGTTCACCCTACACAAAAACCATTGTCTTTGTTGGCCATCCCGATTAGAAATAGCTCAAAAAAAGGTGATTTGATTGTGGATCTATTTGGAGGCTCCGGCTCCACGCTCATGTGCGCACATGAGCTGGGCCGGCGCTGCAATCTATTGGAGCTTGACCCAATATTTTGTGATGTTATCATTAAACGTTTTGAGGAATCAACAGGAATTAAAGCAATAAAAGTAAATTAGGGTTACAGCACCATTTTTCGGGAACTTGTAACGAATCGATTGAAAGATGGTGTTTAACATAAAAAAGAAGACCGAGCGCGCTAACGCTCGGTCCACTCAACGAAGTGCGAACACTCCGAAGACACTGAGACAAGACCACGCGTGGTTTTCAACAGCTCAGTGTCTTTTTCTATTATAGACATAGCGGAGGAATTACGCAAATGGAAACCAGACAAAATGAAAACATAGATATTGAGTACGAGATTCAAAAGGCATTAGAAAAAGCCGAATCAATCGATGAGTATAAGAAAATAATCCGAGCTGCCTTAGGACAATGGCTCAAAAATTTAAAGGCTGGAGAGATAAAGCTCAACAGCATTTCTGATCTGAAAGTATTAATCGAAGCTGATTTAATGCTGAAGGAGAGTGAATGATTTGAGAGCAAAAGAATGCAAAGAGGTCGATGTTATCGAATGGAATGGCGGAAACCTCAACGAAGTTAGAGATTTTACTGAAGGCAGGTTGGTCATCGTTTTGAGCGATACTATCTGTATAGACGGAATAGCAAAGAACCGTATTCTTTTCATGGTGCTTACGCTCGATGGTTATACTCCTGTTGAGGAAGGCGACTATATTATAAAAGACAAAGAAGGCAATTTATGGGTAATCAATCCTGAGAATTTTGACCAGGATTTTGAAATAATAAATTACTAAAAACAATACTCAATTTTTTTGAGAGTGAGGTGGTGAGAGATGAGTGGCTAGAAAAAGAGATCCTCGGCGTGATGAAGCTATGGAAATTTATAAAAAACATGATGGAAAGATTGACCTTATCAAAATTGCTGATCAGTTGGATTTATCAGCCGGAACCGTTCGCGGCTGGAAGTCAAAAGACAAATGGGAACAGCAGTTAAACGGAACGCTCCAATCAGACCAAACGGAACGTTCTAAAAGGCGGGGCGCCCCTAAAGGCAATCAGAACGCGCTAGGCAACAAGGGGAACTGCAATGCATCTCCACCACCTCGTAATAAGAACGCTCTGAAACATGGAGCGTATGAAACGATTTATATGGATTTATTATCTGATGACGAAAAGAATCTATTGGATGTAATGTCTGATGATCCTCTTTTGATTCTTCAGGAAGAAATACGCACGATGCGAGTTCGGCAACTACGCATGATGAAAAGGGTACGAGCTGCTGAAGCAGGTCTGACAGAAAATGAAAAAAGTATTCTTCATCAGATAACGGCAGAAAAGCAGACTTTTGAACGAGAAGGTAAGGTCGTTTCGATCGCCATTCCATCCGATGACTTAAAGGTGACGGAGAAGCGAGAAAAGATTACACCTAAGATCGAATGGATTCTCAAGATTGAAAGTGAGCTTACTAAAATTACTGGGCAATTGACTAGAGCTGTAAAGCAGATGAATGATATTGAACTCACTCAAAAAAGAGTGACACTGCTGGATGCACAAACGAAAAAAATTAACCTTGAGCTTGGAATCACCAATGACGGGCCAGATGAGCTGCCAGTCGAAGATAAACTGGAGCTTGCTGCTAAGTTCATGGAACGTTTTGGAGTGACCGATGATGAATGAAACGCAGAAAAAGGTCATAGAATTATTGGATAGTGCGACTCCATCCGACCAGTTAGAACCCTGGTTAGTTGGGCGAATTCCTCAACATTACAGACGTATAAGCATCGAAAGAGATGAACAAATACGTCTGGCCAGAATTGGTGCAAGTCAATCCTTAGCCTTTTTTGGTAGCAAACCATACTTCACACAGGCGATGTTAATTGGTGCAGTTCAGGGCGGTTATTCAACCATCAAGGTCGTTACGCCTAGTCAGTACGGTAAAAGTTACACTTGCGGTCAGATTGCTTTGCTGCGGGCGAATGAAGGTAACCCTGTTCGAGTGGCCGGCAACGATGCACAGGTTACTGAGATTATTATGAAATACGTTGCTGATCATCTCCAGCATGCAGACATATCTATTAGAGTAAAAATGATGGAGCCGGCCGATAAAGTAGAGCGGCTGCAAATGGGGATGTCTAAAAAGAAAATTGCTTTGAAGGGTGGCGGAATGATTGAAGCCATCTCATTAGGTGGTGCTTTTAACGATACCCTCCGTTCCAACGCTGCTATCGGTCGTGGCGGTGACTACATCGTCGATGAAGCTGCACTCGTTCCTGATGCTGTTTATGCCGAGATGGGACGCCGGGAGTTTTCATCGGAAGATGGAAAGAAGCTGCTTAGTTTTGAAATCTCTAACCCTCACCGAAAAGGTCGTTTCTATGATTCCATCACAGCTGATGATGTTCCCGAGGACACTTTGATTGTTTGGATGGATGCCAGAACTGCATTGGAAGAGGGCCGTTATAAATCAAAAGAACAGATAATCAATTCTGAGTTTTTCAAAGAAGAAAGCACAGCAAAACGGTACTTGTTATGCGAACTTGACGATTATGCTGACAAGTCGCTGTTTAATGAAATCGTAGTGAATGATGGACCAATCCATCCCGATACCATTTTCTTCTTAGGTATTGATTCAGCCCATAAAGGAAAAGACAATATCGATGTTGTCCTTTCAGGACTGGAGCCTTCAGGTATGGTCCGAGTGCTGGACTTTGCAGTGATTGATAAATCTGATTGGATAGATGGTGTTACGAGTTTTAAAGTAATTGATGACATCATGAAATTGGTAACTCGTTTTGATGTGAAAAAGATTTGTGTCGATATTGGTTTTGGTATTTGGCTTGTTGAGGGGTTAGCCAAAAAGCTAGGAAATAAGCGAGTACAAGGAATCAATTTTGGTGAAGGTACCACAAAAACGAGGAAAGAATTGAATCACTTTGCTGCTGTTCGTGGTTTCAACAAACGAGCGGAGATGCATGTGGATCTGCAGCAGCTAATCAGTAGTTTGGACATCTCTTTTACATCGAAGATGAAAGATGCACTCGAAGAGCAAATGAACTATGTACAATCACTAATAAAATCAAATGGAAAGATAGCGATTATTTCGAAGGATGAAATCAAGAAACTGCTAGGTAAGTCTCCGGATGAGCTCGACGCAGTTCTTCTATCCGTTCATGCTATCTTGCTGCATTCAATTGACAATTCAGAGTAGCCTATACACTCTGATTGATAACAATTTTCGAGGCTTTTCGATTCTTGTTTCTCACATAGTTTAGAAAAGTGAAAGGTTGATATATAAGGATTTTTAAAATTAATATTGGGTATACCATTCCATTTTCACAAAATAGGTACGCTAATAGCCCGGCAACTCTACAGCTTGATATAAGATGCGTTATGTTAACTGTCTCTAAAAATAACAATTGAAGGTGATGTTTTATGCTACTTGAGAAGAATCTAAACGATTCATTTGATTATGAAAAAAAGAGAATGGGATTTAGTGATGAACAAAATGAGAGGGTTCAGTATATTGCTCTTTCAACCTCTAAATCATATTTTGATTTATTGAAGTATATAACTGGATTTCGTTCTGCAGGCTTATCTATTGATGACGCAATAGAATCTGCGGAGAAACATTATTTATAGAAAATGAAATTGAAGGGTGGTGATAAAGTGGCGAAAAGCAGAAGAAAAAAGAAGAAACAACAAAAACTGGCACTTAGTTCTCAAAGACAGGAGAAGCTCGCCTCGGATTTCATGGGTTCTGATAGTACGTATGAAATTTTGGAAACACTCATTAAAGATTCACCAGATGATTGTGCCAGCGGGTATGATCAGCAAAAGAAAAAAGGAACACCTGATCTACTGGATTGGCTGTGGGAGAATATGCCAGTTCTTGAGTATGTTGTCTCATCAATTACAAGCATGATATTTAGTGCGCCGATTACTACTGGCGAAGGCGATGAGGCAGACGAAAAGGTTAAAGCCTTTTTGTACGCTCAGAACGCTCAGGGAACTACTAACTATCTGCTGTTGAGAGAAGCAGTCAAGCGGGCACTCGTTTTTGGCAGAACTGGCATAAGATATCTAAGCGATGAAGCTGGTCTACAGATGATTAAGTACAACCATTTTGGCAACTTAATTGCCGAAAATACCGAGTATTATGGATTTGATGATACTTTAGCCTATATCATTTCTAGAAATCAAAAGAAACTTGATTTTTCATCAATAAAAAAAGATGAACTGACTGGGTGGTTTGATTTCGATATGAAGGAGCTTTTCAAAAAAGGAATACTGATCACAAAAGACAAAAGGCACATCGGTGTTCCTGTCGAGGACTTTGTTAATCTAAGAACAGATGTATCATCGATGAAAGGTGAGTCCATTCTGACAAGAGACAGGCTGAGAAACACGCTTATTACATCAATCTATGAACATCTCATTGACGACTTGGAGTATGACGGACCAGGTCGTATTTTGTTGTGGTTGAAAGGTGCCGGTGACTTCTCAGATGGCAACGAGGCTAGTACATCGAATGTACTGAAGAACACTGTACAGGCAAATGCTCAGAAAGCTGATAAAGCTAAGCGTGAGGCGGTTAAGTTTGGTGAGCAGTTGAAAAACAGCACTAGTAAAAATGTCGCTGTTGTCAATAATATGTTCGATAAATTAGATACTATCCCTCGTGTGACTAAATCAACTGAGTTCTTAACTTTTGCCGAAACAGCTGGTGAGATAGTAGCACAAATTTTCGGTATTCATCCAGCGCTGATTGGTCTTGGCAAGATGAACGGCAACATCTCGATGGAAAAGATTCTGGATAATGCAATGGAGAACGTCATCATCCCTTATCGAGAACTTTTTGCAGTTCAGCTCAGCAATATGTTAGCGCCGAAGTTAGAAGTTGAGAAGATTTATTTTTATAAGGATGACACTATCGATTATAACGCTAAGACTGACAATGCCTTGAAAACAGTAGAACTTGCTGAACGCCTCAGCAATCTTGGTTTTGAGGATAAAGCAAAGGAATTGATTGATAATATTGCAATTTAGGAGGAAAAGAAATGCTAGATTTGAATAAAATTATTAAAGATGAGGGTGCTAAGGTATCGCCAGTGATGGAAATCGCAGGGACTCCAGTTTATAACTTTTCTGATGCTCAGAAATTGAACGAACTGGAATTGACCCAGCGAAAATTAACAGGGCAAAAGATTGACCTAACAGAGCGGCAAATCACGCCCGATGGCATTACCTATACAACAACAGGAAAAAAGAATGCGGCCATCAACGTGGATCAGTTCTTGAATAATCGCTATCGCAAGGTTGAGCAGACCGACGGCAAAAAGACCACATCATTTTATGATGTTGTTTTGGATAACCGGGCCATTCAAGAGCAGGAAAACGGCTTGATTTACTCGAACAGCGTTACTGCTTACAGAGTTGGACAAGGGGAAAAAGGTGAACTTGAGCTAATTTCAGTTTTAATTGTGAAAGACGAAGAGTTCGTCAACGACTTTAAAAATCGGTTGAACAATCAAAGTTCAATGAAAATCCATGAATTAATTAGTAAATCTCAGGAAAAAGTGGCTGAATATGACGATCTGGAGTTCTGATTATGGAAGAGGAACTGACCGAACTTATCAGCCTTTATGCTTCAGATATCGTCAATGAACAGGAAACTGATGGTAGCCTAGAAAACATACTGGCTTTTGTTGCATTGCTTTGGTTGATTAGAGCTGATGGAACTGTCGAAAAGAACAAAACTATTGCACCATTTGAGTTTCAAGCTAATTCTCAGATGTTTCAGGATTATAGGTTATCTTTTGAACAGCTGCTCGATGGATATAGAGATAGGTTGCAGTTCATCACACAAGAACTAGCGGCTCTTATCGCTAATGAATACCCTGACCTATCTTTTTATGAACAACAAGAGCTTTTGAGGATTGCGCTTGAAAATATTCCTCAGCAGGAAAGGTATCAGGCCGAACGTTTGGCCAAAACAGAAATTCACAATATTTACCAGCTGGCTGATATAGATGTTGTTAGTCAGCTTCTTGCTGTTTACGGCGAACGTCTATCGGTAAAAAAGAGATGGAAGGCGTGGTCTGGTGCTTGTGCTATATGCAAAGCTTTGGACGGAACGACTGTGAATTACGATGAGCCTTTTATTTTTGAAGGACAGTCCATCGATTTAGGTGATGGTAAGTTTTACACACACAATTACAAGGAGCAGCTCACTGCCACCGCACATCCAAATGACCAGTGCATAATCGAATGGATAATTGAATCTTATTGAGAGGAGGTGGGAACATGATTAAACGGACAGTAAATATTGAGGTAAACATGAAAGACGGAAGTAAATTGGCGATTTCTGGTACTGGTGCTCAAACTACTCTATCTCAATTAGAAACTTGGAAGCTTGGCACTTCAGTTGCGAATGCATTCAGCTATACGGATGAAGCAACAGGAAATATCATCACTACTAGCTTTAAATGTATCTGTGGCTTTACAACTTTACCGCAAACTGAAACTGAAATTCCAGACACACCTTGTAAGCAAATTGACTGCCTATAAACGGTGGTCTTTTTTGTTTCATGGAAAGGAGAATATTTATGGTAACTATTTTTAAATCTGAAAAAGAAAGACGCGATTATTTGAAATCGTTGAGAAAAACTGAATCCGGATTGAAAGAAGTTATTCCGGAGCCATACACAGCTGGCAATGTAAAAAACAATCGAAGTAAGAATAAAACCGTTACTGATACGAAAAACAGTAAAGATAAAGAAGCCGCTGCTGATAAAAATGAAGAGGTGGCAGCAGATGACAAAGCAAAAGATTAAGTTATATGACGGAATAGACGCTACTGTAGCGCTGCCTGTGGTCAAGACGATTAGAGGAATTGCTACATATGGTCATGAACGATTGTATCCCGGGAAAATCTATGAAACAGATGATGAGCTGCTTATTAAGAGCTTAACTGATGCTACAAAAGAAAAGGGCCATTCTTCAGAGCTTGAAGAACATCTCATCGCTCACAATATTCCTTATGAAATTACGTCATGCAAATCCTGCGGGGGCAGAGTGAAAAAGCTCAAGTATCACATTGTCGAGGTGATTAATGATGAAAAAAAGGAAAAGTAATTTACTGAAGGAGGTTGAAGCAAGAAACTTTTTCCGTCAGCAATATAAAAAACTACTCGACGGAACTATTGATTTATCTGTTAAAAAAACTGATAAAGACGAGGTTTTTTATCTCCAGTCCATCACTCCGAACAATGAATTTGTCAGGCTATTGGATGAAGGAAGTGTCTTATATGGAGATGGCTCAGTAAGAGCATACATCAAAAAAGGAGTCTTAGAGGATTTTTATAATTCACTTGATGATGATTATGTTGGAGTAATCAACATTGGTCATTTTCCATATGCTGAGTTTCCATTTCCTGTCGGAGCATGGTCTAAAGAAGATTTAAGACTTGTCGATATAGGAGATGGTCGTAAAGGACTTGATGCAAGGATGGCTATAGATGAAGAATCAATTTTCATTAAAGAACTACGTCGGCAGCATAACACAATCGGTATTAGTGCAGAGTTTAGCTACTCAATAGATGATACGGTCGATGAAGAATTACTTGAGCGACTGGATTGGGCACCGGTAATTGATAAGCTAACTATCCATGATTTTGGAATCATTGGTGAGCCAGGAAACTGTAATAGCACTATGGTGCTGAATAGCGAAAACAAGGAGGACAATATGAAAGACGGAATTGTAAAAAAGCTATATGACAAATATTTTTCTAAAACTGAACCAGAACCACATACTACTGATCCAGCATTAGAACCAGAGCCAGTAGTAGTAGAGTCGGTGGCTGAACCTGAACCAAATCCAACACCAGAGCCAGAAGTCACACCGGCAGCAGAACCTGCTCAAACAGAGCCAGACCCTGTTCAGGTTGAACCGGATTCTGTAGATGAAAAAATTAAAGATTTAGAGACGATTGTCTTAGGTCTTAAGAAAGAAAATGAAGAGCTAGCAGCTGAAAATGAACGCTTAAAGGCTTCAGATGCAAAAAGCAAAGAAGAATTGTCTGCTACTAGCAAGCGAGTTTCTGCAGTTTTAGAGAAGTTCGGCAAATTGGGAGTTGTTGATTCTCAAGGTAATGTTGCCTCATCAGCAACTCAAAAAAATAACGATGATGAATATGACCCATTAAAATTTATCGCAGGAGAGTGAAATAAATGTTAGATACTAGTTTAGCAACTTTAGAAAAAATTGCTGTGGACTCTGAGCAAGTCCTTCAGTTAGCAGAAATTGGGAAGATTGGAATTGCGCCTGATTTTTCACAGAACAGATCAAAATTTCCTATTCAGGACCAGTATGCGTTGGTTACATGGCTCATGAGCACACCAATGACACGAATGGTAATGAATACAGTAAACAGCGGGAATTTAGTCACTCGTCGAGATCCAGTCACAAATGACCATAATATTGTTTTACCGTATACTTGGGGAACATCACTTCCTATCGACACTGCTGGAGAATGCTGCTGGTTGCCACTTGGCTTAGAGAAGTGTGCCGCAGAAGCACCAATGAAATTACTTTGCTTACGCCAATGTAAAGAAATTTTAGACGGTTTGATGGAAGAAATCGTGAAATTCAAGGCAACTGATATGATCAACTACTTCATGAGAAAAGGCGAATCAATTGAACAAGCTAAGAAGCGTATGGCTCACGAGTCAATGCGCTTTTTTACTGCTCGAAATATCATTTTAGGAACTACTACAACAGCAACAGCGACATTAAAACCGTTTCATGGTCTTTTAGAAATCTTATCTGATGCTTCAGTGTTGGCCATCAATGGTGCTGATATCCTAAGTGCATTCTTCTCACTCGGCTGCCGTTTAACAGCGCTTGGAGGGAGCAACTATGTGATTGCTGTTCATCCAATTACTCATCGCTCAATTGCAAAGGCTATTGTACCTGGTCGATTCGGTAACTTACCTGATGGATGGACTAAAAACGGAAATGAAATTAGATATAACAACATTCCTTTCATTCAGGATAAAATTGTTCCTTATGACCAAACAAACGCCAAAGGTGATGCATGGGTACTGGATGGAGACACATTAGGCGGAATGATGCTTACTGATTTAGCAGTAACTGACCCTAAATTCCAACGAAACTCCTTTGCTGTTGTTGGACCAGATGAGGGATGTGCTGTCGAATGTGATTACTTGTATAACGCAGGTACTACATTCTCAGTCGATACGAACCGCTTGGCTGTAATCACAGATATTCCTCTAGATGCGAACTGTTTAGGCGACACACTTCAAGGATTGGACGGATTGCTTGTTCCTGAGACGCTGGTCCCTATGGGCTAGGCCTATGAAGGAAATTATCGAGCAGTTAAAAGGTTATTGTGATTGCTTGCCAGATGCCGAAACAGAACAATTAGAAAAAAACATCACTGAACTAATAAACCTAGTCAGTATGATGACTTGCTGGACTCAAGAAGCGTGTGAGACATTTCTAGCAGAAGAAAGAAAAGAGATTTTCACAGTTGAGGATGTGAAAAGATGTGGTTGTGAGGGCGGGATTTTTAAGTTCACGCCCTTCTTTACGCAAATTTTTGCAGAAAGTTTTGAACTGACGTTAATCCGTCGCTTTGGTATTAAGGAAGAGCTATTTCCAATTGGAGCGGATGAGTATCTCTATAGTGAGTTCTCTGACGAGTTACGTGTCGACCTCAGCAAATATCTTGGTAATGACCTTTGTAACTGTCAGTACGAGTATATGCTGATTGTCGAGTACATCGCTGGTTATCAAGAACTTCCTGAATGCTTGCTTCCTATTTTCTGTGATATGCTGCACATCATCACTTCAAAGAATGAGTGTGATTGTTCAAAATGCCAGACGTGTAATGACAGTTCATCGAGTGAGGGATATATTTCAACAGATGACTATAACGGCAATCTGGACCCGACAGCATATTTAGAACGTGTTTTCATGAGGTTGATTGAGAGTGCGTATAAAAATCAGCTTGGGTTAATTAGCTTATGTAACAGAAAAATGTTGAACTGGTGGGGTGAGGTAATTTGAAAGTTGAATTTTTAGGATTGAAGCAGCAGGCTAGAAAGTCCGGTTGTTCATCCTGCGGAAAGAGAAGAGTATCGCAATACAATTTTCAGCGTGAAAAGCGAATGACATTGCCATCTGGCCGAATAGTGACATTTAGAGCTGGAGAAAAATATGAAGTCATCGAACATGATGGCTTATTTTTAATCGACCAGGTGTATCACTTGAATGGTGTACCAACTCGGATGTTTAAGAAGGTGACCTGATGTCTTTAGAAAATATTGTTATGAATTCAATTAACAAAAGAATTGATAATTATGCGACAAAAATGGAACAAACCATCAAGGATGAGGTTCATGTTAAGTCAGGCGCCACACGTGATGCCATAACAAAAGAAAAAAAGGGTGAAGGTCACTATCTTGTTGGAGTGGATGCAGCCAAATTAAAGGCAGATTCACGAAATATAGGAAATATTGACTATTCGCCTTTTTATCATGATGGTCATGGACCTTATACAATCCGGCCTAAAAATGCTAAGGCGTTGAGATGGATTGGCCGAGATGGACAAGTTCATTTTGCTAGGTCTGTCAGGATTCCCGCATCAGCCGGTGATCCATTTATTAAGCGGGCGGTTTTACGCCGTCCAAAAATTTAGGAGGCAATAAAATGACGAAACTGGATAAAGAAAAGAAGGTTGAAGAAAAAAAGCCTGCAGTGGATGCTCAGGCCTTTGTACAAAAGAAACTTCAAACATTGAATCAAAAGAACGGCGGTCGCTACGAAAGAGACGCAGCACGTGTTGTTCAAAACAACTTATAGAGGAGGCATAATTTAATGGCTAAATGTAGAAATGATGTCCTGATTAATAAAATCGGGCTAAAGGCTTTAACGAAATTGATGGAAGTTGATTTCGCTGTGCTGACAGATATTGACAGCTGCGTAAGGGTAAACACAAAGAACTACATCGATTATCAAGGAACAACAGCAACTTACAATGGATATAGCACTCCTGATGACATGTTCAACTGTCTTGCTGAAGGATGTAAGACAACAGGAACACTGATGGTGACTAACGGTGCCGGCTTAACCTCTGGAGCGACATTCTCAGTCCTTGCAGATGCAACTGATTTTGTCGCTGGTGTTATCACCTATTATGTTCATTTTCCGACAGCTGGTGAGTATACTTTAAAAACAACTATTTCTGATATTACCAATCAGAATATGACAAATGCAGATATTTACTCTCAGGTGGTAACTGTTCAAAGTGAAGGTTTTTTCCCTGTCGTAGTTGACTTGTCAAAAGTTCCAACTTCTCAGGAAGGAACAGGCTGGGATGCATCAGAGAGCGGCGTTCTGATTAAATTAGAAGCCACTCCGGTTGATGATACGGTCATCCCAAACATCGGCTTCTCAACAATTTTTGTATACGATAGTATCGAAGATTTCGAAGTGAACGATGTAGTTAAACTGAGTTGTCTGGATGAGTTTTCAGGTGACTTTACTGTTAGCCCACGTGATGCATCATGCTTCGGAGCTAGTTATGATCCGACAAGTATCACAATCGAGCGAACCATCACAGGTAAAATGGCTACTCCGAATTATTGGAAACTTAATCCACTAAACTCACGAGGGGATTTGACCACAGGTTGGATTCCTCAAACAGTTGAAAAAGAAGTTACTGCTATTACTATCGATGGAAATGATTACGGATATGTGCAGCTGGCAGATATGAATATGGATGAATGTTCATTTACTTTAGCAACTATGGCAGACAACTGCAATGTGACTGATTCAATGCTAAATCGAGTAAGTAGCCCTGTCATTGTCTCAGTGAATGAAAAGCAGTTCATCGTGCTTGACGGAACAACAACTACAATGGTCGATGCAGGGAAATTGATTTTCCATAGCTCGCTTGTAGGACAGAAGGTCATTATCAGCTATCCTAAGAAAGTTGATGCTGAGCATTATGTGGGTAATGAAAATGCTCTAGAACAACGTAGAGTTCGTATGAGCTTTGTAAACGAGCAGACTGATGGTGTGAAACTGAACTACATTTACAATAATGTTTTGGTTACATCGTTCCCAGCTTCGATTACAAATGAAGAGCCTAGTTTTAACTTCACTATTTCAGTTCAACGCGATAGAAATGGTGATTTCTACGAAATGTTCCGGGTAATTGAATAATACGTTTGAGATGAGGGTTTTCCCTCGTCTCTTTTTTATATTTGAGGAGGAAAACACATGAATGAAACAGAAACCAGAACAGTTGCTGAAATTCTGAAAATAAAAGAAGCGATGGCGGAAGCTGAAAAAGACTCAACGCCTTATCTAGCTATGAATGAGGAAGATGAACTAATCGTCAATGGTGATGCTAACAAAACTGAAATCAAATCAAATGACTACACAATTAGTTTTCTACTTTATGAAGACCAGCTGGCGGATTTCCCTTATCAAGATGCTGCAGTGATAGAGGTAAGTGGTCGTTATCGTGCAGTTGTCACCTTAAAAGATAAACGAATCACACCTCGTATGAATACTAGTTTAGTCAAATATTTCATGGAGCTAAATCCATTTTTCAGCGAGTTTTTGCCTGATGGCTCAATCGAGCGAGCATCTGATACGGTTTTAACTGAAAGAATCTTGCTTGCTGGTGATCAATTATATTTACCTCTATATAATATCGTTGCAACGATGCTTGGAATCGATGATTATTATGGCGAATATATGGAACAAATGTCTGTGTTCGAAACCTTCTTAGAAATCCTTTATAACCATCCTGAATTAGTAAATGAGTCGGACGTTTTTTTCGGCTTGCCTATCGAAAAGCTCTCAGCGTTGGCGAAGGAAATAAAGTAGAAGAGTTAGACGATAGTTTTTTCCCTAATGTAAATACGTATATCGGAATGGCTTTATATACTGCCAAAAAATTACATATTAGTCCAGGCTCAATCTTAGATACTTGGGGAGTTGCTGAACTATTAGTGACGTTTGGCCAGTATTCGAATGAAGAAAGTTACCGCAATTTCCTTGAGTGGAAAGAGCTTGACATTGACACAAAGAAAAAAGTAGACCAGCCGGCTCCTTATAGAGTTTTATTTTGTAACGTTTCAAACGATACGGAGGGAGGTGAGTAAATGGCAATCGAAAGAATATCCGTTGATATTCGAAGTAACAGCAGGGAAATTCGTCAGCAATTAGCTCAGCTGGATTCTCAAATTAATAAGCTTAAAACATCAAAAGTGCAGCTGCAGATTAATGCTGAAAAACTGGGTAATGCCAAGAAAGAGATTAGCAAGGTTAATATTCAACTGAAGGAGCTCGCAGCACAAAAGGCGACCATCAAAGCAGATTCTAAAAATATAGATAATGCTAAAGTGAAAATCGCTGAAATTAATACACAGATGGAAAAGCTCAGAGCTAGAAAGGCAACCCTGCAAGTTACTACTGAAAAATTAAAGGGTGCCGATAGAGAACTTAACAGTCTTAATCGTGAAATGAATCAGCTTAATAATAAAAAAGCCCGGCTACAAGTTGATGCTGGAAACTTAGAACAAGCTGAATCTGGTTTAGGTCGTCTGTCTGCTAGGCTGCAAAGCTTAAGCAATAACAAAGTTAAGATTGATATTTCATCTACACTTAGCTCAGTGGGGAATCAGTTGGACGGAATTGGCAGCAAAATGCTTAACATGTTTAACCCGCTTGCTTCCAAGATTAATCAGTTCATTGGTTTAGGCGCCGCAATTAAAGGTGTGAGTGCAGCTGTTGACATGGTAAAGGGTTCCGTTGATGGAGCGATTACCAGATTCGATACACTGAACAATTTTCCGAAGGTTATGTCTAACTTGAAAATTGGAGTAGAAGATTCTCAAGCTGCAATCGACAAACTCGGAGATAAGTTGACCGGACTTCCTACAACGTTAAATGATGCTGCTCTCTCAGTTCAGCGGTTCACTTCGAAAAATAGAGACATTGGTCGTTCTACAGAAATGTTCTTAGCTCTAAATAATGCAATTCTTGCCGGCGGTGCCAGTGGTGAGATTCAAAGTTCAGCACTGGAACAAATATCTCAGGCTTATTCTAAAGGCAAGATGGACATGGTCGAATGGCGGAGTTCATTGACAGCTATGCCAGCTCAGATTGCTCAGGTAGCCGAGGCTATGGGGGTTAGTGCTGATGACTTGGGTGAAGGTCTAAGAAGTGGCGACATCGCGATGGATAGTTTCATCGAAAAGATTATGGAGCTCAATTCAACTGGAGTGAACGGCTTCCTTTCATTCGCTGAGCAAGCTAAAAATGCGACAGGTGGTATTCGTACTGGATTAACTACGATGAAGACGGCAGTTGTTCGGGGTGTTACGAATGTCATTAGATCAGCTGATAATATCCTGAAAGATTTAGGTCTTGGCGGCTTCACTGGAGTATTCGCAAAAATTGGATCTTCTTACGAAAAGAATCTCAGCAAACTAGCCTCAGCTTTGGAAAACAACAAAGGTAAGATTGCTGAGTTTATCAATTTTGCATCTACAAAATTCAATGAGTTTAAGAGCTTTATCGGTGGGATGATTAAAGATTTTGACTGGCAAAGTTTTGGTCAGGGATTGAAGGAAGGTTTCACCGAGCTGGTTGAAAGTGCTCAGGAATTCAAGAAAAGACTTGAGCCGATTGTAAAGTTTGTTAAGGATAAGATAACCGATTTAGGTGGCGGTAGTTTTGCCAAAGGTCTTGGTAAGTTACCAGGTCTTTTCATTAAGACTGCAGCTGCTGCCAAAATTCTTGGAAAGGCATTTCTTGGCTTTTCTGGACTTTCAAGAGCATTCAGCATTTTTAAGGCATTCGGTTCTAACATTGCAGGATTGCCGGGAACAATCATCGAAGTTGTTAGGTCGCTTGGTTCTCTAGCTGGTCCGTTGGGGTTAGTTGCTGGTGCAGTTGGCGCTGGTGTTGTTGTTTGGGAGATGTGGGGTAAAGAGGCCTATAACTCTCAACAGAAAATTAAAAACTGGGGTTCCAACGTTAGTGATGAACTAAACGAATCATTAACAGGTTTTCAAGATCAGTATCAAGGAGCAATCGGTGAAGTTGGTTTATTAGAGCAAGGGATTACGACCAGCACTGAGAAAGCTGTCTCCGGTTTTGCTGATATGGGTAAATCCATCGAAGAAAATATGACAGGAAAAATCCAAGCTTTTCGTGATATAGTTAGTAAACTGCCTGAAGATATTCGAGAAGCATCATCAAAAATCGCTGAGCAATATGCAACTGATCAGGAAAAAAATCTAAAAGTTATCCAAGATAATAACAAAGAAATTGAAACCATCCGAAGCAATGCCAAAAATCAGGGAAGAGAAGTAACTGTTGAAGAAACCTTGATGATTAAAAATATTTCTGATAATAGTGCGGCAGCTTACGTTGATTCTCTTGGCAAAAGTAGAGAGGATGCTCAACAGATTTTAGCCCAAATGACAGGCGATGTATCTCAAGCAACTAGAGACCAAGCGAAAGGATGGCTTTCAGGGTTAGCAAAGCAACGTGCTGATGTTAAAGAGGAAAATAGAAAGCTCATTGATGATACTAGACAAGCATTATCTAAACAGTTGGAGTTAGATCCTAATAGTCAATACATCGAGCAACAACTTGATATTATTCGCGAAAGATCAGAAAACCAGGCAGCACCAATTGAGGCGCAAATCAGTTCCATCATGGCTAAATATTCAGATTTAGCAAATGAAATCGATTTGAGCACTGGTGGGAAAATAGAAATGAACAGTCCTTATGGAAAAGATCAACAATATGCTCAGTCTCAAATTGATGCTAATAAAGAACTGTCTAAAAGTTTTACTGATATGTCTAGTACAGTTGCGAAGAGAGCTGAAGAATATAAAAAGTCTACTGACTTAATGGCTAAATCGCCATCAGTTCTTGCTAAAAATTGGAATAAGATGATCACTGATTCAAGTGGCAAGATCAAGTCAAACCTCCAAGAAGAACTGAACGAGATGTCCAAGTCAGCTTCAGGATTCAGTCAGCTAATGACTTATTCAAAGGATGCAGATATTTCCTCAAATGCTAAGTTGATGATTGCTGAAGCAACAATCGCAGCTGGTAAATGGAATCATCTCAACTTTAGCGATCGTGAAGCTCTAATCGATAGCAATGTGACTGATACGATGATTGAATCTATAGAGGCAAAGGGCAAATGGAATGACTTGGATTTTGAACAGAAAAAAGCTGTTCTCTATTCTGATACTCCAGAGGTCATGGCAGAAACGATGGTCAACTTAGGATTGTGGAATGATTTCCAACCTGAGATTAAAGAGCTAGATGCCAAAAATTACGATTTCTTAGCGACGCTGGCCAGCTCAGAAGAAAAGCTGTCATCATGGAATAGCCAAGACGCAGAAGTAATTGAACTGATTGGTGATGACTACGATTTTATAAATTCGATTTACAGCTCTCAAGAGGCTCTGAATCGATGGAATGCTTTATCTGTTGAAGATAAAAAGTTACTACTTGAAAATAAAGATTATCTAGCAACCATGACAGCTTCGGAGGAAGCATTTAACCGCTGGAATAATATGCCAGAATTAGAGAAGAAACTTGTAGTTTCGAATCCGGGTATTTTAGACGTGATCAATTCATCTACTGAAGCATATGACCGCTGGGTGAAACTTCCTGTCGATGACAAGAAATTGTTAGCGACTAATACGGATTTGCTAACTGCTGTATTAGAATCAGAAGAATCAATTGCTGAGTGGGAACGACTTCCAGTTACTGAAAAGCAAATTAAAGCAAACAATAGGGATTACGAGGCAAAGATTGGACAATCTAAAAAGACAACTATTGATTTTAATAATCTAAAGATTCCACCAAAAGAGTTGAAAATCACAGTAAAGGACTTTGCATCTAAATCTATAGAATCAATTAAGTCTGCTATAAACGGTCTACAAGACAAGACAGTAAATGTCGGCGTTACTGGTTCAGGTAGTTCTTTGGTTACTGGTGGTGCTTCACTTGGTACTGCGATAGGTCGCTCGCAGGGTGGTGAAGTTCCTGAGTATCATTCTGATGGCGGCGTTGCTGGTGTGTTTAAAAAGAAAGGAACCGACACAGTTCCTGCAATGCTGACACCCGGCGAGTTTGTTCAAAGAAAGGCAGCTGTAAATACTTTCGGACTTGATTTTATGGAACGTGTTAATCGGCTGGATATTCAAGGAGCCTTTAATGCAATGACAAATCGATTCAATTCTCAAAACATGCTTGCTCCTTCTGTATCGACTGTTGTGAACAATATTAATCAAACGACAACTAATGCGAATAAGGTTACGCAGCATGTGTCTGGTGGAAATCCTGACTATATGATGCAGCGTGCTAGTAGATACTTGAAATAGAGGTGATTAAGTGACCATTTTAGTTAGAAAATATATTCAGTTCAATGATTTAGTAATAGACAATTATGACATGTTGAAATCCGCAGATTTAAGCGGCGGGTTCAAGTCTGCAACTATTGATTATAGTTTCGGTCATGGCAGCTATGCTCCATTCAAATCCAAACAACAATTTTCTAAAGAACAGTCATTGAGTTTGACTCTAAATCTCGATACTAGAAAGCTGAGTTGTGATCAGGTTAAGTATTACAAAGACTATGTATTCATGAATCTAATGTCGGCTGGTAAATTGTGGGCGATTGAAGGAGAGCAGCTGTTGTGGACTAATGCATTTATAAAAGACTTCAGCGAGTCATATTCAATAGATAAATACACAGTCAGTCTTGATGTGGATCTTATTCTTTATGAGGGGATATGGCACAAAGCAGATTCAAGAAAAGTATTCCTGCAGCCTTATTCAGCTTGTGATTTTGCTGACTGTTTGGACTTCAGAGAAGTAGATGAATGCATTGATTGTTGTGTAGCATGCTCACTGCCAGCACAGAAGTCTTGTCCTCGATGTATTTGTGAATGTGACTTCCTTAATGCTGAAAATTCTCTTTGCGAACTGAAAAAAGAGATAGCTAGTGATTTTTATAAACAATGTGGTGATACTTACCGAATTATTTATAACTGTGAAGCAGGTAGCAAGATTTGGGGCGATGAGAAGATGCTAGGTGAAAAGCTTTGTAAATCATCTGTTGATGATGGAACAATTGCTGGCCAGTTTTACAGCAACACAAATACTGATAGTGAGAATGTGACTATTACCATCGATGGAAAAGTAAAAGATCCGATAATTACGATTAATGGTAATTCTATGCAAATACTTGGTGAGTACGAAGGTCTTTTGACAATAACCTCTAGCGGCGATATTTTCTATCAAGAAAAATGTTGTCCTGAGGTTTTTTCTATCGATGTTAACAACCTGAAAATCCTTGATTGCTCAACATTCGGTTTTGTAATTCATCAAGGAATGAACAGCATAATCGTTAATACGAATGATTGCTGTGGAATGGTGTGTGTCTATGTAAAAGTGGACAGCATTACAATATAAAGGCGACAACTGAAAGGAGAAAATAGAATGATGTCTTATTGCAATTGCGATAATAATATCGATTACTGTGCAGCATGTAATGATCTGAAAGAAACTGCTCCAGGAATCGAATGCACTGGAATCACCGAGGAAATGTGCAATAGTCTTCAGAAAGATACAGGACTAAACCCTAGATTGAATGTGTTACACAATAACTGTGAAGATTTAAATGATTTACTTGATTGTTTATTGGGAAGGCAGCAAGCTGAATTACCCGCATATAGCGAATGTGATTGGCAAGAATATGTGAATCAACTTATCAATAAGCTGCATACAATACAGAAAGCTATGATCTGTTCCGACTGTGGGCAATGGAAAAAAATCCATGAAATAGAGGACAAATTAAGGGAACTTGAAGATAGGTTAGAGGATATCTGCTCAATAACTAGTGCGTTACTAGACCAGCAACCACAGCGGTATGACTTCCCTACGAAATATCATCTAGTAAATAATGGAAATCATCACCCCGATAGACATGCTGGAATTAGCTATAGAAGAATTGATACTCGAGACTGTGATGGTAATAAAATGACAGTTGAGTGGGTTGCGCCAACAATCATCGGATACAGAGTTGAAAACTTGAGTTCTAATGATGTCTTGTGCACAGTTGATAAAGCTACAGCAAAAAGTTGGGGTATAACGGATAATTTATGGAATCAATTAACTGTATATTCTGCTGCCTTTAGTACAGGATACTTTTTGGGAAACGGTACTTTTGGACGTTTAATGCTCGATGTAGAACCAGATTCTCCAAATACTTTGAAAGTGATATATCTAGGTGCCAGTTATCCAGATGAGCAAGGATTATCAACAAGTTTTTCACAGGATAATCCCGCTTTGAGAGTATTCACAACAAGAGGATAGAAGGTGGCGAAATGGCTAGTATAGAAACGGCACTTAATTGGATGGGGCAACGTTCAGGCAAAGTAACATACAGTATGGCTGCTAGAGGTGGCCCATCGAGTTATGACTGTAGCTCGGCTGTTTATTTCGCTCTCATCGCTGGTGGATTTTTATCCGCTGGTTTGATGGGAAATACAGACAGTCTTTTTGGACATCTTGAAGCAGCTGGCTGGAAGTCAGTAGCTACTCCGCAAAGAGGTGATGTTTTCATTTGGGGAAACAGAGGAGCATCTTCAGGGGCTGCAGGACACACTGGTATTTTTACCGATGCCTCAAACATCATTCATTGTAATTTTGGTTATAACGGCATTACAGTGAATACTTACTCAAGTATATGGAATGCTAATGGTAATCCTCCTGCAACTATCTATCGTGCTGCTAACGCTGATTCAGAACCAGTGCCAGATGATCCTACTCCTAGTCCTGAGAATTTACAGAACGCCGGAACACTGGACTACTTAGGCATAAAAAATGGTTATGTCGAAGCAACCGGTTGGCATTACAGTTCTGGTAAAGATATTCAGGAAATCTTATTTATTAATGCAGTAACCGGTCAAGAGATTAAACGAATAAAAACAGAAATTATTGACCGGCCAGATGTGAAAGAAGAATATCCGAATGTTGAAGGTGTAGAGAAGTCGGGGTTTGATGTTCGGATTAAAGTAGAAAATGGCACAGCTGTTTATGTCGTTGGTATTCGTTCTTCTGGTTCAGAATCGGACAGATTGATATTCGATAAAATTATAATCTTTGAGCAGGCATTCGATATTGAAATTGATCACTATGCATCAACTAATGAAAAGTTTTTCCTAGAAATTATCAGTAAAGGTAAAGTAGTCAAGCGAGTTAACAAGATTCTTAATACTTTATCTTGGACTAACGAGTTGATGTTTGTTCCTGATACTCGCGTTGATTTACCGATTGAATATGCTGAATTTATCGAAGGACATGAGGAGATGAAAATCTTTATTAATCATAAGGTCTTTCATGGAATAATCATCGGATATGAGTTAGACAAGGAAAGAGAAATCATCACTGTTGACTTGATGCATGTCATTTCTGAATGGGAATATAGACAAATATCTACAAATCTTGCTGCAAAAAATAGAACTGTAAATGATTTATATAGTACGTTAGATTTTCGTTATCAGGGATGGAATATCGAATATTTACAAGATTCAGCATCTCGAGTCATCGACTATGTTTATAGCCGTCAGAATAAACTCGAAGGATTAACAAAGACTTGCGAGCTTACTGATGACTTGTTTTGGCGTGTAGGCTTCCATTTCGGGCGTTCTTTGGAAATAGGTGTCTTTGGTGATAAGAAACCTTATACGCTTTCTACGAAACCATCAAGCGATCAAAACATACGAATCATTACCGAGCCCACAATCATTCATAAGTTCGATAATGTAATCAATGTAGCGACAGTTTATGGTGAAAAATCGGATAGCGGGATGTCTAGCATGAGCTTAAGAGAAATTCAACAAGATAAGTCTGCTCAGGATTCGCAATTTCCAGTGGTCATCTTAAAAAAAGGAGTCAATAATGAACGAGACTATGACTATGTTGAGTTCACAAAGCTAGCCCCCAATAATGAGCTTGAATACTCTGTAATAGATTCTGAAAGTATAGCACTTGAATCTGGTAAGGTGATTGAGGGGTCATTCAGCTTCAATGATTTGGCGCCGTTTAATACTGACTCTGAGGAGATAACAGATGAAGACAGAGCGAAGGCCGCAAAGACTGCTTATGATGCTGCAGTAAAAAAATTAAAACAAGCGCGGCGCTCTTATCAAATTGAACTGACTACAGAACGACTTCCGGCAGATATCGAGGTAGGGGATAAGATTCGCCTGTTATACGATAACCAGTTGCTGATGATTGAGGAATGCTCTAATTACATGAAGAAAATTCTTAGTTTGGATGATTGGTTTTATATAACTAGAATCGACTATATTTTTGATCAGAGCGGAGTAGAACACAATCGAATAGTCTTAGAAAAATTCTTGAAAATTGACCGGGAGAGTGATCCGCAATGAGACTAACATATGACAGAGCGATAAATAAAGTTGCTGAAAGAGTTTCTGATAGAACTCGTGATACTCGACAAGACCAGCTGCAGCGGCGGAATCAAGTCGTTGACATTTACGGTATGGAATTCACTCGACAAGGAGACACCAATCATCCTGCTACTTTTTACATTTCTGTTAGTCCGGATTTGATTTACTATGAACGGTTTGAGTTCAAAATAATCATTCAATCATTCATTATGCCGATTGCTGGTTCTGGAGCAACGAAGCCAGCTGTTGTTGAGGTTAACGATACAACTCTTTCTCTAAATCAAGACGCTATCAGCCCGAATCCTCATGGACATTCAACTAAATCACATATTCACGATTTAGAGGCAGGTATCTCCATTTTTCCTAGTGAAATATCCGATTTTCAAATTTGGATAGAAGGGATTGACGTCACTCCTTATTTAAAAGTTCAGCATCCAGGATGGATAAACGGCGAGGGTGTTTATCCAGCAACTGATTTATCAAACTTCGATATTCTTGCAGCTGTAGGTTTTATGGAAGAGTGGCAGAAGGGAACTATTCTAGCACCGGGATACAAAAAAGTAGAACTGAAGGGGCAAGGGGTGTTTAACGCGACATTGGTTAATTATCTAAAATACTCCCATGTAAACAGGTAATGGTATGAATAAATTTGATAAAAAGGCAGAGAAGATTCAAGCTCATCTCTCCGACCATCCGGCTGACTATCAATCTGTGGTCAGTCTTTTTGTTGCTGAGAGTTGTTCAATTGAATTTGAAAAACGTTTGAAGAAAAACAAAGTGAAGGCTCAAATCGCAAAGATAAAGAAAGGTGGTAGTAATAATGAAAAATAAACACAGCACAGATGGAATAGCAGAGGATATTATCAGGAGCTTTGTCCAAATTGCCAGCGCCGAGATGCATGCAAAAACACTTCTTGAAAAAAGAGTTTCTGAGCTGGAAAATGGTTTCATCGATTTTGATAGTGATACGCCACAACAACTTGAAAAAATTGAAGATTTGAAAGAAGAGATTAACACACTCGCTGAGCTACGCCGCTCTGATATGCTCTATCTTTTTAATTTGTACGGAGCAACAGGTGATAAAGAAAAATGGTGTAGTGTAAAACATTTAGGAATAGCAATGATGACTGCGTTTGAGGCTTGGCAAGCAAGCGATTCTGATGAAGATTTATTATCAGCTGCTTTGAATAAAAATAGACTATTCATAAAAGCAGTGTCTCAATTTTTAGGCGTTGAGGTTACTGAGTGTGCTGCTTGCTTTGCTGACATATTGAAAGGAGGAGCCCCAGATGAAACCTAACTATTGTAATCCTTCAGCCAAAAAAGTTGTTAATCCTATTCCAGATCCATGTGCTTTTTGGGAAGTTCCTGTAAATGATCTATCAGAAATCACCAATCCTTCAAGAGATTATGCATATATTCTTCCTGATAACTCTGTTTGGGTTCTCAATTTTGACGAGACAGGATTTGTACAATTAAGTGGTGGAGGCTCCGGTGGTCAACCTACTCTAATAAAAAACGAGGATGGGATGCTGACAATAACCGGTAGCGGAACCTATGATGTAGCAGCAAATTTATCTCAATCGTTTATTGAAAAAATCAATCAAAAAGATTACGTCAAGGCGTTGGACCTTGACCCTAGTGTAGTAGATACTTTGTGGATTACTGGAGCTGGTGTAGCTTTTAATTTCGCTGATGCAAGTTGGGAGGAGTCGGATTGGACACCTATCGAATCGGTTGACCGTCTTTCAACAGGAATGCTTGTTTTTATCTCAACAAACGAGCAACAACCTAGAATGTATCTGGCTGCTATTGAATTTATTGGTGACGACGGTATTTTCTTTTTAATTTTGAGTACAAACAATATCGATGATAATAATCCGACGTGGTATAACACATATTCTTCGATGAAGATTGAGTCTCAGCTTAGCCTGAAACAAGATAAACTAAAAGCCGGCGAATATATAACCATTACTGATAACACAATAACAGCAGATGGGATATCGCACGCACTCCCTATAATTCGAGAACAAGGTTGGCATTTAAATACTTTTACACTTGCTCTTGAAGGAGATACACGTGAATTATTTGACGTAAAACACGAAGATGAAGCGTCAGAAGGTGAGTTCGTTCGTGCTAATAACGCGACCTACTACACTATTGCAGTCAAAGCAGTGACAAGTATCAAAGTCTTTAAAAAGGGCGGGATTAATGCTCGATGGGAGTATTACTTGAAGCAGGATTCACCTGACTGGAACAATGCAGAACCGCTGACTGCTGGTT
Source organism: Enterococcus sp. LJL128 (assembly GCF_056924295.1). Classification (NCBI taxonomy): domain Bacteria; kingdom Bacillati; phylum Bacillota; class Bacilli; order Lactobacillales; family Enterococcaceae; genus Enterococcus; species Enterococcus sp. LJL128. Next base: position 176,690 of record NZ_JBXPBP010000001.1, on the reverse strand, counting down.
ACATTCAGAATAAGCCAGATGTAGTAACTAAACAAGCTCTCTTAGGAAACTCTATAACTTTAGTTGATACATCAGATTTGAAAGGAAAAGTCACTGGAAGTGATATAGAAAATCCAAATCGCATGACGAGAACGGCGTATCCCAATTTACTAGCACCTAGCTCAATTACGATTGAGAATAATCAAACTCAATATGATGCTGTAAAAAACTTAGACGGAAATGTCTATACACAATCTAGTGCGGCTGACAGTAATATTTTTCAAGTAATGTTTTCATGGAATGTTATAGAAATATTAGAAAGACAGTATCCTGCTATTTTTCAAGGTGCTGCTACTCTTGCAGAAAAAGTTGCTTTTGCAAAAAAAGAAATTAAAAGTTTAGTGCCTAGTGTTTTCGGATTTGGTAGCGGAGTAGAAGGTAATAAACTAAGCGCAGCTGTTTATTTTAATAATGCGTGGTCTGGTACAAGCACAAATTTAACAACTCAGATTAAGAAAATATCGTGGAATTACAATACAGAATATGCTATTTCAAACTTGATTCACCCTGACGGTTTTGTCTACGTCATTGCGTATGCGCCAGCTTCAGACGGAACAATAGCAAGTATTGTGAATATTGACTATGCAAGTATAGAGCTAACAACTTCAATTAGCACAACTGATATCTATGCAACAAAGAGTGACACCTATACAAAATCCGAAGCAGATGAAAAATTCTTACAACCGGCAACAACTTTACAATCAGGTATTGTCAAGTTAGCTAATACAACAACAAGCACAAGCGTAACAGAAGCAGCAACAGCAAATTCTGTAAGAGTTGTAGCGGAAACTTTATTCAGTAAAGCAAACGTATCACAAGCACAAATGATTAAAATAACCGCAGACGACGGACGGCCAATTTCTACGCTGACAACCGGGAGTATTTTAGATGTAGCTAAAACAGCAGCAGGGCTAAGGTCTTACGTATCAACAAACACAGTATCTGACCATCCACCAACGTCGCAAGCTTTTAGGTTCATGGTACAAATGACATCATCAACGTACGGAAACGTAATCGGGGTTGATGATGGTAATCAAATGTTTTACCGGGTAATTGTTGACGGGAACTGGAAAGGAGGTTGGCAAAAAGTAGCAGCAGAACCAGAAATTAGTCAGCTGTCAGATTTCAAAGGTAAGTTAGTTGGTGACTTGACTTCTAATCGTAACGTCCTAACTGTTGCCTATCACGCAAATCATACAACATCAGGATATGTAGAGGTTGAACAATCGCAAATCATTGCTTTTGCTGTTGAAAATGATGATATTGCTACATTCTCAACAAGCGTATCAGGGACACGCTGCTTACTAAGACAGCGTTATGATGCAATAGATTTGTATGAAAAAATAAATGAATTTTATTTTTCAGGTTTAACAACAAAAGAAGAAAAAATAAACAAATTACGTAACGAAAATGCTGACATGTTAGAGGCTAGGGTATTAGGTAAAGCAAACGTTGCAGGAGCAAACAACGCTGTCTTAGGTATTGAACGTGGCGATAATAAATCACTTCAAAATATTAAAGCTAATACGTCAAGTGTGATAGCAGAAATCAAAACAGTAGCAAACGTTAAAGACAGCGTAGACGCTGATGGATATATTAACGTAGTCCTTTATTCAAACCCGGCAACAGCAACAGAATCCGCGGAAATGTCAGCCGATTACGGTTCTTTGACTGTACGCGGCACAATGAAAATATCCGATACGTATATTACAAAGGCTGAATTTTATAATCAGTAGTCACTACATGGGGAGTGAAACGCAATGAGTTTTTTAAAGGTTTAAGGAATGGCTGTTTAATAGTCATTCCTTTTTGTATTGTGGTGATTTTAGTATTTATGAAAATGATGGGAAGTTGGTGAAGTATGAGATTTTTTGGTTTAACTATTGCAGAGGTTGCTGCACTATTAGCAATCTTAGGAACATTTACTGCTTGGTGCGCCTGGTTGATTAGAAAAGCATATCAAGCAGTTAAGGACAATATTTCTGATCCAATTCGAAAAAATTTAGACGGGTTATCAGAATCAATAAAGGCATTATCTAAAAATGTTGAGGCTGAAACAAAGTGGATTCATGAGCGACACACAGAAGTCGTTCAGAAACTAGATGTCCACGACACAAAGATTAACGGATTAGAAGACACTGTAATAAAGCACGATGAACGCATTAAGACGCTATTTAGAAAGGAGAAATAAAAATGAACAAAGTATCATCAGAAACAATCGCAAGAACAATCGTTTTATTTTTAGCTTTAATTAATCAACTACTAGCTATTTTAGGTAAAGGAACGCTCGATATCGCAGAAAATGATGTTTATCAAGTCGTCTCTTTATTGTTCACTATTGTGTCTACATTAATAGCATGGTGGAAAAACAATAGCTTCACTGCTGCAGCGATAGAAGCAGATAAGCGAATGAAAGAAGGGAATAAAGATGAGTAGAATTGAAAGCAGTATAAAAGTGATGTACGACTTAAAGGCAATCCCGGTTTATTATGATATGGGGGATCGTTATGGAAATGATGCTGATGGCGATGGTCGGATTGAGTATGATTGCAGTTCCGCTGTAAGTAAGGCATTAGGAATCAGTATGAACAATAATACAGAAACTTTAAAGACAGCACTACCAGGTATCAACTATAAACTAATTCACGATGCGGTAGATGGTTCATTTAATCCAAAACGCGGTGATGTAGTCATTTGGGGACCACGTAACGGAGGCAGCTCACTAGGCGCGTTTGGCCATGTAGTTATTATGCTTGATGGAAAAACGGATGGAACTGCTCAGATGATCCACTGCAATTTTGGTAGTGATGGGGTTACTGTAGACAATTATAACCAAATTTGGGAGATCAATGGTCGACCACGTGAGATGGTATATCGAGAGCAAACATCCACTAACAAACCTAGTGAGAATGTAAAACCAACACCGCCGCCGGCTAAGCCATCACCAGCTCCAGCAAGTAAAAATAAAGTATACAGAGTAGATGAGCTGAAAAAGGTTCATAACATTTGGCAGGTTCGGTGTAATGATTTAGTGCCGGTGGAATTCAATTGGACTGACAATGGAATCGCCTGTGAGGACATCACGATTACTGATTCTAAAGGAAATGTTTTACCTGAAGCTCAACAAGTGACCAATCAGGGAAGCTACTTCATTATTCCTGAATCGAAAATAAGTAGCATCGGTTCTGGAGCGTATGGTAGTGGAAACTATTATTGGATTCCTGTTCAGTTTAAACATGGAGGACGTGTATGGTTGAGTGCTTGGGACAGAAAGCATTTGTTAAAAGGGTAATAAAAGGAAAAACCTGCCTCGATTAAGAAGCAGGTTTTTTTCTATATTGCGAGCCATTCATTGACTGTTTTATATTCTATACCATTTCCTTTAGCATTAGATTTAAGAATTCTTTGTACTTCATCATATTTTGATTCAGAAACGATTTGAGGGATGGTTTTATATTTGCATGGAATACTACCCTTGAATCGAGAAAATCCTGTATAAGAAATATTCGTCAGAATAATTCTTATTGAGTTAAAATGAAATTTTTTTCCTCTTAATCCTCTATACCCCATATCATTAATAAACTCTGTTACTTTACTAATACACTTGATTTCTAAATACATATCATATATTTCATTAATCAAACGAGCCTCTCTAGTGTTAATAATAAAATCATTATTTTCTATATGATATCCAAGACAGAAAGCCATAGAACGACCTCCTTGAATGACTGCTTCTTGCTTTCCCATTCGGACATTTTCAGCGATCGTTTCTCTTTCAAATTCAGCAAACGCTCCAATAACATTGAACATTAACTTGCCAGTAGGAGTTGATAAATCGAAGTGTTCACTGTAGCTTACTAATGAAACATCCCAAGTGTTCAAATCTTCTAATGATAATACTAAATCACGAAGGCTTCTTGAAAATCTGCTTAATTTCCAAACAAGAATAATATCAAATTTTTTTGACCTAGCATCTGAGAGCATTTTTTGAAAGCCTAGTCGTTTTATTGTGTTCTTTCCTGAAATTCCTTCATCAGTGTATATACTTGAAATAGTCCAAAGACGACTTTCGGCATATTGAATCAATATTTTTTTCTGAGCTTCTAATGAGTGCCCTTCCTCAGCTTGATGTGAGGAAGAGACACGAGTATAGATAGCCACCTTGATTTCTTCATTGTTTTTCAATGATTACACCACCAGAAAAGTCATTGCTATAATATGCTGTAAATACTGTTTGCAGGTTGATTTCATCAATTATAGATAAGTCATCTAGTTCGCCTAAATTAATTTTTCTTTCGTCTTTTAATACGTCTAGCCAGTCTTTCATAATTCCGTACTTTTCAAAGATTTTAGACATTTCTTTCGATCTCCTTTGTGTTAATGTTTTTTGTCTGTTGATGTGCTATAATCCATACATCAATCTTTTTTGATTGATGTTTTTTGTCGAGTGTCAGAGTGCCAGCTCTGATGCTCTTTTTTTATGCTTCACCATTTAAAATTTTCTCAATTGCTGTTTCCGTTGACACATCTTCTGTATCTTCCACAAACTCAATTAGATTTTGAGGTACTTCCCTTCTTGAAAAAAAGCGTCGTTTACTTTCGTATTCCTTGTATGCTTGCATTTTTTCTCTGTCTTTCTTTTCATTAGTATTGATTGCTGCTTTAATGTGTTCAGTTTCTTCTTTTTCTGAAGTAATGAGGTTTGCATAGCATGTTGATGTGATAGGTTCGATTGGATCTTCTCTGTTAAGTTGACTTGCTGAGTAGCAGATTAAAGTAAGTAATGCATATTCATTTCCATCGACATCTGAGTCAAGTTCTAGAGTGATAGTATGTGATGAAACATTTTTTCCATCAGTTCGGCTGATTTCAAATTCTGCATCTAGATTTTTTATATCTCCAGTTACTTCTATTTCAATTTCACAGTCAGTAGAGTATTTACTAGGTTTATGAATGTTGAAGTCTTTCGCTAGTGCTTTTACTACTGATAATACGTTGCTTCTTAAATGTTCATTGATTGGAAAAGAGTAGTATCTCATTTGTTTTTCCTCCTTTTTTATTATATGTATATTATAATATGTATATAATGATAAGTCAATGGAAACTTGAAAAAATATTAGATGTATATTATTATATGTATGCAATAGAACGGAGGGAAAAAATGGAATTGAACACATTAGAAGATATCCAAACATGGATGAAAAATAATCTTGTAAATAAAGAACAAGGCAGGGAAATCACCGGACAGTCTAAACAGGCCTTCTCTCAATCAGTAAGGCTAGGCTACATAAATCCATTTTTTGAAATTGAAGGCAGTACAAGTACAAATGTAAAATTATTTTTAAAGTCAGATTTAGAAGATTATAGAGATAAAAAGAGGCGCATCAATTGATAAATAAATATGATGAAATTATGGATAAATTAGCGGCTGGTGAGCTTGATGAGTTTGTAGTCAATAACAATGAGTTTTTTCTTTTCCGGGAAGCTTGGTTAAAAAGGGAAGACAGAACAAACTTTGTAGGAGAAGCTGCTCATGGTGGCCATGTGACATACAGATACGAAAAAGAGGACTAACATTAGTCCTCTTTTTTATGCAATAGATTTTAAAGGCTTCAGTACAAATTCTCTTATAAATGAGTTCGGATTTCTAACAGTGAATTTTTCAATGACTAACTGATTTCTCTTATTCAAGTGACCAAATACAGCAAGCTCAAAAGTATTATCTTCTAGAAACATGACGAGATTTGCCAAATCTCTTTTAGCTACTAAGCAATTTACATCCTCTGACTTTGTGTGTATCGTTAGGCGAACTAGCATATCTGGAAAAGCTGAGACCAAGCGAATTTTATCTGCAGTACCAATTACACTTTTCTTAATCATTGTAAGTTTCCTCACTTTCATCGTAAAAATCAGCATCAATGTAATCATTACAAAAATCATCAATTTCTTTCTGTTCACTCTCAGTTAAATCGATTTCCTGAAATGACTGTTCATCAGTCTCACTCCATTTTTGAAAATGTTTCATTTGAATATGTCTAATATCTGCATATTCTATGTATTCTTCATTTATCAGAATTGTTTCTGGATCTGGGAAGCCACGGAAGACACCGACAATGTGATGTTTTGTTTTTCCATTTTCATCGAGTGTATTGAGCTGAATAGATAAAACCTTATTGTATTTTATTGATCGTTCTAAATAGTAGGCAATTGTTTCTTGTGATTGCTGTGGTAGTCGAGGAATATCTTTTTCATTTTCTCTATCTTTTCCAAGTTCAGAAGTATGCTCTGATAAAAACATCCCTTGCCACTTCAGCATGCGGCGATCTTGGTACACATGATTGAAAAAGTAATTCGGATCACTCTCTCCGTAGTTGCTCATTATTAACATCTCCCTTGAAAAGAATTATACGAACGAATGTTCGTTTTGTAAAGGATAAGATATTTTACTCAAAAAAGTGGTGCAACAAAAACGTTGCACCACAGATTGCACCATTGAAACAGAGGTCAGCACAGCTCATATAACTAGATAACTGCTACTAATTGAATTTTTACTTTAAACAGTGCTCAACAAAGCTTATATAATCATTCTGCCTCTTTGGAAGGGTCTGTGGGTTAAAAAATATGACAGCTATAAACGTTGATATATCAGCGTTTATAGCTATTTTTCGTTTTTTATGAAAATTAGTGACCTTGGTTTTGATCTTGAAGAAAGTGACGAACCCTTTTTTAGTGTATGTAAAATGGACTTGATTTTATGTTATTATTTTGATGAAGATCAAATGTATTTCTCATTTAATTAATGCTATAATTGTAGGGAATATAACTAGAGGATTTAAGATGAAAAAATATGTACTTGATAATTTTTATTAATTATATTTGAATTATAAATAATGTTAGACAGGGAGAAATAGAAAATGATTACAGGAACGATTAAGAGTAAAATTGACAATATTTGGACAACATTATGGACTGAAGGAAGTACCAATCCATTAACTAATATAGAACAGTTAACTTATCTGTTATTCATGAAAGATCTAGATCGTGCGGAACTAGAAAAAGAAAAAAACAGTGAAGTATTGGATTTAGAATACACATCAGTATTTCCAAAAGAACACCCTGAATATCGGTGGCATACATTTAAAGACCTAGGTGATGCGCAAGAGATGTTCAATTTGATGCAACAAAAAATTTTTCCTTTTATAAAAAATTTGAATGGTGAGAATGACGATACTGCTTTTTCAAGATATATGAAAGATGCAATTTTTCAAATTAATAAACCAGGAACATTACAAAAAGTAGTAGAAGCTTTAGAAGAATTACCTACTGAAGATCGAGACATGCAGGGGGATATTTATGAGTATCTTTTATCTAAACTAGCTACTTCTGGAACGAATGGGCAATTTCGCACTCCACGTCATATCATAAAGATGATGGTAGATTTGATGGCTCCTACACCCCAAGATACAATCAGTGACCCCGCTATGGGTTCGGCAGGTTTTCTAGTTGCAGCGAGTGAGTATGTCCAGAAACATCATCCAGAATTATTTTTAGATTCAATATTAAGTAAGCACTATCACCATAATATGTTTCACGGGAATGATATGGACAGTACGATGTTGAGAATTGGTGCGATGAACATGATGCTACATGGGGTAGATAATCCGCAAATCAACTATCAAGATTCTCTTTCACAAGATAATTTAGAGCGGGAAAAATATTCTCTGGTATTAGCTAATCCGCCATTTAAAGGTTCTTTGGACTATGATACTACAGCAAATGATTTGTTAGCTTTTATTAAAACTAAGAAAACTGAATTACTCTTTTTGGCTTTATTCTTGAGAACGCTAAAACCAGGAGGTCGAGCAGCAGTGATTGTTCCTGATGGTGTTTTATTTGGTTCGTCTAAAGCTCATAAAGATATTCGAAAAGAAATCGTTGAAAATAATAAATTAGACGCAGTTATTTCAATGCCAAGTGGGGTATTTAAACCTTATGCTGGAGTTTCAACTGCCATATTAATTTTCACTAAGACTGAAATTGGTGGTACAGATAATGTTTGGTTTTATGATATGCAGGCTGATGGCTACAGTTTGGATGATAAGCGTAATCTAATCAAAGAAAATGACATTCCTGATATTGTCGAGCGCTTTAAAAATCGTAAACAAGAGACGGAGCGTAAACGTACAGATCAATCGTTTATGGTTTCAGTTGAGGAACTTAAGGGAAATGATTATGACTTAAGTGTTAATAAGTATAAAGAGATTGAATATGATGAAGTGGAGTACGAAAATCCTAAGTTCATAATAAAAAATATACTTAAAAGGGAAAATGAAATAAGGAGTGGCTTAGAAAAATTAGAGGATTTAATGAGGGAAATATAAATATGGGAAAAATGTATAAATTAACAGATGTATGTGATTTTCAAGGTGGAACACAACCTCCCAAAAATGAATGGATACTTTCAGAAAAAGATGATTATATAAGAATGCTTCAAATAAGAGATTTTACACAGAACAATGTGAAAAATGAATATGTTAAAGATTCAGACAAGTTAAAAAAATGTAAATCTGATGATATTCTAGTAGCTAGATATGGAGCTTCTGTCGGAAAAATATTGACAGGTTTAACTGGAGCATACAATGTCGCTATTATGAAAACTATACCTTCTAATGAAGTGATAAAAAGGTACTTATTATTCTATTTAAAATCCTCATATTTTCAACACAAAATTAGAAATGTTGGCTCAAGAGCAGCACAAGCAGGATTTAATAAAGCAGATTTAAGTACATTTGATATATTTCTACCGACAATTGAAACTCAACAAAAAATAGCAGACATATTAGACTTATCTTCAGCTTTGATTGAAAAACGCAAAGACCAGATTGCTGAAATGGAGAGATTAGAACAGAGTCAATTTAATGAGCTGTTTGGAAATCCAATTCGAAATGAAAAATTATGGAATACGAGGCTAATTAAGGATATAACACTAGACATGAAGTATGGAACAAGTGAAAAATCTGAAATTTATAAAACAAATGTTACAGATGTTCCTATTATTAGAATACCAAACGTCAAAAGAAATAGTTTAGATATTTCAAATGTAAAATATCTCCCTAAAGCTGTTATCAAAGATAACATGCTATTAAGAGATGATGATTTATTGTTTGTACGAAGTAATGGCAACCCTAACTATATTGGAAGAGTTGCATGTGTTGGAAAAATAGATGGAGTTTTTTCTTATGCTTCCTATCTTATAAGGCTAAGAGTTGATAAAGAAGTTATCTTACCTAAATTTTTAACTTTTATGCTATCAACTGATAATTTTAGAACATATATTTCTAGCTATGGGTCTACAACAGCAGGAAACTATAACATTAATACTCAAAAATTAAAAAATATCAAAATCATCGTACCATCAAAAAGAGAACAGGATAAATTTATAAATTTTATTGAAGAAGTCGAATCACAGAAAAAAGTCATGGAAGAAAGTCTGCATGAAATGGAAAATAATTTTAATGCTTTAATGCAAAAAGCATTTCGTGGAGAACTCTTTCCAGAAGAATAATGTCAGACATTGAATGAAAGGAGGAAAAAAATGGGAAATTTTGATTTTTTGTTAACAGATAAAGATTATCAAGGCTTTGCCCAAGCTTGTATTGATACAGAAAAAGCAATGAATTTCAGCACGATTATGGCAGCAATTTGCTGCCGACGTGCGCTTGAACTTTCAGTTAAGTGGGTTTATCAATTTGATCGTGAGTTGAAAGTTCCTTATCGTGATAATTTATCTTCATTAGTCAATCATCATGAGTTTCAAGATATACTTGATCCCAATTTACTGCCTGCTATTCGTTTTATTATTAAACTTGGGAATGTTGCTGTACATAATAATGCTACAGTCAAACGAGAAGAGGCTGTATTAGCTATAAAAAATCTATTCCAATTTATTTTATGGATTGATTATTGTTATGGCGAAAATTATCAAGATAGAACGTTCAATGAGGCAGCCCTTAATTTATCAACAACTATCAAAGAAAAAGAATCGCCGCATCAACTAGAAGAGCTAACAGAAAAAATTAATGTGACTGATCCACCACTTAAAGAATTGCAGCAAGCTCTACCAGATGAAACACGTGTAGATTTCATGAACAAACGAAAAAGTACAGTTGAATCAGGAAACTACGATTTCCATGTTGATAAAATTTCTGAAAGTGAAACACGTAAACGATATATTGATATTGAGTTGCGACTTGCTGGTTGGAAATTCGATGAAAATATTGAAATCGAAGAGAAAATTGAAGGAATGCCTAACAAATCTGGTTTTGGGAAAATTGATTATGTTTTATATGGGAAAAATGGGCTGCCTTTGGCGATTGTTGAAGCAAAAAGAACGATGAAAAGTCCTAAAGAAGGGCGACAGCAGGCAAAACTTTATGCTGATCTTTTAGAAAAAAAGAAAGGTCAAAAACCTGTTGTTTTCTATACAAATGGGTTTGAAACATGGATGATTGAAGAACCCTATCCAGCTAGAGAAGTATCTGGTTTTTATACACAAGATGAGTTGCAGCTAATCATTGATCGAAGAGAAACAAAACGATCATTGAGCTCAATAACTATTAACGATGACATAACGAATCGTTTTTACCAAAAAGAAGCAATTATTAATACTTGTGAGGCATTCGAGAATAGGCAACGTGAATCACTGCTAGTGATGGCGACAGGAAGTGGAAAAACAAGAACGGTTATCTCTATTGTTGATGTATTAACACAGGCAAATTGGGCTAAGAATGTCTTGTTTTTAGCAGATCGAACTTCGTTGGTAAAACAAGCTTTTCGTAACTTTAATCAGCTGTTGCCAAATCTTTCGTTATGTAACTTATTGGAAGCGAATACGGAGAAGAATAATCCGCGTACTAGTCGAATGATTTTTTCGACATATCCAACAATGATGAATGCTATTGATTCAATTAGACATGAAAAAAATCGACTTTTTACGGTTGGGCATTTTGATTTGATTATTATTGATGAAGCTCATAGAAGTATTTATCAAAAATATCGTGCTATTTTTGATTATTTTGATTCTTTAATAGTAGGTCTTACAGCAACACCGAGAGAAGATATTGATAAAAATACCTACGACCTCTTTAACTTAGAAAATGGTGTTCCGACGTATGCTTACGATTTGGAGAATGCAGTAGATGATGGTTTTTTGGTGAAGTATAAAACGATTGAAACGGAACTAAAAATTCCGAGTGAAGGCATTCATTATGAGGACTTAACTGAGGAAGAGAAGCAGGCATTTGATGATACTTTTGAAGATGAACCAGAGGTTAAGGATATTGATCCAGAAGCAATTAACGATTGGCTGTTTAATAAACATACGATTGACCTTGTTTTAAAAGAAATAATGAACAAAGGAATACAAGACTCTAGTGGTGATGAGATTGGAAAAACGATTATATTTGCGAAAAATCATCGTCACGCAGAAATGATAAAAGAGCGCTTTGATCTCCTTTTCCCTTATAAAGGAGATAGTTATGCTGATGTTATTGACTATAGTGTTAATTATCATCAAAGTTTGATTGATACTTTTTCAGTGAAAGAAAAGTATCCTCAAATTGCTATTTCTGTTGATATGCTTGATACAGGTATTGATGTGCCAGAGGTAGTGAATTTAGTTTTTTTCAAAAAAATCAGATCGAAAATCAAATTCTGGCAAATGCTTGGTAGAGGGACAAGACTATGTGAAAATTTATTTGGTCCAGGGCAAGATAAAGATGGTTTTCTAATTTTTGATTATGGTCGAAATTTTGAATTTTTCCGAGAAGATAAGCAAATAGGAGAAGCTAGACTGGTGACTCCATTGACTCAAAGGCTCTTTAATTTAAAAGTTGAATTGATTTATGAACTACAAGCCATACAGTATCAAGAATCTTCATTTATTTCATATCGAACCGAACTAGTTAATCAGTTATTTTCATTTGTCCAACAGCTAGATCAAAATTATTTTATGGTTCGTATGGAAATCAAATATGTGGATAAATTCTCACACATAGATTCATGGAAAACATTAACCATTTTAAATGTTAATGATCTAAAAAAACATATTTCACCTTTGATTGAACCGGAAAAGGATGATGAACTTGCTAAGCGCTTTGATTTATGGATATTTATCATTGAATTATCTACATTGACGAAGAGCAATGCGACACGAGCAATCCGACAAGTAATGGAAAGTGCTCAAGAACTTCAAAAACTGGGGACAATTCCTCAAATTTTGGAGCAAAAAGAGTTGATTAAAAAAATCCAAGAACCAGAATTTTGGGAGCAACCAACTCTTGAAGCGTTGGAAGAAGTTCGCTTAACATTAAGAGAGCTAATTCGTTTTATTCCTAAGTACACACAAAGAGTCTATTACACTAATTTTGAAGATGAAATTATCTCGATACATGAAGATGATGCACCACTTTTAAAAGTAAATGACTTACGTAGTTATAAAGAGAAAGTTGAAAATTATATCAGAACGCATTTGGATAACACTGCTGTCTACAAGTTACATCACAACCGTCCATTGACCAAGAAAGATGTAGAGGTGTTGGAAGAAGTTCTCTGGGAGAAATTAGGTTCAAAAGATCAGTATAAAGAAAGTTACGGAGAAAAATCTGTGACTCTCTTAGTAAGGGAACTTATAGGATTAGATAAAGGTGCCGCCAAAGCTGTATTTTCTGATTTTTTATCTACTGAAAAATTAAACTCACAACAATCAGAATTTATTAAATTGATCATTGATTATGTTGTTCAGAATGGTTATTTGGAAAAAGCGCAACTACTGGAAGATCCTTTTAAACGTATTGGAACTATTGTCAATTTATTTAGTGATAATCAAGGGCAAATGCAGATATTAATACAATCAATCGATTCAATTAATGACAATGCTAAGATTATCAATTAATTAACTATACTAGCTAATAGAGGTTGTATACTTTAGTAGATATTTTCAACAGGAAATATCTACTAAAGTATCTTGAAAACGGAGGTGTTTTGTTGGCTCTTTATCACATTAATAAACATGAGATGGTAAAAATTCAAGAAGTACCATTTGCTAAAGAAAAGGAATTACAATTTTTAGTAGAATCAAATTTAGAAAAGCTGTTCAATTTGAACTTTGTGGCTACAGAGTTTTCTGTAGATGATTTTCGGCTGGATACGGTAGCTTATGATGAAGAAACCAAGAGTTTTGTAATCATTGAGTACAAAAAAGGGAAGCGATTCAGTGTAATTGATCAAGGTTATGCTTATCTAAACTCATTATTAGCTCATAAAGGGGAATTTGTCTTGAAATATAATGAGCAGTATCCAGATCAACTAAAGCGTATTAGTGAAATTGAATGGTCACAAACACGAGTTATTTTTGTGGCGAATGATTATACTAATTATCAATATGGTGCAGTGAATAATCCTGATTTACCGATTGATTTGGTTACAGTAAAAAAATATGAAAATGGCTTAATAGATGTTGAAACGCTCAACAAAACTAATTCAAAGCAGAGTAAAGCTAATAAGCAAAATAATCAAAGAGAAGCTAATAAGAAAGGCTTGTCTAAAGAAATTAAGATTTACACAGAAGAAGAGCATCTTGAGAAAGGTTCTATAGAAGTTCAAGAACTTTATGAAGAATTAAAAGAAATTATTTTAAGTTGGGATAGTAATATTCGAATTAAGCCAGTTAAGTTATATAATTCGTTTAAAATGAAACGTAATATAGTAGATATCGAAATTCAGAAAAAAGCCCTGAAAATATGGATTAATCTAAAATATGGAGAACTAAATGATCCTGAAAATATAACTCGAAATGTAAGCGAAACAGGTCATTGGGGAAACGGTGATTATGAAATTATTATGAAAGACAATCAAAATATTGAGTATATTGCCAGCTTAATTAAGGAATCTTGGAGATATCAAAAACAGTAAGTGACAGAAAAAATCCACTAAAGAAGATTCTCATCAGAACTGATCAAAATTTCAATTCCTAGCTTTTAATTATCAGTGCCTTTTCTTTTGGTATTGCTCAATTCCTCATTACTGAAATTTCAGTCAAAATGAGATATAATAAAGGTAAGAAACTAATAAAGAGGAAGTGATGCTCATGACAAATCTAAGCATAGATAAATCTAAACGAACAATTATGGGTGTCCAGTTTGACTCTCTAAAAGAGTTCAAGGGTGTTTGGTACGCATTGAGTACGAATATGATTGAAGGCTGGGAGCCTGAAAAGCAGGATGTAGAAGAAATGAAGCAGTATATCATGCGAAAGAGCCAAGAGAAAATTCATGAATAAATTTGATTTATATGAAGCTTACTATTATGATGATCCTGATAATGAATATACCTATCCAAAATCCGCTGTATTAAGAAACAAATTTAATATTAGAGAATATGAAGAACTGATGAAAAGAGAATATCAACTGGTTAGAACAAAGGCTTTAGATCTTTACCTTTCACCTATTTTAGTGTATTCAATGAAGGATGTATGTAAAATTCATTTTATGCTCTTTTCAGAGTTGTATGAGTGGGCTGGGGATTATCGAAAGGTGAATATTTCTAAGCAAGGAAAAGCGTTTATGGCAATGCAGTCTTTTGCTACTGGTGAACAGTATATGGATTCTTTATTTAATGATTATTATGATAATGCACATGATGTAGGTCAGATATCAGCTAAATTAGCAGTAATTTTGGATAATTTGAACTATATGCATCCTTATAGAGAAGGAAACGGCAGAACACAGCGTGAAGTCATAAGAGTTTTGGCTTTAGCAAAGGGATATGAGCTGTTGATAAATGTTGATGGAGAAGATGAGGTTTACAAGCAATATATGGATGGAACGGTTTATTCTGATGTAAAAGCGTTAAATCAGTTAATCAGTTCATTGTTGGAAAAAATTGAGGAGTGACTATATCCGCCGTGATATAATCGCTCTTTTTTTTAGTTGCTGTAGCTAATTAAACCTTTTCTGATAGAGTTTTTAGTAGAATGATGACTATTATCCAGACTGAATTCTTGTATTAACAGAATTAATCAAGTTCATCTAAGAATAACTATTTAAAATAGGATTCATAAAAAATCGCAATGCCTAGCTTTAAATTTTAGTGGCCTTGATTTTGACCTCGAATCGATTCGAATAGGAACAGATTCATGCGGATTTAAATTAACTAAAAATGCCTAAAACCCTTGATATTAGCGGATAATCGAATACTCAAGTAAGACTTGAACCAATTGGAAGGTTCGGTAGGATAATTAATAAAGAGAGATAAGAAATGCTTTAGTTAAGGCGTTTCTGTTTTTTGTTTTACCTAGGATTGAAACGTATGCTGATTTTTATACCAAGTTTGAAAATAAGAGTATTTTGCTAATTTATTCGATGTGTTTTTCTTACTCGTATTTGTCACATAGGCATAAATTTATAACTATAAATCGAATGTTTCATGCTTGGATTGTTAGTTTACTTGATGAACAGCCATTCTAATTGTAATAAATCTTTTTATAGGAAGAGAAAAATGGTACTATACTAATGAATAGAAAATTTTAAGGGGGATTTACGTTGGAAAAGATAGTCGATTTGACAGATAGAACGGATATTTCTAAATTTCTAACTCATTTAACTAGAGATACTAAGAATGGCAATGCAAAAGAAAATTTAATTTCAATTTTAAAAGATAAAAAAATAAACTCATCTAAGTATTGTTGTATGTTTAACAAAGGATTAGTAGATATGTCAGAACAATTTCAAAAAGACTTCAGTGTGACGTGTTTTACAGAGACGCCTTTAGATAGGTTGAAAATAGTTGTTAAAACGCTTGAACATAACGATCGGAGATTCGAGCCTTATGGATTAATTTTTTTAAAAGATGTTTGTTGTTTAAAAAGTGGTTATGGTGTAAATCCTGTTATTTATGTAAGGAAGCAAAATACGAATTTAACTAGCTCTTTTTGGGATCAATTTAAGAATTGGAAAGCAAAGCCAGAAGAAAATAAAAGTTTTCCTACGTTTGGCTGTTTAGTTAATCATGTTAGTTCAGCTAATGATTTTCAATGGCAAAGAGAATGGCGAATGAAAGGAGATTACAATTTTGATTATAGACAAATTGTAGCAGTAATTGCGCCAGAAAGGGAACATGATGAGATAAGGGAAGCTTGTGAATTTAAAATGATTAACAAACTGACTTTTATTGATTCTGAATGGAATACTGAAGAAATTCTACACCAATTATCCCAAAAATATTGGAATTTAAGTAAGCAGGTTCTAAATATATTTGAGAAGTAGATTATTATTTTTACAAAGTAATTTCAAGCCAACATCAATTTATGAAAAAATAAAACTACTTATCAATATTCATTTAAATGATGGGAGCTGAATTATTCAACCACTAAATCGATCACAAGACGATTTAGTGGTTTTTTATTTTAACGATTTCACAGGAAAATGAATGCTGCTATTTTAGCAATCCAAATTTCGTCTCTCTTGCTCTGCTAAATCTTAAGTTTATATTAAGAGGTATTTCTTTCAAATAGAACTATTCTTGCTTCAAAAAAATCCGTTACTCATTATTTTTTAATCTAAATACAGTATGAAAAAACCGTGTTTATTTGTTGTTTATTTAGTTATTTTAATTTGATAAATCATTTAATACAAAACGTTTTAACCATTTTTTTCTGTTCTATTTTGTTTTTTGATAGAGCCTCATTTTACTCCGTTTTCTGGCTCTCTTTATTAATTTAAACCATTTTCTAACATTAGAAAAAACTTATTTTTCTTTTTTATTGAATTTATATGAAATTCTAAAATGCATTCATGCAATTTTATCTAAAAGAATGCATATATGCAGAAGTTTTGCATAATGAGAAGAAATCTACATTTGTAATGAGTGAAAGCTGCTTTGAAAGCGCTTTATTTTTTGTTAGCATGAGGGTGTACAAAAGAATAAAGGGAGGCTTTCATTTATGGAAAAGGCTATTAACGTTTTTTCAGAAATTGGCAAGCTGAAGCAGGTAATGCTTCACAGACCAGGTAAGGAGTTAGAAAATTTGATGCCTGATCATCTGGAACGTTTGCTTTTTGATGACATTCCATTTTTAGAACAGGCAAGAAAGGAGCATGACTTTTTCGCTGATACACTGCGGTCAAAAGGTGTTGATGTATTATATCTAGAGGATTTAGCAGCAGAGTCGCTGACTTCTGAGGAGATTAAAGACCAGTTCCTGACAGAATATTTGAATGAAGCGAATATTAAGGATGCCAATATTAAGCAAGCAATTAAAGAATATTTCCTGTCGCTTGATTCTAATCGTGAACTGATTGATCAATCGATGGCAGGCTTAAAGAAAAATCAGTTATCAAAAATTCAATCTACTTCATTAACAGGCCTTGTTGATGACCACTACCCATTCTTTATTGACCCGATGCCGAATCTCTACTTTACCAGAGATCCATTCGCAACCATCGGTCATAGTGTTTCCCTAAATAAGATGTATTCAGAAACGAGGCGGAGAGAAACCCTATACGGCAAATACATTTTCAAATATCATCCAATGTTTAAGGATAATCCAGTTGACTTGCTTTACAACCGTGAAGATAGTACACGGATTGAAGGCGGCGACGAGCTGGTTCTATCAAGCAAAGTATTAGCAGTGGGTATTTCACAAAGAACAGATGTGGTTTCCATCGAACGGCTGGCACGTAATATTTTTGAAAGCGAAAAAAGCTTTGAGCATGTACTGGCTTTCAATATTGGTGAAGAAAGAAAGTTCATGCATTTGGATACAGTGTTTACAATGGTGGATTATGACAAGTTCACAATTCATCCGGAAATTGAAGGAGATTTAATCGTTTACTCGATTTCAAAGGAAAACGGCGAGATAAAAATCGTTGAGGAAAAAGACACATTGGAACATATTCTATGCCGCTATCTGGATTTGCCGGCTGTTGAACTGATTCGCTGCGGCGGCGGAGATATTACGGCAGCTGCCAGAGAACAGTGGAATGATGGTTCTAACACATTGACAATTGCTCCAGGAGAAGTAGTAGTTTATGACCGTAATGTGATTACCAATAAACGATTAGAAGAAGCTGGTGTGAAGTTGAATTATATTCCGGGTAGCGAGCTGGTTCGCGGTCGTGGCGGTCCACGTTGTATGAGTATGCCGTTTGTCAGAGAAGATATTTAAATTAGGAGGAAAAAAAATGACATCAATTTTTCAAGGAAGAAGCCTATTGGCAGAAAAAGATTTTACAAAAGAAGAGCTGGAATATTTAATTGACTTCTCTATTCATTTGAAAGACTTAAAAAAGAGAAATATTCCTCATAGGTATCTTGAAGGAAAAAATATTGCATTGCTTTTTGAAAAAACATCTACTCGTACAAGAGCAGCTTTTACAACAGCTTCAATAGATTTAGGCGCGCATCCAGAATTTCTGGGAGCAAATGATATTCAGCTGGGTAAGAAAGAATCAGTTGAAGATACTGCGAAGGTTTTAGGCAGTATGTTTGATGGTATTGAATTCCGCGGATTCAGTCAGCAGGTCGTTGAAGACTTGGCAAAATATTCAGGAGTTCCTGTATGGAATGGTCTGACAGATGAATGGCATCCAACACAGATGATTGCGGATTTCATGACAATTAAAGAAAACTTCAAAACATTGGATGGAATTACCTTGGTATATGTTGGTGATGGCCGCAACAACATGGCAAACAGTTTGTTGGTTACAGGAGCAATCTTAGGCGTGAATGTTCGCATTTGTGCACCGAAAGAGCTTCATCCAGAAAAATCAGTGGTTGATTATGCAGAAAACTTTGCAGCAAAATCCGGCAGCAAGCTAATGATTACAGATGATGTTGCTGAAGGTGTGAAGGGTGCAAATGTTCTTTATACGGATGTATGGGTTTCAATGGGTGAAGAAGACAAGTTTGAAGAGCGTGTCAGCATGCTGAAGGATTACCAAATCAATATGGATATGGTAAAAGCAACTGGCAATACCGAAGGTGACTTGATTGTACTTCACTGCTTACCTGCATTCCATGATACGAATACAAGCTATGGAAAAATGATTAAAGAGAAATTCGGTATTGATGAAATGGAAATTACAGATGAAGTTTTCCGGAGTAAATATGGCAGACAGTTTGAAGAGGCTGAAAACCGGATGCACTCAATTAAAGCAATCATGGCAGCGACTTTAGGAAATCTGTTCATTCCAAAAGCGTAGGCAGAAAGGAGTACAAAGTTTGACTCAACAGAAAAAACGACTACTCATAGCTTTGGGTGGTAACGCAATCCTTTCTAAGGACGCTAGCGCCAAAGCCCAACAGGAAGCATTGGAAATGACTTCCAAACACTTGGTTAAGCTGATTCAGTCAGATGTTCAGCTGATTATCTCACATGGGAATGGACCTCAGGTCGGCAACCTGCTGCTGCAACAACAGGCATCTGACTCTGAAAAAAATCCCGCAATGCCATTAGACACTTGTGTGGCAATGACACAGGGAAGTATTGGCTTCTGGTTACAGAATGCATTAGAAAGAGAAATTAGAAACGCAAATCTGGAAAAAGAAGTTGCGACGATTATTACTCAGGTCATCGTCGATAAAGAAGATGACGCTTTCAAAAATCCAAGCAAACCAATTGGTCCATTCCTTACACATGAACAAGCTCAAGCGATGGAAAAAGCAACTGGAGCTGTTTATAAAGAGGATGCTGGTCGCGGCTGGCGCAAGGTTGTACCTAGTCCAAAACCAATATCCATCCAAGAGCAGTATAGCATAAATACACTGATAAATAATGACATAATTACAATTTGTGCAGGCGGCGGCGGTATTCCAATTGAACGGCAAACGTCGAGAGGAGTTGAGGCTGTTATTGATAAGGATTTTGCTTCTGAAAAATTAGCTGAACTAATTGATGCGGATGTGTTTATCATTTTGACAGGCGTCGATCAAATTGCCTTGAACTATGGGAAGGAAAATGAAAAGTGGCTGAATAAAGTTACCGTGGCTGAAGCAGAACAATATATGAAGGAAGGACACTTTGCTCCAGGAAGCATGCTGCCGAAGGTTGAAGCGGCTGTCCAATATGTGAAAGCGCGGCCAGGAGGCAAAGCAGTCATTACTTCTTTAGAAATGCTTGCAACTATTAATGAAGAGGGCGTGGGGACAGAAATCGTCTTTTGAGTCAATCAATAGACCAGCGTGAAAATAGTTTTTTGGAGTGATTCTTATGGAACAAAATGATCGGTCTTCTAAGATGTTAATAATTAATGCGTATCCTTATTTCTCAGCTTTAGACGAAGAAAATCATGAACTCCTGGTTGAGAATATGTATTGCCGCTCGTATAAAAAAGGTCAGGTTCTTTTTGATGCAGGTGATAGACGAGACAGAATCTTTTTCTTAAACAAAGGATTGGTTCGGATTGAACGATTAGACGACAGTGCTTCATACAATTTCCTGGAGATTATCAGTGAAAAGAAACTATTTCCATTGCTGGGTATGTTTGAATCAGAGAAATACTATTTTTCTGCTGTTGCCGCAACAGATATTGAGGTGTGCTACATTCCATCTAGTATTTTTGAAAAAGTCCTTCAAATGGATATCAGACAAATGCAGCTTTTCACTGTCGATTTAACAATCCTCCTTGAAAAACAGCTAAGAAGAATTCAATACTGTATTACTTCTAAAGCAAAACAACGCGTGAAAAACACCTTATCTATTTTAGTCGAGGATTTGGGGAGATGGGAGGATGACAAACTGGTCATCCCCTATCCCATCCTGATTAATGATATTTCGAAATACAGCGGCACGACGAGAGAAACAGTTGGTCAAACCATTAGAGAATTAGTTAAGAAAAGAAAAATAACATATGAGTACAAACAATTTGTTTTTCTGGATAAAGACTATTTTACATTGGGAAAATGAGTTGACTGACTCAAATAGAAAGGAAAAGTATGAAAAGAGCTCTAATTCAAGTTTGAAGTTCGAAAGAATGTTTTTCTATGGAGCTCTTTTATATAGGAGCGAACTATGACAAAGAAGAAAGAAAAAAAATCCATTTCATCCTTTAGTATTCTGTTCATCATTCTTATTCTTTTAACCATTGCCTCATGGATTTTTTCCGGACAGTCATTTTCACCGACAATCCCCTCAGGAGGGACGGAAGAGGTTAGCAGTGTTGTGGGAGCAAAGCTTTCAGATTTAGTGATGTCTCCGTTTAACGGATTTAGAGATGCGATTGATATCTGTGTCTTCATTTTAATCTTAGGCGGATTTCTAAACATTATTAACAAAACAGGTGCTTTAGAAGCAGGAATTCAGCATATTGTCCGTAAGCTAAAGGGCAATGAGTTAATCTTGATTCCCATTTTAATGATTCTGTTTTCTATCGGCGGTTCAACTTATGGGATGGCGGAAGAAACGATTCCATTCTATACGCTTCTCGCAGTAACAATGGTCGCCTCGGGCTTTGATACGATTGTTTCAATAGGAACGGTTATGCTGGGAGCTGGCGCAGGGGTAATCGGGTCCACAGTGAATCCATTTGCCACAGGTGTTGCGATGGATGCCCTTAAAAGCGTGGGAATTACACCAAATACAGGAATTGTCTTAGGTATCGGATTTGTTTTATGGCTGGTAACGACGGCTTACTGTATCTATTGTGTGATGAGCTATGCTAAAAAGGTAAAAGCAGATAAGGGCTCCACTATACTGAGTCTGCAGGAACAAGAGGATATGGAAGAATCCTTCGCGAAAACTGGCTCACAGGAGTTGGAGTTTACTGGTAAGCATAAAGCCATTCTATCTGTTTTCGCTTTTTCATTCGCAGTGATGGTTATCTCTCTCATTCCATGGGGGTCATTCGGCATTACGATTTTTGACGGCTGGACTTCCTTCCTAACAGGAGAAAACTTTGGTGACTGGTATTTTGGAGATTTAGCTATGTGGTTCTTCATCATCAGTCTGGTTGTCGCGTTGATTCAGCGTTTCTCTGAAAGGGAAATTATTGCTACCTTTATTGATGGCGTGAAGGATATTTTATCTGTTGTTCTGATTATCGTCGTTGCCAGAGGAGCATCTGTTTTGATGCAGGTTACACATTTGGATCTGTTTATTCTGGATAAATCTGCAGGACTGCTGCAGGGATTGTCTCCAGTGCTGTTTGTAATTGGAGCCTACATTCTGTATCTGTTCCTGTCATTCCTGATTCCTTCTACTTCAGGACTGGCATATGTATCTATTCCGGTAATGGGTGCGTTAGCTCATAATATTGGGCTGAATCCAAACGTAATGATTATGATCTTTACAGCCGGCTGTGGATTAGTTAACTTAATTACACCGACTTCCGGAGTTGTAATGGGCGGACTTGAAATATCCAAGGTGAACTATTCTACCTGGACGAAGTTTATGTTTAAACCGCTCATTGTGATTGGGGTCAGCAACTTACTGATTTTAATTGCGGCAATGCTGCTTCTGTAAATAAGAAAAGCTCCGGGAATTGGCCAAATGTTAATTTCCGGAGTGATTATGAAGATAAAGCAGGTGAACATTAATATGAGGAAAATTGATCGCCACAAAATTATTAAAAAAATAATTGTTGAAAATGAGATTGAAACACAGGACGAGCTGTTGGATTGTCTTAAAAGCAAGGGCTTTACCTTTACTCAGGCGACTATTTCAAGAGATATGAAGGAATTGAATATTGTAAAATCCTATACAAAGGATGGAAAGAAGAAGTTAACCCTTTTAGCTGTTGAAAAAGGCGATTCAGAATTGGATCAAAAGCTTAAAAAGAGCATGAAGGATTATACAAAATCAATTGAAAAAGTAAAATTTATTGTGATTATTCGCACATATCCAAATGGTGCTGATATTATCGCCAATTATATGGATGAGATAAAATTTTCAGAGGTTGTTGCTACCGTTGCGGGCTACGATACCCTAATTGTCGTTACTCGCTCAGATGAAGATTCTGATACTTTTTGCTCTAAATTGAATAAGTATCTTAATAAGTAACAGGATAATAATAAGTATAAACATAAAAAAGAGCTTGATTTGTAGTGTTTCCGAACGTTGGATGTGTTTCTAATTTTGGGGAATAGTATGTTTCAAGGCTCTTTTTTGTTATGAGAAAGTGCGGGGAGGTACTGCTGCAAATATGGGTACTTTTGAGCTTAGCCAATTAAAATTCGCTTCTTTGTTTATACACATGATTCAGAGGTTTTTAACTAGCAATGGTTGTGAGCACTCAGGTCAGGAGTGTATCTTTGTCGTTTTTCAATAAAAATTGAAGGGGTACTAGCCAGTGGCAAGAATATTCAGAGTTCTGTAAGTCTCCAGTAAGTGTTTAGCAAGGTTTGCTTGATAGACTTTAAGTAGAGGATAAGAAAGAAATCCCATGTCAAAGTCAGAGCTATGTAGAACTATAATAGAGGGATTATAAAAAAATGTTGCATCTGGCTAAGAACTGAAAAATTGTTTCTATATAAATAGGAGGAATCATTATGGCTAAGAAAATCAAAAAAATCCTGCTGGCTATCCCAATTTTAATTGCCGCAGCAGTAGCACTACTGGCAATTTATGTATTCTGGATTCAACCAGTAACTACAAGAACTGCAGGCACAGATATTGATATTGCCAGAAGAGTTGAAGCAAATCAGCAGAATGTAGAAAAACTGACCAAGCTTCCTAGATACGATGAAACTGCTGCTGAACCTGTTCAGCTTGACTTTCGCTCAAAGGACCTATCAGAGCTTAATCTAGAAGGAAAGCTACTTGAACTGGAGCATGGGATGTTTTCTAATGAAACTATCTGGCCGACTGTCTTGCCTCAGGAGTATAATCCAGATATTGTATTTGAAAATGGAAAAAATCCTGGATTGAGTATTCGAGCTCTTCATGAAGCAGGAATTACAGGTGCAGGTGTGTCAATAGGAATCATCGACCAGACATTGTATACAGAGCATAGTGAGTATAAAAGCAAGTTAAAACATTATGAAGAAATTCATGCACTGTCAAAAATACCTGAAATGCATGGCGCTGCAGTTGCTTCATTAGCAGTGGGAGAAACGACAGGAGTATCGCCAAGTTCAGACCTGTACTTTATTGCTTCTGCATTATCAGATAATCTTGGAACTATGTTATGGGCGCGGGGGCAAGATTCGAAGGGAATCGATTACTCTAGAGGAATTACTTATCGCTATTACGCTGAAGCTATCCAGCGATTTCTTGAACTGAATGAAACTCTTTCTGAGAAAGAAAAAATACGTGTAATTTCTATTTCTCGCGGTTTTAATAAACTAGATGATGGGTACAAAGAGTTTCACGCTGCGGTAAAGAAAGCCAAGGATAAAGGAATCTTTGTAGTGACGGCAACACTTCTAAATGATTATGACGTAGGACTGGCTGGGTTAGGAAAAACAGCAATGGGCGATCCTGATGAGCTTGCTAGCTACTCTGTTGGTTCGTGGATGAAAGAAGACGCGGAAGACTATCAAAACTATCTCTTTGTTCCCATGGATGGACGAACTTATGCAGGAACTAATGGGGCGGTTAACTATCAGTACGATCCTGTTGGGGGCTTGAGCTGGACGATTCCTTATCTAGCTGGTGTATATGCGTTAGCCTGTCAGGTTAATCCAGCTATAACGCCGGAATTGTTTTTAGAGACAGCAGTAGAAACCGCTGATTCACTGATAGTTGATAATAATGGAGCATCTTTTCAAATAAAATATCTGCTCAATCCCACCAAGCTGATTGAAAAGCTGAAAGTACAGGATACAATCAGCAGATAGCTCAATTCAATGAGGCTTTACTGGCTGATAAGGATAAATAGTGCGTCACAAGCTGTAGCCTAAAAATCAAGCAGGTATTAATCAAAAGCCATGCATAGCAGCCTGTACTTTTCAATACATGAAAACTTGTAAGGACATTGCAATAGGAGTTTCAAGGGATGAGGCAAACTGATGCCTCATCTCTATTGCTTCTGCATACAGTACTTGAAAAAGAGAATAACGTCTTATTTGATTATTTAGTATAGTTGTTAAGCCTAACTTAGTAATTTTTTGCAGATTAAATAACTAAAATTAAAAAGTATTACAAGCAGTTTCTGCGTTTTTTTATTATTTCTTAAGTAAAACGCATTCATTTTTAAATTTGAAGCAATTGTGTTGACTTCGACTGCTATCTGCGTTAATATCAAACAGCATTAGTTACTAACAGTGTTAGCAATTGATAAATGAAGTAATTATTTTGGAAAGGGAGGAGACCTATGACATTCGCAGAAGAAGCCGAACAAGAGCTTGTTCGTTTGATGCTTCAAAATCGTGATGGTGCATTCAGTAAAATAGAAAAGAGTAATAAGGGTGAAAACATTGTGATCAAATTACTTGACCGTATTGGCGAGCCAACCAGTCCGAAGTTTATTGCTGAATCGCTGAATCTGTCTAGTGCTCGTATTGCAGTTGTCTTGGGCAGCTTAGAAAAGAAGAAACTGATTGTTCGGACGATGGATCCAGAAGACCGCCGTCGAATCAATGTGACGTTGACAGACTGTGGCAAAAAGGCAGCACATGCAGAGAAAAAAGAGATGCGCGATAAAATCATTAAAATATTTTTACAAATGGGAGAAGAAGATACGAAAAAGTTCATTGAGCTGACTGCAAAATTTGTCGAATACTCCCGAAAATTATCTCTGGAAGAGGAAGGTGACCAATAGTGAAGATTTTTAAGCATCTTACAAAATACTGGTATGCCGTCATCGCAGTCGTTGCGCTTTTAGTCGTACAGGCTTATAGTGATTTGAGCTTACCAAACCTAACATCAGAAATTGTTGATGTCGGTATTCAGCAAGGAGGGCTTGAATATTCTACCCCTGAAAAAATTAGAAAAACAACGCTTCAGGGAATCGAGATGTTCATGACCGAAGATGAAAAACAAACAATTGAAGACAACTATACGCTGACAAAGCAAAAAATTGACGGCAAAGAAGTCGAAGTCTACAAATTAAAGCTTCAAGATGGCATGACGAAAGAAAAGCTGGGCAATATTTTTAATCTGCCGATGATGATGCTTGCTTCAACACAAGCGAAGGACTCTTCAGAGGCTGCTGGAGCGAAATCAGTCATTGAAGCGTACACCGCAATCTCCGAGGATGCTGCCAAGGCAAAGACACTTGGTGAAGAGGCGGCTAGTTTAGGTGAACAAGCAAAGGCATCAGGAGAAGCAGCTGCGGCTGCAACAGATCCGGCGACTGCGGCTGCAAGTGCGGCTCAAGCACAAAGCTTAGCAGAACAGGCACAAGCAAAAGGAGCAGACGCACAAAGCTTAGCAGATTCAATCAAGACAGCAACAGACGAAATTCCTGCTAAAGTTGAAGCAGCTCGTCAAGAAACAAAGGACAGTCTTGGTGACTTAGGTGCAGATTCAATGAAAACAGTGGGGATTCAATTAACCTTAGCTGAATACAAAGCCTTGGATATGGACACACAACAGATTCAAACTGATTACATGATTAAGACCGGTTCAAAAATGATTGGCTTAACACTTATTTCAGCAGTTGCTGCGATTATTGTTGGTCTGATTGCTTCATTAGTTGCTGCTTCTGTAGGTCGAAATTTGCGTGTCGGTCAGTATGAACGTACACTGCAGTTTTCAAATACTGAAATGGAAAAATTCTCACCAGCCTCATTAATTACACGTAATACCAATGACATTCAGCAAATGCAGATGGGTATTGTAATGATTATGAGAATGGTCTTGTATGCACCAATTCTAGGGATTGGCGGGATTTATGAAGTGTACAAAACTGGAACTGGTATGGGCTGGATCGTCGGCGTCGCCGTCGTGGCTGTTTTAGTTCTGGTGCTGACTTTATTACTGTTTACTATGCCTAAGTTTAAAGCATTGCAGAATTTAGTTGATAGAGTCAACTTGGTCTCCCGTGAAATTATTACTGGACTACCAGTTATTCGTGCCTTTTCTCGTGAAAAATATGAAGAGAAACGGTTTGATGTTGCCAATACTGATTTGATGAAAACACAATTATTTGTTAACCGCTCTATGTCAATCATGATGCCGGTAATGATGCTGATGATGAATGGTATCTCCGTGCTGATTGTTTGGGTCGGCGGACATAATATGGATAATGGGCAGCTTCAGGTTGGTGACATGATGGCCTTTATCACGTATACAATGATGATTGTTATGGCGTTTATGATGCTGTCAATGGTTTCCATTATTCTACCTCGTGCCAATGTTGCCGCTGGCCGTGTGGAAGAAGTGCTTGAAACAGTTCCAACCATTAAAGATCCGGAAAAACCAAAAGATGATCATGACTTTAAAGGAGAAGTGAAATTTGAAGGCGTTCAGTTCCGTTACGGCGACGCTGATGAAGACGTTCTTCACCATATTAACTTTACGGCTAAGCCTGGTCAGACAACGGCCTTAATTGGCTCAACTGGTTCCGGTAAATCGACAATTGTTAATCTGATTCCACGTCTTTTTGATGTGACAGGCGGACGAATTACCATTGATGGTATTGATATTCGTGAGCTGAGCCTGCATAAGCTGCATGAAATTATGGGCTTTGTTCCCCAAAAAGGCATTCTGTTCTCAGGAGATATCGCCTCCAATATTAAATTCGGTGATGCTGACATTTCAGATGATCAGATGAGAAAAGCTGCTAAAATTGCACAGGCAGAAGAGTTTATTGACTCTAATGAAAAAGGCTACACGCGGGAAATTTCTCAGGGTGGAACGAATGTTTCCGGAGGACAAAAGCAACGTCTTTCAATTGCTCGTGCTTTAGCCAAAAATCCTAAGATCCTGATTTTTGATGATTCATTCTCTGCACTTGATAATAAAACAGATGTGGCATTGCGTAAGGCCTTGTCTGAAAACATTAAAGATGCGACACAAATCATTGTTGCCCAAAAGATTTCTACTATTCTTCATGCAGATAATATTATTGTGCTTGATGAAGGACGGGTTATGGATCAGGGAACGCATGATGAATTAATGAAGAAATCGAAAGTCTATCAGGAAATTGCCCAGTCACAATTAAGCAATGCTGAATTAGGCATCGAAGAAGCTGAGTAAGGAGGAGCAAGAATAATGGCAGAAGAAAAACAAAACCGCCCTCGTCGCGGCGGCGGTCCTGGACAGATTGCTCCAGTAGAAAAAGCAAAGGATTTCAAAGGAACAATAAAGAAACTGGTTTCCTATATTGGTGCCTATAAAATTCCTGTATTCTTTGTAATCATTTTTGCAATCGCCTCAACTGTTTTTAATATCTGGGGTCCAAAAATTTTATCAAAGGCCATCACTGAGCTGTTCAATGGTCTCATTAAGAAATATCAAGGTACTGGCGGTATTGACTTTGAAAAAATCGGCGGTATCCTGATCTTTATGTTAGGTCTTTACCTCGTTGCAGCCCTTTTTGGAATTATTCAAGGATGGATCATGTCAACGATTTCGCAAAAAATTACGTACCGCATGCGTAAAGAAATTTCTGAAAAAATCGATCGTATGCCAATGAACTACTTTGAAAGCCGGACTACCGGTGAAGTATTGTCGCGGATTACGAATGACGTAGATACACTTGGTCAGTCACTGAACCAGTCAATCACGCAGTTGATTACCTCAACCTTTACTATTATCGGGGTTATCGTAATGATGCTGTCGATTTCTGTGCAGATGACAGGAATTTCTATTCTGATTGTACCTATCTCCTTTATCCTGATTATGATTGTTGTGAAAAATTCTCAAAAATACTTTAAGACACAACAGGAATATCTTGGTGTTATCAACGGGAAAGTAGAAGAAACAATCGGCGGCTACAACATTGTACGTTTGTTTAACGATGAAGAAAATTCTTTGAATGAGTTCAAGGAACAAAACGATGTACTGTTTAAATCAGCGTGGAAATCTCAGTTTCTTTCTGGGTTAATGCAGCCGATTATGAACTTCGTCGGTAACTTGGGTTATGTAGCAGTTGCTATTTTTGGCGGAATTATGGCTTATAACGGCTCGATTACAGTAGGGGACATTCAGGCCTTTATCCAATACGTACGTAACCTGACACAGCCAATTGCTCAGCTGGCACAGGTCTCTAATATGCTGCAGTCAATGGCGGCAGCGGCAGAGCGTGTTTTCGAATTCCTTGGTGAGGATGAAGAAGCGCAGTTTGCTGAAAACCCTGTTAAGCTTGAGAAAGCCAAGGGTATGGTTGACTTTGAACATGTTCATTTTGGTTATACTGATGATAAAATCATCATTCATGATTTTACTTCTCATGTGAAACCGGGACAAACTGTTGCGATTGTTGGGCCAACAGGAGCAGGTAAGACAACTATGGTTAAGCTGCTGATGCGCTTTTACGATGTAAACTCCGGAGCGATTAAGATTGATGGTTACAATATTAAGGACTTCAATCGGGCTGACTTACGGAAAAATATCGGGATGGTGTTGCAGGATACTTGGTTATTTAAAGGAACCATTATGGAAAATCTTCGCTATGGTCGCTTAGACGCAACGGATGAAGAAGTGTATGCTGCAGCAAGAGCTGCCCATGTTCATCACTTTATTCAAACATTGCCTGGCGGTTATAATATGGAATTGAATGAAGAATCTTCCAATATTTCTCAAGGGCAAAAGCAGCTGCTGACGATTGCCCGGGCAATTTTAGCTGATAAGCCGATTCTGATTCTTGATGAAGCGACCTCCTCTGTTGATACTCGGACAGAAGGGCTGATTCAAGAAGCGATGAATAACTTGATGGCTGGTCGGACCTCCTTTGTTATTGCCCATCGTCTCTCAACAATTAAAGATGCTGATAAAATTCTTTACATGCAGGATGGGGATATTAAAGAACAAGGAACACATGATGAGCTATTAGCCGAAGGCGGCTACTACGCATCACTTTATAACTCACAGTTTGAAGAATTAGCTGAATAAATATAATGGATTCATTATTTGAGGAGGTTGTGACAGAAGTGTTCAGCTTCAAGCAATAAGGCGGAAATTCCGGAAACTGTTCTACAAATTTTTGCGAATTTCCGCCTTATTGTCGAAGAAGTTACTTCTGAAACACCGTTTATCCGGGTTTAAGGGACTGAGGCATACTAATGTCACAGCCCCTTTTTTTATGTACATTATTTATTAATTAAAATGATAATGATTATTTTTTCAAAAAAATATCATAAAATTACAATTTTTGGAATTTATTTCATGTAATAAGTGTGGTACGCTTATCTTAGATAAAAGAAAGGATTGATAAAATGAATATGAAAAAAGTGTTTTTCAGTAGTGCGGCAGCAGTTGCATTATTTACGGTTGGGCTTGGAGTAGCTGGTACAGCAAATGAGACGTATGTTTCTATTCCAAATGAGGATGTAAAGAACAGTGTATTGTCTGTTTTAGAAGCAGGAGATCCCGAAGGCAATGAAATAATTACTCAAGAAGAGGTGTACAATTTTTCTAATTATCACTATTTACCTAAACGACTACTAGAAACGTCGGATGTTTTTGATTCTTTTAGCATTGATGTCAATGAAGTCAAACCAAAAAGCTCAAGCTTAGAAGGAATTGAGTATATTTCAGCTGAAAGTCTTCAAATTAATGCTCCTCTAATTGATGTAACTCCCTTAAAAGAAATGCAAGGCGTGAAGTCTTTATCTTTAGAGGATCAATTTGCTGATTTAGGCTATACTCATGGGATTAAAGACTTGAATGTATTAAAGGGTTGGACAGAATTGAAAGACTTATATTACGTCAGCGGAAATATGAATGGCATAGAGGATGTGAAAGAGAAGCTTCCATTGCTTGATATATCAGCATTAGATGAAATTGCTTCATTGGAATCAGTAGGCATCGAAACAGCCGGAAGCTTGCCAACCATCTATCTAAGTGAAGAGAATAATGACTATGAAACCACACTGCCTATTATACTTTCCCATCACTTTGATGGAGAAGAATGGAGCGGATATTCAAATAACCCATCTTTTGACCAAAATTCTGAAATGACGAAGAAATCAGATCGGATGAAATGGGAGAATATTGAGCCAGGCACAGAATATTTGGATATTTGGATTCAAATTCAGCCTCGTGGACACTATTATATTGCCGATTTAAGAATTCCAATTATTTGGGAGTAAAGCTGAAGTCGTGAGAAAAGTGTCAAGCTTAAAGATACAAGTTAGTTAATCTAGGTTTAATGCTTTGTGTTCAATAAGTGCTCTGGGACCTCCAAGTAAAAGGAACACAGCGGTAAAGTCTTGACGCAACTGGCTTATGAGAAAACTAGGATCTTTATCAAAGGCAGTTAAGCTTTATTTGTATAAAATAAGATTATTTTAAATAGCAGCAGGGATTTTGATTGTGCTTAATCAAAATCCCTGCTGCTATTTTCTCTAAAAAAGAAAACCAGTATTTGATGACCATTTTGTCAGGAACAGGCAAGATTTCTGCAAGAGTTTGGTAAGAATTAACTGATAAGCTTTAATTAGCCTAAAAGCTGATATAAATCTGTATATGGTATCAGCGGTGGCTGAGGCTTTAGTAAAATCATTTTTTCACTTCTTTTCAGCTTGCTTTGTTTTTACTAGTAAAAGAGGTGAGTATGGGAACAGGAGCGGTTAGAGAATGAAAGTCAGTTTTTTTGATGTAGATCATGTAAAAATTTCAATAACGAAATTAAATACTTATTTGCAGCGGCAGTACCCGAAAACAAGTGAGAATCAAGGCAAATATTCAAATCTTTTTGAAGAAAATGAAATCATGGAAACAGATCAGGAAAAGCTTGATTTCCTTAAGACAGCTGGCTATCCAATTGAAAATATAATTATGCAAATTGGTTCTGCTTCAAGGGATAAAATCATGACTCGCATCTTCTTAATTTTATCCAAATTAGATTTGATTTATTTATTAAGGGAGGATATTTGAGATGACAATTAAAATCGCGATGTTTTCAAAAGCGGACACTGTGCAGGGGCAAGGGGTCGGGAGTGCCTATGAAGATTTAATTCAAATGTGGAAAAAGCTATTTTCCGATGACTTTGATATACATATTAATAAATATTCCAAATCAGATATCTCTCATTATCATACAATTAATCCGCTGTTTTTTCTGGCGACCTTTCAAAAAAAGAAACGAGGTGTTCAGGTTGGGCATGTTCATTTTATTCCTGAAACCCTGGAGGGGAGCTTAAAATTGGTCTGGCCGTTAAAAGTATTGTTTGTACGCTATCTTCTGTGGTTCTATCGCAGAATGGATATTTTAGTCGTAGTCAATCCTGAGTTTATTCAAAAGCTGGAGGTACTGGGATTTAACGGGGATTCAATTAAATACATCCCTAATTTTGTTAATTCAAAAGCGTTTTACAAAATAGTAGACATAGAAGAACGTACAAAAATAAAAGCAGAGCTAGGCTTTACCGCAAAGGATTTCATCATACTTGGTGCGGGACAAATTCAATCCAGAAAAGGAATGGCTGACTTTATAAAGCTTGCTGAGGAAAATCCGACTCTTCAATTTGTTTGGGCCGGCGGCTTTTCTTTTGGAAGAATGACGGATGGGTATGGTGTCTACAAACAAATTGTAGAAAAACCACCTGTTAATTTATACTTCCCAGGCATTGTTCCTCGTACTGAAATGAACAGTTATTATAATAGCGCAGATCTTTTTTTACTGCCGTCTTATGCAGAATTATTTCCAATGAGTATTTTAGAAGCCTTCAACTGTGGGGTTCCTGTGATGTTAAGAGATTTGGAGCTGTATGCAGGGATTCTCGAGGGCTTCTACATGAAGGCTGCAGATTTTGATGATATGAATCGGCAATTAAAGGATCGAGTAGGCTTAACCGAAAAAATTCAGATTTATCAGGAGAAATCAATAGAGGCTTCAAAAAAATATTCAGAAGTAAATATCGTCAAAGAATGGATGGCATTTTACAAGTATCTGGTTCGTTAAAATAACTCTATTTTTAAATAATGATAATCATTCTTACTGCGATCTTTTTGTGCTATACTTAGCAAAAGGACTGTTAGAAATGCATTATTTCTTAGTTGCTGTTTGTTAGCTGAACAGCAATGTTTCGCATACGAAGCTTTCTGTAGAAAACAGTCAGAGTCTCAACAGTTGCGATAAGCAGAGAGGATACGAAGAAATAAAATGAAAAAATATCTATTTATTGGGCTGGGAGCTATTTCTTTCGCCTTAGGCACACTGGGGATTTTTCTACCTTTTTTACCAACAACTGTTTTTTATCTTTTGACAGGTTTTTTATGGCTGAGGAGCTCGGAAAAGCTTTACAGCAAATTTATTCAGTCAGAGAAATACCGGAGATATGTGAAAGACCCGATTCTTGATAAGAATATCTCTACACCAAATATGATAAAAATGTTTTTAGTTATTTTTATTGTCTTTTTAATTCCTTGTCTTTTAGTTGATAATCTAATCATGCGAATGACAATGGCAGCAATTTATGTTATCCATGTGATTGGATTGAGCTGGTATCTAAAGGGAAAGAAACAGCGGCTGAATAGTTCTATTGAGATTGGTGATATTAATGATCGATAAACGTCTGTTTTGTTATACAGGATGAGCCAATCAGTAATTTGGATTACGTGAACAAACAGGCAATTTTGAGAACACTGCAGGCTGGAATGAAGAATAAAACCGTGTTGCTGGTTTTACATCGTGCAACAACCTTGGCCGTTGCCAACCAACAATATGAGCTGAAGCAGGGCCGGTTGAATCTGATTGAGGAAGAGCTTGGAGCAGAAGGTGTCAGCTTCAAGCAATAAAACCAAACTTATGGAAATTGCTTTGTAATGATGTTATGGTGCTGATGTATAGAACAAAAGAGGCAGGTAATAGTAGGTGGAAATAATGTCTAAACGAATGAAAGCTGAAATAAACTATTCTTAGTTATTACTTATTCAGTAATAAAAGTGTGCGCTTGTCCATTCGACAGGCGCACACTTCTTTATTTTTTTAGTACTGTTCGTTTCAAGTAAACCGTTTGTAGTAATACAGCACTGATTAACGTTCCTAAAATAATCGGCACAATGCTATGAATAACTGTACTGATTATGGCCAAAGCTAATAGGATAAGGAAAATAAGCCCTAAAAGCTTCATAAAAGAAACTGTCATTTTCTTTAGATAGTTTTCAGCAATGTAATGTGTTACTAAAATGACTAGCATATATAGAAAATAATTCATAGCTTTTACTCCTTACACAGTAGGCTATTGCTCTTCAACAGCGCGCTCTTCAGCAGCCGTTTCCTGCTCCACCTGCATTTTTTCAAACGCTTTGAAAAACGGATAGTAAATTAAAAGGGAGACGATGAAGCAGACAAACACCATGACACAGGCGACCCAGTTCCAGTTGGAGGTGATTAATGCTCCGAGAGGGGCTGGGATTGAGAAAGGCGGCTTGACCATCATTTTTGGCATCCAGCCTAAAACGGTAACGATATAAACAAGAATCGTATTTGCAATCGGCACTAAGATAAAAGGAATCGCAAGCAGTGGATTCATTACAATTGGCGCACCGAAAATCACAGGCTCATTGATATTAAATATTCCCGGCAGGATAGACAGTCTTCCCAGCTGTTTTAAATATTTAGAGCGTGAGAAGAGGAATAAAACAACCAAGGCTAGCGTAGCGCCGGTACCACCCATTTGTGCATACCACTGATAAAACTGCTCGGTAAAAATGTTTGGCAAATGGAAAGCATCAGTACCATTTTGAAATAGCTCGGCATTTTCAATGATTGCTTGATCCCAGAATGGGCGAATGACTGGACCTAAAACTGCGTGACCGTGAATTCCCAATGCCCAGAAAAGACAAATCATAAATTGAGTAATAATTCCGCCGAATAAATTGTTTCCTGTTAAAAAGCCTTTCAGCGGTGAAATGGCTAAGCTTAGCAGCTCATTTAAATTGAAATTAAAGAAGTGTCTTGGAATCCAAAATAATAAAATAACTACTAGGGTTGGTAAAAGTGCCGCAAAGGATTCTCCAACAACTGGCGGTACGCCTGCCGGCATTTTGATTTCCAGATTTTTTTCTTTTGTAAACCGGTAGATTTCTACTGAAATAAGTGCTGCTACAATTGCACCAAAGAGTCCTTGAGAGCCCAAAGGCGTGATAGGGATGTACCTGCCGGCGGTTACAGCATTTCCAACTGTATCGACCCCTTCTTGAAGATTTATCGGGACAACCATCAGTAAAGTTGCCAACATCGATAGAAAGCCGCTGGTGATTTTATCCAGCTTGTAAGTGCTGCCTAGAAATGCACCGATTGTAAACGAGGCATATAGAGACATCAGCCCCACGGTAAAGCGGAAAGGAACGTCCAGAGCCTGCAGATACGGAGCAATCATGTCCGAGTAGCCCTCAATTGGCAGATTCAGTAATATTGTAAAGAATGAGCCGACGATTGTTAATGGAAGAATTGAAATCAGTCCATTTCGAATCGCCTGCAGATGACGCTGATTGCCAATCGCGTTCGCAATTGGCAGCAGCCTTGTTGCAAGATTATCAAACATTTTCATCATTAGAAATCACTCCTTTTCTAATCAAACCCATGTTGTTCAGTCACTTGTTTAAACCAATAGCCGGATTTTTTACAGTTTTTCTCTCCGGTTTCTAAATCCAAACGGTAAAATCCATAGCGGTTTTTATAAGCATTTCCCCAAGACCAGCAGTCAGCAAAGGTCCACATATGATAGCCTAAACAGTTGGCACCTTCTGCCATTGCCTGATGGAGGTAGGTCAGGTGTTCCTTTAAAAAATTGATCCGGTAATCATCCTGAACAACACCATCCTCAATAAAAGCTTCTTCATCCTGAATGCCAATACCATTTTCTGAAACAAACCAGTCGATATTCCCGTATTCATTTTGAATTTTTTTTGCAATATCATAGATTCCCTTTGGATAAATCTCAATCCCGCGGGAGGTATTCATACGGCGTCCCGGCATTTCATAGTTATCAAAAAACCACTCAGGAGAAAAAACACCATCGGGATTCGGTAGACTTTCTCTGGCTTTGACTCTTCTCGGCCGATAATAATTAATTCCCAGCAAGTCAATAGTTGTTGCTGCAATCAGTGAAAGATCTTCCTTGGTAACATTCGGCAGCTGATCATAAGCGGTTAATACTTCTTTTAGCTTTTCCGGATACTTCCCTTTTAAAATAGCATCATTAATACTCTTGGTATAAAAAAGGTCTGCCATTTCCGCTGCCAGTAAATCAGCAGGATTCTGACTGCGTGGGTAAACAGGAATCACATCCATA
This sequence comes from Enterococcus sp. LJL128, assembly GCF_056924295.1. Lineage (NCBI taxonomy): Bacteria > Bacillati > Bacillota > Bacilli > Lactobacillales > Enterococcaceae > Enterococcus > Enterococcus sp. LJL128. The sequence continues at coordinate 140,309 of NZ_JBXPBP010000001.1, read as the reverse complement.
ATAATACCAATCTTTCCTGTCAAATCCATTTTTCGATACACATTGACTGCTTCGCAATGAGCAAGAACAATATGATGAAGAACGGTAGCTGCTCGCTTAAAGTCAACAATATAGGGATAATGCCGATCATGGAGATAACCAGCTTCAGCCGGAATCATTGGCTCGTTAAAGGTAAACCAGTACTTCACACGGTCGCCAAACAGCTGGAAACAGGTTTCAGCGTAAGCTTTGTAGGCTTCAATTACCAGCCGGTTTTCAAAACCGCCGATTTCCTGAAGCTTCATAGGCATATCGAAATGATAGAGATTGATAAATGGTTCAATTCCCTGCGACAGCATTTCATCAATCATGTGATTGTAAAAGGCAACAGCCTTTGGATTGACTTCTCCTGTACCTTCAGGAAAAAGTCTGGACCATGAGATAGAGGTTCTAAATGAGTTAAAGCCAATGTCTTTCATTTTTTGGATATCTTTCTGATAATCTCTGTAAAAATAAGAGGTATGCTCGGTAGTAACGCCGTCATAGAAACGGAAGTTGAATTCCTTTGAGGCGTAGTCCCAAATGTTTTCGCCCTTACCGTCGTTTGCTTCTCGTCCTTCAGCCTGTGTGGCACTACTGGCTGCTCCCCAGAAAAAAGTGGGGGGAAATTCTATATTCATATAGTTCCTCCTGTATATTGCAGATTTGATGCGCGCCATCTATAATGGAGTATACCACCATAAAATCACAATGTTATACGCTTTCATAGGGTTGTCACATCTATCGTTTTCTTGATATATTTGACAAATCTGTCACAGCCTGTGACCGAAAGGACGGAGATAGAGGGATGTTATTTTTAGATTATATTCCGGAGTTAAATCCTTTAGAATATGAAATTTATCACTACGTTGCTAATAATTTGAAAACAGTTTCCTATATGCGGATTAGAGATTTAGCTGAAGAAACCCATACAAGCACTGCCAGTATCCAGCGTTTTTGTCACAAATTTGAATGCAATGGTTTTTCTGAGTTTAAAGTAAAGCTACAGCTTTATACAGAATCTCTTCATAAGGCAAAGGTAGCTGACGTAGATGAACGGCAGTATATTCATTTTTTGGAACGGGTCAATGAACCTTTTTTGCAGGGAAAGATTGAGCGGGCAGTGGAGTTGTTGTCTGATAAGGGATTAGTTTTGTTTTTAGGTTCAGGTTCTTCTGAAATGATTGCAGGGTACGGTTCGTTATATTTTACTAATTTGTCTCAGACTGCTCTGCGGATTGAAGACCCGTCAAATTATCCCATTGAGTGGTTTCCTGATGATATTTTGCAGAATACTTGTGTGATTGCTTTATCTGTCACTGGAGAAACAAAGGAAATCATTCACTATATTAAGCGGCTAAATACAAAAAAATGTCCGATTATCTCCATTACCAATAGTGATAGCTCAACGATTGGCAGGCTGTCGGATTTAAATATTCCTTATGGGATCAATCGGGAAACTATCTATAAAACAAGTGATAATCATGACAAAACAATTGAGTTGACGTCCCAGCTGCCAGCCTTATTTTTGATAGAAAAAATTGCCAAACGTCTGCGCTTGAAGAAAAATATTTAAAAAGAAAGAACAGGTGACTATCTCCCCAGATTATTCTTTAGCTAAAAGAACTTGAAATAGCATCATGGAATTCCTGCACTTGTTTCAAGCTTTGCGATTTTATCAGGATTTTAGCTTGTTTTACCCTAGTCTAATAAAGAAAGAGATGACCGATTTACCGGTCATCTCTTTCTTCTGTTTCATCATTATAATCATAGTATTGTGTTTGCTGATTGTACAAGTTATCAGAAGGATTCTCAGGATGAGAATAGTAATCGGAGGAGTGATCCGGATACTGTTCGGAATTGGCAAACGAGTCATAGTGCTCACTACTATGACTATTTTCTTCAGTATAATCAGCTGGCTGATTTTGATTTTCATAGGAAGAATCAGTGTAATTATCCTCCTGACCGTAATCATCGCTGTAGTAGTTGTTTTGATAGTCATTTTCAGTTGTCTGATTCGGTTCATAATAGTTTTGCTTCTCTGGATAATCCTGATAGCTGTCTTCTGGATAATTTGTATAATAAGCATCCTGATTAGTATACTCAGGTGTCTGAACTGATTCATAGTCAGCTGGTTCATTATAGGGGTAGCCATAATTTTGTTCGGTAGAAGGAGCTGCTGAAGTTTCACCAAATCGATTGGCAATTTTTGCTCTCAGCTTCGCCTGTTTTTCTTTTCTTCCTCCAGTAAGCGTCAGATAAATAATTAACACAATCATCAGAATGGTTAAAATAATTAATCCGATATACTGGCCAAATGAAATAAACATGATGACCTCTCCAGTCGTTGAATTTTCTTCTAGTGTACCAAATGTTTCTTTTTACGTCACTCTTTTTACAATGAAATTTTCAAAGTCTTAATCATTTATGTAAAAAACAAAGCAGCAAATCAATAGGAAGGTCCGGATTGATTTGCTGCCTGTTCTATCATGCTTAACGAACTCTAGTAAATTCCATCGTCGTATCAATTTCTAAAATATTGCCTTCTCTTAAAACATAATTTTTCAAGCTGTCGCCTTCTGGATCGTCTTCGTCAGCAGGGAAGAGCCATTCAAATTTGTAATCCCCTTCTTCACGAGCCGCTTCATCCTTATAAAGCTTAAAGGAATCGCTGCTGCTGCTGACTGGAATAATGTCATAAGCTCCTGCATCTAAATCTTCTCCGATAATAATTTCACCAGAAAATTGGCCAGTTTCACCAACGTCTAAAACAATAACATCGTCAGCAGATTTCTTGGAGGCTGTGTTGGAGCTTTCCTTAGTCGATGATTCTGTACTTGAACTAGACTCTTTTGAAGAACTCTTTGAACTGCTTTCATCTGTACTGCTTTCTTCTGGCTCACTTTCAGAGCTGCTTTCGTCACTCTCATCTACAAGAAGATTATCATCCCAACGGCTGCTTTTCTGCTCAAGCTTTTCAATCCGCTCTTCCAGTGCATTTATTTTTGCATCATCCGTCCGGCTGCACCCAGTAAGCATTACCCCACATAATGCTGCAAAACTTAAAATTATACCCTTTTTCATTTGAACTCCTCATTTCTATAAAATAATCGTTTTGAAGCTGACTACAGAAATGTGTAGTCAATCCAATCACTTCTAATTACTAAGTAACACTGTGGAATAAACAACAGTTTTATTTCTAGAATAATGATTAGAAATCAGTTGTATGAAGGACAGGAGTTGTATCTGCCAGTGTTCAACTTCATATTATTATAACATGCTTCTTTCTTAAATAAACAGTTGTTTTATTATTTTCTCATAGATAAAAATAATAAAATATAACAAGCTATTGGATTTGATAAGTTGACTTTATGTTCGTATGGTGTAGAATTTACAAGAAGCTTTAATTATTTATAAATACAGATAATATGTTTGGTGAGTAAAGAGTGAATATGGTAAACTATAGAAAGTAAGTTTTTTGGAGGAATCATGTTGAAATCAAAAGAGATGTTAAAAACCATTGCGTTTTTTGTAGGCCTTGCAGCAGTTTTATTTCTGCTTAGGCAATTTGTATTTACCCCTGTTGTCGTAAAAGGACATTCAATGGATCCAACACTGGCTGATGGTGAACGGGTCATCGCCTTGAAAAATACAGGAATCGATCGTTTTGATATTGTGACGTTTCCGGCACCTGACAGCTCAAATAAGATTTATATAAAACGAGTTATCGGTTTGCCAGGAGAAACGATTGAGTATAAAAACGATACGTTGTATGTAAATGGTGAAGAAGTAAAGGAACCTTATTTGGATAAGTTTAAATCAGAACTGACTGACGGCGGACCGTTGACGTACGATTTTTCTCTTGAACAAATCGATGCTGAAAAGGTACCGGAAGGGGAATATTTTGTTATGGGAGACAATCGAAGAAACTCTAAGGATGGACGAATGATTGGCTTCGTAAATAAAAAAGATATACTTGGCAATGTAAAATTTGTCCTTTGGCCGTTTGACCGCTTCGGAACTATTTAAGCAGACAGGCAGCAAATACTTTGAAATGAGAAGTGATTGATAGTTTGGAGAATAATTCTGCTTATCATGAATAAATTAGTTTTTTTGGCTGGGGCAGGTTAAAGTCCCAGCCAATTTTTATGATTTTTATCAATTTTAACTGAAAAAGCGTATACTTTAAATGAGGCTCTAAATAGATACGCAGAACGCCATAAGCGCAGATTCATATGTGAAAAAAGTGCTAGGTTAGAAGTACAGGCGTTTGTGCATCAAGTAGGTACTGAGTAACATCCAGATGTTTTTGTGGTGTGTTTCGGCAATAAGAAGGACTTTTTATCAGTAGGAAATGAGAGAGTAATTTATTCGGTGCCTACTACATCTTTCTAGTTGTTGGACAAACATTAAGGAACATTCTGCTTATTGTCCCAAGCATTATTTTTTAGTTATTCAAAACAATCGGGTATTGATGTATACCGATTTTTATTCAGATAATTAGTAAAAGAAGTATTTGGGCGTTACTTTATATCACAAGCTAAAATAAAGAGTAGAGCTTATAGAAGCTGATTTCATAATAATGAGGGGGAAATGGACAATGTCGCTGCAGTTTATTCGTGGAACCGGAGAAAAGAATCTTGAAGCCCCCTTAGTCGATAAGGCGCTGGAATGGTTGGCGGTTCATCCGGACAATGAAGTTTTTTATATAGTACCCAACCATATAAAGTTTGAAAAAGAAGTTGCTATCTTAAAAGAAATGAGAACTAAATCGGCTCATCCAATAGGAACGACTGCCTCTATGCGTTTACAGGTTTTTAGTTTTCAGCGCTTAGCCTGGTATTATCTTCAGCATACGCAGTATTATCAGCAGGAGATACTTTCCGACGTGGGTGCAGCAATGATTTTTAGAAAAATTTTATCTGAGAAGGAAGATCAGTTAACCGTTTTTCGCGGAGAAGTGAATAAAGCTGGTTTTATTCAACAGTTGTTTTCTTTGTATCAGGAGATGCAGGATGGAAATGTAGCACTGATGGATTTAGAAACATTTCTGAATGACAAACAAGCCTTTGAGGATTTGGATGTTGAACAAAAACTTGCAGACATCCGCTGCCTGTTTGAAGCGTTCGAAAAACAGCTGGAGCAACATGGTATTGAGGATATTGAATTTCTAAGCGTATTGTCCAGTTATTTAGAAACGAAAGATTTAAGTAACGTTCTTTTCATCCTTAGCGGTTATGATCGTTTCACTGCTAAGGAACACCTGCTTATTCGTACGCTGATGAAGCAGGGAGCAGAGCTCAAAGCATCCTTGATTTTGGATAAGCCTTATCCAGGAGAAAAACCACAGTCGGGAGATTTGTTCTTTGGTACAGGAACGACCTATTTTCAGCTTTATCAAACCGCAAGAGAGCTACAGATACCTGTGCTTTCTGACTATATTGAAAACAGTCGAGAACTCGTTCAGTCGAAGGAAATTCAGCTAAGTGCAGCTTATTGGCAGCAAGCCCAAACAAGTGTCAGTCAGGAAAAGAAACGGTTGAAAGCTGAAAAGGATATTGAGATTTGGTGCGCAGAAACACCTAAAGAAGAGTTGGGGGCCGTTGCCAAAGAGATTCGGCGATTAGTTGTGGAGGACGGGTACCGCTTTAAAGATATTCAGCTTGTAACTAGAGACTTTGAAGCCTACGCATCTATTTTGAAGCCAACACTGCAGCTTCATGATATTCCATTTTATATTGATAGAGATATGTCTATGGAGCAGCATCCTTTAGTTGAATTTATCCAATCCTTGTTTGCTGTATATAATTACCATTACCGTTATAGGGATGTTCTGCGGTTTCTTCGGACTGAGCTGTTTTTCCCACAAGCCTCAACAGATGAAGACTGGTTATTGCTCCGCAATGACTGGCGTAGAAAAATTGATATCGCGGAAAATGTTGTATTGGCTTATGGATATGAGGGGAGCCGCTGGACTCGTAAAGAAGATTGGACATTCCTCCAGTACAACTATGAAGAAGAAAAGCCTGATGATACTAATTCGTTGGAAAAAGAATCAAATGAGGTCAGAAATGCTGTCCGTAGTTTGCTTCCTGATTTTTTTAAGGCTTTTGAAAAAACGAAAACAGGGGAAGCTGCTGGTTTGCTGTTTTACCGCTTCCTAATCAACTGCGGTGTAGAAGAACAGATGAAGAGGTGGCGTAATCAGGCGATTGCCAATGGGGCTTTAGAAGAAGCCCGCAACCATGAACAAACATGGGATGCACTAATGACGCTAATCGATGAATATGTCATGATTTATAAAGAAGAGCCGTTTGAATTCTCCGCTTTTCAGGAAATCTTCTCAAGCGGTTTGGAGGGACTGACTTACAGCAAAATTCCAACAGCAATCGATCAGGTACAGATTAGAAATATTGATACTCTCCATCCAGGTCAAGGAAAGATTACATTTGCCATTGGTTTGACTGATCAGGTTTTTCCTAAAAAGATTGAAAACAAGACACTTTTGTCCGATGAAGAACGAAGTCGCATGAATGAAACGTTAGCTGATGGAAAATACTTTATGCAGGATACCCGGCAAAAGCTGGCCCGAGAACCATATGTGGCGTATATTATGCTGCTGTCTGGAACTGAAAAAATCTATTTATCCTATCCGCGAATGATTGATACAGCTCATGATGTTCGACCAACAACCTACCTATCTATTCTTCAAAAAGGATTAAAGATTGATACTATTTATAAAAATGCATTAGCGATTTCCGATGACGAAGAAATCAGTCTCAGCCATGTGGGTACCTATCGCACGCTAATTAGCGATTTAACCAATCTAAAACGGCAGAAAGCAGAGAACCGGCTGGGACTTTCAGGTTTTTGGCAGATGCTTGAACGTTCTTTAAGCAATCAGCCGCTGGCTCCCTTAGCTGCTAGAATATTTGAAAGCCTTAGCCACACGAATAGACCGGAAAATCTGGGTGCTGAGCTGGCGGAAGAAGTTTATGGAAAACATATCCATACTTCTGTATCAAGAATTGAAAGTTTTTATCGCTGTCAATATCAGTACTTTTCCAGATATGGTTTAAAGCTGAGAGAAAGAGACCGATTTGGGTTGTCTCCGGCAGCAACAGGAGAATTCTTTCACGAAGCATTAGATCAGCTGTTTAAGGTGCTGATAAAAAACAATCAGCAAATTTCTGATTTAACAGATAGAGAGCTAAATGAGGTAGCAGAAGAAGTTCTGACAAGTGTTTTAGGTGATCGGAAATTTGACATTCTGACGTCCTCAAATCGAATGAATTTTATTCGATATCAGCTGCAGCAGACAATTAAAAAGGTAGGCTGGGCATTGAAAAAGCAAGGAGAACGCAGCGGACTTTCAACCGTTCAAACGGAGGTTCTATTTGGTCAGCTCGCAGGTAAAAAAGGAATTCGCGGCTTAGAGCTTCCGTTACAGAATAATGGTCGTATTAGTGTGCGGGGGAAAATTGACCGTGTTGATCAGCTGGAGCTTGATGGAGAAACTTATTTGGGCGTCATTGATTATAAATCCAGTCACCGTAAGTTTAATTTAACTGAGGCGTATTATGGTTTAGCGATGCAGATGCTTACTTATCTCGATGTGGCTCTGATGGACGCTGTTGATTTATTGGGTAAAGAAGCCAAAGCTGCTGGTTCCCTTTATCTTCATGTTCATAATCCAATTCTTAATTTTGATGGGAACAATGAGCTGGATAATCAGATATTGAAAAAATTTCAATTTGATGGTCTATTGCTGAATGACCAAAACCTTTTAGAGCATCTGGACCGTTCACTTGAACCAAAGCAGAGCTCGCTTATCTTTCCAATTGAAGAGTCGGCTAAAGAAGTGATTAAGCCTGGCAGAAGACAAGAGGAAAAATTTGTGACAAACGAGGAGTTCGATTTGCTGCGGGCACACAATCGAGAGAAGTTCGTTGAAGCCGGCAATAAAATGACTAGCGGCGAGGTAAATTTGGATCCTGCCTATCAGGGGAAGGAAAGAATAGCTTGTAAGTATTGTCCGTTTCGCAGTGTCTGCAGCTTTGATGTGATGCTGAAGGAGAACAATTACCATCGAATAGAAACGATGAACAGACAGGAAATCATTGATCGCATGAAAAATGAAGTAGGAAAGGAGGGACTGAGGGATGAGTAAAATGATTCCTTTACGTTCAGAAAACGAACAGTTTACGGATAATCAGTGGCAGGCAGTTTTTGACGGGGATGAAAACATCCTAGTCTCTGCTTCTGCTGGTTCTGGAAAAACCACAGTGCTTGTCCGGCGGGTGATTGAAAAGATTAAAGCTGGGACAGATATCGACCGTCTGCTAGTTGTTACTTATACGGAAGCGGCGGCAAAGGAAATGAAGGAGCGGATCCAAACTGAACTGCAAAAAGCAATGAATCAGGAAACAGATTCAGAGCGAAAGCAGCATTTTATCAAGCAGATTTCTTTACTGCCGACGGCTGCTATCAGTACCCTTCATTCCTTTTGCTTGTCTGTTATCCGTAGGTTTTATTACTTAATCGATATGGATCCGGTGTTTCGTCTATTAACAGATGAAACAGAGATGCTTTTGCTGAAGGAGGACGTATGGGATGAGCTGAGAGAGTCATTATATACAGCGGATGATGAATCATTTTATCGTTTGACCAGCAATTTTTCCAATGACCGAACAGACGATGGTCTAACTAAACTTATTTTTTCTCTCTATGAATTTGCTAAAGCTAATCCAGATCCGGAGGAATGGTTAAAGAAACTTCCCAGTGTTTACCAAGTAGCAGAGGATATCGGCGAATCTCCTCTGTATCAGGAAACCTTGAAGCCTAAGGCTGTGGAGAGCATGCTGTTGACCAGCGTAAGATATGAGCAAATGTACGAACTATCTGCTGGGCAGGAAAAACTGGAAAAAATTACAGAACTAGCTCAAAAAGAAAAAAATTGGGTAGAGCAGTTTGTTGGGTATCTGGAAGAGAATCAATTAGAAGCTGCTTATCAGCTGACGGAAGCCCTAGCCTTTGACCGGTTTCCGACTGTTAGAGTCGCTGAATTAAAAGAAATTGTAGAAGAAATTAAACAATTAAGAGAAACAAACAAAAAAACAATAAAAGAGCTGGTGGCTTCGCTGTTCACTCTATCACCAGAAAGAATGAAGCAAGTAATGGATCAATCTGCGGAAGTCGTTAAGAAAATGGCGGAGGTCGGCGCAGGTTTTATGTCAGCCTATAGTACGGAAAAACTGCGTAAAGGACTAGTAGATTTTAATGATTTAGAGCATTTTACCTTGAGGATTTTAGCTAACAAGTACGATGGAGAATGGCAGCCGACCGAGGCTTCAGTTTATTATCGAAGTAAATTTGATGAGGTGTTAGTTGATGAGTATCAGGATATCAACCGGCTGCAGGAAAGTATCCTTTATTGGCTGTATCGCGCGGATGCTGAGCAGGGAAATCTTTTCATGGTGGGGGATGTAAAGCAGTCCATTTATTCTTTTCGACTTGCTGATCCAAGTCTTTTTATTGAAAAGTATGTTAATTACGGCAAACAAGACGGTGGTAAACGAATTGTACTTGCTGAAAATTTCCGTTCTCGGGCAAATGTACTGGATTTTACTAATTTAGTCTTTGAACAGCTTATGGATGAACAGGTTGGACAAATTGCTTATGATGAAGATGCACAGCTAGTCAACGGTTTTCAGCAATTTTCTGAAGAAGGAAACTATAATACGGAATTGCTGATTTATGAAAAGAAAAAAGAAGCGACTGAAGAAAAAGCATCTGCTTTTCTTTCCGAAGACTTTATGATTGAAGATAAAACAGAAGGCGAGCTTCACATGACTGCCTTGAAGATTCGTGAATTAGTCGATCAAGGGTTCCAGATTTATGATAAAAAGCTTAAGGAAAACCGGGCAGTTACTTATCGGGATATTGTTTTGCTAACGCCAACAAAAAAGAATAACTTAACAATTTTAGAGATTTTCAAATCTGCCGGCATCCCGCTGCAGGTTAATGACGCTCAAAACTATTTTCAGGCTACTGAGATTCGCACAATGGTTGCACTGTTGCAGCTGATTGATAATCCTTATCAGGATATCCCATTGGCTGCTGTCCTGCGTTCGCCAATTGTTGGTTTGAAAGAGCAGGAGCTGATTAAAGTACGGCTGGCTCAGAAGGAAGGGTTGTATTACGAGGCCTTTCTCGCTTTCAACAAGCGTCATGGGGCTACGTCAGAAGAACGAGAGCTTGCAGAGAAAACACGTCTATTTGCTGAAAATCTGGATGTCTGGCGGGAAATGGCCCGCAGAACCCATCTATCTGAGCTTATCTGGAAAATATTTGAAGATACAGCTTATCTAGATTATGCAGGAGGAATGCCGGCTGGAAAACAGCGGCAGGCGAATCTCTATGCCTTAGTTGACCGGGCAGCCAATTACGAAAAAACCAGTTTTCGTGGGCTATTTCAATTTATACGTTTCATCGAAAAAATGCAGGAGAAAGATAAAGATTTAGCGGAGCCTGTTATTTTAGAAGATGAAAATGCTGTGCGGGTAATGACTATCCATGCTAGTAAAGGGTTGGAGTTCCCTGTTGTTTTTGTTTTAGATATGACAAAGGAGTTTAATTTGTCTGATTTGAAAGAACGTTATATATTTGATGATCGATTAGGCGCAGGTATTCGCTTCCTCGAAGCAGATACACGAACCTTATACGATACACTGCCGTTTCTTGCACTGAAGCAGATAAAAATGAATAAGCTGTTGTCAGAAGAAATGCGTAAACTATATGTAGCATTGACGCGAGCTGAACAAAAACTTTTTCTTGTGGGGTCTTATAACGATCAGGAAGCTGCTTGGAAAGAATGGGGAAAGGTCAAAGATGTTGCCACTCTAGTTCTGCCTCAGGAGAATCGGCTTCAAAGTAAGAGCAGTTTGATGAACTGGATTGGTATGACGCTTGTTCGCCATGTTGATGGTCAAAACCCATTTTTCTCAACTGCTTCATTGAAAGAAATTAGGGAACACTCTGGCCGGTTTACCGTTTCTTTTATGGATGAACCAATGATACAGGAAGCATTTTCCAAGCTTCAAAGTTTTGAGAAGATGCCTGTAGAGAAGTCAGTCTCCGGCAAAGATAATCAAGTGTTGCTGACAAGAGGATTAAAACGTCTAAACTACAATTATCCATATGCTATCTCAACCCAGACAACCAATTATCAGTCTGTGTCTGAAATTAAGCGGCTGTTTGAAGATCCTGATGAAAAATCGATTGGTAAGCTGGATATTTCAGAACAGCAGGCAAAAATGAATGAACGAATTGTTAACCGATTGACAACAGAGGAGTTCAGTAGACCTCGGTTCATGGAAGAGATTCAACAGCCGTCAGCGGCGGATGTAGGAACGGCTACTCATTATCTACTGCAGCTGATTGATTTAACTGAAACACCTGAAAGAGCAACCTTAGAGCAGCTGTTGAAAAGACTAATAGAACAGGGCCTAATCACAGAACAAATTGGTCAGCGGATAGATATTTCCCAAATGGTAAGCTTCTTTCACTCAGAGCTTGGAAAGCTCCTGCTGGCTCATCCGGATAAGGTAAAAAGAGAGCAGCCCTTTTCGATGTTGATGAAAGCCGAGGATGTCATTAAGGATTACCCTGAGCAGACAGCGGATGATTTGCTTGTTCACGGAATCATCGATGGCTATCTGGAGCTGGATGACCGCTGTATTCTTTTTGACTACAAAACAGATTACATCAAAAAGGCAGATGATGCTGCAGAGCTTAACCGGATGCTGCAGCGCTATCAAGGACAGCTAAGGATGTACCAGCAAGCGCTTGAATTATCTACGAATAAGCCAGTTAGTCATGTTTATATGGTTCTGTTGAACGGTGGAGTAATTATTGATTTACTAAGTAGACAAGTAACTAAGATAGAAGCTTTTGAATAAAAGAAAAGCAGATGAACTTACAAATAGTAAGTTCTGTGCTATACTCTTTTCATGAGGTGAGGAAAAATGGAGCAAGTAAAAACAACCAGCTTTTCTTTATGTCCTAAATTCGAGAAGGCTTTTGGGATTTTAGGAAAGAAATGGAACGGTTTAATCATTGATGTTTTGCTGGAAAATGGACCTCAACGTTTTGGTGAACTGAAAAATAAGATCCCGATGCTGAGTGACCGCCTGCTTGTTGAACGATTGAGAGAGCTGGAACGTGAACAGATTGTCAGTAAAGCTGCTCGCTGTGATGATTCTGGAAGATTAGAATATTTTCTGACGGACAAGGGTGAAGATTTGGAGAAGTCGATGAAGCAGCTGCAGGTTTGGGCAGAAAAATGGGTCACTGATGAAGAATGCAGTTGACCAATTGAAAATTTTCTTGTAAACTGATAGTCAATTAAATAATAAAGAACGCTGATGGAAGCAAGTAGTTTGGTTGATTCGTAAAAGGGAAGATTTGTCATAGACTGAAAGCAGATCACGAAATCGAAAAATGAACATTTCACTTCCGGAGTTTGTTTTGTCTTGATTGACTTAACCGGCAGAAACCGTTAAAAAATAGAGTGCACAGCATATTTTTGTTGTGAATGAGGATGGTACCACGAGAGCTCGTTCCTTTTTTAAGGAACGAGCTCTTTTTATTTTTACCAATTTTAGCAAGGATTTCTAGCTGTTATCCGTCTTGATAAAGAAACAAGCAGCGGCTGAATATAAAAGGGAAAGGAAGAATATTATGTCATTAAAGACACAACTAGAAGTGTTGAAGGATGAAACATTGCTGAAAATTAGTCAAAGCAGTGATTTAAAAGAACTGAATCAAATCCGAGTAGAAACACTTGGAAAGAAAGGACCGATTACTGAAGTCCTGCGAGGAATGAAGGATTTATCTCAGGAAGAGCGTCCAGTTGTTGGAAGCTTTGCCAACGAAATTAGAGATTTACTGAGTGAAGCGGTTGAAGAACGGAAAGCAGTTCTTGAAGAAGCAGCAATGAACGAGGCATTGGCACAAGAAACGATTGACGTGACGCTTCCGGGAACACAAACTACCCGTGGAGGCAGACACGTTCTATCTCAAATTATGGAAGAAATTGAAGATATTTTTATTGGAATGGGTTATCAGATTGTTGAAGGGTATGAGGTAGAATCCGATCACTATAATTTTGAACGAATGAACCTGCCGAAGGATCATCCGGCCAGAGATATGCAGGACACCTTTTACATTTCAGATGAAATTTTAATTCGTACCCATACCTCTCCTGTTCAGGCACGGACTATGGAAAAACATGATTTTTCTAAAGGCGCTCTGCGAATGATTTCGCCAGGGAAGGTTTTCCGCCGGGATACAGATGATGCAACACATAGCCATCAATTCCATCAAATTGAAGGTTTAGTAATTGATAAGAATATTACAATGGGCGATTTAAAGGGGACATTAGAAGTTGTCATTCGAAAAATGTTTGGTGAAGATCGAACGATCCGTCTACGTCCAAGCTACTTTCCGTTTACAGAGCCTTCTGTAGAGGTGGATGTAAGCTGCTTCAAATGCGGCGGCGAGGGCTGTAATGTTTGTAAGCATACTGGCTGGATTGAAATTCTGGGGGCTGGTATGGTTCATCCCAACGTTTTGGAGATGTCAGGAATCGATCCTCAGGAATATTCCGGGTTTGCTTTCGGCTTAGGACCAGATCGGGTAGCGATGCTGCGTTATGGTGTGAATGATATCCGCAGTTTCTATCAGAATGATTTGCGCTTTTTAAATCAATTCAAGGAAAAGGAGTAGAAATCTATGTTAGTTTCATATAAATGGCTGAGTAAATATCTGAATTTATCAAAAGTAACACCAAAAGAGCTTGCAGATAAAATGTCGGTCACCGGCATTGAAGTTGAAGGTATTGAAATTCCCGAAGAGGGATTGAAAAAGATTGTGGTTGGAGAAGTGAAGGAATGCATTCCTCACCCTAATTCTGATCATTTGTCCATTTGTCAGGTAGATATCGGGGAAGAAGAGCTTTCGCAAATTGTTTGCGGCGCTCCTAACGTGAAAGCTGGAATTAAAGTTATCGTTGCTTTACCTGGTGCACGAATTACCGGCAATCAAAAAATCAAAAAAGGTAAAATGCGGGGAGAAGTTTCCAATGGAATGATTTGCTCTCTGCAAGAGCTTGGCTACTCAGAAAATGTTATTCCTAAAGCTTATGCGGAAGGAATCTACTACTTGCCTCAAGAGGCTGTTAACGGTACGGCTGTCTTTCCTTATCTCGATATGGATGATGCGATTATTGAGCTGTCTATTACACCGAACCGGGCGGATGCACTGAGCATGCGCGGGGTTGCTTATGAAGCCGGTGCGATTTATCGTCAAACACCTGTTTTTGAAGAATTTGCTTTGAAAGAAGATACAAGTGAAACTGCGGCAGATTATGTTTCAGTTGAAGTAGCCGATAAAGCAGATGCGCCAGCTTATCAAATTCGAATTATTAAAGATGTGAAAATTCAGGAAAGCCCATTGTGGCTTCAAACCTGCTTGATGAATGAAGGGATTCGTCCAATCAATAATGTGGTTGATGTAACAAACTACATTTTACTCTTATTTGGTCAGCCGCTTCATGCGTTTGATTATGATAAGCTAAACAGTAAAAAAATTCTGGTTCGACGTGCCAAGGAACAGGAAAAAATGACTACTCTCGATGGAGGCGAGCGTCAGCTTTCATCAGAAAATCTGGTTATTACAAATGGTGAAGTTCCGGTTGCGTTAGCTGGAGTTATGGGCGGTGCTAATTCTGAAATTACAGGAGAAACAACAACTGTAGCCTTGGAATCCGCTTTGTTTGATTCTTTGTCCATTCGAAAAACTTCCAAACAGTTCAATCTGCGTAGTGAATCATCCAGCCGCTTTGAAAAAGGGATTAATAAAGGCACTGTAGGAGCAGCAGGCGATGCCGCTGCAGCGATGATTGCTGAGCTTTCTGGAGGAACTGTAGTTTCTGGGAAAAGTATTGGTAGTGAGGTAACTGTTGAAGAACCCGTAGTCAGTGTTTCTGTTGAACGGGCCAATCAGTACTTAGGTACAGCGTTGACTGAGAAAGAGATTGAAGAAATTTTTGAAGCGTTGGCTTTTGAATATACTTCTGAAAATGAGGTATTTTATGTAACTGTTCCTTCCCGGAGATGGGATATTACGATTGAAGCTGATTTAATCGAAGAAATTGCTCGAATCTATGGGTATGACAAACTGCCGTCTACCTTGCCAAAAGGAGAGACTGTTGCAGCCGGTTTGACTGAAGATCAGCGTTTTGTCCGTAAGCTAAAGGGAATGCTGGAAGGCTATGGTGTAAGTGAAGCCATCAGCTACGCGTTAACTACAGAAGAGAAAGCGAGACAGTTTTCATTAAAAGAAAGCCAGCCAACAAAGCTGAACTGGCCGATGAGCGAAGAACGTTCAGTTTTGCGTATGAATCTGATTTCTGGTTTGCTAGATGATATAAATTATAACGTTGCCCGCAAAAATAGTAACGTCTCACTATATGAGGTAGGCAGAGTGTTCTATCAGGAAAATGATCCGTTAAAAAACCTGCCTGATGAAGAAAATCACTTAGCCATTGCAGTGACTGGAAATCGTTTGGATAAGGATTGGCAGACAACTGCTTCAGCAGTAGATTTTTATACATTGAAGGGGATGCTGGATAACTTGTTTGAAACAACTGGTTATCAATCTGGAATAACATTTGAAGGAACAGCTGAACTGTCTGAAATGCACCCGGGGAGAACAGCTTATATCAAGCTAAATGAAAAAACTATTGGTTTTATCGGTCAGATTCATCCTTTAGCCGCTAAAGCGTATGATATTCCAGAAACATATGTTGCTGAGCTGAATCTGCGCGGACTGCTTGCTGCTGAAAAAGAAGAATTTGTCTTTCAAGCTGTTTCTAAATTCCCGGAAGTAAGTCGTGATGTAGCTCTGCTAGTTGCGGAGACCGTGACAAATCAGGAATTGACAAGCTGTATTTGGGAAAATGCTGGCCGGTTCCTAAAAAATGTTCATCTTTTCGATGTATATCAGGGAGCTAATATTGATTCTGGCATGAAATCAATGGCATACAGTCTGACATTTGCCAACTCTGAGGCAACCTTGGTTGAGGAAGAAGTGAATAGTGCAATGAAGAAAATTGAGAAAGCATTAACTGAGAAGTTCAGTGTAACTATTCGCTAGGTCTATTAGCTAGAAGTTATCTATGAGGGCTTCTGCGGCTTGATTTGTCGCTATTTAATACAGATAAGTACTTTGTCTCACGAGTCATGTAGAAATGATTAAAAGAAGCGTTTGAGCATTTAATTATGTCTCAAGCGCTTTTTTTCTTGAATTTCTTATAAAAATCGTGTAAGCTAAATATGAATGAACCATTCATTCATATTTAGTAAGGAGGACTATATTATGAAGAAGCATGTATTAGAACAAGTAACAGCAGCTGCTGTTTCATTATTTATCAGACAGGGATTTCGTCAGACAAAAATTAGTAATATTGCTGAAAACGCAGGGATAGCAACTGGAACGGTTTATAATTATTTTACTAGCAAAGAAGCGATTTGGAATTACCTATTTTTCGTTCATTTAAAAATAGCAGAGGAACCAACCTTTCCCATCGTAGAAATGGAGCAATCGAGTTTGCATAAAATGATTGAAAAAACCTTTGAAGAACAGGACACAGAGTTAAAAAAGAATATTTTGAGGGAAGAATGCCGATTTGAAGAGCTAATTAATCGTTTGATTGACCGAATGACTGAATATAGGGCTGTTTTTCTAATGATTGAGAAAAATAAAGAAGTAGATCCCCTACTTACAGAAATCTATAGAAAGTATCGTTATCAGCTGTTTTCTTACGTAGAGCTATTTTTTGATAGAGAAATGAAAGCAGGCAGGATTCGACAACTGACACACCAAACTTACCATGTGGAGCTAGTGATTGAAAGTATCGCGCGAATGGTTATCTACAAGAAGTACGAGGCTTTTATTGAAGAGGATTATGAGATTTCGTCCATCCGTCAGGTTTTAAAAGACATGCTGACACACGCGTATCTTTTATACTAACGAAGGATTGTTTGAAAGGAGGAAGCAGCATGAAAAAAATTTTAATGTCAGAGGGAGCCAGCTTAACATCTAGAGAAACATTGACTGTGTTAAAAAAAGCAGGAGTGATTGTAGATGTAATGGGGGCATCAAAGTGGTCAATTAGCCGTTTTTCCAAGTGGCGTAGACATTATTTTTCAGGATATCGGGTAAACGAGCCGAAAGCATTTTTAAAAGAAATCAGTACACGACATGAACAGAACCACTATACCTGTCTTTTACCTACTCATGAAGAAATCTGGCTTTTTGCCTGGACTAAGAACTATTTAAAAGGTCTTCCAGTTTACACTGCTTCAAAGGATGCTTTTGAAAAGGTTGAAGGAAAGCGTCAGTTTGCTCAATTAAGTGAGCAGATTCATTTTCCTCAACCACAATGGTGTCTGGCTGAAAACCGAGCCAGCTGGTCAGAATTCCCCTGTTGGCTGAAAGCTGATTTCAGCACTGCAGGCAGAGGTGTGGTGAAGATTCATAACCCTCAAGAGCTTGAAGAAGAGATGCAGGTTTTTGCGGAAAAGGGAATCAAAGTGAGCGATTTAATGATTCAAAAAAATGTAAGCGGTACCTACGGACAAGTACAGGCCTTGTTTGAAGAAGGGAAGTTGATTGCTGTTCATAGTTCACAACAAACGGGTATTGGTCCCGGCGGCTCGGCAGCAGCTCGAATCAGCTGTGATAGTACAGAAGCTATTCAGCAGTTAAATGCTTTCGGCCGGCATACAGGCTGGAATGGTGGAATTACATTTGATTTTATTAAGAATAAGCATCAATTATTATTTATTGAATGCAATCCGCGGATGGTTGAGCCAGGCAATGCGGCAGCAGCTGGTGTAAATTTTCCTGAGCTATTGATTGGGTTAAATGAAAAGCAGGAATTTACTGACCAGCCATTAAGAATAGGGAAAGCCGGCGTTAAAACACATAGCACCCTTGCATTACTTATGGGCACTGCTGAAAAGACGGAAAGCAGGTTGGAAATACTTAAAATATTTTTCAGTTGTTTATTCCATAAAGGTATGTTTAAAGAGAGTAGAGAGGTTTTAACTCCATTGAATGATCTGCCGAGCTTGCTGCCTTTAATGGTTGCTTTTATCATTTTTCTGATGAATCCGAAGGTGCATAGAAAGATGACAGCACAGGCGGTTAACAACTATAGTCTGTCGCCAGAGATAATTCAGAAAATCGCTGAAGGAGGTTGTGACAAAAGTGTTTAGCTCCGAGAACCAAGTAGGCACTGTTTAACATCAGCTCTTCTCTCACTGTGTTTCATAGCAATAAGAAGGTAATCTGAAAATTGTCAAGAAACACTACGAGGAAACCAAGTAGCTGCTGATTGATACCTACCTGGTGCTTGAAGCAACCCGTCTTTACCTCAACCTCAAATAAAAAAGAAAAGCCAACGGCTGAAAAGCAGAGAAATCTGACTTTCACTCGTTGGCTATTTATCTCAATTTTTTATTAACCTTTAACCCAGTTTCGGGAAAGCCATCTTGAAAATTGTGAGATTGAAAAATTAATGGCAAAGTAGATTAGTGCGACCAGTCCATAAATCGCAAAAACCTGAGACGTTTGCGCATAGCGTCCCATAAGTATATAGGATTTACCGAAAAGTTCCTGTAAGGCAATAACTGAATAGAGGAAGCTAGTATCCTTAATCACTGTAACAAACTGTGAAATAATTGCCGGCAATACATTACGAATCGCCTGCGGCAATACAATGTAAAGAAGGATTTGAAACTTACTGAATCCTTGAGAACGAGCGGCTTCCTTTTGACCATTATCAACGCCATTCAATCCGCCGCGAATGATTTCTGCAAGAGCTGCTGTGGTGAAAACAGTAAAGCTGACGATTCCAGCGGGTGTTGATTTTATTTTGAAAATCAGGAAAATAACATAAATCCAAAGTAGGTTGGGGATATTTCGGACAATTTCAATATAGAGACTTGCCAGAAATTTTAATGGTCCCCGTTTTTGATTTCGACATACAGCAAGGACTGTGCCGAAAATTGTACTCAGGAGAATGGCAACAAAGGAAATATAAAGCGTCAGTTGTAAACCATTCCATAAAAATTTCAAATTATTAGCGGTAAAAATTTGACTAATTTGTTCTGACATATGTCCCCTCCTATCTGCTGTATGCTTTCTTATTATTTTCTTCCAGTCTTCTTGCTAGTGTTGCTAATGGGAAGCAAAGAATAAAATAGAGAAGACCAGCAACTGCAAAGGCAGGAATATAATTCAGATTGACCGAGGACCAGCTATTAGCGGTAAACATGACATCTGCACCGGAAATAATAGCTACTGTCGACGTATTCTTGATTAAGTTAACTACCTGATTTGTTAAAGGAGGCAGCATAATTTTCCAAGCTTGAGGTAAGATAACATACCGCATCGCTTCGCTATAAGAAAAACCCTGCGAATAGGCTGCTTCGAACTGTCCTTTTGGAACGGCTCCGATACCAGAACGAACAACTTCTGAAATGTAGGCGCCGTGATAAAGTCCCACACAGAGAATAGCCGTAGTTGTGGCTGAAAAGGTGAAGACAGGATTACCGTTAATCATAATCATTGGCAAACCATAGTATACCACCACAAATTGAATCAGCAGTGGTGTGTTTTGAAAGAACTCAACATAGACGCGGGTGATTCCTTTCAACACTCGGCTGTTAGTTGCTGATAGGCTTCCGAAGAAAATCCCTAAAAACAAAGCCAAAGCGAGGGCGCCTAATGAAATTAAAATAGTATACAGGAAGGCGTCTGCAAACAAACGCCAATCTGTTAAAACAGCCTGCCAGCGATGAAGAGCAAATGGCCCTTCAGTCATCCATGAGGCGGTAGCTATAAAAGATGGCATATAATTTCCCTCCTACATCCATACAAAACGCTGGTGAAGTAGAAGCTTACTTCAGGTTCCATGCCTTGTAGATTTCTTCTAATGATCCGTCATCCTGCCATTTTGTAATCAAATCATTTAATTTATCATTTAGTTCAGTGTTGGATTTTTTCGTTGCGATACCGTATTCCTGCGGAGAAAAACCATCTGCTAAAATTTCTGTACTGTCATCAACATAACCAGACAGAATAGATTTATCAACAGAGAAAGCATCAATGCGTTTAGAAGTTAATGCTGTTTTCAGTTCGGGATAAGAACCTAGCTCTTGGAAGTTAAAAGAGACACCCAGCTTTTCACCTTCTGCAATAATCGCTTCTTTAGTTGTTGCAGATTGTGCTACACCAATTGTTTTACCGTCAAGGCTCGCTGTATCAGTTAATCCATCCGCTTTTCTGACTAAAAAGCCAACCTCGTCCTGATAGTAAGGTGTAGTGAAATTGTAGGTTTCTTTCCGTTCATCTGTAATCGTAAAAGTTGCAATAACCATATCAATTTCGCCATTATCCAATAACGGACCTCTCGTTTTTGCGGTTACTCCGACAAATTCGACATTATCTTCACTACCAGTTAGTTCTTTCGCAATTTTGCGTGCAATGTCAGGTTCCATTCCTTCATTTTTGTTTGTATCTGGGTTCATATAGCCAAAGTTAGGTACATCTTCTTTAATTCCAACTTTTATTACGCCGGCATCCTTAATTTTATCTAGCGCTGAAGCACCTGAGTTTGACGCAGCATCTTCACCGCCGCCGCAGGCTGTAACTAATCCCAGTAAAAGAAGAAGTGATAAGCCGCCCAGTATTTTTTTAGTTTTTTTCATAATAAACTACCTCCTAATTTTTTAACAATAAACTAATGTAAAGTGATTAAAAACTAATTTCTGTAAATTACTACAATTACATTGAAAAGAGCAGCCTTTAGGAATTATGAATAATTTTACTCAAAAATTCTTTTGCCCGCTCATTCTGGGTGTTTGTAAAGAAGTGTTCTGGAGTGCCGGTTTCAACAATTTGTCCGTCATCCATAAAAATGACTTTATCTGCCACCTGACGGGCAAAGCCCATTTCGTGTGTAACACAAATCATCGTAATATTCTGTTTTGAAAGATCAACCATTACATCTAGAACTTCCTGAATCATTTCCGGATCAAGGGCAGAAGTTGGTTCATCAAATAAGATAACTTCAGGATGCATGTTTAGTACGCGGGCAATTGCCACACGCTGCTGCTGTCCCCCAGATAGCTGGGCAGGAAAGGCTTTTGCTTTATCCGCCAAACCAACACGCTCTAAATATTCCATCCCTGTTCTAGTGGCTTCTTCTTTACTGATGCCCTTAACTTTGATTGGCGCTAAGGTAAGATTGTCAATAATTGTTTTATGGGCATATAAATTGAAGTTCTGAAAGACCATAGCGACCTTTTGCCGAATTTCTTGAATAGGTGCTTTTGGTTCAGTTATGTCTGTACCGTTGATTAGGATATGTCCATCAGTTACTTTTTCCAGACGATTGATACAGCGGATTAATGTACTTTTTCCAGAGCCGGAAGGACCAATAATAACAATTTTTTCACCCTCTGCAACTGAAAAGGAAATATCCTTTAGCACATGATGGTCCCCAAAGTATTTGTTAACATGTTCTAATGAAATCATAAACGTTCTCCTTTATGTATAATAGTATCTATTCTGAGGTATGAAATGTGATGAAAAATAACGAAAAGAAAGAGAAGGAAGGAAAAATCAGAGGAGCATTTCATTCAGAATAGTTGCTTTGACTAGTCGGATACTGGCTATTTTAATGATAATTTAATAAAAACAGATTGTTTTCACTAATGTAAAAACATTTATACTTAAAAGTTAATGCTTTTATCATAATTCTTTTCTTTTGTTAATGTTAGAAATTATAACATAAGTTTTTAAGGAATACTAGTTTTTTTGTGAAAACTGAACGAAGAAAAATCTGCTTATAGTATGGTAGGATAAAATGAGAATAGAGGATTAATGCTTGAAAAAGTCTTTGAAAAAGTAGAGAATAAGGGTATTGAAAAAAATGATAAAGGTTTGATATAGATGAATAATGGAGCAATTGGATTTATTGATTCCGGTGTGGGCGGATTAACGGTTATGAAAGAGGCAATGAAACAGCTGCCGAATGAACGGTTGATTTATTTAGGTGATACAGCACGTTGTCCCTATGGTCCTCGTCCAGCAGAACAGGTGGTTCAGTTTACTTGGGAAATGACTTCTTTTCTATTGAAGAAAAATATTAAGATGCTGGTTATTGCCTGTAATACAGCAACAGCTGTTGCCTTGGAAGAAATAAAAGAAAAGCTGGATATACCTGTTGTAGGTGTGATACTTCCAGGATCAAGAGCTGCACTAAAAGCCACTAAAATCAATAAGGTTGGTGTAATAGGCACTGTAGGTACTATTAAGAGCGGTTCCTATAAGTTTACCATGCAGGGAAAAGTACCTGCTGTTCAAGTTACAAGTTTGGCTTGTCCAAAGTTTGTACCGATTGTAGAAAGTAGTGAATATCACTCTTCTGTAGCAAAAAAAGTTGTGTCTGAAACACTAAGGCCACTAAAAAATAAAGGGTTGGATACATTAATATTAGGCTGTACTCATTATCCCTTACTGCGGCCCTTAATCCAAAATTTTATGGGCAGTCAAATGAAGCTGATTGATTCTGGAGCAGAAACAGTAAGTGAAGTCAGCGTGCTGTTGGATTACTTTAACTTATCCGCTGCACCTCAGTCCGTTCAGCCGCTAAATGAATTTTATACAACTGGTTCAGCAGCCATGTTTAAAAAGATTGCCAATGACTGGCTTGAACTGGAAACGATTGATGCATACCATGTAAAACTGGAGGAGAGATAGAGATATGATTAGACATGACGGAAGAAATGAACGCCAGCTGCGGAAAATAACGATTGAAACAAATGTCTTCAAACATCCTGAAGGCTCTGTACTTATTTCATTTGGCGATACAAAAGTGATTTGCTCGGCAACCGTTGAGGAAAAAGTTCCGCCCTTTTTGAGAGGACAAGGAACCGGCTGGGTGACCGCAGAATACAGCATGCTTCCTAGAGCAACAAATACTAGAAACATACGAGAAAGTGCGAAAGGTAAGCTCTCTGGAAGAACAATGGAAATTCAGCGGCTAATTGGCCGTTCGTTACGCTCTGTCATTCATTTGGAAGCGTTAGGCGAACGTAGTATTATTGTTGACTGTGATGTTGTTCAGGCGGACGGCGGTACGCGTACTGCAAGTATTACTGGTGCGTTTGTGGCTATGCGTTTAGCTGTAGATAAGCTGTTCCATACTGGTGTATTGGCGGAAGATCCAATCAAGGAGCACTTAGCTGCTGTCAGCGTAGGAATTCTACCAGATGGTCACTGTGTACTTGATTTAGATTATGAAGAAGATTTTTCAGCAAAAGTTGATATGAATTTAGTAATGACTGAATCAGGAGAATTTGTGGAGATTCAGGGAACAGGGGAAGAAGCAACTTTTTCTGGTGAAGAGCTGAACAGCATGCTCTTTTATGGAAAAACGGGAATCAGTGAACTAATAGGGGAGCAAAAAAATGTTTTGTTTCAATCTACTCAAGTAGAGAATACTGCAGATGAAAAAACAATTGTCATAGCGACTGCTAATCCAGGCAAAGCGGCAGAGTTTAAACGTTTGTTTGCTTCTAAAGGCTATGCTGTAAAAACACTACTGGATTATCCAGAGCTTCCTGATGTGGAAGAGACTGGCACAACCTTTGAAGAAAATGCCCGGCTAAAAGCAGAAACAATTGCTTCAATTTTACAACAACCAGTTTTGGCCGATGATTCTGGATTAATTGTAGATGCACTGCATGGGATGCCTGGGGTTTATTCTGCTCGTTTTGCTGGGGAGCCTAAGAGTGATGCCGCCAACAACGCCAAACTATTGCATGAAATGACAGAAATTCCTAAAGACAAACGAACAGCCCGTTTCCATTGTACATTGGTTTTTGCGGCTCCAGATAAAGAAAGTCTTGTGGTGGAAGAGGACTGGGAAGGGCAAATCGGTACGATTCCAAGAGGAGAAAATGGTTTTGGCTATGATCCACTGTTTTTTGTCCCTGAACAAGGAAAAACAGCTGCAGAGCTTCCTTCAGAAGTGAAAAATGAAATCAGTCATCGCGGGAAGGCTGTTGCCAAACTAAAAAATGAATGGGAAAGCTGGCTGAAGAACTAAACCGACAGGAGGAAATAGATGAAGTATTTAGTAGTAAGTGATAATCATGGTGACCGGGATATCTTAGTTCAGCTGGTCAACCGATATAAGGATGAAGTTGATGAAATGTTTCACTGTGGTGATTCTGAACTTGAAGCGTCAGATCATCTCTGGGATTATTTTACTGCGGTAGTAAAAGGGAACTGTGATTACGGTCCTGGATTTCCTGATACAGCTGTAAAAAATACAGGGCAAGACATCATTTTCATGACCCACGGACATCTTTCCAATGTTCGTTTTGGTCTGAATCAGCTGTCTTTACAGGCGGAAGAAGCTGGTGCAACAATTGCTTTGTTTGGTCATACACATGAAATCGGCTGTGAAATGAGACAGAACTGCTTGTTTTTAAATCCCGGTAGTATCCGTTTGCCAAGAGGACCGATTCAGATACAGTCCTACGCACTGATTGAAAGTACAGCAGATAACTTTGAGGTTCAGTATTATGACCGCAATTTTGAAGCTGTTTCAAAACTTCACTTTAAATTTAACAAATAATAAGAGAAATGCTAGTTCAAAAATGTTTTGCTTCAAGAAAAAGGCTGTACTGTATTGAAAATGTCCATGTGGAGTCATTTTTGTATAGTACGGCTTATTTCCGAATGAACAGCTTTGGGGCTTGTCTTTGCTTCGGATTTGGATGTACTAAGAGGTGGGAATTTATTGTTTTCCCTTTTTTATAGTTAAACGACAGGACACTCAAAATTATAGTTTGGTATTTTACAGCTATCTAGAAAGCGCTTTAAAATAGTTTTTTACTACGATTATATTATATATATTGTGGAGTAATTGTCTTTCCATCAGAACAGCAAATGAAGAACTATAAGAAATACAGATGTTTTTCCGTAAAAAAGTCAAGGGGAACTGAAATGTAAAATTTTTTAAACGAATGTGAAAAAACTGCGAATTTGAAGACATTCGACTTTCTTTTTTGTACAATGTAACTTGTAGGGTAAAAAACGAAATGGAGGCACTCCAATGATTGGAAATGCTGTTAAAGAATTATTACTTGAAAAAAAAGAAACATTTATGATACCAGCAGAGAATGTTGCAAATGTGATGTGCTTAAATCCGCTGAACCACGCGCTGCTTGTCTTATCACAGGTAAGGTATTCGAAGATTCCTGTATTAGACAAAGGAGATCGTTTCGTTGGATTGATTAGTTTAGCTGATGTAGTGGATAAGATGTTCGATTTAACTTCTGTCGATTTGGAAAAACTACAGGAATTT
The DNA here is from genome assembly GCF_056924295.1 of Enterococcus sp. LJL128. Classification (NCBI taxonomy): domain Bacteria; kingdom Bacillati; phylum Bacillota; class Bacilli; order Lactobacillales; family Enterococcaceae; genus Enterococcus; species Enterococcus sp. LJL128. The sequence goes on along the minus strand of NZ_JBXPBP010000001.1, from coordinate 114,778 downwards.
ACTGTTGCAGATGTTATGGAAGTCGGTGTAGCTGTAATTGGCGAGAACTGGGATTTAGAAGATATCCTGCATTTACTGGTAGATTCTCCCTTCTTGCCGGTTGTTGACGACAATCAATGCTTTAAAGGAATCATTACTAGAAAAGAACTGCTGAAGGCTGTCAACCATATGGCACATGAATTGGAAAAGCATAATATCGTTTTGCCTAAAATGAATGAAGACGAGGAAGGTCAGGCAATCTAGTTGCTGCTGATTCACTTTTAGCTGCTTATTTGTTATGCTGTTTGTTAGAAACTGAAGGGAGTTAACGGGATGGATGCGTATGAAATTATTAGTTACATCGGGAATGCAGAAAAGAAAACACCAGTTAAAGTAACGCTAAAAGGGCGATTGAAGGAACTGATATATCCAACAGGTGTTAAAGCTTTTACAAATTGCAAAACAGGAACCTTGTTTGGAGACTGGTCGGTTATTCAGCCGTTTTTAGAAACGCATAAAGAAGTAATAGAAGATTATGTTGTTGAAAATGACAGCCGTAATTCCGCAATTCCTTTATTAGATACGAAAGAAATCAATGCACGAATTGAACCGGGAGCTATCATTCGAGATCAAGTAGAAATCGGTGATCATGCAGTAGTTATGATGGGTGCAATCATTAATATTGGTGCTGTGATTGGTGAAGGAACAATGATTGATATGGGTGCTATACTTGGCGGACGAGCTACTGTTGGGAAAAACTGTCATATTGGGGCAGGAACTGTGCTCGCTGGAGTGATTGAACCGCCTAGTGCAGAGCCAGTAGTTATTGAGGACAATGTATTGATTGGCGCAAATGCAGTCGTTTTAGAAGGAATTCGTGTCGGAGCAGGAGCAGTGGTCGCTGCGGGAGCGATTGTTGTAGATGACGTTGCTCCAAATACCGTTGTTGCTGGTGTGCCGGCGAGAAAGATTAAAGACATTGATGAAAAAACAAAAGGCAAGACAAATATGATGGATGAACTGCGAAAATTATAAGCATCAAAGCTAGAGGTTGTGACCGGAGTGTTCTGTCTCAAGAAATAAAGCGGACTATATCGAAAATTGTTAAGAGACACTGTGAAGGAATCGAGTAGCTGGTGATTAACAGCAAACAGGTGCTTCCCCAGTTCTCAGTATAGTTAGTTTGCCTTATTGCCGAAGAGATGGCTTCTGGCACACCGTTTATTTGATTTTAGGGAGACAAGGGGATAAGAATGCTCTATTTGTCTATCGGAGATACCATTATAGTCGGTTAGAATGGAGAAAAGAATGTGATACAGGAACGGTTAAGTGAGATTAGAAGAGCACTTCATCAAATTCCGGAAATTGGTCTTGAAGAAGTTGAGACGCAGCGCTATCTATTGGCAGAGATTAACGCTGTTAAAACCTCGTATATGAAGATAAAAACCTGGCAGACAGGTACACTAGTTTTCGTTCAGGGCTATAATCCTGAAAAAACGATTGGCTGGCGTGCGGATATTGACGGCTTGCCTATTACAGAAGAGGTTCTATCAGATTTTCGTTCAGTACATGAAGGGAAAATGCATGCCTGTGGTCATGATTTTCATATGACCATTGGTTTAGGCTTGATGGAAAAACTGTCTAGAGAACAGCCGAAGAATAATTATCTATTCCTTTTTCAGCCTGCGGAAGAAAATGAAGCAGGAGGGATGCTGATGTATGAAGCAGGTGTCTTTGGCGATTGGCTTCCAGATGAATTCTATGCCTTACATGTGAATCCTGATTTACCAGTAGGAACGGTGGCAACCAGAAGCGGTACGCTTTTTGCCGCGACTTGTGAAGTTAGGCTTCATTTTAAGGGGAAAAGCGGCCATGCGGCATTTCCAAATGTAGCGAATGATATGATTATCGCAGCGACTAATTTTGTGCAGCAGGCGCAGACGATTATCAGTAGAAACGTTAACCCTGTGGAAGGCGGAGTTGTGACGTTCGGTACTTTTAACGCTGGAACAACGAATAATGTAATAGCAGGGGAAGCGAGGATCACTGGAACTATTCGCACATTGACTGATGAGAGCAATGTTTTGACTCAGCGAAGAATTAGAGAACTGGCAGCCGGCATCAGTCAGTCTTTTAATTGTGAAATAGATGTGATTCTTGATCAGAAAGGCTATTTACCAGTAATTAATAATCAGAAAACAACAGAAACGTTTGTTCAGTTTATGCAGGATGAGCAGGATGTTGTATTTGAAAAGGCACCGGTTGCCATGACCGGTGAGGATTTCGGCTATTTGCTATCCAAAGTGCCTGGAACAATGTTCTGGCTAGGAGTGGAAAGCTTGTACGGGCTTCATTCTGAACGGTTTGAGCCCAAAGAAGAAGCCCTGCCATTTGCTGTAGAACATGTTGGGAATTTTCTACAGTCATTAGATAAATGAGTAAAATGTTATAAAAAGAATAACCAGATATGCTTCTTAATGAAGTGTCTCTGGTCTTTTTTGTCTACAAATTGCTTAAATTGGCGGTTTATAATGTGATTTTGTAAAAAATCTATTTCTTTCCGGAAATGTCTATGCTAAAATATATGTATCTTTGACATTAAGGAGAGAAAAAATGAAAAAAGTATTGTATTGTGTTGCGTTGGCAGCGTTATGTTGCCCAACGGTATTAAGTGCACAACAAGTTTTTGCTGAAGGAACACCTGCTTATGATGCAGCTTCCAGTGAAGCTGTACAAGAAGCGATTGAAAACTCGTTGACTGAACTCCCAGAAGGAACAACAGAAACAACCGAAAGCTCTGAGTTGACTGAGGGGACAGAAACAACAGAAGAGTCTTCTACAGAAGATGAAAGTTCAGAAGAAACAGAAACAACGACTGAAGAAACAACAGAAGAGGCAGAGGTGCCAGTTGAAACTGAAACGACAGAAGAAGCTGTATTGCCGGAAGTTGTTGAAGAGCTGGCAGCTGAAGAAGTTGCAACTCAAAAAGTTGCAGCAGTAACAATGAAAATTAATTTTATCCACAATGGAAGTTTGATTCATGTGGAAGAAATTGTAGGTTTTGATGGAGAGCCTTGGAATATGTCTGCACCAAAAGGATATGTTGTTTCGTCAATTTCAGATATACGTATTACTTCAAATAATTCTGCAGTTAGTGGTTCGGTACAAGGTTATTTGTCATCAGATTTGACTGTACTAACTGTAGAATTATCTCTTCCAACTGATACAAGTGTTGTCTTTAATTATGTTGATGATCAAAATTATATCATTACTGGAGGTTATCCGGTACCATATATTACTGGAACTCCTGGAGAAAAGTATACATTTAATCCACCGGAAATTAGAGGATATATTTATGAGGGCGGACCTATAACTGGTATCTTCGGTAATTCTGGAACAGAATTATTCCATGTAAAATATACTAGATTGGAATACGATTTGAATATTGTATGTGTGGACGAAAATGGTAATCAGTTTTATTCTGAGACACACAGAAAAAAATGGGATGATCATATTTGGATTAATCCCCAAATTTTCTCTGATAGAGAATTAATTGGTTTTGACGATTTGTTGGATATAGAAGGTAATCCTATTACAGCGAATGATTTTCCTTATTTATATACGTTTATTATAGGGGGAGAAACACTTGTATTTAGATATAAAACATTGTCTACTATAGAAGAATTGCCTGGTATAAATAATGTTGTTCCTCCTGCGACTATAGTTCAACCTGTTGTTCATAATAATCTCGCTCCAGAGCAGGTCATTCTGCCGCTAACGAATACAACTACTAAAACAGAAAACCAACTACCTGCAACAGGTGAAGAGTCGAGTGCTGTGGCATTGATTGTTGGAACCTCAATGGCTGCTTACGCTGGTTTCTTGTTGTTAAAGAAAAAAGAAACTGAATAAAACAGCTAAAAAACTACCCACTTTTTCAATGGGTAGTTTTTTTTTATTTTATCGTAATTGGGCTGTTAGGAATACTGAAGCCTGCTTCGGATAAAGCAACGACATATTGAGAAAGAAAATCTTCTTTAATGGAAGCCTGTTTACCATTGAGAACATACATAATCGTACGAATGGCAAAGTTGCCGTTACCTAAATCAACCATACCAAAAAGTGTTGGTCCATTCTGAATATCTTCTTCGTGCTTGGCAGCAAGCCGTTCATTTACTTCAGTGATTGTTTGTTGGATTTGCTCAATCCCTTCCTCTGGAACAATGCGAACATCAATCATAACTTGAATATTGGAGCGTGAAAGATTGCTGATTGTTACGATGCTGCGGTTGGGAATAAAATGGACGGTACCATCCAATGACTTTAGCTGGGTTGTCCTCAGACCAATAGAAGTGACCGTTCCTTCAATATCCAAGGCTAGCAGACGAATATAATCTCCTACATCCATCTGTTGTTCAAGGATGATGAAAAAACCAGTAATGATATCATTCATAAAGCCTTGGGCTCCTAAACCAATGGCGACACCGGCGATACCTGCTCCAGCCAGCAGCGATCCAATCGGTACGCCAATGACACTTAACAAGGAGTAGATAAAAAAGAAAAACAGCGTGTATTGAAAAGCATTTCTTGTTAATAAATGCAGCGTATTAACACGGCTATTGCTGAGTGATTGCTTTTTACCAATCTGATTTTTATATAAATGATTGATTAAGGCTTTACCTATTCGATTAATTAATAAGAATAAAAGGATGAGAAAGGCAATATAAATGACTTTTTCAATGATGACTGCGGTAATCTTATCCCAGTCAATGGACTGCCAGTACCGTTGGAAAGCATTGACTTTTTTTACGGTTTCTTCTGTTATGTATAGACCTGATGAATCTGTGGTACTCTGTAACGTTGTTCTTTGTTGAAGTAGAAACATAGTGTTTCCTCCTTTAATATGACACTTTCTCTATTTTACCCAAAAAGTTGAAAACCTGCCAGCTTTGTTGGCTTTCTCAGTAAAATTTTCAGAAAAATCTAACAATCAATAAGAGAATATGTTACAATATTCTGAAAAATGAGGGGGAATATTAATGATCGATTGGGAAAACTTGGGCTTTGACTATATCAAAACACCATTCCGTTATCTGTCTATCTGGAAAGATGGCGAATGGGATGAAGGACAACTAACGGAGGACAATACACTGCACCTTCATGAAGGATCCGCCGCTCTCCATTACGGACAGCAAAGCTTTGAAGGTCTTAAAGCCTATCGATGTAAAGATGGTTCTATCAACTTGTTTCGGGTGGAAGAAAATGCAAGGAGAATGAATCGTAGTGCAGAACGTTTATTAATGGCTAAAGTGCCGGAAGAGAAGTTTGTTCAAGCAGTAAAAGAGGTGGTACGAGCAAATAGTGATTATGTTCCACCTTACGGGACAGGTGCGACATTATATATTCGCCCTTTGTTGATTGGGATTGGTCCTGGGATTGGTGTAAATCCTGCGCCAGAGTATTTATTCACGGTATTCTGTATGCCAGTTGGTGCCTACTTTAAGGGCGGGTTGACACCAACGAACTTTATCGTCTCTGATTATGATCGAGCAGCCCCACAAGGAACAGGAGCAGTGAAAGTTGGCGGGAATTATGCTGCTAGCTTGTACCCAGGAGAGCAGGCTCATGAACGAAAATTCTCTGATTGTATCTATCTTGATCCTGAAACCCATACAAAGATTGAAGAGGTGGGTTCGGCAAACTTCTTTGGTATTACTGCGGACAATCGTTTTGTAACGCCGCTATCGCCGTCGATTTTACCAAGCATTACCAAGTATTCTTTGCTTTATCTGGCTGAGCATCGGCTGGGGATGGAAGTTTTAGAAGGGGATGTGTATTTGGATCAGCTGGATCAATATTCAGAGGCTGGAGCCTGTGGAACAGCTGCTGTTATCTCACCAATAGGCGGCATCCAGACATTTGATTCTTTCCATGTTTTTTATAGTGAAACTGAGGTAGGTCCAGTTACGCAAAAATTGTATGATGAACTAACGGGAATTCAGTTTGGTGATGTGGAAGCACCAGCAGGCTGGATTGAAAAGATATAAGATATTTTTTATTTTATAAACATGAAATCACTGCAACAGTCTGAAGAAATTTTCTTTAGACTGTTTTTTATTTCCTTTGTAGGTGAAATAAACGAAGTAAAAAGATAATGATTTCATTTTTTGAGAATAATTCTCGGCTTTTTGTGGTATTATAACTATATAGAGCATGTTGGAGCTCTAATTAAAAAGGTGAAAAAGGTTGCTGGAGGAGAGGGAAATGAGAATTGCATTATTTGATGAAAATATTGATGATTTGAATCTTTTACAATCTCTGTTATTGTCGCTGGCAAGTCAAGAACATGAACTGGCTACATTTGATAGTGGACTAGACTTGTTAAAGGCAATAGGAGTAGAGGAAGAAAGGTTTGATATTTATTTTTTAGCAGTTGAAGGAAAACAGCTCTCAGGGATAGAAGCTGCTGAGGCTATACGAGAGAGTAATCTTGAAGCGTTAATTATTTTTCTATCAGAGGATATGGAGAAGATGGCATCGGTATTCAAATTTCAAACCTTTGACTACCTGCTAAAGCCAGTTCTATTTGAAACGCTAAAAGAAACAGTTGAACGGGCCCGTAGATATTTTAATACCATTCATCCTTATTTTGAGTTTTCCTTTAAGAAAAGAAACTTTCTTCTTTCAATGAATGATATTTCATATATCGGAAAGTCAGGCAGAATTGCCTATATCCACACAGAAAATGAAATCTATAAGAGTTATTTAACAATGTCTGAAATTATGAATAAATTAAATCCTGATTTGTTTATCCGGATTCACGGCAGCTATGTAGTCAATCTTAACTATGTGACGAAAGTGGTCAATGGCGAGGTATTCGTTCGAACGAAAAGTGAAACTGGGATCAGCGAAGCTGCTATTTCTATTAGTAGAACCTTTAAAGAAGATTTGAAATCAAAATATGCTTTTTTTGTAAATCAAAGAAGAGTAAAATCAATAAAGTAGTTTTCTATTTATTTAATAGAAATCAAAAAGAGCAGTATATTTTTTCTATACTAGAAAAAATGTACTGCTTTTTTTTGTTTTTTTAGTGAAAATAAAAAGTAATTTAGAACGTCTAACGAACAGATTGAACGAAATGATTAAATTTGTATAATACGCTATTTTTTACTTATAAACTGCAAGTTTTTACATTTAGATGCCATGAATAAAGAAGTATGGTAAAATTACTCTGTTAGAAAGAATAAGAAACTTTCTATATAAATATTAATTATAATTGGAGGAATGTAAAATGGCTGGTAATATGAAAATGGATTTTGGTGCCTTAGAAGATTCAGCAAAGAAATATGGTACAGGTGCTGATGATATCGATCAAGTACTACAAAATTTAACAAACGAACAGCAAGTAATCCTTGGTATCTGGGAAGGTGAAGCTGCGAGACAATTTGATGCTCAATTCCAAGAACTGTCACCAAAAGTACAACATTTTGCTGAATTATTAAGAGATATCAATTCACAACTGAACGAAAGCGCTAGAATCATGAGAGAAACTGATGAACAGCTTTCAAAAGTTTACGGTTTACAATAAAAACAACGGTTACTTTTGTAACGAATGAAAGTAACGCAGAAGGAATAGAGCGGGGGTTCAACCTCCCCCTATTCTTTTTTGTTATCCAAAAAATAGTTTATCTTTTTAATAGAAGTTTATTTAGTTTTTTATGTAATTATATTTTTAGTTATAAATAGTTTTTATTTTATTTTTAGGAGAGTGGAGATGAATAATAAGAAACTTTATTATATTTTAAGGTCTGTTTGGATGGTAGTGATCCTTCTTATTACCCTTATATTTATGAATCGTGATTTCACCGATATTTCTGCAAAAAAAGAACAGGAAGAAGAAACCAGACTGAACATAGCCTTAGTTAATGAGGATGTAGGGGTAACACGTAATGGCAGAACCTATCATTTAGGTGCTGACTATGTGAAGAAGATTGAGAAGGATACCGATCATAACTGGTATACAGTATCTCGGGGAATAGGCGAGAGCGGTCTAAAGAATGGTACATATAATTTATTAGTAACGATTCCCAGCAGTTTTTCTGATAAATTACTTGAGTTAGACAGTACTTCTCCAGAGAAGGTTCAAATCAATTATAAAATTAATTCCAATGGCAATAGTGCATTGGAGAATGAATCTAAGAGCGTCGGGCGTCGGATTGTCAGCGGACTGAATCAGCAGCTGGTAGATATGTATGTTGTTAGTATTATCGATAACTTGTTTACTGCGCAAAAAAATATTGAAAAGGTTTATACCAATCAAACGGCTTCGGTTGACGAGTTCCAGAATATCTTGTATCAGCCGACAATTGATTTTAAAAACTATTTACCAGCAATCACTAGTCAATCAGATAGTGCTTTACAGTCCAATAATTTGTTGGCTGATTTATTAACGAGCTTTACAGATACAACGACTTCATTAGTGGATAGCCATAAAGATTATTCTTCTATTCTGGAACAGCTGCTGCAGCAGCGAGCAGATGGCAAACTGACATATGAAGAGTTTGTAGAGATATTGCTTTCATTAGACAGTAGTATTTTAAATTCTGAAACGAATCAGCTGTTTGGACAAGTAGACAAGGTAAATGAATTCTTTACGAATAATTTTATTTCAATGGAAGAAGGGGAGTATTTCCAGCAGATGGCTGGTCTGACAGGAGACTTCGAACAATCCAAATTAGATATTGAAGAACAAATTGAAGCATTGAATAAATTAAGGGACAATTTCTTTGGAACCTATGAAGAGCAGTTTTATCTTTCCTTTGGCTACAAAGCTCCTATAGAAGGAGAAACGTATCCGGAAATTACGTTGAGGGATGTACTGAAGAAAAATGATAACTCTGATCCTGATTTAGAAAATAATGAATCAACTGATGCCTTTAAAAACATTTCTGAGTTCAATACAAAATATGTTAAAAAAATGCAGGATCGATTAAACTTACTTCCAGTTCGGAATACTGCTGAGTTTGATGCCTTTGCATCGATTTTCCACTATGATAATGCTCCATACTGGAATTCGACTAGCGGCTTAGGAAATCCGTTAACTGAAATTGAAAGTTACTTAAACGGTACAGGAAAAATTAATGAAAAAATCAATGATATCAATGCACAGATTATTGCTGAAAATGATAAGTATTATGGCGTTGATCAGTGGAAGGATCTTGATCCTTATATTGCAGTGCCATTATTAGATTTTTCTGCAGATAATGCGGATGTGGACACAGGATATGGTAGTTACTATAGTGAGTTGAAGAAGAAACATGATGCTCTACTGAATCTTAGAGAGAATATATCTACTCGTTCTCAATACAACCGTTCTTTTAAAATCACTTGGAGAAATGTCGGAGAAAATTCTTACCTGTATATTAATCCTCCAGTTGGTGTGGATGTCATGTCAGTTGATAATGCCAAAAGAATGACGGCTGACGGAGTTGTTCCACAGAAATATATAGTAACTAAAGGAACAAAGAGAGAGCTTAAAGTTAATTATAAATTTGAAACTGCGTATGATGAATCTGTACAAGACCCAACTATGACCATCAAGGCTGTACAGTCAAAAGTGGATGATAATGGAGGGTCAGTAGAACCAGTTAGATATGAAATAGTTCAAGATGAGCAAAACATACTTATTCAGCCAATGAATACGACGAACTCAGATGAAATTGAGGGAGTCACGGATGACTCACTTGAAGAAATGTCTGAAGAATCAACGGACCTTTTAACCGATGAGAGCTCAGTTAGTGAGAATGAAGCAGAGAATGAAACTGAAACAGGAGATAGCACAGAATCTCTTGAAGATATAGCTCCTCATTCAGCAGATGCATTGACGAGAGCTCAGGCTGGTTATTATGTTGAATGGGAGCAATCCCTAGACACATCTGTCTTTCTTTCGACAGAGTATCAAAATGCCAAACGCGAATACTCTGAAGAAATTGGAAAAATTTTAGAGCTCTATAAAACGGTAGATGAAGAACTAAAAGAATATTCAGATTATCCATTTATCACTTTCCATACCTTCCTTGATATGAAGCTAACTGACGTTTTCAAGTCTGTGTTGAATCAGTCATTTATGAACAGTGAAGGTGATTTTGAAAAGCAATGGACGCAGCTGCATACCTTAAAAGATCTTGCTGTATCTATGGAAACAAAAAATGAGCAAATTAATAAAACCCTTGGAGAAATTCAAAGTAATACAAGTACCCTAAATTCTTCAGTAGCTACACAGTTGGAATTGTTGAGTACCTGGCAGGAAACTTCTGAATCATTAAAATCCAGCGAAGATCTAGTCAAATCAATGAACGATCAAACGGATACTGAAATTGATTCGATTAATGACACATTAAAAGCCATTTTGGCACAATCAGAAATGGTTAAAGAATCTTCTCAGCAAAATGTGGAAGAAGCAAATGGCGTGAAAAGCGTCTTTGACGGCTTTAACAAAGAGGTTGCTAATGCGCAGAAAAATAGTGAAGATTTGTCGAACAATGCCGATTTAATCATGGAGGATCTGAATAAAGAACTGGAAAATAATTCCAGCTTTGTAGATGCCTTTGTCAAAGTATTAAACAATGCGTATGAAGACGGTGTACCGAACAACACATTGCTGCAGTTTATTGCCAATCCAGTTACTGGTAATGCAGAGGCAACCATTCAGACAACGGAAGTTAATCAGCCGTTTACGTGGATTTTGATAATGTTCACCTTGAGCTTATTTATTGCTTATCTCTTTGCTACACAGCCGGTTGTCCGTCGAATTAAAGATAAATTCAAACGTGATCAGTTATGGTTCAAAGACAATATTATGGAAACTATCTTGTTGAGTACAAGTGCTGTTTTAGTTGGACTGATACTGGCGCTGTTAAGCATCGGTGAGCTTGCTATTACCAAGGAGGCACAGATTGTTTGGATTATGATGGTGCTGATTTTCATGCTGATTTTCTCACTGATGAACCATTATGCATTGAAACAATTCCATGTTGCTGGTTTCGGATTGAGTCTCTTCCTATTTATCAGCTACGTGTTTGTCACGAATGCGATTGGTAAGAGTAAGGAAAACAATCCGATGGTTGGGTTTATCCGACAGATTAATCCGCTGTCGATAGGTGAAAATAATCTGGCAGATATCCTATCCAATAATCCGTTGGATGTTATGAAAATCATTTTATATGTACTGGTTATTGCTGCCTTAGTAGCGTTTAACATCTTCATCTGGAAGCCTCGGAAAAAGGCAAAGGAAGTGGCTAAGAAATGAAAAAATGGCTGATTTTAGCAATTTCGATTATTGGTTTGGGAACCTTTTCGCAAACTGCTGCAGCTAAAGAAACGCTGTTGGATAATGAGCTGGATTTAAAAACAGACCGTCTTAACAAAGAGCAGGGAGCAGATAATAAGACACAAAGCTTCATTGCTGAAGACCGTCTATTTGATGCAGAAATGATAGAACGAGTGAAGCATGCGGAAGAAGTGCAGGCACAAGCAAAAGAACAGGAAAAAGCTGAATACTTTTTAGTTGAGGCGCCGGCAGTGAAGGAGTTTGATACAGAGGAGCTGTTTGCCGATGGGGAAACAGTGAAACTGGCAAAGCAGGAGACAGCGGGAACACCCGCTGCTGCTCCGCCTTCGCTGCTTCCGCTACTTATAGGAACAGCGATACTGACTGGTGCAGCACTGTTTTTGTATCATTCAAGAAAAAGAGGAAAAGCAGATGGCAGATAGCAAAGAGCATATTAATATCACATTAGTTTATAACGATAATAAAGAGAAAATGGTTGATTTACGTATTCCCAATAATATTACGGTTTATCGTTTTATCAGAGAGCTAAACCAGATATTTGGGAGAAATAAAGAGTTGAAAAAGTATCAGTTGAAGGTTTCAAATAAAGGAATACTTTTAGATGAAGAAAAAAGGCTTAAAGATTTCCCGATTACGGACGGGGATATTATAGAAGTGTTGGAGGAGCAAGTACATGGAATCAGCTAAAGAAACATTGGCAGCAGTAACGATTGAGAATCATACGTATGAATATACAAAGAACGCGGCAAGCTGGCTGCTTACGCTGCGCAAATCAGAGGTACAGGTGCATGAAGAAAAAGATTTAGCCTTATTAAAGGTGGCCCATCCTTTATTGATGGCAACAGAGATTCATTGGGAAGAGGATGCGGTGTCGTTTACTTATCAGCTGCCAAAGGAAAAAATCACATTTTCTGAGCTGACTTCTCATTCAAAGGAAGATAAGTTACGGGCAATGGTCAATGTGGCAACAGTGAAGCAGCTGTTGGAATTACCGCTGACATTTTTTATCCATCCAGAAAATATTCTTTTTGATTACAATTTAATGCCGGTTATTGCTTATCGGGGGCTGGAAGGGAAAATGCCGCCTCAAGTAATTAATGAAGAGTTGTTGCTGCGTCAGTACAAAAGCTTGATTATTACTCTATTTGAAGGGAATCAAGATTTTTCTAAGCTGTATGAAGGACAGCTGGATATCAAAAAAGGGTCAAAATTTATTCAAACAGTTATTAATTTGGGCAGTTTTGAAGAAATCAGACAGTACCTGATTGAAAATTATGACCAAACAGTGATGCATACAGAGAAAACGACGCGGAAGGTCAGTAAGACACGTTTTACAGTGATGAAACAGCTGTCGATTTGGTTGCCTATTTTAGCTGTTGCATTGGCTATTCCGCTGATTTATCTGTTGTTTTTCCGAATGCCGTTTTTAGATCGGATGCAGGACACAGATACCGCCTTTTTGAAAAATGACTATGAAGCAGTTATTACAACGTTGGAGCCGGTAAAAACAGATGCTATTCCTTATACGCAAAAATATGAACTAGCATACAGTTTTGTCCAGGGAGAAGCTTTACAAGATAAACAGAAAACAGTTGTTTTAAACAATATTACCCTGCGCTCAGATGAAAATTATCTGGATTACTGGATTGAAAACGGCCGGGGAAATTTGGATGAAGCATTGGACGTAGCGAAAAAGTTAGAGGATTCTGATTTGATTCTTTATGGTATTACACAGAAAATTGAACAAGTTCGTAATGATGCTGCTATGTCAGGAACTGAAAAAGAAGAAACAATTTCTAAACTGGAAGATGATTATCAAAAATATCGTGAAAAACGTGACCTAGGTGTAGAAGAAGCCGAACAGACAACGGAAAGCACGCAGCAGGAGGGCAATTAGATGGGAAAAATGCAAGCGGTCATCTATTTTGAAGGCTATCGCTATCAGCTCCTACTCGATCAAGAGAAAGAGTTTTTGCTTTCTAATGATAATCAGGCCGATCTTCACTTGCCGCTGTCGGAAGAGGAGCAGCTTTCTCTACGCTACGATGGTGAATGGTTGTTGAAAAATGGTGATACTGAACAAGCAGTATCAAAAAATGAGCGTCATCAAATTTCGCTGAATAGTGGGAAAGAACTAACGATTCTACTGACAGCCGCTGAAAAAATGAAGATTTTTGATTTGTTGGATAAAAAAGAAATTATTATCGGAAATGAAAAAGGAGCATCACTAACGATTGCTGACTCTGAGTTTTCAGCAGTTTTAGAAAAATCCGGCGAAAAATGGAAAATGACCTTGCTGGGCGGCACGATTACGTTGAACAATCAGCTGATAACGGGTACAGAATACTTGCTGGAAAAAGGGGACGAGTTGTCATTTGACAGACATACCTTGAAAGTCTACGCACATGAAATTCATGCAACGCAGGGAACTGTACTAAATTCTAATTTTTGTGAAATTTATCGTTCCCGTTATGAAATGTATGATGAGTATCCTGATTTTCACCGCTCGCCGCGGATTATCTACAGGGAACCAGAAGAAAAGGTCATTATTAATGCGCCTAGCGATCCAAAAGAAGAACCCAAAGAACAACTGATAAAAATCATTGTTCCGCCTCTTGCTATGCTGGCGGTAACTGGGGTAATGGCATTCATGCGTTCCAGCGGGATGCTGGTCATTGCCAGTGCGGCTACTACATTGATGACGATTATCTTTTCTGTTCAGAACTATTTTAAAAATAAAAGGGAACATAAGCAAAGCTTGATTGATCGTGAAGTCAAATACAACCAATACCTAGTCGATAAGTCAGTTGAAATGTATCAGCTGAATGAAAAACAGCGGCAAGGTCAGCACTACCATTATCCGAATGTTTCAGAGATTTTGGAAATGGGAAAAACATATAGCCCGAGAATTTATGAAAAAACAGCACTGCATTTTGATTTTCTATACTATCGTCTTGGTTTAGGACGAGTAGATAGTACAAGCAACATTGACTACTCCAACCGTGAGCGTGGGAAAGAAACAGATGCACTTGAAAAGCTGGGCTATGAGTTGTATCTCAAAAGTCTTCAATTGGAGGATATGCCGATTCTGGCTAATCTGGTTCACGGACCAGTAGGCTACATTGGCCCGAGAAATCTTGTGTTGGAGCAGCTTCATCTGTTGGTAAATCAGCTGTCGTTATTCCACAGCTACCATGACTTACAGTTTATTTCGATTTTTCCTGAGGCTGAGAAGGACCAGTGGGAATGGATGCGCTGGCTGCCTCATGCGAAGCTGCAGGACGTTAATGTTCGTGGATTTGTTTATAATCAGCGAAGTCGGGATCAGGTACTAAACAGTCTGAATCAGATTCTGAAAAATCGTAAAAATGCGATGGAAGAAAACAAAGGAAGTCGCGATAGTACAATTTTCACCCCGCACTATGTAGTTATGATTACGGATGAGAAGCTGATTCTTGACCATGTCATTATGGAATTCTTTAATGAGGACCCTAGTGCATTAGGCTGCAGCGTGATTTTTGTAGAAGATGTTATGAGCAGCTTATCAGATAATATCAAGACAGTTATTGATATCCGCGACCGAAATACCGGAGTTCTTTTGCTGGAACAAGGAAAATTGATGAACACGGCATTTAAGCTGGATCATTTCCCGGCAGGGTTTGATAAGGAGGCTCTGCCTCGTTTACTAGCGCCATTGAATCATTTACAAAATCTAAAATCCAGCATTCCGGAATCTGTTACTTTCTTAGAAATGTATGGGATTGAAACCTTCGATGAGTTCAATGTAACGCAGCGCTGGGCACAAAATTCACCGCATAAAACACTGGCGGTACCACTGGGACTTCGCGGGAAGGATGATATTGTTTATCTGAATCTCCATGAAAAAGCGCATGGACCACACGGACTAGTTGCCGGGACGACAGGTTCAGGTAAATCGGAAATTGTTCAAAGCTATATCCTAAGTTTAGCTGTGAATTTTCACCCGTATGATGTTGCCTTTCTACTGATTGACTATAAGGGCGGGGGGATGGCCAATCTCTTTAGAAACCTGCCTCATTTGCTGGGAAGCATTACCAATCTGGATGGCGCACAAAGTATGCGGGCCTTGATTTCTATCAATGCCGAGTTAAAAAGACGCCAGCGTTTATTCTCAGAGAACAACGTAAACCATATTAACCAGTACCAGAAGCTATACAAAAACGGTGATGTCGATGAACCAATGCCTCACTTATTCCTGATTAGTGATGAGTTCGCCGAACTGAAATCAGAACAGCCGGAGTTTATGAAGGAGCTGGTTTCAACAGCCCGTATCGGTCGTTCTTTGGGAATTCACTTAATCTTAGCAACTCAGAAGCCTTCTGGGGTAGTAAATGATCAAATCTGGAGTAACTCGAAATTCAAGCTGTGTCTGAAGGTTGCCGACAAATCCGATAGTATGGAAATGCTGAAAACAGCAGATGCTGCTGAAATCACACAGGCAGGACGTTCTTATCTTCAAGTTGGGAATAACGAAATTTATGAGTTGTTCCAAAGTGCATGGAGCGGGGCGGACTATCAGCCGGATAAAGACGATCAGCAGATTGAGGATCATACGATTTATCTAGTCAATGAGCTGGGACAGTACGAAATCCTAAGCGAAGATTTAAGCGGACTGGAAAATGCAGAAGATGTCAAACAGATTCCAACTGAATTGGATGCAATTATCGATGGAATTCATGATGTAGCAAATCAGGAAAATATTACGCCGCTGCCAAGACCATGGCTGCCGCCGCTGGAAGAAAGAATTATTGTCAGCGAGCTGCATCCAACGAATTTCAAGGAAGCTTGGGTAACAGAGAAACAACAGTTAGAACCTACCCTTGGTGTAGTTGATATTCCAAGTATGCAGGCGCAGGAAACCTTAAACGTGAACATGACGCACGAAGGACATATTGCTGTATTCAGTAGTCCAGGCTATGGAAAAAGTACTTTTATGCAGACGGTGGTTATGGACCTTGCTCGTACGCACAATCCGGAACGCCTGAACGTTTATCTATTGGACTTTGGAACCAATGGATTATTGCCTTTGAAGAAGCTGCCTCATGTAGCAGATACGATGAGCATTGATGAAGAAGAAAAAATTGCTAAATTCGCACGAAGAATCAGCGATGAGCTGAAACGCCGTAAGAAATTGCTAAGTGAGTTTTCTGTAGCCAGTCTGGAGATGTATGAAAAAGCCAGCGGCAAAGAAGAGCCGATTATCCTAATCCTGTTGGATGGATACGAAGGGATGAAGGGAGCTAAGTTTGAAGAGCTTCTGGACAAAGTGATTACACAGGTTGCCCGTGAAGGAGCCGGTATCGGCCTTCATCTGGTATTGTCGGCTGGACGTCAAAATTCTATGCGGATGAACCTTTCAAGCAACATCAAGCTGCAAATTGCGTTGAAGCTGATTGATGATGCAGAGCCGCGCTCAATTGTGGGACGTACAACATTGACTATCGACGACCTGCCAGGGCGTGGACTGATTAAGCTGGAAGAACCTGAGCTATTCCAAACAGCTCTACCGGCTGCAGGGGAGGATACACTACAAATCATTGAAGCCATTCAAGACGAGGTTGCGGAAATGGATGCCTACTGGACAGGTGAACGCCCTGAAGAAATACCAATGGTGCCGGAAGTTCTTTATTTTGAAGAATTCAAGCAGAAAAAACGTGTGCAGCAGCTTATTTCAGAAGGTCATATGCCGATTGGTCTGCATTATGAAACGGTAGAACCAATCACTGTCTCTTTTGCAGCCTACAAGCATTTACCAGTTTTTGCACCAAAGTATGAACGTTTAGTGAACTGTATGCATAGTCTGCAAGGCTTTATTGCTGAATCAAATCATTATGATTATATGATTTTTGATGATCAGGAAGAAAATCTGGCAGAATATCAGGAAACAGCTTTTGGCTACAGCTCTGAAAAAGAAAACTTCCTGTCAATGTGTCAAAAAATCATCGAATTTATTGAAGACAGAGAAGATGATTATGAGGATATGAAGGACAGCGGCGAGGTTGCAAATCTGAAGGAGTTCCTCCTAAAAGTAAAACCTTTGGTTCTCGTTATCCCTAACATCTCCTATTTCCTTGCAGATATTGATAAGGAAGCAGAGAAGTTATTTATTCAAATCATACAAAATGGCGCCCAGGTCGGCGTGTATCTCTTGTATGGTTCAGTCTTTAATGCAGTGAACGGCTACGACGATTTAAGCAAGCTTCTGAAATCTTTCGACAAAGGAATTGTTCTTGGAAAAGTTGCAGATCAGTCTCAGCTGAAAGCTTCTAATCTTGGCTATAAAGAGCCGGCGCCAGATGATACAGAAGGCTATCTGGTAGAAAGCGAATTTGCTGATAAATTGAAAATATCGTTGTCTATAAAGTAAAAAAATAGGGTGAATCTCTTTAGAGACTCACCCCATACATAGGAACAAACGGAGAAGGCAGTAGCTTGAAAATTTGAATGCTTTCAGCTCCTTCTTCCTGCAAAGAAAAACCGTTTTTGAAAAGTTTGTGGCAAAGGCACTATGGCCTTTATCTTTAGCCAAGTGAATAACAGATTCGCAGATAGATAAATACTTAGAAGATAGGAAAGCTAGTTGTATAGGAATAAAGGAGGAAATAATTATGTTCGGATGGTTTAGCAAGACACCTACTGAGGAAAAGAGAGATACCTATCAGTCGCTTTATAACTCGTTGAAAAGCTATCAATCAAAGGTTGAGTCCAAAATAGCGACAGCTGAATCAAGTATTAGTACGTATAAATCGGCAGTTCCCAATTTGTCTAATTCGAAAGTTCCCTCGCAATATTTTGATCAGAAGCGTGAGGAGTATACAGAAAAGCTGGATGACTATATCAAGGGTGAAAAGGAAAAAAAGAAGGATTTAGTGACAGCAAAAAATAAAGCTAAAGAACAATATGAGAAATATAAACAGCTGGCGATTACAGAGGAACGAGATCGCAAAGCCAAAGAAGAGAAAAAGAAAAAAGAAGAGCAGGAAAAAAGAAAGCAAGCAGCGGCTGGAAAATAAGAAGGAGTTGGTAGTATGTCTAAAATTGAAATTCAAGGTAACGAACTGGAAGAGGTTATTGAAGCAGCTGAAACGATGAAAAAAGGAATTGGAGACACACTGACGAAAGCCAAAAGCTTAAAGGCAAAAGTAGAGGCTACAGAATGGACTGGAAAAAATAAAAAAGCATTTGTTGCCTATCTGGATTTAATTTATCAGTACCATGAAGATTTGAATAAAGCAATGAAAGCTCAAAAAACAGCAGTGAAAAATTTAAAAAGTAATATTTCTTCTTTTGATAATCTTTCAGAGCCTTCTAAAGTAAGGAGTCTATAAAATGAATAATCAAACATTTTCATTTGCAGAGTTAAGTTTACTGGCGGAGGCTTTTGAAGTAGAAGTTATTTTTGGCATGCCGGATAAAAAATCAGAGATGCTTTTTGATTCTGCTTTTGCCTCGGAAGCTGAAAAAAGATTAAAAGAAAAGAAAATTTTAAGTGAAGAAAGCCGATTAACCGAAGGCGGATTTTACGTAGTTAAGGCTTTGGAGGAATATTGTGTCAGCACAGAGTATCTTAGAATTAACAATATAATGATTGCCTTCTCCAATGATAAAAAACACCTAATTGTGCTATCTGAAATCGAAAGTACCAAAGAATATAAATTGATTGTTTATGATCAGCTGTCTTTTATTAAAGAGATGTATGAAACAGTTCCTATGATAAACAGAGAACCATTGCCGGAAGACATGGAGTATAGTACTAAACGATTGCGTAATGCAACAAGGCGTGAATGGGAAAAAGAGTTGTTTTCGGAAGACATATTTAATCTGGAAATCTTCAAAGAGGAAGATATTCAAAATGAAGAAAAGCATGTTCAATGGCTATTTTTTGAAAAAGAAGAAAAGCTGATTGGGATTGATGTGACCAAAGAGAAATATTATCAGTTCAGCCAATACTATTTTTTGAAAACAGTTTTTGAGGCGCTGCATATCTCCATAGAAGAGGTTGTCAAAAATCAAAAATAGAAGGGTGGGAATTCATTATGACAAAGGTCATTAAAGGAGCAACAGTCGAATATAAAGGGATAAGTAAAGGCTCTACAGCAACAATGCATAAGCCGTTTGGTTCAAGTGACCGGCAAAATATTCAGGGAATGCTTTATGGTGGGAAACGTCCTGCTCAGAATTTTGGTTTTAGCCGACCGAGTACAGGGCATAACCGACAGGATATTTTATCATCAATCAATAAGCGGCCTGCACAGACATTAGATTTAAAGCGACCGTTATATCAGTCTAATCAGACTGGTTCAGGTACGCAGAACGGTTTAAATCCATTGATTTATAAAGGGAATGTGAAAGAAAACAGCTTTAGCTATATTAAAAAAGGGTCGGCTTCTACTAATGGTGCAAAGACTCTTGAAGCCAAATATGTTCGTCAAGAACCAATAAATCAAGGAATTGCTGATAGAATGTATCGGCCCGGCGGGCAGACATTTGAATCCAAACAAACCTGGCAAACCTTAGAAGCACATAATGTAACTGAAGGGGCAGGACAAAATGTAAAAACGGATAAAATGCAGCGGCCGACCGGACAGACCTTCGAGGCCGATACATTCGATCGGCCCGGTGGTCAAGCAGTTCCAACGGATAAAATGACTCGTCCTGGCTCAAGCGGACAAACACTTGAGGCCAACCCTATCTATCGCCCAGGAGGACAAGCGTCAGGCTCCGCTTCTGGCTCCGCTTCTGGCCTTCGACCAGTTAATCAAGGTTCAGGAGGTTATACTTCGCAATCAAGTGGAGGCTATCAAAATTATCCGTCAGGAGGCAGTTATCAGTCTATTCCATATTATGGTAGTATGCCCCAACCGGTATGGACATCTGCTCATGCGAACCCAGTAGCCAGAGAAGCAGCCGCTGGTGCTGTAGCGGCAGGAGGCGCCGCAGCAGCTGCCGTTGCGGCTGGAATTGCTGGTACGAAAGGCGGGCTGAACAAAATAGTTGGAGCAGTAGCTGGTGCACTTGGCGGAGCAGGAATGGTGAAATTTGATATCGAGGGAATGCTGGATATTGTTGATGGACTCGAAGAGATTTTAACTGAGTTTACAGAGACAATCGTTCCCGCAGCAGAAAAAGTTGCTCAATCAAATTTTTATATCAATGGAAAAGCTAAAGATGCCTGTAAAACTTTGGAACAGGTGACTGGAAAGACAGAAGAGATTATTGGACATTATTACCGCGCATCAGGTTTGGTAACGAAAACGATAGAAAAAGCAGTTGAAACAGACGAAGGTCTGGCTCAGGCAATCATGAACAGATACGGACAAGGATAGCGGAGGTGAAACGTTACATGGTTGATGTAAAAACCAGCTCTGGCGGCTGGGAGAAAATGAGAAGCGGACTGGGAAACCTGATTGGTACAGGCTGGTTCGCAGGAGACGGAGTATTTGATGATTTGAAAGATATCAACAAATACATGGAAGAAGCAGAAGAAAAAATCAGAGAAAAAGATGTCGATGGTGTGATTTCATTTTCCCATACTAGTAAAAAAAGCAAGCTGAATGATCTTTTCGACAAGTTGGATGTGCTCCATACATACAGCGGGAAAGCGCATGACCTTGTTGATGAACACATTGATGATCCTTTTCATGTGGATATTGACAGCTATGTAGAAGCAATGGAAGCTTTATCGATTAATAATTATTCTACCGATAATACTATTGGTTCAACAGAAATAGTTGTGACAACTAAGGATGGCTACAATTTTGAAACATCTACAAAGAAAAAAGACAGTATCACAGCAGATGATTTGTTTGCAGAAGACACTGTTTTGGGTAAGCAGCTGAAAGCCGATTTTGATAAATACAAGGTGAACTACACTGGCGATAAAGATGATATGATCGACAACTACAGTGATTTTAGAACTGCCTCCTTAAATACAGGTGCTTTCGACTATAAATCAATTAAAGATCAGCAAATGGAAAAAGAAATGTGGGTCAATTTGGGACTGGCCGCTGTGACCCTAGTAGTCGGTCTGGTTTGTCCACCAGCCGGTGCAGTTCTGGGCATTGCATTGGCATCTGCTGAACTGGGAAGCGCCCTGACGGGGAAGGACTGGATTAGCGGCAGAGAGCTGGATACAGGGGAGCGCTGGACACGAGGAGCCCTTTCCGTTGTCAGTATCGCCTTTGATGTATCTGCGCTGCGTTCCTTTAGTAAGGCAACTCAGCAAGCCAATGCTATGAAGTATGCGTTTAAAGGTGGTGCCAGTAAGCTGGAGCATCTATCAGATATGACCTTGGCGGCTAAAAATATGGCGAAAACACGCATTACCAACTTTAAAAATGCATTGACATCGATACCAGCAAAACTTAAAAACGGGTATAATACGGTTAAGACGAATGTCAAAAGTGCGACAAATTATGTGAAGAATAAAGTTAGTAATTTTAGTAGAGTAAGTAACGCAGATGAAACTGTTAAATACTATAGAGTTCAAGGCGGAGGTTCTGGAGGGAAAACAAGCCAATACAGGATAAAAGTAAATGCTGATGGAACAATTTCTATTCCAAATAAAACAGCGGATTTAAATGTTAGTGCTTATGATTTAGAACACGCTCAATATTTTAGAGATACTGCTAGACCTGGTGGAGAAATTGTTGAATTTCAAGTTCCAAAAGAACTAGATGATATTATTAAAGAAAACATGGTTGATCAATACGGCTATAAAACAAATCCGAAAAATCAAGGGGGAATGGCACCTAAACTGGTTGATCCTACAACACCTGGAGTAAGCTATGAACTTCCTTCGGATCCTTGGATAGAATGGCTTGAAGAATATGCACATTCTGCTAAAATACTGGAATAAGTATAGGAGATGATGAAGATATTACAACCAAAATATGCTGAAAATATAATTGTTGGTGTGAACAGTTTGAATGGCTTCCGTTGGTATTTAACTCCTCAAGATATATGGATTTTAGATATTTATAAGTATCAAAAGGCTTATAAAAACGTGGGTTATGATGTAGATTTAGACTATATTTTATCTTTGAGAAATAATATAGCAGTAGTTGATGAAGATAATTACCAAAAATACCTACAACCTTATGAATCTTTTTCTATTGAAACAGAGGTTTTAAATGAATGGGTTTTGAACAATCACTATGATGATACTATTTTGTCATTACAGCCAAGTTTATACGTAGATTTTATAAATAATGAGCTAATTTCTGAGTATCCAGAAGCTGTTCCTTATGAAAAATATGTTCCTGATGGCTGGAAAGGAAAAACAGAAGGAATTGCTAAGTATATAGAGAAGTCAAATCAATACTGGATGGATAATGATATTGATTTAATTTCAAAAAAGTTTAATCAAGAAAAAAGAAAGTTTGAGGAGATGGACAAATGAGCGATAATAATTTGACAATCATGAACGAATTATTTAATAAAGAAGGTTCTGAGGAACAGGTTGAAGGATTAACCATAATGGTGGATGGTGTAATAAAACAAGTATTTGACAAGATTAAAGCTGACAAAAACTATGATACTTACAACGAAGTATTACGTGATGTCATTTTCGAAGGTATTAATAGTATTGTTAAAAAATAGTCACAATTACACCAAAAATAATATGGAGTTTTAAATGAGTAAGAGCTATCAAATTTTTTTAGAAGAGCATATTTCAAAAGAAAAAATGGATTCGATTGTAAAACATTTAGAAGGATATGAGACAAGTAACGGTCACTATACTATTCAAGATGGTGAAGCGACAATCTGGGTTAATTATGCGGAATTTGATTCTGATTTAGACTATTATGCATCTGAAAATGCTGAAATTCTTTCTGAATATCAACTGAAAATTAACTATATTTTAGATGTTGAAGTAGGAAGCGATGAACAAAGTGAAGTATTGGTACAAAAGTTTTATTCTGGTTTAAAAAAAGAATATCCTAAAAGTGTAATAATGAATCAGGATGGCAAGTTTTTCGAGAAATTGTAATAAGAAATAGATTTTTATGATAGGTCGTTTAGTAGAAAAATGTCCTAAATTACTGAATTGAAATAAAAACAACATTCACTTAATTACTCATTGGAAGTAGTGAGATATGAATAATGAAGATTACGATTTTCTTTCTAAGGAATCTACACTCAAACATGGTATAAATTTTGACGAAGAACTGGCTTATGGAGGGGAGCATGATTTAGAAATAGTTAGCTTCGACCAAGAAGACAATGAGATTATTTTTACTGGCTTAACCTATGATTTGTTTGATAATGGAAATATTGATATGTATATGACTGTTGAAAATGGTTTGAAGCAAGGGCCTTTAGTGGAGTTCTATCCAAATGGACATGTGAAAAGTATTAACAACATGGATAAAAATGTATCAGATGGAGAGCAAGTTGAGTTTTACGAAGATGGTAAAATCAAGCGAGTTGAAGAACGAAAAGGCGGATTTTTGATGACTTTTGTTGAGTATAATCAAGAAGGAAAAATTATCGATGAAAAAAAAGAGCCAACTGATTTTGATAAAATGATGGCAAGAAAGTTTGGTTAATTAATAGACCAGAAAATAGGGTGTATTCAGGTGAAAAAATGAGGCTTGAAGTAGTTGATATATATAACTAAAGATTTTCTGAAGAATGAATTAGGTGAGATTAGCAGTGAAAAATCATAAAGTTTTATCTATTCGTGCTGATGGTTATGAAAGATGGATTCATCTGATTAATGATAATTTAGAAAAAGAGATAGTTGCTCATTTTATCGAGTACGAGGAGTACCTAGAGACTGATATGGAAAGTCAACGCTATATTGGAGATGAACTGATTGGTGAGCTTAAAATAAATTTGGTAACAAACTATGAACGAGTTATTGAGAAGCAAAGTAGTTTTGTGCAAACGATTGAAGATTCATCCAGTATAACAACAATAGCTAAAGTAGAAAAAGTGCTAGATGAAGATTCTCTCTTATGCAGTGTTCAAGGACTTTCTGATGAATTAACTATTGATTTTGAGAACGATGTCAGTATTGACGTTGGTACATTTATAAAAGTTGAAGGTGCACTTGAAATAGAGATTTAGAAAGATGAAAAGAAAAAATGTTGTTAATAATTTATTTGAGTAGGTTCATTGATGAAAATATCAATTAGTAAATTGAAGAGTAAAAGAATTGGTTATTCAATCGTTAGATGGTATCCAGCTAGTCAGGAAATATGGATTGGTGAAGAAAAGAACTATAAAGAAATTGAAGAGAAGATACCTAAATCATATGGTAGTTTTCAATGGCTTTTCTCTGAGGATGATACTCTATTATTTGACAGAAAAAGTATGCTGCTTACTTCAGCGATAATCAAAATTAGTGAACCAATCATTGTCGAAAGCAACAACTTCTCATATTCTCTAGAAACAATTGAAGGAACGCTAGAGTTGGAAGATAAAGGAAATTTATTCATGCATCTCAGTGATCAAACGATTTATTACAAAAATCAGGATATATTGCTTTCCTACAATGAGGAGCTAAAAGATTTTAATCAGGTTGTTTTAGTAAAATTAACTGAAGACTTTTCTTTTGTTCTTAGAGAAAATCAACTACTTGGTTTTTTATTAAGAAATTCGAGCCGACATGTATTGCCAGAAAGCAAATATATTGTTCAAGATAGAAATGAAGAAATAAAGCAAAATAGAGAAGTTTTAACAGATTATTTAAATCTCATTCAGTTGTTAGATTTGGATTTAACAGATAAAAAAGAAAAAGTTCTCGAAGCTAAATTTCAAGAGATAGTTGAAAGGTTGGAAACTAACTCTTCAGACTTTTCAGAAGGAATAAAAGAAAGTATTGAAAATATTTTAGATTTTATGTGAGTAAGAGGAAGTAAATGATTGTCTATTTTGAAAATAATTCAGAGGTAATGACCTATGAAAGTTTTAATAAGGGTTATCGAGAAGATGTATTTGTAGTTATTGAAAACAAAGCTTATCAATTAAATGTTTATACAATGATTCGCTTAAAACAAGACTTTGAATTAGAAATAAAGGATTACGGCTTTTATGAAATGGTTCCTAACCTCATCTTAGTCAATGAGTGTCAGGAAGAAGACATTATTAAAACAATTAAAGAGTTGCGGGAAAGAGGCTTCTTTTCAGCACTGAAACCATTAAAATCATTTGATTTTTCTGGAATGTATCAAGTGATTTAGGTGGGAAATACAGGAGCGATAAATGAAAATTAGCTATGAAATTTTTGATGTTGAAGGGTTCAAAAAACGACCTGTAATCGGTTTTGAAAATCCAGCGTATATTGGACTAGAGGATTTGCTTAATGTTGATAGTTCTTTGATTTCATTGACTGATATTATGCAAAAAATTGTGAAAGTAGAAAAGAAGCAAAGTAATTTTGAAGCAATTGGCAACGAACGAGTTCTTTTAGAAATTGAAAAAGAGTATACTACTATTTCTGATATGTTTGAAGGTCTCATTGAAGCTGACGAATTATATCCCCCTATTTGTATAAAAACGTTGAAACTAAAAAAGATAATAGTTGAATGGGAAGAGATTCGAAAGTTGTTGGATTGGATGATTAAAAATAATTGTAATTAAACAACTATCAAAAACTATGTATTTTCAAAAGAAGCTACATAAAAAGATTAGTAAGAATAAACGTGTACTTATTGTAAGATAGTCATGAAAAATGCGAAGACAAAAGGAGTAATTAGACAATTATGAAGCGAAAGATACTTATGGCAGGTGCATTAGCAATTATAGTAAGCAGCGCCTTTAATCCTGTTCTGGTTTTTGGATCAGAGCTTGGAAATGCAAATCCGGTAGAAGAGTCTACCGAAACGACAGACAGCAGTACGGAAGAAAGTACAGATACTTCTGATACAACAGAAGAGAGTAATCCGGGAGAGACTGGGACGACAGATTCAAGTACTGAACCAAGTGTGCCGGCAGAGCCAACACCGCCGGTAGAAACACCGGCACCAGTACCGGATACACCTGCACAGCCTGCGGCACCTGCACCTGCTCAACCGGCAGCGCCTGCTCCAGTTAGTCCAGCACCAAACTATACGGGAGCTGGAGTGGATCCAATCTTGAATTTGCCGAGTCCAATCAATGTCAATCGGGATGAAACAACAGAGAGCTTTGTTCGTCGAATTGGTGAAAAGGCTAGAAGAATTGGACAGGAATTTGAGCTGTATGCTTCGGTAATGATTGCTCAGGCAATCTTGGAAACAGGCTCAGGCGGCAGTCAGCTGAGTCAGGAACCGTACTTCAACTTATTTGGTATCAAGGGAGATTATGAGGGGCAATCAGTGACGTTTCCGACTTATGAAGATGATGGATCAGGCAACTGGTATCAAATCAATTCGGCCTTTAAACAATATCCAGGCTATACAGAATCCTTTGAAGATTATGCCAACCTTCTTAAAGAAGGAACAGAGTGGAATCCAACGATTTATGAAGGCACCTGGAAGGAACATGCGGTCAGCTATCAGGAAGCCGCTAAGGCCTTAACTGGAGTTTACGCAACGGATACGCAATATGA
This sequence comes from Enterococcus sp. LJL128, assembly GCF_056924295.1. NCBI lineage: Bacteria > Bacillati > Bacillota > Bacilli > Lactobacillales > Enterococcaceae > Enterococcus > Enterococcus sp. LJL128. Next base: position 87,872 of record NZ_JBXPBP010000001.1, on the reverse strand, counting down.
TCAAAAATTAATAGCCTTTATTGAGGAATATGAACTGACTGAATACGACAAGGCTGAGCCTTCAGCAGCTGCATCAGGAATCATTATTACGGATAATCATCCAGATAGTGATTTTAAGGATTATGCAGGTGAGAGCTATTCAGGAGCGGAGTATTATGCAGCTGGTAACTGTACGCAATATGTTTATAATCGAATCATTCAACTAGATGGCTACGTAGATGTGAATATGGGGAACGGTATGGACTGGGGTGCAACTGGTAAGGCCAGAGGCTATGAAGTATCCCATGAACCAAAAGCCGGGACTGCGCTTTGTTTCCAGCCTGGAGTAGCTGGAGCAGACAGTACTTATGGTCACGTAGCTTTTGTGGAGCATGTCTATGAGGATGGTTCAATCCTAATTTCCGAAATGAATGTAGCGGGCTTGGGAATGGTTTCCTTCCGTCTATTGGATAAAAACACAGCCGATATCATGACCTATATCACACCGAAATAGGCTGAATCGATTGAAGCAGCTTTTCAAATCTTGGGAGTAGATAGAAAAGAAAGCAAAAATAATAGGTTGACGTTGGATAAAAAGGTTGAGTGAAGTAAATAAGTAAGTTGTAATCTTTTTGGGCACGTCAAAGACTTCTTTGGCGTGTCTTTTTGATTAAAAGAAAGGGGTAACTGTATGTATTGGATAGTTACGAGAGAAAGTGAAAGAAAAGCAAATCAGTATGAAAAGCTGTATGACAAGTTGACGAAAAGACTTTCAAAGCATGATGAAAAAATAGGCGAAGCCAAATCAATTTTTAATACCTATAAAAGCAATGTTTCTAATTTTTCCAATAGCAAAATACCTTCTAATGATTTCGATCCAAAAAGAGAAGAGCTGACAGGTAAGCTTAGTGACTATATCGCAAAAGAATCGGAGAAGAGAGAGAGCTTGGCTACAGCCAAAAGTAAAGCCTTAGAGCGTAAAAACTATTATATCGATAAAGTAAATACCGAAGTGGCACAGGAGAAAGCTGCGAAGGAAGCCAAAGCTAGAAAAGAAGCGAAAGAACGAGAAGAGCGCATGAAGGAGAGGGCATAGTATGGGACTGTCGAAACTGGAAATCACAGAAGCAGAAGTAACAACAGCAATTGGTTATGCTGAAAATATGACCACCTATTTACAAGAATCGAGTCAGAAGGCAAAGACACTGCTTAGCAAAGTAAAGGGCTCTGGCTGGGAAGGAGACGCTGAAAAATCATTTACAGCCTATCTAACCCTCCTTCAGGAATACCATGCAGATTTGTATAGTGCGAGTAAAAAGCAGAAAAAAGCATTGAAGGAAATCACGAAAGGAATTAGCAGCTATGGAAGCAACGCTGAGGTCGCAAAGGTGAAGAGCCTATGAGTACAACGGTTGAAGGCTTAAATACGCAAGACGTTTTCCATGTAACTGAACTCTTTTTATTAAGTGATGCGATTCAGGCGAAAGCATTGTTTGGACTGCCTGATCGTTCACTTTATGGCATGATGGATCGAAATTATTTAGACGAAGCAAAAGCCAAGATTCAGGAAAAAGGGATTTTGGATGAAGCAGGTCATCTAACGGACGGCGGCTACTTAATTATTAAATCCATTGAGGAATATGCGGCTTCCAGAAAATATGTTCAGATTAATAACCTAATGATTGCCTTTAGTGAGCTTGAAGAAGATATGTGCATTGTACTCACTGAAATTGAGCCTCAGGAATATTATGTACTACGTGTGATTGACAAATATCTAGTAATGAAAGAGCTATTTGACCATTTGGCAATTGTAAAAAGAGAACCGTTGGCAGATGAAACAGAATTTGTCTTGAAAAAGGCGCGTAATCGTGAAAGAAGAAGCTTTCTTGATAAGGACATACCAGATAATGCGCTGTCTTTAGAAGTTTATAGCATTGAGAAAAATGAAAAAAGTGCTTGGCTTTGTTTTGTAGAGGAAGACAAGCTGTATAGTGTATCCGTTGAAGATGAAAGCTATTATCGGGCAAGTCAGTATTGGCTGATGAAAGAGCTGTTTGACAGTTTGGAAATTCCATATGGGGCAGGTGAGCAAAATGTCTGAAAAGATAAGTTTTGATAAAAGCGAAATTGAAGGTTTCTTTAATGAGTTATCAGAAATCGCAGCTTTGCTGGAAAAAGCAACACAGGAAGCAGTTAAAATTGGTGAGCTAAATTTTTATAAAGACGGACAGGCAGATAGTGCGGTGAAAGCATTAGCAAATGTGCCTGGAAAATATAATGCCGCGGTTGAGCATTATACTCGCCTGGGTCAACTACTGCAGATGACTTGGGTAACAATGGCAGAAGCTGATGGAACACTGGCAAAACAAATTGGACCGGTGAGACCATAGAAAAGGGGTGAATAAATGGCAGATGTAAAGTATACTGAAAGCAGTTGGGAAAAGATGGGCACAACCATCGGTACCTTGATAGGCTCCGGTTGGGGTCGAGGTGTCACAGATGAGTTGACGGATGTCACCAAGAATCTTGAAAAGGCCGAATCTGACATCGATACTTATGATGAGGATGGAATTATCAGCTTTTCTCATACGAGCTACACATCAAAATACAGCGAGATTGCAGAAAAATTCAATGTATTAAAAACATTTACAAGTAAAGTAAATCAAGTCCTATGCGACGAAATTGATGATGAATTTTACAAGCAGATTGATGACTACGTAGAAACAATGGAAGGGCTGAATATTGACAGCTATACAACCAAAAATACATTGGGAATCAAAGAAAAGCGTATCGTGCAGGTTTCTTCCAGTATGGCAGAAGAACAGTTATTCGAAAAAGGTAGTATCAGTCTAAACGATATTTTTAACGGCGCCAATCCAGTTTCGGATATGATGTCGACAGAATGGGCCAACTATAAAGCTTCCAATCCAGACACTGAAATGACTTATGCCGATTATAAAAGCAGTGCAATTCATTCAGGTGCGTTTGAGTATGAATCCATTCGAGACAAGCAGAACAAGAAAGAACTGATATTCAATATTGTTTCTACTGTTGTGACAGTGGCTGTCGGCTTCGTATTTCCACCAGCAGGCTTCGCCCTCGGTGCGGCATTTGGTGCCTATGAATTAGCCTGTGCAGGATTTGGTAAGGATTTTGTCAGCGGACGTGAGCTTGGTACAGGAGAACGCTGGACGAGAGGTGTGTTTGGTACAATCGGAGTTGTCGGTGGCGTGAAAGGACTGACTTCATTTAGTAAGAATGTGAATCTAGTGAAGGGTGTCTCTGATACTAAGACGCAGCATATCGTGAAGATGATGCAAAACTCTAGCAGAGGGAAGTATAAAGATTTAACTCATATGGCTAAAAACATAAAGTCTATGAATTCTATAAATAATGTAACAAAGAGACTCAATGAGATTAAAGATCCAAAGAAAAAAGGAGAGTATCTACTGCAGCTATCAGAAAATTTAGACGTTTCTACGAAGAAAAATAAATCGATATTCTATGCTGGAAGAACTCAATATTATGATAAAGCTACTGGACAAATGAAAACTGTTACTGCGAGAGAAATGGCAGAAGCTTATGCGGATCAATTATTTAAAAATAAAGGTGTGACAAAATTAACCTTGGAAAGAACTCCAGGTGGTAAATGGATGGATGATTTACAGCTCTTTAAAGAACTTTCTGATGGTACCTATGAATATAGTAAATGGGGACTAAGTGAAAGTGATGCAAATAAAATATGGTCAAATTTATCTTCAAGATATGCGGACGGAGCAAGTGGAGCAGTTACAGCTTTCACTAAGAATGTACCTGATATTTATAAACCTAAGACAATCTTTTGGTCGACAGAACTTCCACAATTAAGGGCTAATCCGAATGTAACTCATATAAATATAAGGTGATGATGAAACATGACAAATGAAAATTTTAATGTAATAACGAAATACAATGAAAAGATTAACTTATTGTATGAGGATTTATCTTGTATAGCATACTGTAATGTTGTAGATTTTCGAGATGAAGTACTTTGGGTAGGGCTGAGTTATGTAGAAAATAAATTGACTAAAAAAAATGTGAAATTAAATTCCAAACAAAATAAAGAGTTATTCAGACGTATTAACTATATGACTATAAAAAAAATGAATAAACAGGTTTATGAAGAAAGCTTAGATTTTATTGAAGAACCACCCCATGATTTAAATACGCCTTTACTGGAGATGGAGTGAAATAATGTATAAATTAATGGAAAAAGAAGAAGAACTACTTATAAGGATGGGTTGGTCATTTATATCGATTACGAACGGAGATAAGAAGTTGATTTTACCGATTGAGCAAAGGATAGGAGAGCCCGATGTTACTTTGGTGCCGGAAGTAGGAGAGTTTAATGGGATTACGGCAAAACGTTTATCGGAAATTTTGTCAAGTATTTCATGGAATCGTGAAATTGATTTCATATTTGCTGATATGTCTTTGCAAGTAATAGACAAATCAGAATCAGACGTTCAACCAGGTACTGTAGAAAGTACTGAAGGTGGGGAACAATTTTTATCATTAGATTTGTTTAATCCAGAAAATGAAATTAGTAAAGAAGATGTAAAGCAGGCTTGGATAAATTTAGAAGAGCGATTCGCCGAGGCTGCTGAAGGCTTCGTTACGATTTATACCCATGCTTTTTCTGAAAATAGTGTTTTTAATAAAATTACAGTACCAACACTATTGAATAATGAAAAAGTAACTTTAAATTTTGTTGAAAATCATCAAAATGGATAGTTTTACGAGTAGGAATGGTAGATTATGGGAATTTAGTTACATCTCATAAAGGTGCAATCGAAAAGACAGGTTGATATATGAATTTCTTAAGATTGTTAAAGCAAAATAATAAGTTAAGCATTAAAGAAACTGATAAAGAATTTCTGCCTATTGTACGAGATTCAGAAAAAAGAAAGATGTTTAATTGCTTTTTATTGCGAAAAATGGAAGTTTTTATGGGTGTAATAATAACTTTGTTGTAGATTATGAAGCAAACTCATTCAATGAACTTTTATTTAAAGTTATGAACTGTGTCAGGATAACACCTGAAATACTAGAGGATGAGTAATTAATAATATGGGTAGAACAGAGAATATGAATTATGAAGAAATAAGAGATAACGTATATTTTAATTTTGAAGAATATATTGATGAAATGGATTGGACTGTTGCTCAGGCTACTTCAAAATCAATTGATGATTACACTGGATTAATAAATTTGAATACATTTGTCATGTATGCTCATTTTATTCGAATGGGTATTGAAAGCTTGAACAGAGGACAAATAGCTGATTATTTACTTGAAAAGTTGAATAACATTGATGAAGTTATCTCAAATCTTGAAAATCCAGAGCTTGATTTGCTAAAGGCAGATGTTCTAGTTTACAAACAATTATTGGAGAAAAAAGAGTATGAGATTGTAGAGACCAGCCTTGATACAAAATATAGAGTAGACTACATTTTAAGTATTAAACCAGAGGACTGGTTTAATACTTAAAACAGTGAAACACCTCGGAATTTGACCTACCTAAAAAGTTAGACTATAAGCTAACTTTCAAGAGTTAAGTCATGTTCGGGGTGTTTTTTGCTGGCATAAAAATGTAAGTGAATAGCTCTAAAACCCTTGGATTTTCTTAAATAATTGCAGCTAAAATGTTAAAATAAAATAGGATTAATATTATTGGTTATGAATTTAGATAGGATTCAGATAAATATAAGGTGATGAGGAAATGTGTCAAATGAAAATTTTAATGTAACAACGAAATACAACGAAAAGATTATTTAAAAGAGGGACAGGCAGAAACTTATTTTCCGGATCAGCCAATTAGAATCAGCTTTAAAAAGCTACCTGGAAAGCAGCTTCTTTTTACTAAAGAAGGAAAAGAAAAAAGCAAGTGGGTATTACCGGAACAGCTTTTTTTAAGCGTTCTTTTGACCGCAGGATTCACTTTTTTTGAAGAAATCATGGCTGTTTTTCCAGTGAACTATGGCATAGAGAAAAAACAAATTGAAGTATTACTTGAAACATTCTAGCGAGTGAAGGGAAAAAATCAGACGGTCTAGATTATCATTAATATAGCGAAATAATTAAACTAAATATTACGGATATTAAATCTATATTTTCTGATTCAGGACAAAGAGGGGCAAAAAATATGAATAATGAAGATGGTAGTATTTTGATTGGAGATATACGGATTTATCCATTTATGGAAGAGCAACATTTTATCCAGCTGTTTAAGGAGCTGTTAAGAAGAGATAATTATTCTGGTGTGAAAATGTTGAATAAGCCAGTTCTTATTTCAGGCTTATTCTTTTGGTTTACCGCTGTATTTAAGGAAGATACGCTCAAAGGAATCAATTTATCTAATGCAGATAAAAATCTTCAAAATAGTTATGCTGACTGGTCAAATGAACGCAATCGGTTAAAGCGGTTGAGCCATGATACTTGGTTGGAAGAACAGCTTGGAAAACCTTATGAAAAGACTGCTACAGCCATTATATTCAAACGAAGTTGGGGTGAAGTGACTTCTTATACTGATATGAAAGGCGGCGGTGTTGAAATCAGCCTCTATTATAAATAGTTATTTGTATATGTTGTTTTTAAGAAAGCAGGAGAGGGAATGTTGTAAATATAACCCCAATATCGTTCACCTAAAAAAATAAAAACCAGAAAGACTTCGTATATTAATGACGAAGCCTTTTTTGTATGAAAAATTAAAGTAGCGAAATGATTGGAGGAAAACAGCAATGATAAAAAAACAACTGATGGTACTATTGATAATTTTAATGGGGATGGCAGGAAATGTTCCTATTGTGCATGGTATGGAAAGTGGAATAGAGAGTTCAAAGGAAATGGAAATCCCAAGTTCTAATGGGGAGAGTGGAACCGTTTATACTGATACTACGAATGAACTGATTGTAGAGCAATCTTTAAGTCCTACCAATGAATTTTCTGATGGGGTAGAGTCAGGAGTAGCAGTAGAGCCAGAAGCAATTGAGTCGTCAGTTATTGAAGAGGAGACAAAAACTACAGAAGATGAAACAACGGGAAGCAGTATATTAAATTATGAGGAAAATCAATGGTTACCTGAGTCAATTACCATTGAAAGAACGAATGAAACTGAAGTATTTATTCAAGAAATCGGCGAGCAGGCCCGTAAAATAGGTCAGGAATATGGTTTGTACAGCTCAGTGATGATTGCACAGGCAATTTTGGAGAGCGGATCTGGGAATAGTCAGCTTAGTCAAAGCCCTTATTATAACTTGTTTGGAGTGAAGGGAGCTTATAATGGAAGCTTTGTTGCATTTCCTACCTATGAAGACGATGGCTATGGCAGTTGGTATCAGATTGAAGCTGCATTCAAACGCTATCCAGGTTATGAGGAATCTTTTCAGGATTATGCAGTACTTTTAAAAGAGGGGACTGACTGGAACCCTTTTATCTATCAGCAAGCATGGAAAGATTCTGCACAGAGCTATCAAGAAGCAGCAAAAGCGTTAACAGGAGTCTATGCGACAGACATTCTCTATGATCAAAAATTAATTGCTCTAATAGAAGCTTACGAGTTAATGAACTATGATTTACCGGAATCAGTGATAACAGATTTTGGCAGAATTGTATCAGAAGAAAGTGTGGACAGTGATTTTATCCAGTATTTTGGTGAAAACTATGATGGAGCAGAATACTATGCGTTTGGTAATTGTACGCAGTATGCCTATAATCGGGTGAAACAGTTAGGAGGGTATCTGGATGTAGACATGGGAAACGGCATGGATTGGGGGCAGACGGGAGCTGTAAGAGGTTATGAAGTTTCCCATCATCCAGCTGCTGGAACTGTGGTCAGCTTTCAACCAAGAGCTGCTGGGGCAGATGCTGTTTATGGGCACGTTGCTTTCGTAGAGCATGTCTACGAAAATGGCAGCATCTTGCTTTCTGAAATGAACGTAATCGGTTTGAATGTAGTCTCCTATCGAATAATAGATAAAGTAAATGCAGACACCCATACTTATATTATGCCTAAAGATTTTTCCCCCAATCAATTAAGCGTAGAATGAAGGCTGCTTTCAGATAGCTTCACTCACATAAGAAATAGGTAAACTAATTTTTTCAAACTTTACCGTTTATAGCGTATAATAAATATGTAGTGGATTTTTAGAAAGGAAGGATTAATACTATGACTTTTGAAAAAACCAAAGAACTGGCAAACGGCAATAAAATTCCTCGGCTTGGACTAGGTGTCTGGCGAGTAGAAGATGGAAATCAAGTGATTGATTCTGTGAAGTGGGCATTAAAAGCAGGGTATCGCTTGATTGACACAGCAGCTGTTTATAAAAATGAAGAGGGTGTAGGAGAAGGGATTCGCCAATCTGGTGTTCCAAGAGAAGAAATCTTCGTTACAACCAAGCTGTGGAATGCCGATCAAGGCTATGAATCAGCACTAAAAGCATTTGATGAAAGCTTGAAAAAATTAGGTCTGGATTATGTGGATTTATATCTAATTCACTGGCCTGTGAAAGATAAATATAAGGACTCGTGGCGGGCAATGGAGGAAATCTATGCCAGTGGTCGCGCAAAAGCCATCGGTGTCTCTAACTTCCATCAGCACCATATTGAAGACTTAATGACTAGTGCGAAGGTTAAGCCGATGGTTGATCAGATTGAACTGCATCCAACCTTGACGCAAGAACCCTTGCGGGCATTTTTGAAAGAAGAAGGCATTGCTGTTGAAGCATGGTCTCCTCTGGGTCAAGGAACAATTTTAAAAAATGCTGATTTAATTGAAATTGGAGAAAAATACGGAAAAACAGCAGCGCAGGTAATTATCCGCTGGCATCTGCAAAGTGATATTATTGTGATTCCTAAATCTGTTCATGAAGACCGGATCAAAGAAAACTTTGATGTGTTTGATTTTGAATTAAGTGAAGCAGATATGAAGAAAATTGACGGATTAAACAGTAATGAACGACTAGGTGCTGATCCAGATAATTTTAACTTTTAATTAAAGAACAGCTGGCGAATCATAGCCAGCTGTTTTTCTCTATTTTACTATGTTGTGTCAGCAAAAAAAATTGCCGACATCTTTTTGAATAGTTAAAAACAAAAAAATTAAATAACTGATTGATAAAATAAAATCTTCAAAAACAAGTGGGAATCAAAAAAAGATTTTTCCAAAAATAAAAAAACTTAAAACAAAAACAGCTGGTTTTGTTTCAAGTTTTAAGGTTTCATTCAGTTTTTTAATTCTATAAAAGCAATTAAATGTAGAACTATTTTATAGTTCATTAACGAAATAGTCGAAAAGTCCTAGTTCTTTTGGTTCTTTATGAAAAATCAATTCAGGATGCCATTGAACGCCCAGTATGCGGGAATCCGCTTGTTTTCCTTCCACACCTTCAATAATTCCGTCAGCAGCTCGGGCGGTGACAGTTAAATCAGGAGCCAATGTATGAATCGCCTGATGATGATAAGAGTTAACTTGATAATGCTCTCCTAATAAGCGGCTCAATATACTGCCTTTTTCAGTTGTAATAGAATGTGTAGGAAATTCAGGAGCAGTTGGTTCTTGGCTGTGTTTAACTTTCCAGTCTGAATACTGAGAAAGATCTTGATATAAAGTTCCGCCCAGAGCAACATTCAGTAGCTGTGTTCCTCGGCATACGGTAAAAATGGGCTTTTTCTGCTTTATTGCTTCTGAAATAAGTGCTAATTCAAATTTGTCTCTATTTTTATTTGTTTCCTCAAGCTTGGGATGTGGTTCTTCACCGTAAAATTCGGGAGAAACATCTTGACCGCCAGCTAGTAAGAGTTTATCGATTTTTTCAATATATGCGGAAGCTGATTCAGGTGCCCCGATTGGCAACACGAAGGGCAGACCGCCGGTTTGTTGAACACCAGCAACAAATCCCTGTGGGGTGTAGGATACCTGATTGCCATGAAAAACGTCAGCAGCATGAATCAGCTGGTTTCCAGCAATTCCGATTATTGGTTTTGTCATCTTATCACTCCTTTATTCTTTCTATTTCTTATTCTATCATTTTTTTCTGAAAAGGCTATTGAAGCGTCTCAATCCCAAGAGCAATGAGATTTGTTTCAGAAAAAGTATAAAAGAAGACAGGAAAAAACAACCAGCATTGATTTATTTTTACTCAGCAGTCAGTTATTTATTTTTTAGTCTAAAAGAAATAGAGAACCGGCTTCTATTTCTGCCGGCTCTCTATTAATCTGAACAAAATAGTGAGACAAAAGGATTTACCAGTACTAAACTGCAGCGAGTAGCAGCAAGAATAGTTTTTTCAAAGATAAGTCGAACGTCTCGGCATTAAGTTTTTTGTCATAGACTCAAAAAATAGCTGTAATTGGCTTAATATTTCGTACGGATAACTTCAACTTTGTATCCATCTGGATCAGTAATAAAGAAGTAAGAAGGAGGTGTTCCAGGTAAACCCTTCATATCTGTTACGTTAAAGCCAGCAGCTTTTTGTTTTTCATGAAGTGCTTCAATGTCATCTGTACTGATAGCAATATGTCCATAGCCGTTTCCAAGATCATAAGCTTCGTGGTCATAGTTATACGTTAGCTCAAGTTCATAATCATCGCCTGGTAAGGTTAAGTAGACCAAAGCAAATTTATGTTCGGGGAAATCACGTCGGCGGCTTTCTTCAAAGCCAAAAGCTTCTTTATAAAATGCTAGTGAAGCATCCAAATCCTTCACACGAACACAGGTATGTGCCATTTTCATTGATAAATCATCCTTTCTATATAAAACGAATAAATAGGTAGTCCTTCTCTTCAATACTAGCATAGACCACTAAAAATGATAAGTTTTTGCTTGTTCATTAGAAATTTCTCATGTAAAATTAAAGGGATTAAAAGGAGTTGTTTCTATGAAAATTCCCACTTTTGGAGAAAAATTAAATCAGCGGGAGTATAAAACAAGATTAGGGGCTTATATTATTGTCACTAGAAATGAAGAAAAAGAAATGGTGCTGATTCAGGCGCCGAACGGGGCTTATTTCCTTCCTGGGGGAGAGATAGAGGAAGGGGAAACAAAAGAACAGGCGATTGATCGAGAGATGCTTGAAGAGTTAGGGATTAAAGTTGAAATCGAAAAGTACTTAGGTCAGGCGGATGAGTATTTCCATTCCCGCCATCGTAGTACAGATTATTATAATCCGGGGTATTTTTATGTAGCAGCTCAATGGCAGCAGCTGAGTGAACCACTGGAAAAATGCAATACGATTCGCTGGGTTTCTATTACAGAAGGCACGGAGCTTTTAAAACGCGGAAGCCACAAATGGGCAGTAAAAGAGTGGCAAAAGCAAAACCAAGAATAAGATTCAAGCAAAATAGCTGAGCGTATGTCTGAATTCTAGTCAAATAGACAGGAGTTCGTGCATACGCCTTTTTAATTGGTTATGAATATAGGACAACAATCAATTTCCAGACGCTTTACATGTCTAAATCCCAATAAAAGGTCCTTCTTCAGAAATAAGCCGTACTATACGAAAATGCTACATTTTCAATATAATACGGCTTATTGCTTGAAGCAAAACACTTTTGGCCCAAACTCACAAAGACCAGCTGTGTTCGTAAGGTTTTCTAAAAGTAAAGAAGGACTTATAGAATGAAAATTTTTTAGGAAATCCTACTTTTTCTTAATCCAAGTATTTAAATAAAATTTCTGCAACACCATCTTCGTCATTAGAGGCCGTTTCAACTTGAGCCGCCGCTTTAACGGAGTCAGTTGCATTACCCATGGCCACACCAATACCAGCAGCTTCAATCATGGAAAGATCATTTTCATTATCTCCAATCGCCATAGTTTCTTCGATAGGAATATTCAAATGAGCAGCTAATTTTTTCAATGCGTTCCCTTTGCTGGCTTCTTTATTTAAAATTTCGTAGTAGAATTCAGTGCTTTTCACAGTTGTGTATTTTTCTTTAAAGCATTCAGGAATTTTACTGATTGCTTCATCAAGTATTTCAGGTTCATCAATCATCATCATCTTTATAGCTTTGATTTCCGGTGTGATTTCTTCAACTGAACGGTAGCGTAGAGGCATATCGACTAGATAAGCTTCATGTACCGTGTATTTTCCAATATCACGGTTAAAGGTATAGATGGACTGCTCATCGCTCATATGAAGATGAACATTGAGTTTTCTCGCCATAAGCTCAATCTCAAGAAAATCTTCGTAGGGAAGAGAATATTCCGAGATTACTTCTTTTGATTTTGTCGCTTGTACCAGAGAGCCATTATACGTGATGACATAATCATTTTCTTTATAAAGATCCAGCTCCTGTAAAAAATTTTCCACTCCAGGAATTGGGCGGCCCGTACATAATACAATGTAAACACCCTGATCGTTGGCTTTTTTTACTGCTTCTTTTACACGAGGAGTAATCTCGCGATTAGAGTTCAATAGTGTCCCGTCGATGTCAATTGCTACAAGTTTAATAGTCATAGTGTCCTCCTGAGTATTTAGTTCTTTTCAATAATTGCACCATTGTGTATAAAGGATTGAAATTCATGGTATGTCTCTTCAAATAAATCCAGATGCTGCTGCTTGGCAGGCTGAAGCATTTCTTTAGGGAAATAAAAGCGGTGATCCCCTTGACCTTGTCCGGCTAACGCTGCAACCAGCTGGCTAACCTTTGATAGTTCGATAAGTGTGCCGTCTTTTTGAATAATTTCTATCTGAGTCCGGTGACTGTTTTTTTCAGGGCGATAAAAATCATAAGGTAAGTCATAGCTGGAATTAATAGCTGTATAGTATTTGGGATTAAATCCGACTTTTTCTATCAAGTTCTTTAGATGTTCAATTGTCTGATCAGCTGTTCCAGTTGAAAAAGTAGCGGATTTCAACGGTTTTCTTTTCAGAAAACGGTTAGTTAAATCAGTTAGAACCGAGTCCCCCAGCTCGCTCCACTGAGTAAAATACGTACTTAGTACGCCGTCATCCAGTTTTAGGTATTCCTGCAGGGTATAATCACCTTTGAAAAAAGGAACAAGCAGGCGGGAATGTAAGAGATAGTCCTCTGGCTGCTCTTCGTAGAGCTCCTTCGCCCGATGCAGCAGATGATCCAGTATAACCTCCATCCCTCTGGAAACAGGATGGAAATAGACCTGAACATACATTTGATAGCGGCTGACAATATAATCTTCAACAGCATGCATGCCGTTCATCGTATAGGCAATTCCGCCTTTATAGGGACGAATAACTCGAAGGATACGAGTTAAATCAAAAGTCCCGTACTCTGTTCCTGTAAAATAGGCGTCTCGAAGCAGATAGTCCATTCGATCGGCATCAATTTGACTGGAAATCATTTGAACAACCTGAGGATTCGGATATTCCTTCGTAATGACGCTAGCCACTTTTTCTGGAAAATCCGCTGAAACACGGTTTAAAATCTGAAATACTTCTGTTTCAGGAGAAGTAATGATATCAACTGTAAATTTTTCATGGTCCGTCTGAAAAATATGCTCAAAGGTATGGGAATACGGACCGTGTCCTACATCATGAAGCAAGGCGGCACATAAGGCAACCAAACGTTCTTCATCATTCCAGCCATCTTCACCGATTTGTTCAACAGAGTAATTCCGCTGAAAAATATCACAAATTCGGCGCGTAATTTCATAAACACCTAAGGAGTGAGAGAAACGGCTGTGTTCTGCTCCATGGAAGGTCAGAGAGGAAGTTCCCAGCTGCTTAATGCGGCGCAGTCTCTGAAATTCACTGGAATCAATCAAATCTAATATGACTTGATGCTGTACATGAATATAGCTATGTACAGGATCTCGAAAGACCTTTTCAATAGGCAGATATTGATTTTTATAAGAATAAGGCATTCGTTTCCTCCTTTAGTTGTTGATTGCGCTGGACCATTTTTTCAAGCTGCTTGTGATAATCCTCTGAAAAATCAGCGAGTGCCGTCCACGATTCAAGCGGCTCTTCATGTAAAGATTTTCCAAAGTGTTCTTCAAAGGAAAATAAAAGTCTGTTTTTGACTTCTGCAACAGTTAATTCCTCCCCAATTAAAGTACCCAGATTTTCCATGACTGTTGGATCAACAGCCGGATAGCCGTTTTGTCCAAAACCATCTTTCAAAGCGGCTTGGTAAAATTGACGAACGACTTCACCACGCATCAGTTGATTTCCTTCAACACTTAGGTAGGCCATAACAGCAATACCGTTTTTTACACGCCGCTGAGCAAGCCCGGCAAATTTTTTCCCGTCAATACTTAAATCAAAGGTTCCAGGGCAGTATGAAGAGCTTATTTCGTACGCTTCAATGCGCTTTTCTTTTGTCTGAAAGGCTGAAGCAATCCAGTCAGACATGATGAGATAGGCTCTATCGATGGTCAATTTGTGTTCTGGGGGATTCGGCAGAATCAAAGAGAGATTTAAAACACCTTGATCGGCAATAACGCCCAGACCGCCGGAATTTCTGATTACTGGTTGATAATTATGCTTCATTAATGCAGCTATTCCCTCGGAAAAATGAGGGACTCTAGTGTCCTTCATCCCTAAAATCATGGTCTGACTGAACTGCCAAAAATGTAGAATTGGTTTTTGCTGCTTTTCGGCAAAAGCGGTTAATGTATCTGTCAAAGCGAAAGGAACCAGTGTATCTCCAGAAGAAAGAATATTCTGATCAAGCAGAGCAACTGGCTGGCTGAAAAGGAGCCGGTTCAAATTAGTCATAAGTGTCATCATCCTGTTGTGTTTTTGAAACGTATTTTTTTACTTCTTTATTCATCTGTGAATACTCATTGCTGAACCTGACTGGTTTGCTGAGCAGCCGCATCGGCATAGAGGATAAGAAGCGGCTGAAATCTTTACGAGCTTCCTCTGTTAGCCGTCCAGGTTTGGAAACCAGACGTTCATATAAATAATGATAGAACTCTTTCATTGCATCAATATCAATACTCATTTTATTGTGACACTCTTCGCATTCAATACTGGAAATGACTTCATTCAGGTATTGGATGTCATGGAGTGTTTCTTTTTGGCAATGCATGCAGAAGAGCATTGCTTCTTCATCATGAAACAACATTGTTTCCACCCCCGATTTCTATTATAAACTATTTATAGCAAAAGTCTTGTAGTAAAAGTATAAAGAAACTTTTATTTTTCTTAAGATAAATAGAGAATTTTTCCAGTAGTCTTGCCAGAATAGTGAGAAACAGCTAAACTGTTTACATATGATTTACTCTAGAACAAATGTAAAGATATGGTTAATAGCTAAGCGTCAGCTAAAAGAGCAATGGCTGTTATTCAGGCATGTATACATTCCATAAAGGATTTGTATTAAGAATGCGTTTCTTTGTTTAGGCTATGGACAAAAGCCATTGCTCATAAAATGAAGATCTTTACAAAAATTCAGATAAATAAAATACATAAAGAATAAGGGGATAGGTATGATTCATCCAATCGATCAGTCAGAAACATCAACAGTTCTTTCAAACGGCAGTTTAGAAAGCTATCGGAAGATGTGGGAGATACGAATATTTGAGGAGGCTGTTCAACAGCTTTTTGACAGCGGACAGATGTATGGTACGATGCATCTTTGTATCGGTCAGGAGGCCACCGCCGTTGGCGGTGCCGGTATCTTACGTCAGGATGACTGGATGCTTTCTACTCACCGCAATCATGGACATGCTATTGCCAAAGGAACGGATCGCCGTGCAATGTTGGCCGAAATGCTGGGGAAAGCAACTGGGACAAACAACGGAAAAGGCGGCAGTATGCATATCGCTGATTTAGCGGTGGGAAATCTTGGCTCAAACGGAATCGTTGGAGGGAATTTTCCGATTGCAGCCGGGGCGGCTCTTAGTGCTGTGATGAATAAAACTAACCAAGTTGTTCTATGCTACGCTGGTGACGGTGCCACAAATGAAGGCAGCTTTCATGAAGCACTGAATCTAGCCTCTATTTGGAATCTGCCGGTTATTTATCTAATTGAAAACAATCAGTATGGAATGAGCAGCTCTATTAAGCAAATGGTAAATGTAGACAGATTGTCAGTACGCGCAGAAAGTTACGGAATAGAGGGACTCACGATTAATGGGAACGACTTATTTGAAGTGAGCCGGACAGTTAAAAGCGCAGTTGAAAAGGCCCGTAGCGGCAAGGGACCGACCTTAATTGAAGCGATTACCTATCGTTATAAGGGGCATTCTAAATCAGATAAGCTTGTTTATCGTTCAGAAGAAGAATGCCGCTATTGGATGGAAAATCACGATCCGATTTTACGGATGGAAAACTATTTATTAAAAGAGAAAGCAGCTAGTCTAGCTGAATTACGCGGGATTCAAGCTTCGGTGCAAAAGGAGACGGATGAGATGATTCGTTCAGTAGCAGCAGATCCAGAGCCTGACTTGAATGAGTTATGGCAAGACGTCTATCAGGAAGGAACGATTGGAAAATGAGAGAGATAACCTATCTTGATGCTGTCAATGAAGCGTTGGATGAAGCGTTAGCGCTGGATGAAACAGTATTTCTTCTGGGAGAAGACATTGGCGTATACGGTGGCGGATTTGGAGCGACCAAGGGACTTCAGGAAAAATACGGACCTGAACGGGTGCGGGATACACCTATTTCTGAGAGTGCCATCGCAGGAGCCGCTGTCGGTGCTGCAATGACTGGCATGCGTCCAGTAATGGAGCTGCAGTTCTCTGATTTCATCACAGTGGCAATTGATCAGCTGGTCAATCAGGCTGCCAAAATTCATTATATGTATGGCGGTAAAGCCTCTGTACCTATGGTGATGAGGACAGCAGGCGGTTCAGGTACAGGAGCGGCAGCACAACACTCGCAAAGTCTGGAAAACTGGATGGCACATATTCCTGGCTTAAAAGTGATTCAGCCTTCTAATGCGTATGATGCAAAAGGACTGCTTCACGCAGCGATTGAAGACAATAATCCAGTGATGTTTTATGAACATAAATTATTGTATAAAACAGCCATGGCTGTGCCAAAACAAAAGTACAGCCTGCCGATTGGCGTAGCAGATGTTAAGAGGCAAGGACAGGATGTGACTGTAGTTGCAACAGGAATCATGGTGGATAAGGCCCTGACAGCCGCAGAACAGCTGGCTAAGGAAGGGATTCAAATCGAGGTCGTTGATCCGAGAACTTTGGTACCATTGGATAAAGAAACGATTCTTTCTTCAGTTATGAAAACACGCCGTGTACTGGTTGTAACAGAGGCTGTGAAAAACAGCGGTTTTAGTGCGGAACTCACCGCCGTTATTGCCGAGTCAAAAATCAGCCGTGAGTTGCTTTATCCTATTGTCCGCTTAGGCGGCGAGTTTGTGCCAATGCCTGCACAGCAGAAGCTGGAACAAAGAGCTGTTCCCCAAGTGGAAACCTTGGTAAATGAAATTCAGAAAATGATGAAGGAAAGCGGCGGAATCGAATGAAACTTAGTGAAGACCGCAGGAAACTGTTGAAGATTGTCACGCTGTATTATGATTCTGGTTTAACGCAAGCGGAGATTGCAAAAAAGATGGCAATCTCACGACCGGTTATTTCTAAAATGTTGCAGCAGGCAAGAGAAGAGGGAATGATAAAAATCTCAATTCGAGATGATTCTGCCTATGCTGTCAAGCTTAGTTTGAAGCTGGAGGAATACTACGGCTTGGATGAGGTTATTGTGGTGCCGGATAACGAATACACTCCTGCACTTAAAATAAAGCAGAAGGTTAGTGAAGCAGCCGCTGATTATCTGGGAAGCATCTTGACAGAGCACATGTCGATTGGGCTGTCTTGGGGAACGACGCTGGCAGATATGATTGATGCGCTGCCCTTCTATTCTTTTCCTACAGTGAACGTTTGTCCACTAGTTGGGGGTGTCTCCAGCGAGCATTTATACTATGACACCAATCACTTGGCTTTCCAGCTATCGGAAAAGCTGAACAGCCGCTGTCAGTATGCCTATATCCCGGCTTTAGCAGAAAGCAGAGAACTGGCAGAAAGTCTGAATCAGAGCAGGCTGCTGAACACCGCAATGGATTTTGCCAAAAAAGTAGACTTGGCGATTATCGGTGTGGGCAATCCGATTAAGCATTCTACTTGGAATCAGCTGGGATATTTCACCAAAGAGGATATCAATAAGATAACAGAAGACGGCGTCAAGGGAGATGCAGTAGCCTCCTTATTTGACAAAAATGGTCAGACAGTGAACAATACTATTAGCGAGCGGATGCTTGGCATCAAGGTCGAGGATTTGGCTAATATTTCTCGGGTGATGGTCATCGGAAGCGGAAAGGAAAAAGCCGAGAGTATTCGTCCTTTGTTAATCGGAAACTACTGTTCAATATTAGTAACTAATCAGACCACCGCTGAATTACTGTTGTCGTAGAGAAAAAGTTGCATTTTACTTTGTTCTGGTTATAAAATAAATATACGCATAAAATGATTGATTTTATAAAATTTAGAGATTAAGGTGTTTCTTGTGTAAAGAACTAAGTGGGCTGAAGCTAGAGTCTATCAGTTTGAAAGCACGCTTTAGTAAGGCAGATAAGCAAGTTCAAGAGTCTCAAACCTATCTGCTTAAGAAATAATATGCTTAATCATCGTACTGGAGGAGTGTTTCTTATGGATTTAAAGCAAGGAACAGATATTTCGATTCAATTGAAAACAGAGGTAACCCAGGAAGGGGAAAAAAAGAATTTTTACTTTGATTTAACTGGTCAAATGGTTAAAATTGGTGATACGCTTTATATCCGTTATAAGGAAGAACAAGAGGATGGCGAGCAAGTCCCTGTGACAATCAAAGTAGAACCAGATGGCAAAATCCAGCTGATTCGCGCTGGAGACTTGCGCATGCGTTTGAAATTCGGCTATCGTGAACATTTAGAAACAGCTTATCGTACCCCGTACGGACTATTCCAAATTACGACTTATACGCATAATTTGAGGTTCAGCTTAAAGGACCAGCCAATTTCCGGTTCAATTGTTATTGACTATGATTTATCTTCGCAAAATGCAAAAATTGGCGAGTATCATTTAGAATTGGAATTTACTGCGTAATTCTTAAAGAATCAATTGCTTTTTTTTGCTTGTTTTTGTATGATAAAGAGTAGACTGTGAAAGGACGTGTACCGCTTGGAAATTAATGTATTTGAAGGATTGAATAAAAACGAGTTGTCCATGATTGAAGTTGCTCACGCAATTTTGGAACAAAAAGGAGATGTCATGGATTTTTCCGACTTGGCTAATGAAATCCAAAACTATCTTGAAAAGTCTGATAGCGATATTCGTGATTCTCTTGCGCAATTTTATACTGACTTGAATATTGATGGAAGTTTCATCTCTCTAGGCGACAACCAATGGGGTCTTCGTTCATGGTATCCAATTGATTCAATCGATGAAGAAGTAACACATGGCTTGGATGAAGATGAGGAAGATAAACCACGTCGTAGAAAACGCAAGAAAGTCAATGCATTTATCATGGATACAAATGATGAAGATGCCATCGACTATAATGATGACGATCCGGAAGATGCGGAATTAACTGCAGATGACGATGATGATATCGATATTTTATATGAGGATGAAGAAGAAGAGGACGATGAAGAAATCAAAGCCTACAATAGTGATCTTCAGGAAATCGGAGCGGATGAGGATGCAGATGATGACTTATCCAGTATTGAAGAAGATCTGACAATCATCGATGATGAAGATGTAGACAGTGATTTTGATGATGAGGAAGAAGACGAATATCCTGAAGAGGAAGAATAAAGCGAAGTTAGATGTTTATTCTTTACTTGAAGGACGTTTCGACTTGTCGCTTGTGGATGATTGAGTTTTATTCATACGCTAAATAGTAGTATCGTTTATTCAGCTTTTAAGGACTGGAGCATAGTCAGCATGACTATTGTTCTAGTCTTTTTTTAGCAAAACGAGGTTTAAAAGAGCGGGCGTTTATAATAAAAAAATAAATAGTTGCATTTTCCTATTTATATTATATAATTTCTTATATAGAAAGGGTGAGGCTGATGAGCGAAGCGAAACCTTATGGAACTGTACTGATTAAAGCGGCAAAAATTATGGATTATCTGGCAGAAAATCCCAATCACTCACTGCAGGAAATTGCCAAAAATACTGAAATGACAGCTTCAACAACAATCAAAATATTAGATACCCTAGTGCTGATTGGTTATGTTCAGAAAAATGAAGATAAAAGCTATCGTCTAGGTTCTAAGCTGATACGCTATGCAAACCAAAGATTGGAGCAGCTGGATCTGGCAGAAATCACTTTGCCTTATCTTGAAAAGCTGCAGGCGACAATTGATGAAACGATTCATTTAGGGATACTAAATGATAATGAGATATTATATATCAACAAGCTGGAGCCTAAGCATCAAACGATTCGCATGTCTTCTAAAGTCGGGATTACTCGTCCGTTGTACAGCTCAGCAATGGGGAAAGCAGTACTGGCGAAATTTTCCGATGAGGACTTTCAAAGCTATTTGTCTGATCATGTACTGACGCCATATACGGAAAATACAATTACTAATCCTTTAAGATTAGTGAAAGAGCTGGATGAGGTTCGGCGTTCAGGTATCGCTTTTGATGATGAAGAAATGGAAATGGATATTTTTTGTATTGGTGCTTCTCTTGAAAAGGAGCAGCAGATTATCGGAGCCTTCAGTGTTAGTATGCCGAAATACCGCTTAAATGAAGAAGCAAAACAAATGATTATTCAAGCAGTTTTACAAACAAAGGATGCCTTGGAGCGAGTGTTAAAAGGAAAATAGAGTATAGAGAGGGAGAGACGTCAAAATCTCCCTCTCTATTTTATTGTTTTTAAGCAGCTGTAAAATAGCGGGATAAACATTTTTTATAAGAAATCTGTATAAAAAACGTTTGCATTTTCTTTTTTTCTATGTATAATGAAAGTAAGAATTTCCTAATAATAAAATATAATTTCCGAATAAGAAAAGAGTGGTTATTTTGAAAAGAGTTAACATTCTTCAACGTTTAGAAAATGCAGGTGTAATTGCTGTTGTTCGAGGAAAGACAAAAGAAGAAGCAATTAAAGCAAGTCACGCAATTGTCAAAGGTGGTATGTACGGTTTGGAGCTGACCTTTACTGTTCCACGTGCAGATGAAGTGATTAGAGAGCTGTCAGACCATTATAAGGATTCGCCAGAGGTTGTGATTGGAGCTGGAACAGTTCTTGATGCTGTAACTGCCCGCTTGGCAATCATGGCTGGAGCTGACTATATTGTAAGCCCCTCTTTTGACCGCGAGACTGCAGAAATCTGTAATCTTTATCAAATCCCTTATTTGCCGGGCTGCATGACAATTACCGAAATGAAGGAAGCCCTGAAGAGCGGTGTAGATATTATCAAGCTGTTTCCTGGAAGTGCTTATGGACCGAGTATCATTTCTGCATTTAAGGCACCAATGCCTCATCTTAATATCATGCCGACAGGCGGAGTTAGTCTTGAGAATATGGCAGACTGGTTTAAAGCTGGAGTAGTGACAGTAGGGGTTGGCGGTAATTTGCTGGCACCAGCTGCGACAGGTGATTTTGAAAAGGTAACAGAAGTTGCTGCCGAGTATATGGCGAAATACCACGAAATCAAAGGAGCATAGCTATGGGAAAAGTTGTAACCCTAGGAGAAATCATGCTGCGCTTGTCTACTGATGGTGGGATTCGCATCGCACAAAGCGAAGGATTTTCTGCTCATTATGGTGGCGGAGAAGCGAATGTTGCTGTTTCATTGGCTAATTATGGACATCAGGTTTCATTTGCCAGCAAAGTTCCGGCAAATGGACTGGGTGAAGCGGTAAAAAAACACCTTAATCGTTATGGAGTAGATACCTCGGCATTACTGAGCGGTGGTGCCCGACTGGGAACCTACTACTTAGAATCAGGAGCAGGAGAACGGGCTGCCAGTGTGATTTACGATCGTGCCGGGTCGAGCTTCGCAACGATGGAAACCAGTGAATGGGATTTGCAGAAATTGTTTGATGGTGTAGACATTTTTCATGTATCAGGCATTACGCCTGCACTTTCTGATTCATGGAAGCAATTAACTCTTGAACTAATTACTAGTGCTAAAAATGCTGGTTGTAAAATTAGCTTTGATGTGAATTATCGAGGAAAGCTGTGGAGCAGAGAAGAAGCTGGTGAAACGATTCGTCAAATCCTGCCATATGTAGATTATTGTTCTGCCGGGAATCTGGATGCTCAGCATTTTCTGGAAATTCCAGCATATGATAAAACTGCTGATGAGGAAGAAACCATTTACTACTATCGAAGTATGCAGGAAAAATATCCCAACATTTCTGTTTTTTATTCCACCAGACGAAAAGTCCATTCAGCAAGTGCCAACGAGTTGATAGGAACTCTTTGGGCAGCTGGAACCTACTATGAATCCCAATGCCACCAAATCAATCCAATTATCGATCGGGTTGGTGGAGGAGATGCTTTTGCTGGCGGAGTTCTCCATGGGCTGCTAAGCAGCTACGACTATCAGCAGGTGATTCGTTTTGCTACAGCTGCTTCAGCATTGAAGCATACGGTTCACGGCGACTGCAATCAATTTAGCTGTGAAGAGGTTGAAAGCTTTCTTGCGGCAGGTTCAGGTAAAATTGTTCGATAAAATAACTAAGCATTTTTTCTTTCAAAAGATTGAATGCTGCTAATTAAAGGAAGGAGCATGAAACATGCAAAATATGGAAACTCGTTATACTCATAGCCCGGAGGATATTCGTCATTATTCTACTGAACAGCTGAGAGATGAATTTTTAGTAGAGAAGGTGTTTGTTCCTGGTGAAATCAGTCTGACTTATACCCATAATGACCGAATGATTTTTGGTGGAGTAACGCCAACGAATGCGGCTTTGGAAATTAAACTAGATAAAGAGCTAGGCGTGGATTATTTTCTTGAACGCCGTGAATTAGGGGTAATCAATATTGGCGGACCAGGTTTTATTGAAATCGATGGCGCAAAAGAATCAATGAAGAAACAAGATGGCTATTATATTGGAAAAGAAACTCGCCATGTTGTCTTTTCTTCTGAGGATGCTGCCAATCCTGCAAAATTCTATATCAGCTGTGTACCGGCACATCACAAATATCCTAATGTGAAAATTAGTATTGATGACATTAAACCAATGGAAACTGGTGAGCCGCTAACACTAAATGAACGTAAAATTTATCAATACATTCACCCAAATGTCTGCGAAAGCTGTCAGCTTCAAATGGGATATACGATTTTAGAACCAGGTAGTTCTTGGAATACAATGCCGTGTCATACCCATGAAAGACGGATGGAAGCTTATGTGTATTTTGATATGGAGCAGGACACACGTGTCTTTCACATGATGGGCAAACCAGATGAAACAAAACATTTAGTAATGGACAATGAGCAGGCAGCAATTTCACCAAGCTGGTCTATTCATTCTGGTGTTGGAACTAGTAACTATTCATTTATTTGGGCAATGTGCGGCGAAAATATCACATATACTGACATGGATATGGTGCCGATGGATCAATTAAAATAGACAACTGGCTGCTAAAGCAATGTATTTAAAGTTTTAAATGGATAGAAATAATGGAGCACTTAGTTTGCTCCCTTTAATAAAAAAGAAAAGAGGCAGATGAAATTATGGATTTTAAGATGGACAGCTTCAGATTAGATGGAAAAATCGCCTTAGTTACTGGGGCAGTATATGGTATCGGGTTTGAGATTGCCAGCTCTTTAGCTGCAGCAGGTGCTACAATCGTGTTTAACAATATTGATGAAAAATCAGTTAATGACGGGATTGAAAATTATAAAAAAGTCGGAATCGATGCAAAAGGTTATGTTTGCGATGTAACCAATGAAGAACAGGTTCAGGCAATGGTTAAACAAATTAAAGAAGAAGTTGGCGTTATCGATATTCTGGTAAACAACGCTGGTATCATTAAGCGTACACCAATGCATGAAATGGAAGCTGCAGATTTTCGTCAAGTCATTGATATTGATTTGAATGGTCCTTTCATTATGTCTAAAGCTGTTCTTCCGGGAATGATGGAGCAAAACAGCGGCAAGATTATCAACATCTGCTCAATGATGAGTGAGTTAGGACGGGAAACAGTTAGTGCGTATGCAGCTGCTAAAGGCGGCCTGAAAATGTTGACAAAGAATATTGCTTCTGAGTATGGTGAGTATAATATTCAATGTAACGGCATTGGCCCAGGCTACATTGCAACACCGCAAACAGCACCGTTGCGTGAGGAGCAAGCGGATGGTTCTCGTCATCCTTTCGACCAATTTATTGTTGGCCGGACGCCGGCAGCTCGCTGGGGTACACCGGATGATCTTGCTGGGCCTGCTGTATTCCTAGCATCGAAAGCCTCTGACTTTGTTAACGGACACATTTTGTATGTAGACGGCGGTATTCTAGCTTACATTGGTAAACAACCATAATCAGCTTTTAATCACCTAAGTAAAAGAAAATATGTATGAATGGTTTTCTAAGTAATATGTTTCTGAAACTAAAAAAATTCCTAAGTAAATAAAATCGACAGAGCTGTCCTTTCATATGCGTGAATGAAGGGAATAAACAGCTCTGTTTTTTTATAGAACTACTCCTTTAGATAGATATTCTGTCTAAAAAAGAGCAGCAGCAGTAAATTTTTTATCCATTAAGAAGCTAAGTAAACGTATAAATGAAGAAACAGACTCCACAACAAAATAAGAGGGATTCACAGAAATCTGAGCAATCATTTCTATGATTTCCTTTTACTCATCTAAAACGATCCTTCCTATTCACAGAGACTTTCATATATGCCGAAAGCAATCTCTTGTTTTAACCTTAATTATGCTTGATGATGATCAAAAAACACAACTTCCTGAGTATGATGCCTTTTCAAAAATTCTTTTGGTGTCATACCAAATTCTTTTTTGAAGCATTTAAGAAAATGAGGATAAGATTTGAAGCCGCACTGCAGATAAATCTCATTAGAATTCTTATAAGTCACTAACAATTGCTTGGCATAGAGCAATTTCTTTTTTAAGACATAATTATGAAAGGTGAAACCTGTGCTGCTTTTAAAGGTACGGGAAATATAATATTTACTGACAAAAAATTCTTTTGCTACATCGTCCAAGGTTAGAGGCTCGCTGAGATTTTCTGAGACGTAATTCATCAAGTCTTCAATCAAGGTATTTTCCGTGGCCTGTTTTGGTTGAACCTCTTTTTCCTCATTCATTACCAGCTTGTTCAAATAAATGAGAAAGTTTACAAACTGTTGTTCATACATTAAATCTAATCCATATTCTTTCTTATCTGCTGGTGCTTCAATCAGTGAAAGATAATAACGCAGCTTTTCCGGATCAGTCTGAATAATTTTGCTCTTTGTACGGCCAGTTGGATGAAAACAGCGCTCCAAATTCGTATATTTACTAGAGCGTTTTTTTAGAAAGCTTGGCGTAATAAACATATAAACTCTTTCAAAAAAATCAGAGTTCTGTTTGACGATGCGGTGAAGGTCCAGGTTGTGGATAAAAATTACCGAACCTGGTTTTAAAAGATACTGTTGACCATCCAAATAAAATTCGGCTGTACCCATTAAGGTACAATGAATCTCATAAAAATCATGGTAATGATAAAGCGTTTTCTCTTGGATGACAAAATCCTTAACATGAAAGACTTCATAGTCATTGGAAATCATCGAATTTACTAGTGAAGTATTGATCAATTTAGAGTCTGTCAAAATGAACTCCCCCTTATTTCAAAAATGTATCCGCTTCTATAATACACTAAAAATACACTGAAAAGGCTTTATATGCAATTTTTGACAGTAATTTAGCAATTTTTATTATATAAATAATTTTGTTGACTTGTTAAACTAAGTACATACCTAGTGTTGAAAGCGCTTTGAAAAAACTCGAGTAATAATAGAACAAAGAATCGAAAAGGAGTTAATGCAGCGATGATTATTAAACAGGAATTATTTGTACCGAAAGAAACGGTTGAAGAAAAAATTGATTTGATGATTGAAAATCTGACAACTATTAAAGATAACAGTGGAGAATTCCTATTGGACTTTGATGGATTAAAGGTTGATGATAAGAGCTGGACAATTTGGAACTGGCCTCAAGGTGTCGGCTTGTATGGGATCTATAAGAACTATCGGATTACTAAAAATGAAAAGGCTTTACAAGTTGTAAATGATTGGTTTGATGCCCGCATGAAAGAAGGAGCACCGCCTAAAAATGTCAACACAATGGCTCCGCTGCTGACGATGGCTTATCTCTATGAGGATACGAAAGATCCTAAATACGTTCCTTACTTGGAGCAATGGGCGGAATGGGTCATGCATGATATGCCTAGAACAAACGAAAACGGACTGCAGCATGCGACTTATGGTCCCCCAAATACTAATCAGCTTTGGGATGATACGTTGATGATGACTGTTCTGCCGCTGGCGAAAATTGGTAAGCTCTTAAATCGCCCTCATTATTTGGAAGAGGCAAGGCACCAGTTTCTGATTCACATCAAATATTTGATGGATAAAAAGACTGGCCTTTGGTATCACGGATGGACTTTTGAAGGCAATCATAACTATGCCGAAGCATTGTGGGCCAGAGGTAACTGCTGGATTACGATTGCAATTCCTGAAATTATTGAAATTTTAGAGCTTCCTGAAGGAGATGGATTAAGAGCCTTCCTAATTAATACACTAAACGCTCAGGTAGCATCTCTTGCAGACTACCAGCATGAGTCAGGACTGTGGCATACATTGCTGAATGATCCTGATTCGTATCTGGAATCCTCTGCGACTGCCGGCTTTGCATATGGTATTTTGAAAGCTGTTCATAAACGCTATATCAGCAGTGACTATGAAGCGGTTGCTTATAAAGCGATGGCTGGTCTATTAGAAGAGATTGATGAAAAAGGAGAAGTTCAGCATGTTTCAATCGGAACAGGGATGGGTGATGATTTGGACTTCTACCGCAACATTGGTATGACAGCAATGCCTTATGGACAGTCATTGACGATTCTGTGTCTGACAGAACTGCTTGTTTCTTATTGCTAAAAACAGGAGGAAAAATGATGAAAATGAAACATCTTATTACGGGGCTGCTGCTGTCAACAGCTGGTCTGATAGCATTAAGCGGCTGTAGTCAATCCGAAGCAGCTGACGATGGAAAGGTTGTGCTGCGGTATGCTTATGCCAGTAACAGCCAGCCGGTTATCGATTCTATGCAGGAATTTGGCCGCTTAGTTGAAGAAAAAACAAACGGAGAAGTAAGTATTGAGTATTTTCCCGATGGACAGCTAGGTGGGGAAACTGAGCTGATTGAACTGACTCAAACGGGCGGAATTGATTTTACAAAGGTTAGCGGTTCTGCACTGGAAAGCTTTTCAAAGGATTATTCAATCTTTGCTGTACCTTACATCTTTGATAATGAAGAGCACTTTTTTGAAGTGATGGAGAATCAGGAAATCATGGATGAGATTTATCACTCAACTGAAGACTTAGGATTCATTGGTCTAACCTACTATGACTCTGGTCAGCGAAGCTTTTATATGACAGGCGGTCCTGTGAATACACCTGAGGATTTAAAAGGGAAAAAGATTCGAGTGATGCAAAGTGAAACAGCGATTAAGATGGTGGAGCTCTTAGGCGGATCACCCGTTCCCATGGGCAGTTCGGAAGTTTATACTTCATTGCAGTCAAACTTAATTAATGGCGCCGAAAATAATGAGTTCGTACTATATACAGCAGGACACGGCGGCGTTGCGAAGTATTACTCTTATGATGAGCATACTCGCGTACCGGATATTGTAATCATGAATGATGATGTGAAAGAACGTCTTACAGATGCGCAGTATGAAGCAGTTGTTGAAGCTGCTAAAGAATCCACTGAATTTGAAAAAGAAGTATTTAAAAAGGCGGTTGAGGAAGAGAAAAAAATTGCCGAGGAAGAGTATGGTGTGGTTTATAACGATGTAGACAGTGCGCCTTTCCAGGAAGCCGTTCAGCCGCTTCATGATCAATTCAAAAATGATAAAAACTACAGCGATTTATACGAGAAAATTCGTGCTGTAGCAGACGAAATGAACTAGGAGGTCACTATGAAAACGGTAAGGAATATTTTAGATAAATGTTTAGAGGTTTTCGGAGCTGTGCTGCTGGCAGTTATGATTTTAGTCGTTCTCTATCAAGTATTTGCCAGAACTGTGCTGAATAATCCTAATACAATTACCGAAGAGTTTGTTCGATTTGGTCTAGTTTGGCTGTCGATGCTGGCCTCTGCTTATGTAGTGGGAAAAAGAAGTCATTTAGCAGTAACGCTGCTAAGTGATCATTTGAAGGGCGGCAACAAACGTCTTTTAGAAATTGTTGTACAAATTTTATTCTTGTTGTTTGCTGCAGTTATCATGGTATTCGGCGGCTGGAAAGCTGTAACAGTAACTATGGGACAAATTTCGCCATCGCTTTCTATTCCGATGGGCTATGTCTATCTGGCAGTTCCAATATCGGGAGTGATTATGTTTATTTACAGCTTATTGAATCTACTGGAAAAACCAGTAGAAGAAAGTGTTCAGGAGGGGGAATAAAAGATGGCGTTGGAAGCTGGTTTAATACTATTTATCGTTTTTGCCATACTGCTGATATTAGGAATGCCGATTGCAATCAGTATCGCCGTTTCTTCTATAGCCACATTATTGTTAGTTGTTCCATTTGATATTGCAGTATTTACTTCTGCTCAAAAAATGGTGTCCAGTCTAAATAGCTTTTCGTTGGTCGCAATACCGTTCTTTGTTCTCTCGGGAATTATTATGAATGGTGGAGGAATAGCGGAAAAGCTCGTTAATTTTGCCATGTTGTTTGTCGGTCGGGTACCAGGAGGCTTAGCACATACGAATGTTTTAGGTAATGCGCTGTTCGGTTCAATGTCAAGCTCAGCGATTGCTGCTTCAACAGCCATTGGCGGAGTGTTGATTCCTCAGCAGGTAAAGGCTGGGTATGACCGGAAGTTTGCAACAGCAGTGAACATTGCTTCTGCACCAACAGGCATGGTTATCCCGCCCAGTACAGCATTTATCATGTATTCGCTGGTTGCCAGTGGTGCATCGATTTCCTCATTGTTTCTCGGCGGTTATCTGGTAGGTGCTCTATGGTGCATCGGAATTATGATTGTTGCATTTATCCATGCTAAGAAAAACAACTATAAAACAGTTACTCGTTCTGAAATTGGAGCAGTTGGCACAGTGCTGAAAGAAGCGCTGCCAAGTGTGATGCTGATTGTTATTATTATCGGCGGAATCTTAACAGGTTTGTTTACCGCAATCGAAGCGTCAGCAATTGCGGTTGCCTATTCATTGCTCATTGCGATGTTTTTCTACAAAACAGTAACGGTGAAAGACATTCCTAAAATGCTAAAGGATGCGGTGTTAACAACGGGAACGATTGCTTTCTTATTGGCAACATCTTCAATGATGTCCTTTGCAATGGCTTTTACCGGCATTCCTCAAGCAATTAGTGCAGCGATTTTAGGTCTGACAACAAATAAACTGTTAGTACTGCTGCTGGTAAATATTGTATTGTTATTAGTTGGAATGTTTATGGATGTAGGTCCGGCAATCTTGATTTTCACACCAATTTTTCTGCCGGTTGTAACCAGTGTTGGCGTAGATCCTGTTCATTTTGGACTTTTTGCCATCATGAATCTGTGTGTCGGCTCAATCACACCGCCTGTAGGAACCGGCCTGTATGTTGGAGCCAGTGTCGGCGGGGTTAAGGCTGAAAAAATGCTCAAGCCGCTTATTCCGTTCTATCTAGCAATTTTAGCGGTACTCTTCTTGATTACCTATTTCCCGCAAGTTGTTATGTGGCTGCCAAATCTCGCTTCTTAATCACATTCACCACTGTTTATCTAATTAATCACCCCAAATTTTTGATTGGATGAACCAACAAACAACCAGAGAAGGCAGTTTTTATAGATTGAAGGGGGGAGCATGCATTATCTGAATTGTAAAATAAGCAAAGGTTTGGACAGGAGTATTAGGATATGGAAAGTAAGAAAACAAGAAACGCTGCGTGGGAATTGAGTAGCGGATGATTGAGACTTATGTAGAGCTTTTCATATTTTCAATAGGACTCGATTTTTTTCCAAAGAGTCTGCTTCTGAAATACCGTTTTAGGGGATGGCGACATGCAACTGTCACATCCTCTGTTTCTTATTTATAGCAGTGGACAATTTAAAATGATGCCCGCTGGTTATTTTCTGGGTAACACGAATTTTATTTTACGTGTGATGCAAGGCTTTCAAGTATATGAAGCAATCAATAAAAGAATTTACTAATAAAGTGAGGGTACTAATTTGTATAATTTAACAGTTCGAGGCCATGATTTAACAGGAGGGTACTCTATAACAGATTTGCCGGCAAAAATTAAAGAAGCTGGCATAGAAAATGTTCAACTGGCATTAGGTATGTCGTTTCCGAAATTAGCAAGCGGCAAGGAAAACTTATCTCCAGGATTTGGAACATTTATAAAAAATGAATTTATGAAAAGTGGTGTTCAAATTGCCATTTTGAGCTGCTATATCAATATGATTCATCCTAATCAAGATACAAGGGAGGAGCTTCTGCAGAAATTTGAAGCTTACGTACAGTATGCAAAATACTTTGGTGCTTCTATGGTAGCTTCTGAAACTGGGAATGTCTTACCAGAAATTGTCTTTACGGAACAGAATTTTACAGAAGGAGCTTTTGAATTAGCCGTTGAATCGATTCAGCGGCTGGTGAAGTGTGGAGAAAAGTACGGTATTTTAGTAGGAATCGAGCCGGGTTTAAACCATCCGATTTACTCTGTTGAGCGTATGAATCAGCTGATACAACGAATTGATTCTGATTATTTGGGTGTTGTTTTGGATGCGACCAATTTGATTACCGCTGCAAACTATCAGCAGCAAACCACTATTTTAAAACAGGCATTTGAGCTGTTTGGTGAAAAAATTGCTGCAATTCACCTGAAAGATTTTGTTATTGAAGCTGGAAAGGTTATTCCAGCAGCTGTAGGAGAAGGCTTGATGGACATCGAAGGGATGTTGGAGATTATTAATACTCATAAACCTTTGATAAATATTGTTTTGGAAGAAACAAAAAATGAGAAAATCAGTAGAGCTAGAGAATTAATAGCCAAATTTAAATAAATTACAGTGTAATCAAGTAATAAAGTCTCTTCAAAAATATCTAGGGACTAGATCAGATAAACGTTTTTAATAGTAGTCGATTTATTTTGGCAAAAAAGAAAGTTCATAGAGAAGTCTAATGTAAAAAATTATAGCTCAGCATTAGACGAACGAACTTCCGACCCAGGACAAACGCATGAAGGAAAAAGAAAGTGAGAAAATTGAAAGAATCTGTTTTCCTGTTGGTAGTAATGAACTAGACTGAAACTATCAATTCAATGTAGAAGGGCACTTTTTTCATGAAGGTCCTCTTTGTTTTTCATCTCAAGTCACTGATTCTCGTCAAGCACGCAAGGTGGTTCATTCATTATCAGCTAGTGTGATGATTGTTTTTTTGCTACTTGGTAAATTGTAACGAATGGGAAGAAAGTCATTTTTTCGCTTTGCGTAATAAAACGATTTTGAAACACTTTATTAGTTTGGAAAATGGTGTTCCTTCAAAAGACACCATTTGTCGAGTCATGGGAATGATTTATCTCTATCGAGTACAGGATTGTCTCCAATAGGAAGGAGCCAGTAAAGAATTGAAGCAGCTGTAGAAGCAATAGGGAATTACTCGCTGTTAGTATAAGGAATACAGCGAGTTTGACGCTATTTAGGAATGGAATAGGCACGATTTTAGCTGAGTCGCTTCCGGCTAGCTGTTTCAATTCATTAGTGCGGTCTCCGGATTTCTGTTTTGCCCTTGACTAAGTATCTATAATCAAGAGAGTTAGTTTCATACTTTTGTCGTACTTCCAACTGGAACCTCGTTTACTTTAAAAATAGCCTATGCTATATTAATTTTATAAAGAGGTTCTTGTTATCGAGTTGGAGGAGTAAAAATGAAAAAGAAAAATAGTGTGGGAAAAAGAAAAAAAGATGAAACCGGCAATTTTTTTTTCGGAAATATTCTTTTAGGGATTGGTTTGTTTATGCTGTTTAACCGAGTCTATGTAAGTTCTTCTTGGTATAGCACGAACTTTTTCAGATTTGGCCGGTATGGTTTTTCTAACGGATTGGTAGTTATTCCGCTAATTGCCGGGATTGTTTTGTTTTTCTATAATATGAAATCGGTGATAGCTAAGCTATTGATGGGTTTAGGTGTTGTTCTAATCGTCTTTAGTATTATTACTAGCGTGCATATTCGCTTAATGGCAACACCGCTTTATGTTTATATCTTGATTATGGTATTGATAGGTGCTGGTGGAGGAATGACCTTAAAGGCTTTAATGAATGAAAGAAAATAAGTGTATTAGTTTGAATAACTGTTTTACATCAAAGCTGCTTGTAAGACTAAAAATTAAATAACAGCGTAGAGCTTAAAACAAAAATCCGATTTTGTTTTAAGCTCTTTTTTGATTAAAAGAAACGATATGAGTCATCTAGGTGGCTGATTGAAAGTAACTGATTCTTTCTACCTTGCCGGTGTGACTGGAAAGATACCTTCCTCTAATACTGCGAAAAATAAGAACCTTAAATAATAGAGAAACTGGTAAAGCCTTTAACGCTAGCCGATTTTTCTGTAGCTGCTGGGGGAAAGACCAGTTCTTTTTTTAAACAAACGACTGAAATAAGCAAAGTTTTCCAAACCAACTTCCATTGCAATTTCTTTGATGGACTGCTTGGAATAGCGAAGTAAATCTTTCGCATAAGAGATTTTCTTATTAATCTGATAGCTAATAGGCGGTTGGCCAATATAGCGGGAAAAATCTTTGTTCAACTGGTATTTGTTGACATGAAATAGCTTTTCCAGCTGTTCCATGGAAATGACCTCTTTAAAATACTGATCCAGAAAATCCTTCATAGCAAGTACGTGATCAGGAATTTCTTCATAGGTAAAATCCAGCTGATTTTTCTGAAGCAAAAGCTCGTTTAACAGCTGATGAAGTAAAACCGAAACCTGATAATCCGTCTGGGCGTGCTGATTTTCTTGTATTAGCAGCATCTGATTGATAATCAAATGAATAGGATTAGCTAGTGTGTTCATTTCTGTGTGAAAAACATTTGTGCCATTTTTCATAAATTCCTGATAGAAGGCCTCTGCATTTCCGCCAAAAAAATGAATCCAATCCATTTCCCAAGGCTCGTCGCTGGTTGTCTGATAGTGCTGATACTCACGGCAGTCGATAAAGAAAACGTCACCCTTTTTCAAAATATAATGTTGATTCTTATAGATTAGTTTTCCTTCCCCAGAATGTGTAAATTTGACTAAAAAAGACGGGAGATTTGCTCGTTCAGTAAAGTAGGGCTGATGAGCCTTAAAGTGACCGATTTCCTGAATATAATAGAAGAGCTCGCGGCTTTTCTGATCAGGTGTATTAATGTATCGAGTAGAGTCAGGGCTCCATGAATGATTCGCATTTTCCCAATAGGACATAGCTAATTTCCCTCCTTTAAATGTATATACCAAGATAGTGCAATTATATATCAAAATTGTGTGATGTAAAAGGATTGATTTGATACTATTATTACTTTGTAAACAAATAAATAAACTATTTTTGCTAAAAATGACATCGCTTTATTTTTATATCAAAAAAGTGTAATAGAAGGTGGAAGAATGAAAGAAGCATATATTGCCGTCGATATTGGTGCTTCCAGCGGTCGGCTGATGAAAAGTAATTATGAGCTAGATGGTCGGATTACTTTAGAAGAGGTTCATCGCTTTAAAAATGGCTTTTCCCAAAAAGATGGGCATGATCGCTGGGAA
This sequence comes from Enterococcus sp. LJL128, assembly GCF_056924295.1. NCBI lineage: Bacteria > Bacillati > Bacillota > Bacilli > Lactobacillales > Enterococcaceae > Enterococcus > Enterococcus sp. LJL128. Next base: position 53,953 of record NZ_JBXPBP010000001.1, on the reverse strand, counting down.
ATCAACCGTCTGATAGAGGAAATAATTAACGGGTTGGAAAAAGTCAAACAATCCGGTATAGAGAAATGCTATGTGGGAATTGATACTTGGGCGGTTGATTATTGTTTAATTGATAAGCACGGCTGCTTAAAAGAGGCGCCTATTTCTTATCGGGATGATCGGACGAAAGGCGCTGTACAGGAATTTACCAGACACTATTCCTTAGAAAAGCTTTATGAGAAAACCGGCATTCAGATTCAGCCCTTCAACACTATTTTTCAGCTGCTGGCAGAAGACCAGCAAAAACTGAGGGAGGCACACCAGCTGCTGCTGATTCCTGATTATATAGGCTACGTGTTTACTGGGAAGGCAGTAACAGAAAAGACAAACGCTTCAACCATGCAGCTCTTAAATCCGGAAAGCAAAAATTGGGATGGTGAATTGTTAAAGCTGGTTGGTCTTAGAGAAGAACAGCTGCCCCCATTAGTAGAAGCTGGGACAGTACTGGGTACTCTTTTGCAAGAAAAATTCCCAACAAGGGATTTGCCGGAAGCCACATTTATTACTGTAGCAACACACGACACAGCTTCTGCAGTCATCGGAACTCCAGGCTGCGGGGAAAACTGGGCATATATTAGCAGCGGTACCTGGTCTCTTCTAGGAATCGAGACAACGTTGTTTAATGTTTCTCGACAAGCATTTTTTGAAAACTACACAAATGAATGGGGCGCCCATAACACGATTCGCTTTTTGAAAAATATTATGGGAATGTGGCTGATTCAGGAGGTTGCAAGAATGCAGAAATATCAGTATAGCTATGCGGAGCTTGCCGAGCAGGCTGCTGCGGCTCCTGGATTTCAGCAGTTCATTGATGTGAATGACCCAGTATTTCTAAATCCAGATAATATGATTGAAGCATTACAAAGCTATTGCCGCAATACGAATCAAAAGGTTCCAGAAACAGCCGGCGAATTGGCCAGATGTATCTACGATAATCTAGCCCTTTGCTATGCTGTAGAGCTGGAAAAAATGGAAGGCTTGACTGGAACTGGAGAAAAAATCAATAAGCTTCATATTGTCGGGGGCGGTGCAAATAATCTATTTCTTAATCAGCTGACTGCTAATGCAGCGGGCATTCCAGTTGAAGCAGGCCCTGGTGAAGCAACTGCCATTGGCAATATTCTAATGCAGATGATTGCTACTGGAATTTTTAGCAATCTTGAAGAAGCCCGCAAGGTGATTCAAAAATCCTTTGATTTTTCTATTCATCAGCCGGAGCCATTTGATAATCAAATTATTGAAGCATATAAATCTATGATAGAAGGAGCAAAAAAGTAAATGACTGATGTAAAACAACGCTACGAAGATGCTAAAAAACGATATGCTGCTGTTGGTGTGGACACGGATGCAGTAATGAAGAAAATGGACGACGTAAAAATTTCCATGCATGTTTGGCAGGGGGATGATGTTAAAGGGTTTCTAAGTGACGAGGAGCTTTCCGGAGGAATATCTGTTACCGGCAACTATCCCGGGGCAGCACGTACACCGGATGAGCTGAGACAGGATTTGGAAAAAGCCTATGGACTGATTCCGGGGAATCATAAACTAAACCTGCATGCGATTTATCTTGATACAGATGAAGCAGTTGATTTAAATGAAATTGAGCCGAAGCATTTTGAAAAATGGGTCTCTTGGGCTAAAGAGCAAAAGCTGGGATTGGACTTTAACCCGACCTTTTTCTCTCATCCAATGTACAAGGATGGATTTACTCTAGCATCACCAGATAAGGAAGTTCGCGATTTTTGGATTGAACATGGAAAACGTTCAAGAAGGGTTGCTGAATATTTTGGAAAAGAGCTGGGACAGGTTTGTGTAAATAATTTCTGGGTTCCTGATGGCTTTAAAGACAACCCTATCGACCGTTTGGCGCCAAGAAGAAGATTGATGGAGTCTCTTGATGAGATTTTTTCAGAAGAGCTAAGCACAGAGTATACGCTGGATGCGGTTGAAAGCAAACTGTTCGGGATTGGTTCAGAAGCCTATACGGTTGGTTCTCATGAATTTTATATGGGCTATGGGTTAACTAGAAACAAGCTTGTCTGTTTGGATGCTGGTCATTTCCATCCAACGGAAGTGATTTCCAATAAACTGTCTTCCTTGTCTCTATTTAGTAAAGGGATTCTTCTACATGTGAGCCGTCCGATTCGCTGGGACAGTGATCATGTGGTCATTATGGACGACGAGTTACAGGAAATCGGTAGAGAGCTGGTTCGCAACGACTTGCTGCCAATAACAAATATTGGCTTGGATTTCTTTGATGCAACGATTAACCGGATAGCAGCTTGGGTGATTGGTACAAGAAATACTCAAAAAGCGATTATGAAGGCAATGCTTGAACCAACCGAAGAGCTGAAGGCTATCGAAAATTCAGGAGATTATACAACTCGTTTAGCGATGATTGAAGAACTAAAGGATTTTCCATTCGCTGATGTCTGGAATTATTACTGTGAAATAAATGGAGTACCTGTAAATTTAGACTGGCTTGCTGAAGTTAAGCAGTATGAAAAAGACGTATTGAGTCAAAGAATGACTGGTAATGGTAAAGAAAGCTGCCGTTTTTCGTAGAAAAAAGCTTATTAATGGAAAATCGAAGGAGAGACAAACAGAATGATGAAAAAAATGGATATGCTACATGCACCTTTTGTGCAGGAAATGACAAAAACTACGGCAAATCTTTACCGCTTAGGCTGGGATGAACGGAACGGAGGAAATATTTCTTATCTGCTAACAGAAGAAGAAATCCTACCCTTTCTTAATCCGGAAAATGTGCTTAGAACAATCCCAATGATTTTTGACGGCAGTAAGCTGGCGGGCAAATATTTTATCGTGACAGGTTCAGGGAAATACTTCAAGAATGTTTGCGATGCTCCTGCTGAAAACTTAGGTGTGGTGCGCGTAAGCAAGGACGGAAGTGCTGTAGAGCTCTTATGGGGTTTAGAGAACAATGCTGTACCAACCAGTGAGCTTCCCAGCCATTTCATGAGCCATATCGCTCGTTTGGAAGTTGATCCTGACAATCGGATTATCATGCACAACCATGCCAGCCATTTGTTGGCTATGAGCTTTACACATGAGCTGGATGAAAAAGCATTTACCCGCACCTTATGGCAAATGTGTACAGAATGCTTAGTTGTTTTCCCGGAAGGCGTTTCTATTATTCCTTGGCTAGTACCTGGAACCAATGAAATCGGTGAAGCAACTGCAGCAAAAATGAAAGAAACGCGCCTTGTTTTATGGCCGCAGCATGGGATTTATGGAGCTGGTAAAGATATGGATGAGGTTTTTGGATTGATTGAAACAGCGGAAAAAGCAGCGGAAATCTATACGTACGTCTGCGCGCAAGGTGGAGTGAGACAGACAATTACCGATGAAAATCTCTGGGCGTTAGCTGATGCCTTTGGTGTAGAACCAAAAGCAGGTTATTTGAAAGAAAAATAGGAGTGCTTAGATGATTAAAAAAGCAGTGAAAATGAAAGTATATCCTGATAAGCATGAAGAATATAAGCAACGGCACGATGAGCTATGGCCGGAAATGAAACAAATGCTTAAAGAATACGGCGCAGTGAGCTATTCAATCTTTTTGGATTCGGAAACAAGTACACTTTTTGCTTATCTGGAGATAAAAGATGAACTGCTGTGGGGAAAAACAGCAGCAACAGCTATTAACCGCAAATGGTGGGATTACATGGCAGATATTATGGAAACCAATCCAGATAACTCGCCAGTTGCAGAGGACCTGTTGCCAGTATTTGAATTATAATGGAATAGATTGAAGAAAAAGAGGATTCTGTTTCAGCTTCTTTTTCTTCAAGGATTTTTTGCAGCGGAAGGCATGGTAAGGGTAATTGGGAAACGTTTACTTTTGCGCAGAAATGAAGAGCTGCGGCTTGGAACCGTCTCTCTTTTAGATAAACTTGTGAAAAATAACACATGAGGAGGAAATAGGAAATGGCAAACAGAATGGTATTAAACGAAACATCGTATTTTGGAAAAGGGGCAATTGCAGAAGTGCCGGGAGAATTCCAAAAAAGAGGCTTTAAAAAAGCGGTTGTGATTACCGACAAGGACTTGGTGCAGTTTGAAGTTGCAACAAAGGTTACGGCTCTGTTGGATGAAGCAAGTATTAGCTATAGTGTCTATGACGGAATTGTTCCAAATCCTACAATTCAGAATGTCAAAGATGGCGTAGAGGCAGTCAAGGAGGCCGGAGCAGACTGCATTATTGCGATTGGCGGCGGCTCTCCTATTGATACAGCGAAAGCAATCGGGATTATTGTAAACAATCCAGAGTTCGCTGATGTCCGCAGCTTGGAGGGCGTGGCGGCAACCAAGCAGCCTTGCTTGCCTATCTTAGCCGTGCCAACCACTTCAGGTACTGCAGCGGAAGTAACAATTAACTACGTAATAACAGACGAAGAGAACCATCGTAAGTTTGTTTGTGTTGATCCTCATGATATTCCAATTGTGGCTTTTGTAGACAGTGATATGATGATGGGAATGCCGAAGGCACTGGCTGCCGCTACAGGCATGGACGCCATGACGCATGCGATTGAAGGCTATATTACCAAAGGTGCCTGGGAAATGACGGACATGCTTCATATCAAAGCGATTGAAATCATCGGTCGTTCGCTAAGAGATTCTGTCGCTGGTCATCAGGCTGGACGGGAAGCTATGGCGCTGGGACAATATATTGCCGGTATGGGCTTTTCCAATGTAGGATTGGGACTGGTTCACGGGATGGCCCATCCATTGAGTGCTTGGTATAACATTCCTCATGGTGTGGCCTGCGCTTCTTTATTGCCAACGGTTATGAAATTTAATAAGGATTTTACCGGAGAAAAGTATCGGGATATCGCCCTAGCATTAGGGATTAAAGACGCAGAAACATTGTCCATCGAAGCGGTGCGTGATGCAGCCTGTGAAGGGATTGATCAGTTGAGCAAGGATGTAGGAATCCCAGCTACCATTTCTGAACTGGGCGTGAAAGCTGAAGACATTCCACAGATTGCTGCTGATGCCTTTAAAGATGTCTGTACACCAGGCAATCCAAGAGATGCTTCAGTGGAAGAGATTATTTCTCTTTATCAAAGCCTGATGTAAGATATATGAATGAAGAAAACTCGTTGAACTTCTACTCGATAGAAGATTTCAGCGAGTTTTTTATCTGTCGACCGTCAATACTGTAAAAAGAACGGGGGATCGACAGCAGACGAAAACCTTGATATTATTGACTTCTTGTTAAAAGTGCTCTAAAATCTATAAATAAAGAGCAAAAAAAAGCGAGGTCGACAGAAATGCCCTGTTCAGTTCAGTCATAGCAAGGGCTAAACAAGATCCGGTTTTAATCTAAACATAGTGTAATGTGAATCCTTCAAAAAAGAAGACTAGTCAAAAGACTAGCCCTCGTTTTAATCTAAACATACTGTAATGTAAAGCCCATTGTCGCCTGCTGGGAAGCATCAATGTCATTATTTTAATCTAAACACATTGTTGACATAAACTTGAATTCTTTATGTTTTAAAGAGCCAATATAAGATCTGTTCATTAATACTTGACCTTGAGCGATTTTGCTTGTATTATACTACTTGGGCACCTTTGAGAAGGTCAGAAATTGAACATTATCCGCTCCCTATTCTTTTTGGATAGGGGCGTTTTCTTTTTTTATTTGGTATGTCAGTGAAGATTCGTTACTTTCCTAGCTAGATATGTCTGAATAAAAGCTGTTCAATATCCTCTCCAAAATTATCATAAGAAAAGAAGGGGTTTTTGTAATTATGACAAAATATATTTTTGTTACCGGCGGCGTTGTTTCCTCAATCGGAAAAGGAATTGTAGCTGCCTCTCTCGGACGCTTACTTAAAAATCGCGGTTTAAAGGTGACGATTCAAAAATTCGATCCTTACATTAATGTGGATCCGGGAACAATGAGTCCCTATCAGCATGGAGAAGTATTCGTTACAGATGATGGTGCCGAAACAGATTTGGATTTAGGACATTATGAACGCTTTATTGATATCAATTTAAACAAGTATTCAAATGTTACCACAGGAAAAATTTATTCCGAAGTTCTTAGAAAAGAACGTAAGGGGGAGTATCTAGGGGCAACTGTTCAGGTTATTCCTCATATTACCAATGAAATCAAAGACAAGATTATGCGTGCAGCGAAAATGACCGATTCTGATATCATCATTACAGAAGTCGGCGGAACAGTAGGGGATATTGAGTCTCTGCCGTTTCTCGAAGCTTTGCGTCAGATGAAAGCTGATGTAGGAACAGACAATGTGATGTATATCCATACAACCCTAATTCCTTATCTAAAGGCTGCTGGAGAAATGAAAACCAAGCCGACACAGCATAGTGTGAAAGAACTGCGTGGTCTGGGTATCCAGCCAAATATCTTAGTCGTTAGAACGGAATTACCTGTTTCTCAAGGAACTAAAAATAAATTGGCGCAATTCTGCGATGTAGAACCGGAAGCAGTTATTGAATCAAGAGATGTAGAAACGCTTTACTCAATTCCATTGGCTTTACAAGCACAAAACATGGATCAGATTGTCTGTGACCATTTGAAGATTGATGCTCCTGCTGCAGATATGACCGAATGGCGTGCATTGGAAGAAAAAGTATTAAACCTGAAAAAGAAAACCAAAATTGCTCTTGTTGGAAAATATGTTGAACTACCAGATGCGTATATTTCAGTAGTAGAGTCCTTGAAGCATGCAGGCTTTTCATTTGATTCAGAAATTGAAATTGACTGGGTAGATTCACAAGCAGTAACGGCTGAAAATGTTGGTGAATTACTTAGCGGAGCAGATGGGATTTTGGTTCCAGGAGGCTTTGGTGATCGCGGGATTGAAGGGAAAATTGAAGCAATTCGCTATGCTCGTGAAAGTGATGTACCATTTTTAGGAATCTGTCTTGGTATGCAGATGGCTTGCGTGGAATTTGCCCGTAATGTGGTTGGCTTAGAAGATGCCGGATCAGCAGAAACCAATCCGGATATTACCAATAATATTATTGATTTAATGGCAGATCAGGAAAATGTAGAGAATCTGGGTGGAACTCTCCGCTTAGGACTGTACCCTTGCAAACTAAAAAAAGGCAGCGTGACGGCAGCGGCCTATGACAATCAAGAGGTTGTTCAGGAACGCCATCGTCACCGCTATGAATTTAACAATAAATACCGTCAGATTTTCGAAGAAAACGGTCTAGTCTTTTCTGGTGTATCTCCAGATAACCGTCTGGTTGAAATTGTTGAAATTCCAGAGAAGAAATTCTTTGTGGGCTGTCAGTTCCATCCGGAATTGATTTCCCGTCCGAACCGTCCGCAAAAATTGATTCAGGGATTTGTCGGAGCGGCTCTTAAAAATAGTCAAAGTAATTAGTACTTAAAAATAGAGAAAAGCATCTGAGTTTTTTGGCTCAGATGCTTTTTTATTGATAAAGGGGAATAAGCTATCTAGGTATCCTGTAAAGGCTACACAGAAAAGTATTTTGCTAATGTTTGGCTTTACGAGCAAGCTTACTTCAGCAGTAAGGCGAGTCAGTCTCATGATAAAGAACATCATGTTTCTGACTCGCCTTATTGTTTGAGAGAGCTACTTTTGCGTCTACGGTTCTCACTCTGTTGCAATCCTCGAAGCATACAAAGACTGGAACGCCGTTTATTCGGATTTTAGAGAAATAAGAGTTCAGGCATGTACTTATGTCCCACTCACTTTCCTAATTGTAATCAGCCTGGTGCAGCGGGGTTATCATTCTCGGCATTTTCGCCATCACCGCCGCCAGGAGTAACAGGTGGTGTGACGTCGCTGCTGTCAGTTGTTGGCGGCGTTGGTTCTGACGTTTGAGTTGGTGGTTCTTGTGTCGATGTTTCTGTTGGCGGAACGACAGGTGCTTCTGATGTAGATGTACTTGAAGTAGAATCCGTTGTACTGCTGGATTCACTTGTCGTGCTGCTTTCAGTCGAATAGCTGGAGGTGTATACAGGAGCCTGTTGATTGGTTGCACCTTTAACATAAAGCTCAGCACCAATTCGAACAACATCGTCCGGCATAACCCAGTCATCGTTTGAAACATTCTGAGATAGGTAAGTCATCATTTCACGGTATACATCTGATGCAGTTCCCCAGTATTCTGAATGAATCGGTGTCAAACGGTCGTCGTAGCCGGTCCATACTGAAACAGCATAATGCGTAGTGTAGCCAACAAATGTGCTGTCTGGTGCAATATTTGAATAAATACCAATTTTTTCAAGGTCAGCATCTGTATAGTTGGCTGTTCCAGTTTTACCAGCTTGAATCAAGCCGTCAATGCCGGCGTTAAATGCTGTTCCGCCGTTAATAACATCCTTAAGCATATCTGTCATCATATAGGCAGTTGATTCTTTCATTGCCCGTTTACTTTCAGGAGCAAATTCTTCTTCAGAATCGTCTTGATAGACCACCTTGTGAATATACGAAGGCTTGTTGTACATTCCGCCATTTGCAAAAGCGGCATAAGCAGAAGCCAGTTTTAAGGAAGAAACGCCATATTCTTTAGCATCTTCGCCCTCGTTCATATTACTGGAAATCGCATTTGCTTCATTTAAGGTCTTGAATTCAATGCCTAGATTTTTAAGAAATTCTCCAGCCTTATCTTTTCCAACTGCGTTAAATGTTTGAACAGCTGTGGTATTTCGTGAACCCATAATCGCCCGTCTCATAGTGAGTGCGCCATAATATTGTAAATCGGCGTTATAAACAGGTGTTTTATCTGTATAAGTCGTTGGCTGATCGTACATAATTTTACCAGTAGAATAATCCAAGTATTCAATCGCTGGTCCATAGTCAATCAATGGTTTCATCGTAGACGCCATGTCTCGCCGATTATTTGTCGCTAGATTTTCCGCCCGCTGAACATCATCAGGGACATTCCGTCGGCCAATCTGAGCGCGTACCTGGCCAGTCTGAACATCAACGACAGTAGAAGCAACCTGCATATTCTCATCTGGGTAAGCAACGTATTCATCAGTGTTAATGATGTCGAATAATTTCTTTTGCGCCTCCATATCAAGATTTGTGTAGATATCAAGGCCGTCAGTATAAACATTTTTACCAGTTTTTTCTTCTACTTCAGCAATTACTGCTGTAACGTAATTATCAACGATTTTTCTTTCATCGCTTGATTCACTTTGAGGCAGCAGACCATCTTCAATCGGCGCTGCTTTCGCCTGTTCATATTCAGCAGTGGTAATTTTATCATTTTCTTTCATCGTATAAAGAACAACATCGCGCCGTTCTTTCGCTAAATCAGGATGGACATAAGGGTCATAGTCATTAGGTGCTTGGGGCATCCCAGCAAGCATCGCTGTCTGCGGCAGGTTCAGTTCTGACAAAGGTTTGCCAAAATAAGTTTCAGCTGCCGTTTGCATCCCGTAAAGACCGTTTGCCATGTATACCTTGTTGATATAATAGGTAAGAATCTCGTCTTTTGATTTTTCTCTTTCCAGCTTGACGGCCATCCAGGCTTCCTGAGCCTTCCGTTTCAATGTCTGATCAGATTCCTTTGTTGAAAAGAAGGAAAGCTTAATCAGCTGCTGAGTCAAGGTACTACCTCCTTGGAGTCCGCCGGTTTTGAAATTTGAAAAGGCAGAACCAATAATCCGAATAGGATCAACCCCGTTGTGCTTATAAAAGCGCTTGTCCTCTACAGAGACAACTGCGTCTTTCAGCAGCTGAGGCACGTCATTCGGCTGAATCAGCTCCCGCTTTTCAGACCCTAGTTCTTCAAAAACGTTATTATTGATATCATAAAGCTTTGAAGAAACTGTATCGCTTAGCCGGTCGTCATCTAAATCCGGCGCATCCTTTGCGTAGGACCAAAAAAGAATGGCACCGCCTAAAAGTGCTGTAAAGCCTAATGAAACTAAAACAATTAATATTCGAATAAAAATATTTTTCTTTTTTTTCGGCTGGCCGTTTGACCCTGAACCAGTCGGGGCTGAACCAGCTGAGAAATGGGAATGTTTCTGTGAACGTGTCCCTAATTCGCTTGACATATACTACCTACTCCTTTATCTTAACAAAAATCAGTCAGTCTTCTTTTCAAGATAGCGCGCGACTGCATCTAAATACGGCACTCTGGGTGCTAGCCCCAGCTTGATTTCTATTCCTTCGGTTTCAAGTACTTTCAGTGGCAGGGATTTTTTTCCTGTCTGCTGTTCTGTCCAATAATGGATGAGCGTTTCAGCACTTAGAAAAAAGCAGCGGTTCAGTGAAGAAAACCATAATAGCACGAAGCAGATTCCTTGTTGCTCAAGGCATTGTGCCATATGATCAATCTGATGCTGGTGAAAGTTTTTAAAAGGAAAAGATGTTTTGTTCTTGGTTTCTTTTGCTTCAAAATCTAGATAATACCCTTTATATACACCATTATAATCTGTGGTGGAAGCTTGTCTGAAGTAAGCTTCCTTGATGACAGCAGCACTTCTCCGAGGATAGTCAACCTTAACGATTTGAATAGGGGTGGGTTTCTTATGAATCACAGCAAGACGACGGTTTAGGTAATAAGTATTACTTAGATTAATCTCGTCTTCAAAATTCATGCCCCGTTTAGCAAAGTCGACAGATTTCTTTTTCTCTTGTTTTTTTTGATTGTTTGCTTCATTATTATTGAAGGGAGTACCATTTGGATAATGGAAAACCATTTATATCACACTCCTAGCGAATATTATAGCAAAAAATGTGAACGAAAGAAAAGGAAACTCTTATGGAAGTAATAAAAACTGTCTTTGTTACGGGCTATAGAAGCTTTGAACTCAATGTATTTCAGGAAAATGACCCGAAAGTCGGGGTTATTAAAAAAGTGTTAAAAAGTGAACTGATTAACTTTCTGGAAGAGGGAGTTCAGTGGTTTTTAATTGCCGGAAATTTGGGTGTAGAGCTTTGGGCAGGAGAAATTGTGCTGGAGCTGAAAGAAGAATATGAAGTCAATCTTGGTGTGATTTATCCATTTATGGGGTTCGGTGAAAACTGGAATGAAAAAAATAAAGAGCTGCTTGAAAAAATCGAGGCAAATGCCGACTACGTTGATTATGTCAGCCGGCAGCCGTATCAATCGCCGGCACAGCTCAAGAGTCATACTGCATTCATTTTAGATCATACACAAGGCTGTCTGCTTATATATGATAAAGAATATCCAGGGAAGACGTTGTTTTTTGAGAAGGAAGCAGAACAGTTTTCCGAAACCCATTTCTATGAAAAACGGATGATTTCCATGGATGATTTACAAAATTTTGCATTAGAATAGAGAATCTGTTTGATTTTCCGCCTGTTTTTAGATACAATGAAAATGTTGAATTGTGAATTCGAGTACAGAAATATAAATATGAGGTGTAGATATGGCAAACTTGATATACAGCCCAAAGGAAATTTTACAAAAAGAGTTTAAATCAAAAATGCGTGGTTATGATCCGATTGAAGTGGATGAATTTTTGGATAACGTCATCAAGGATTATGAAGCATACAACAAAGAAATCCTTGCTTTACAGGAAGAAAACAGCAGACTTTCCGCAAAGGCTGATCAGGCAGCTAAAGTGCAGCCGTCTATGCCGGGCAGAAGCTCAGTAGTTCCAGATGCGCCTAAGAGTGCAGCCGTAACTAACTTTGATATTCTGAAACGTCTCTCTAATTTAGAGCGTGAGGTTTTTGGCAAGAAGCTGGATGATACACCAGCTGCAGCGCCGACACACCATGCTGCGCCAGTTTACGAACCAGCACCGCAAGCACCAGTCGACAACACAGAAACACGTCAATTCTAAAACAATCATGATCCTGTAATTTTCGGGTTACCGCGGTTTGATTAAATCAGACTGAGGAAAGTCCATGCTCGCACAGGCTGAGATGTCTGTAGTGTTCGTGCTTAGCGAAACCATAAGCTAAGGTATTCTTTTGAGAATAACGGCAGGAAAAAGGGCTAAGGCTTCGGCTACGCCTGAGTATCCTTGAAAGTGCCACAGTGACGAAGCAGCGTGGGAAACGACGCTGGTGGAACGCGGTAAACCCCTCGAGCGAGCAACCCAAACAATGGTAGGGGCACTCTTCTAAAGGAAATGAACGAGTAGAAGAGGCAGAAATATCTGCAGATAGATGGTAACCATCAGATTCTTTTACCTGAGAGGATTTGATACAGAACATGGCTTACAGAAAATTACAGGCAATCAGGCTGACCTTCCAACGTTGTTGTGAAGGCTTTTTTTTCGAAAAAGACTAGGACTTGTTTGAAAAATGCAGCAGAAACGAATTTTTCATCCAGATTCTGGGTTGATTAAAAAAATCCGATGACAAACAGCAGATTTGCAGAAGAAAGAGCAAATTACGGTTGATTTGGAGCATGAACAGTAAACAAAGCAGCACTATAATAGAAAGAAGGCGCATAACATGGCAAATAAAACATATCAGCTGGTAGCAACAGCAGCCAGCGGTCTAGAAGCATTAGTAGGAAAAGAACTGAGAGACTTAGGGATTCCTTGTGAAGTTGAAAATGGACGGGCAAGGTTTGAAGGAACGATGGAGACGATTGCTACGGCTAATCTTTGGCTGCGTACAGCAGACCGGGTGAAAATCATCGTGGGTGAGTTTGATGCTTTTACATTCGATGAGCTTTTTGAACAGGTGAAAGCTTTACCCTGGGAAGATTTTTTACCCTTTGATGCAGAGTTTCCAGTAGCAGGTAAATCAATAAAATCCAAGCTTTACAGTACACCAGACTGTCAGGCAATTACGAAACGGGCGATTGTTAACCGTTTAAGAGAGGTATACCATCGTCCTGCTAGTGTACCGCTGCCAGAGACAGGCGCATTTTTTCAGCTAGAGGTTGCACTGTTGAAGGATCATGTGATTGTGACATTGGATACAACAGGTCCTAGCTTATTTAAACGGGGGTACCGCTTGGATAAGGGCGGCGCACCGCTGAAAGAAAATATGGCGGCGGCTTTGGTGATGCTGACGAACTGGCGCAAGGACCGGCCATTTTATGATCCTGTTTGCGGTTCAGGGACCTTGTGTATTGAGGCTGCTTTGATTGGCCACAATATTGCTCCAGGCTTTAACCGGGAATTTGCTTTTGAAGCTTGGGATTGGTTTGATTCAGCAGTAACTGAAAAAGTGAGAGCAGAGGCAGAAGCGCAAGCTGACTATGATGCAGTGCTTGATATTGCCGGTTCAGATATCAACGGGCGGATGATTGAGATAGCTAAGGCAAATGCGGCAGAGATTGGTTTAGGTGATTCTATCCAGTTTAAGCAACTGGCAGTGAAGGATTTTTCTACAGATAAAGAGTATGGAGTAATTGTTGCCAATCCTCCGTACGGTGAGCGTTTGGGCGAAGAGGAGACGGTTCGGGAGCTTTATAAAGAAATGGGCGAAGTCTTCCGTCCATTAAAAACTTGGAGTAAATACATTCTGACTAGTGATTTAACCTTTGAGCAATATTATGGAGCGAAGGCGACGAAGAAAAGAAAACTGTATAATGGTGCATTGAGAACGGATCTGTTTCAATTTTGGGGAGAACGTCCGCCTAGGAAGCCAAGAAATGAGGAGAAAGAGGGATAGGCATGAATGAACAACAGTTTCTGAAGGAAGTAAAAGAAATTGATTTACTGAACCAGTCATTAGGCTTGCTTGAATGGGATAGCCAGACTGGTATGCCGGAAGGCTCCAATGAATTTCGTGGAGAAGTTGTCGGTTATATTAACAAGCTGGCATTTGAAAAAAGTACAGGACCAATTATTCAGGAAGCAGTAACCTTTTTTTCTGAGCATCCTGAGAAGCTTTCAGAGGTTGGCGTGGAGGTTTTCAAGGAGATTAAGGAAGAATTCGAGCGAAACCACCGCATCCCCGCTGAGCGCATGCAGGCGTATCACGGCGAGATTTCTAACGCTCATGCTGCCTGGCTGCAGGCTAGAGCAGATCAGGATTTTGCGGGCATGAAACCATCTATCAGCCGTCTTGTTTCCTATTTAAGAGAATTTATTCCCTATTGGCAAAAGGATGAAAAGACCCCCTATGATGTTCTTTTAAATCAGTATGAACCGGGGTTAACAGTGGAAAAACTGGATCAGCTTTTTGCTGAGCTGAAAACCGGCATTATTGAACTAAGAAAAGAATTGGCAGAAAAAGGAACACCGCCGCGGACAGATTTTCTGAATAGAAAGGTTTCAAAGGAACAGCAGCGGACATTTGTAACAAGGGTTGCTGAACAGCTGGGCTACGATTTTTCTAAAGGACGTTTGGATGATACTGTTCATCCCTTCATGCTTGATTTGAACCGCAACGATGCACGGATTACTACCCGCTGGGATGAGCAAAACTTCTCAATGGCTGTGTTTGGTGTTATTCATGAAGCCGGACATGGTATTTACGAGCAAAACATCGATTCAAAATATGATTACACGCCATTGTCAACAGGGGCTTCAATGGGTATTCATGAGTCACAGTCTTTGTTTAATGAAATCATTTTAGGCAGCAATCGGAATTTTTGGCAGAAACAATATCCGCTGTTCCAGAAATGTACAGAGGGAACCTTTGACGATATTGATTTTGATACATTCTATAAAGGGTTAAAAGAAACTAAGTCCAGCCTAATTCGGATTGAAGCGGACAGTCTTACGTATCCGCTGCATATCATTATTCGCTATGAAATAGAAAAAATGATTTTCAATGATGCTGTTGATTTGGAACAGCTGCCTGCTATTTGGGCAGACAAGTATGAAGAATATTTAGGAATTCGCCCGCAGAATGATTTGGAAGGAGTCTTGCAGGATGTTCACTGGTCTGGCGGGAGCTTTGGCTATTTTCCATCGTATGCGTTAGGCTATATGTACGCTGCCCAGCTGAACCATGCGCTGCAGCAGGAGGTTGCCATTGATGAAGTCCTTCTTTCAGATGATTATTCACCAATTTATAACTGGATGACAGAGAAAATTCATCGTTACGGGGCTTCGAAAAAACCGAATGAGCTGATTGTCGGTGCTACTGGAGAAGAGCTGAAGGCCTCTTATTTACTTGATTATATGAAGTCTGTTTATTTTGATGTTTATCAAGTTGAAAAATAGGTCATAGAGAGTGTTTGTTCTAAACTATTTTATGCTAAAATAGATAAAACAAGCTCATTTTGAATGCTGCTGAGAGCTGCTTAGAACTATTTTTATAGATAAGAAGGGGATGGACAGCTGTGTTATCCATTAATGATTATTTACAAGCCGGGGAAACCGTCGTTTCTAATCTTGTTATCGAAAATTATCGAAAAATCGGATTGAGTGATGAAGAATTTCTGTTTTGGCTGCAGCTTTACCGTTCCCAAAAAAAAGGGGACCTTTTCCCCGACCTGCTGGCAATTAGCGAGATGCTTGAAAAGCCGAAGGAGAAGGTTTATCAGCTGTTGAACGAGCTGGTTTCCAGAGGATATATTCGAATTGATACAAAGCAAAATGAGCAGGGTCAGATGATGGATACCTACGATTTACTGCCGATATTTGATAAGATTGCCGGTTTGAAGAAGAAACAATTGATTCAAAAGGAACAGCAGTCAGAGGAAAATGCAGTGAAAACACTTTATCAGGATTTTGAAAAAGAATTTTCACGTCCGCTCTCGCCTATTGAACTGGAAATGATTGGGCAGTGGCTGGAAACAGATGGTTATAAACCGGAGGTCATCCGATTAGCCCTTAGAGAAGCCGTTTTGAATCAGGCATATAGCTTAAAATATATTGATCGGATATTACTGGCATGGGAAAGAAAGAATTTAACTACAAAGGAACAGATAGCCGAAGATCAGAAGCGGCGCAAGCAGGCGCTGCAGCAAAAAGAAATTGAAGCAGAGAGCAGCGTACAGGAGCCGCTGCCTAAGGTAACACTGCACAATTGGCTGAATCCTGAAGACAGCGAATAGGAGGAAGGTAATGATTTCAAAAGCAAAAACAATGGAAGCCATTCAGATTATGTATGACATGTTCCCGGAAGCAGTTGGGGAGCTTCAGCATAAGAATCCTTTTGAGCTGTTGATAGCGGTTATTCTTAGTGCACAAGCAACCGATGTATCGGTAAATAAGGCAACTCCTGCTTTATTTGCTGCATATCCAACTCCTGAAGCGTTGGCAGAAGCGCCGGTGGATGATATTATCAGCAAGATTAAAACGATTGGCTTGTACAGAAATAAAGCCAAAAACATCAAAGCCTGTGCAGCTCAACTGCTGGAGCGCTTTAACGGCACAGTGCCTAAAACAAGAGAAGAATTGATTTCTCTTCCGGGAGTTGGCAGAAAGACAGCAAATGTCGTCATAGGAGATGCGTTTGGAGAACCGGCGATTGCGGTGGATACTCATGTCGAACGTGTATCCAAGCGGCTGCGGATTTGCAAGCTGGATGCAAACGTGACTGAGGTTGAAGAAACATTGATGAAGAAGGTTCCCAAGGAGCTGTGGGTCAAAACCCATCATACAATGATCTTTTTTGGCCGCTACCATTGTCTGGCTAGAAATCCCAAATGTGAGGTATGCCCATTGTTGTACATGTGTCAGGATGGGAAAGAGCGAATGAGAGCAAAAGCTTAATATTTAAGCAAAGTCTGAAGCTAAAGAGTGTTAGTAAACGAAAGAAGCCCGAAAGCGCGTGAGAGAATCTCTCAGGCTTTCGGGCTTCTTTTTTAACCAATCCCTGTAACGAAATAGAAAAGCTTATCAGAGTAGGTGGGTTCTTTTAAATCTGTCTTGATAGTCTCTTTTAAAAGCTCCATCTGGTCTGTGATAAGTCCGTCTACGCCGTAGAACATCATCCGAGTCATTGTATCTTCATCGTTGACTGTCCAGGCATAGACCTTTTTGCCGTCATTATGAGCGGCATCGATAAAGTTTCGGTTCAAGGTGGTGTACTCCATTGTAAAAAAATCTACCTTAGAAATAGGCGGACCGATAATATTAAATGGTAAAATGTAGCCCACTTGAAAATCTGGTTCTTTTTCCTTTAGGTTTTCTGCAATATCAAAGGTTAGTGTATGAATAATATGCTTTTCCTTTATGATGATATCCTTATAGCGTTTAATAAAGTTGTTCAGCATATCTGGACTATCCTGAGGAGTGGCTTTTATTTCGATGAGCAGCGGCTGGTTCAGTTTTTTCGCTTCTGCCAGATAAGCATCAAAGGATACAACCGAAGCTTCCTGCCCGTTTTCTTTCGCTTTCAGTTTCTCCAATTCAGCTAAGGTCAGCTGATTCGGCCGTTTATTCACACCAGTCAGATTTTTAAGATTAAAATCATGCATCACCACAAACTGGTGATCTTTGGTTTCCTGAATATCCATTTCGATATAAGAAGGCTTAAGCTGACTGGTTTTTCTCATAGCTTCCAGACTGTTCTGAACACCGTTTGTGCCATCAACGCCTCGATGGGAAATGGTCAAAGGTTCTTTGATTGAGTAATTACTTAGATAATTGGTATTATATGTCCCTACACCCATACCGAAAAGAGCCGCAGCGATAGCAAACAGCATTACTTTAGTAAAGGTCCAGGGGGCAGCAGGTGCATTCTCTTCCCTTTCAAACCACGAAGGTAGTGTCGGCAGGAAGCCCTCATCATCCATAAAATCAATCGTGATATAGAAAATACCTACAGTGGAAAAGACAATGTTCAGCAGAAACATTAGCTGCAGCAGCGTCATAGCTGCTACCGCACTTTGCAGCGCATAAGTGGGAAACTGAGCTTCCATAAAGGATTGAAAAATGAAAATGACTGCATAGCCAATGATAGAGATCAGAAGAATCGTTCCGCCGATGGCAATAAATTGACCAATAATTTTAAAGAAACGGTTTTTGGTCAGCTGCCAGCTTTCTGCAACAGCTTCTTTGAATTTCCGATCTCTTAAAATCATTTCCGGCAGTGCAAATATTAAACGGATAGATAGGTAAATCAACAGCAGATAAGCAATAATTACTGCGGCGATAATAATCACCCGATTAGCAAAAATATAGTCCAAAATGAACGCTGGAATTTTAATCTTAGCAAGTAAATCAGAGTTAAAATTTAAACCGCTAACAGGCAAAATAAGAAAGAAGTAGAATAAAAAGAATAAGAATGTGCTGGGCTTAATCTTTTTGATTTGGCTAAAGGTACCAGCTAAGAGCTGTTTTAAAGAAATCGGTTCTTTCTTTTTGATAAAAAATACACTTAACAATAAGAACGTAAATTCAAAAAAGACACTGATCACGATGGCGGTTAGTACCAGCAGGAGAGAGATTAAAACAGCCGGATGCTCTTTTAGAATAATTCCGATAGAGTCGTAGGACAGATAATCAATATTGCCCCGACGCAGGATAAATTTGGTCAAGCTTGATAAAGAAGGGAGCAGAATAAAAAGCATAAATCCGTGAAGAAGAAGAACATCCCGGAAATAGGCGGTCGTGCTTTTTAGAAAATCAACAATATTAATTAGACTGTTTTTTAAATAGTTCATTGTTCGTCATCCTATCTGTGTTAGCATCTTTCCGAGTTGCAGCTAAGTGCTGTCTGGAAAATAAATCATTAGCATAAAAGAACGAGACAGAAGCAGCTCTTTTAAAGCAGCTGAATACTTCTCCCTCGTCCTCTGTAATTATAGTATAAAATTTTTCTGCTTAAAAGCCTAATAAAGAGTTCAGGAACGTTCCTCCATACATCAGCGCTAAGCTGTATACTGCAATAGAGAATGGCTTCGCAAGAATAATAATCATCGTAAATTTTCTTAAAGACATTTTTGTCAGACCAGCCATCAGACAAAGTGCATCATCAGGAGCAACCGGGAAGAAAATGGCGAAGGCAAACAATCGTTCAAAGCGTTTTTCATTATCCAGCCAGCCAATGTATTTATTATAAGTCTTGTCGCTAATCAGACTAAGAATCAGCGGTTTTCCATATTTTTGACTCAAGATGAAAATAATGACTGAACCTATTGCAATTCCCACATAGTTATAGATGAAGCCGGCAACTGGACCAAAGATTAAAACGCCTGCCGCACAGCTAATTCCACCTGGAATAACTGGAATAACTACCTGAATAATCTGAATGAGCATAAAAATTACAGGACCGAGAATGACGGAATCGCCCACTAATCCTCTCAAGGCATTAGTATCCTGGAAAACACCCAGTTTTAAAAAGTAAATAGTCACGATTATAGTAGCGATGATGCCAATGAATGAGATCATCTGGATAATTTTTCTGGAAAGGGCAATACTCATTTTTCTCAGCTCCTTGTAATGGTTTTGCTAGTTAAGCTTTTTAAGATATTTCTATTTTAACATCAATCCATAACAAAATTGAATAACAAAGTTGTAAGGAAGCATTTCTATAATTATTATAGTGTATTTTAAAAGGATGTACATCAAACTTTAGCCCGAAAGAATAAAAAGTTATGGTCCGATTATCGCCTACATCCTGAGATGTAGAATAGAAGCGGCAGAAGGACTTGGTTATTTACCCTGGCATATAATTGTTCGTGGTATTCAATCGCTAAAAGTGATAAACTATAAAGGATTATGAATGAAAAGAGGGCTACGAGTGACAGACTATCTAAACGTTGGCAAAATTGTAAATACTCAAGGACTTAAAGGAGAGGTTCGTGTGATTTCTCAGACGGATTTTCCAGAGCTTCGCTATAAAAAAGGGGCAGTCTTACTGTTATTTCAGGAAAGAAAAAATCCGGTAGAATTGACGATTAAAAGCCATCGCAAGCATAAAAATTTCGATATTGTAAGCTTTGAGGGACATCCATCGATTAATGATGTAGAAAAATATCGGGATGGTATTTTGAAAGTTGCTAAGGATCAATTAAACACGTTAAATGAAGACGAATTCTATTACCATGAGATTATTGGCTTGAAGGTCATTGATGAAGCCGGAACAGAAATCGGTAAGGTAAAAGAAATTCTATCTCCTGGAGCGAATGATGTCTGGGTAGTACAGCGTGTGAAGAAAAAAGATGCCTTGATTCCCTATATTGAATCGGTTGTTAAGAAGGTTGATATTGAGAAGGGTGAAATCACAGTTGAGATTCCGGAAGGTTTGATTGACGATGAAGATTGATATCTTAACTTTGTTTCCTAGGATGTTTGAAGGGCCACTGGGAGAATCGATTATTGGCAAAGCAGTGGAAAAAGAACTGCTGCAGATTCAAGTGCATAATTTTAGAGATTACTCTGATAATAAGCACCAAATGGTGGACGACTATCCCTATGGCGGCGGCGCAGGAATGCTGTTAAAAGCACAGCCTATTTTTTCCACAATTGCTGCTATCAATGAACGGACACCGGAGACAAAAAAAAGAGTGATTCTGTTGGATCCGGCTGGCAAGCAGTTTGATCAGAAAACGGCGGAAGAATTTGCTGGAGAAGAACATTTGGTATTTATCTGTGGTCATTACGAAGGGTACGATGAACGGATTCGAACCTTGGTAACCGACGAAGTTTCTCTAGGGGATTATGTGCTGACTGGCGGTGAGCTGGGCGCAATGGTTATGGTGGATGCCACGGTACGTTTGCTTCCAGAAGTGCTGGGCAATAATTTATCCGCTCAAACGGATTCTCATTCAACAGGTTTGCTTGAGCATCCTCAATATACACGTCCTGCTGAATTCCAAGGGATGATGGTTCCTGAAGTACTGATGAACGGCAACCATAAACTGATTGAGGAATGGCAGCTAAAAGAATCACTGCGGAGAACTTTTTTAAGACGGCCGGACATGTTGGACAAACTAGAATTGACGGAACAAATGAAAAAGCTGCTTGATGAGATTGAAAAAGAGACGCGTGAGGCTGCAAAGGAGATTGAGGAATGAAATTTAGCGGTATCTGTCTTTTGGCAGAGGATGTGCCGGCGTTAAGTGATTTTTATTGTCAGGTACTTAAAGTTGCAAGCTAGGTAGATGACATTCATCAGGATATTCTATATGAAGGAATGACCTTGGCGATTCTAAAAAATCCAGATAAAGCAGCTGTACCGTCGCCAGTTGTTGCATTGGTATTTGGTGTAGAGAATGTGGATCAGGAGTTTCAACGGCTAATAAAAATGGATGTGCCAGTCATTGCTCCGCCTCGAGATCAGCCATGGGATACCGCAATGCACTGTTTATAGATCCTGAAAATAATCAATTTGCATTACGGTCAAAAATTTAAATAACTATCTGCTTCCTGAAAAGAGAATTTTCAAGAACAGAATTTTTCTAAATCAACATTTTCTTTCGTATAATGAAAATGTTGATTTTATTTATATGTAATAGTTTTCATTGAGTTTCGTAATAGTACCTATCATGATAATTCATCATATGAATGATAAAGACGAGGTATAATGATGAAGAAATGTGAGGGGAAAATAACATGAAGATAAAACAATGGATTAATAATTTGAGAAAAAGTCCTATTCTACTGGGACTGTCATTGGCAGTAATTGTTGCTGTGATTAGTAAAGGCTTGGCTGTTTTTTTACCGCAGCTGGGTGGTGCCACAATTGCGATTCTCTTAGGAATCGTTTTGGGCAATACAATAGGACATCAAGACCAGTTGGATGCAGGTACAAAATTCGCTGAAAGCAAGCTGTTGGAGTTCTCTGTCGTATTATTAGGAGCAACTGTAACTTTCCAAACCATCGCAGAAATGGGCGTTATGGGAGTCCTATTTGTTCTACTACTAATGGCTGGAACAATCGTTTTTACCTACTGGATAGGAAAAAAACTAGGCTTTAATCAATCAATGTCTTTAATGATGGCAGGAGGCAATGCAGTTTGTGGTTCTTCTGCCATCGCCTCAATTGCACCAGCAATTGGTGCAAAGGATGAAGAAAAGGGACAAATTATCACTTTGGTTAATCTATTAGGAACAGTAATGATGCTGACACTGCCCTTTCTTGGTCAGCAGCTCTTTTCAGAGCTGATTCCTAAAAGCGCTCTGCTGGGCGGTACCCTTCAATCCGTAGGTCAGGTCGTAGCTGGTGCCAGTCTAATCAATCAGGATGTGGTTCAGTTTGCAATGCTGTTCAAGATTTTGCGTATTATGATGCTGGTGGTGGTTGTATTTGTTTTTGAAAAATGGGCTAATCGAGGAAGCGTATTATCAACAGCGGAAGCATCTGTTTCAGTGAAAAAAAAGAAACAATCGCTGCCTTGGTATGTTACAGGATTTTTAGTTGTCTGTATTATAAATAGTCTATTTCAGCTGCCCACATTGATCTCTGACTCTGCCCACTTTGTCAGCACCTGGTTTGAAACAACTGCTCTAGCAGCGATTGGGCTTAGACTAAATTTGAAAAAGTTCTTGAAGGAAGGCCCGCGTTTTATGATTTACGGTATTTCAGTGGGCGGCTTTCAAACAATTGCCGCTTTAGCATTGATTTTCTTACTGTTGAATTGATTCAAGGTATTTTAAATCATTAGAGTTGTAGAGATATAATCTGAAAATATTAATCTGTGAACAAGGTGAAAATTCGAATGCTTAAGCAATGGATGACTCTTTTTTAGAATTTGTACGAACTATTTAACTAAAACCAAGTGCGATATCCTTCACTTGAAATGTTTAGCCATCAGGCCTGTTTCTCTCCAACCAATTTTCTGCTGGCTCAAACTTCAGATAATGAAAGGAGCGCTTTAGCTGAAACAAGCTGGCTCTTGTTCGCAGTTCTCTCTTGATCAAGTAGGTTAATAGTGAGGGGATCAGTGCAATAATTACTTGATTCTTTGCCCCATGCTCGCTACGAAAATACAGCTGTTTTATGGTTAGATTCTGCCAAGAGTAGCATAAAGGACTTTTTTGTCTATGGATAGCTATGCTTCAGAACCAAGAACAAGCAGTGTTAAAAGCAAATGAGGAATTACAAGCTGTTTTTCAAGTTCAGCTACAGCTTGTTTGACTTCATTTAGGAATGAAATCGGCCATGATCTTCTACCGAGTTGCTTCCGGCTCACTGCTTATTCTATTAGTCTGAAACATGATGAACTGCCTTATTTTCTTTGAAACACTAGTGATTTTAAATAAAGCTGCAGCTATCAGAAAAGAAACTATCTTTGAGTTGGCGGGTTTCCTTGATACTTGTAAAGAAAAAAATCTTTACAGACATTAGGTGCTGTGGTAAAATTCATTGGTGAGTGCAAAAGTGCTCAACTATTACGGTATTCCGCTGTGACGAGTATGCTCATAAGAATATTCGGTATAAGGAGAAGGATAAAATGAATCCATTGATCGAAGAATTAACAAAAGAACAACTGCGTGCAGATATTCCTGCATTTCGCCCTGGGGACACAGTTCGTGTTCACGCGAAAGTAGTCGAAGGAACACGCGAACGTATCCAGATTTTTGAAGGTGTAGTAATCAAACGCCGCGGAGCTGGAATCAGCGAAACTTACACAGTACGTAAAATTTCTAACGGTGTAGGTGTGGAACGTACATTCCCTGTACATACACCACGTGTCGCTCAAATTGAAGTTGTTCGTTACGGTAAAGTACGTCGTGCAAAACTGTATTACTTACGTGCATTACACGGAAAAGCAGCTCGTATCAAAGAAATCAGAAGATAATAATTTGTTATTGTCTATACGAAAACCTCTTGATTATCAAGAGGTTTTTTTGTTTTTATCAGTTATTTATTCTACTGAAATAAGTAAAGGATTATTTTTAGGAAATTTGTAAAGGGGCACAAAAGGGGCAGGCTTTTATAATTTTTCAATGTCATTTCTAATTTTGTCTTTTACATTCTTAGTTACGTGTAAATATATCTTTTCAGTGATATCGCTATTCTCATGACCTACTCTATCTTGTATTGCGTAAATAGGAGCGCCTAACTCTGCTAGTTTAGAAATATGTGTATGTCTAAAAATATGAGAACTCAAAGTCTTTTCTATTTCAAAATCTTTCTTGTGATTTCTGAGGTACATATTTATTGCAGTTATATGAAATGGCATACCATTAGATGTTTGAAATAAAAAATCTCCGGTAGGGTTTAATTGCAGCAACTGGTTATAAATTGCTATTGCTTTGCTAGGGAGGTCAACTTCTCTCATCCCAGCAGCAGTTTTAGTTGAACTAGATTTTTTCATTTCGGTAACAGAGCGCTCTCTATACAACATAGTTCCATTAACAATAGCAGATGAATTTATAGAAATGGATTCATGGGAGAAAGGTACAGCAGAGGCAGTAGAAAGTTATCAAACCTCTGGATTTACAGAATTAGATAGTGAAGGAAATAAAAAAGTGTTCGATGGTTTTTCTATTGGAGACTTTTTCAAGTTTTCTGGTGAGTATTCTGTGGTCCGAGCAAATGAAATATTCTCTAAAATTGATGTCGAAGGTCAAGTGTTATCCATTCCAAATCATAAACTACAGGAGGTAACATAAATGGTTAATTTTTATTCAGGTGTATCAGGAGCACGAGGAAAGAATCCTGTCGGCGTTGTCATTCATAACGATGCAGGGAGTCAGGCAGCTAATGTTGCCTTCTATCGCAACTGGTTGCCAACACACAATGCAGTAAATGGATTTGCGCATTATTATATTGCCAATGATGGTGTTTTTCAGGCCGAGAACGAAGGAAATATGGCGTGGCATACGGCAAATGCTGTAGGAAATGTGAATTATATTGGTATTGAAGCATGTCAATCGATGGGAAATAAAGATATATTCATGGCGAATGAACAAGCTTGTTTTAAGCTTGCTGCTGAGATTTTACAACGATATGGACTGGAAGCCAATCAAACAACGGTCATGTTACATAGAGAGTTTGTAGCAACTTCCTGTCCTCACAGAAGTTGGGAGCTTCATGGAGCAGCTCTGGCAGGTGTCAAAAACTATTATATTCAGGAAATAAAAAAATATATGTCTGGTAGCAGCGAACCAAAACCTTCCAATCCATTGACTGCTGGTGCTTATTATCCAGTAAAAGATGTAGGACTGTCAAAAGGTCATCTTGATAAATTCGGACTGTCTGGGGGCAAGTTAGTAGCAACTGGCTGGCATATCGGAAACTATGATTATGAATATATTTTCGTGATGGATTATAAAACAGGGAAAGAGCTAGCTAGAGTTAAAGCACCTAGTAAGAATCGACCAGATGTTGCTAAAATGTACAGTACATCGTCAGGAACTGGATTTGATGTTTCTTTTGATGCCAAAAAGTTTAAAGGGAGAACTATCTACATCATGGCTCGTTGCACAAACGACGCTACAGGTAATACCCGAAAAGGCTCATCTGATTTGCGTTTCAATGAATGGTATTTAACAATACCTAAATAGACAATAAGGAAACCCTGTCTCAATAAAAGATAGGGTTTCTTATTCTATAAAATTTTCTGGAAAATAGATTTTATTCCACTACGACCTTGTCTAAGTCAGGTTCATTTCCTTGGCCCGCAATACGAGATTCAATCTCCGGTTTGCTGAGAAGTGTATCTCCTATTTCAGCAAAAACTGTTTCTTCATTTTCAATTTGTTCTTCAACTTCATGGATTTTTGATGAAGAGTCAACGATTTCTTGAATCACTTCTTCTGACTGAGTATCTAAATCCATAGGTGCATTTTCAAGTGGTAGATTACTAGGAGTTTCTCCTCCTGGCAAGATAGCAAGTTCCCCATCCAAAACAAAAGTAAGAAAAACATAGGTTTTTCCATTTTCAGGAATGATATCATCTTCAATGAGTGTGATAAATTTACCTTTTTCTGGTCCATCACCAAATCCGAAGAAATCTCTAGATGCTTTAATCGTTTCGTTTATTGGAAGTTCTCCTCTCAGATTTTCTAGCACTTTCAGTTCAAAAATAGTTTTCGGTGTACTGGCAATTAGTTCACCTTTTTCATCGTATAGTGGATCAGGATAAACTGTTTCCATATTTTCTACTGTTGCAACAAAAACATTGTCAGCTTCTAAAACTTTTCCTTCATAAGTAGGTGCTCCCATATAAGAACTTTCTAGAACACTGATTGAAAGTGATTCGTCTCGAGTGTTTACATCATTTTGGTTTTCCAATCCCAGAGATGCCAAAATATCTTTTTTCTCTGAAGTGTCAGTTGTCGTACTTTCATCCGTTGTTGGAGCTCCTTCTTTTTTCTCATTTCCACATGCAGAAAGAGAGAAGACAACTAAACTTAAAATTATAAATGAATTTAATTTAGTTATTCTCATTATTTCACCTCTACCATCTTTTTTTAGAAGCAATTAAGCCTGCTTTATCGTCCGCGGTTGGTACATTATTCACTATACCAGGTCCAAAACTGCCATACATAACAATTTTAGGACCACTTGAATGCCAAATTCCTAGCGCATGCCCAAACTCATGAGTCGCAATCATAAAGCTAAATTCCTCTGTATAAGGGTGATTACTTCGAATCATATAATAATCGTTAAATTCTATCGTTCTACTAGTTGCTGATGTAACCCCTCCAACTTTATTAGCGCCCTTATTAACATCATAAAGTCTTACATTAGCGGCATTATCCATTCGTTGAATAGTTCCTGGAGCTTGATTGTTCCAGTGAATATCAGCATGAGCAACTTGTAAACTATGTTTAGTGCCTGGCTGATTATACCTTAAAGTTTTATTGGATCCCCCTAACCAATAATTCCATAATGCATATGCTTCCCCTTTTACTGGAAAAGCAAATAGTAATAGCATAGCAACAAACATTGTTATTAATAACTTTTTAATAAGTCCTCCTTGATATAAAATAAATCACACACTATGTCGTTTTATAGTAATTGAAGTATCAAATTAAGTCAAGCTTAAATGTTATATTTAGTCTGTAATACATGAATAAATGTTGTTAATTAATTCATGAGACGATTTATATATATATCAAAATTTCTAAATATTAATAGAGACAACAAGAAAAGTGACAGCATTTGCTAAAAGGTGATTAATCAATATGATGAACTGTTAGAAAAGCTTAGGATTGGTGAGATAAGCGAGTTTGATGTGCAGAACAATGATTTCATTATGTTCCGTGAAGCGTGGCTGAGAAGGGAAGACAGAACGAAATTTATAGGAGAAGCACACCAGGGCGGACAGGTTACTTATAGATATGAAAACATACTAAGATTAGTTATTTATTACAACAACATATAAAAGCAGCCTGTTATATTTAGAGCGTGTCCGAAAATTTTAACAGTGAATCTTTATATAACTATCTCTCGAAGATAAGTGGTACTTGTTTATTTCAAAGAAAATTTATCGAAACAGCGCTTATCATTCTGTTAAGATACTAAAGTAAACAGAACTGGCGGCTCGCTGATGCACCACACAAGCTATGTTTTTCTTGATTTTCACAATAATCCTTGAAAAATTTAGCTGCCGCTCTACTTTTCAGATACACTTTAGCTGGAAGCCTAAATGATTTTCCGTAACAGTTCTAATGGTTCACAAAAGTGACCATTGTAAGGGACAAAAATTAGGGAAGCGTTTTCTATTAAATGAGTTATGATAAATATATCAAGGAGGGGTTGCTATGAGTTCGAAAAAAGAACGTGAGCAAAAGTTATTGTTGCTTCTCTCGAAAAAACAAGATTATATGACCGCAGAAGAATTGGCAGCAGCGCTAAATGCCTCTTCTAAGACTGTTTATCGTTTAATAAAAAAGATTAACGATGAAGTCTTAGAGGGTTCTCTCATATTATCTGAGAAAGGACGGGGATACAAGTTAGACTACGAAAGATATATGAAGCAAAACCATCAGTCATTTGATAAAAAAAGCAGTTTTTCACCAAAAGAACGGCGTAGTCGAATTTTAGAGGAATTATTGTTGTCTGCTCCCAAACCTAAAAATGTTTATGAGTTGTTTGAAGAATATTATGTTGGAGATTCAGTGATTTTCAGTGATGAACAACGGTTAGCGGAAGAATTAAAAAGGTATGATTTGGCCCTCAGGCGTAAAAACCGGACATTGGCTGTTATTGGCGAAGAAGGGGCTATTAGAAAAGCTATATCTGACAGAATCCAGATGTTGAATATTATTGATATTGATGATCTTCGAACCAATAAAGAGCTGAATTTTAATAACTATGATGTACTTTTCGTATTGGATCAATTAAGAATTATCGAAAAGAAGTTGGATATTATGATTCCACATCCATACAACGTAAATATATTTTCGCATTTGTATATCTTAATTAGCCGTTCGCGAAAAGTTGTTGTTTCTGAAAAATCAAAATTATCTAACGAGGAAAAAACAGAACTAAAAAAGGATTTAGCACTTAAGGAAGTTGCTCAAGCAACCATTCAAAATATCGAAAATTATTTGAATAAACAACTTCCCAAAATAGAAGCGTACTATCTATATCAATACTTAGTTTCTTCCAGAATGCAGGGCTCATTCAGTAAAGCAACCAACTTTTCTCCTAGAGTTATGCAAATTACTCAGTTTTATTTAGATGAGATGAGTACGCACCTTAAGATTTTAATTGCCAATGATACGATTTTTCTAGAGCTGGCTAATCATATTAAGCCAATGCTGAATCGACTTGAAAATGGCATACGAGTAAAAAATAGTTTGCTGGACCAAATAAAAATGACTTATGAAATGATTTTTAGCAAAATAACAGATGTATCGGATGCAGTGAGTGAAAAATATCAATTACCAGTCATCAATGAAGATGAAAATGGCTTCATTACGCTATACTTTGCTCGAATTATTGAAACCAACCAGCTGCCTATTCGAACGTTGATTATGTGTACAACTGGGGTAGGTACTTCTGAGTTACTCAGAGTAAAAGTTGAGAAAAAATTTCCTGAACTACAAATTGTCGATGTTGTTGCTACTCGAAATGTAGCAAAGTCTTTAAAAAAACATTCTGATATTGAATTGATTCTCACAACCATTCACTTGCAGGACAGCCTATCTATTAAATCTTTATTAGTGAGTGCAATGTTTACTGTGGACGATCAGCACAGACTTCAGAGGAAGATCGAGGAGATATACCATGAACGCTAACCCTTTATATCAGGTTTTCCTAAATCAAGCATCAATTTCTAAAGAGCAAGTCTATCAATTCATTGCTGATACAGCTGTTCCATTTTTAGGAATTGAAGAGCAGCAGCAGATTGTTCATTCTTTAGTTGAGAGAGAAAAGGTTGGAAATACCCAGATTGCGGAACAGGTTGTATTGCCGCATTTGGAAAGTTCTCTGTTAGGAAAAAGTGAAGTCTATTTAATTCGTTTAAAAGAAGAAATTACCGAATGGACGGAAGATATTCGAAATATAAAATTAATCATTGCCATCTTACTAAAGAAAGATGAAACGATTGAAGAAAAAAAGAAAATCAGCGAATTTACTAAGAAATTGGCAGATGAGCAATTTTTGGAAAAGTTGCTGATTATGGAAACAGAAACCGATTTTTATAAAGAAATTCAAGAATTTTAGGAGGAAAAAAGATGAAAATAGTAGGCGTAGCAGCATGTACTGTTGGGATTGCCCATACCTATATTGCACAAGAAAAATTGGAGAATGCTGCCAAAAAAGCAGGGCATGACATTTACGTGGAAACGCAAGGCACTATCGGAATTGAAAATGAGTTAACCGAAGAGCAGATTAAGGAAGCGGATATTGTGATTTTAGCAATTGATGTAAAAATTTCGGGAAGAGAGCGTTTTGAAGGAAAAAGAATCATTCAGGTTCCCACAGAGGTTGCTGTAAAATCACCTAATAAATTGATTGAAAAAGCGCAGGAAGTTATTGCGCAGGATAAGTAAACTCTTAGGAGGAATTATGATGGAAGTAAAAGATATTGTTGATTTGAACACAGTAAAAACAAATATGAATGCAAAAACGAAAGATGAAGCATTAAGGGAATTAGCTGATCTTTTGCTTAAAAATGGAAATATTTCCGAGATTGATGGATTTATAAAAGATATTTATGCCAGAGAAGCAGAAGGGCAAACTGGTATAGGAAACTATATAGCTATTCCACACGGAAAAAGCTCGTATGTAAATACGATTGGTGTAGCTATTGGCATTAACAACAACGAAATACCCTGGGAATCTTTGGATGGAAATGGTGTAAAAGGAATTATTCTTTTTGCAGTTGGGGACGACAATGATGGAGCAACCAGCCATCTCAAACTATTGTCTTTGTTTGCTAGAAAACTTGGAAATGATGAAATAGTTGCAGAACTTATTCAGTCTAAATCAGCAGAGGATGTAGTAAAAGCTTTCTCTTAATACAACCACAAAAATAACTTGCTGCAAAAACTTCTTAAGGGTTGGAGCAGAGAAGCTTCAAAAAAATAAAAGTATTGTTTAGGAGGATAAAAATGAAGAAAATAAAAGAACTCAATCTTAAAGGTCATTTATTAACTGCCATCTCGTATTTAATCCCGATTGTTTGCGGCGCCGGCTTTTTGATAGCGATTGGTATGGGCTTTGGCGGATCAAGTCAAGGGACCCTTGTTCCAGGAGAATTTTCTATTTGGGACGCTTTAGCAACTATGGGGGGCGCTGGATTAGGCTTACTGCCTGTTGTTATAGCCACAGGCATTTCTTTTTCAATCGCTGGGAAACCAGGAATTGCTCCGGGCTTCATTATCGGGTTAACGGCGAATGCAATCGGCGCCGGCTTTATCGGTGGTATCTTGGGCGGCTACTTAGCAGGATATCTCGTAGTTGCAATTTTGAACTATGTAAAATTACCGAATTGGGCGAAAGGATTAATGCCGACTTTAATTATTCCATTTTTGACTTCGATTATAGGCGGATTAATCATGGTGTATATTATCGGTACGCCAATTACCGCATTAACTTCACTATTAACCAACTTTTTAGATAGTCTAGGCAACTCTTCTCTTTTGATTTTTGGCGGCGTAATTGGCTTATTGAGTGGTGTAGATTATGGCGGACCGATTAACAAAACAGTTTTTGCATTTGTTTTAACGATGCAGGCAGAAGGTTTAAACGGCCCGATTACGGCGTTACAATTGGTTAACACAGCAACACCTATAGGATTTGGTCTGGCTTTCTTTTTTGCCAAGTTATTGAGAAAAAATATCTATACAAAATTAGAGGTTGAAACGTTAAAATCAGCTGTTCCAATGGGGGTTATTAATATCGTTGAAGGAGTCATTCCTTTAGTCATGAATGACATTGTCCGGGGAGTTATAGCCACAGCAATCGGTGGTTTTGTCGGTGGGGCAACAACAATGATTTTAGGCGCAGATGCCACAGTACCATTTGGCGGAGTCTTGATGATTCCGACGATGAGTAAACCGCTGGCTGGTGTCATTGCAATCGTTGTAAATGCAGTAGTCACTGGTTTAGTCTTAGCGGTTATTAAGAAAGATGTATCTGAAAAAGATGCAGCCTCACTAGTAGAAAAGGAAGAAGATGAAATTAGTTTGGATGATATTCAAATTTTCTAGAAAGCAAATAGGCAAGCTAAAAAAACAGCAATCTTGAGACAATCAAACGTAAACATTGTAAAAGGGCTGGGTTAGCGGAGGCACAGATTGGGTACTTTTAGCTGTCCCGATTTTTTTTAGACGCCATTCACACACAGAAGAATGGCTAGTTATGAAAGAATAGCAAAGTTATAAAATAGTATAAAGAAAGAGTTGAGAGCTAGAGTGAGTAAAGTTGAATTTTCTCCATCATTAATGACGATGGATTTGGACAAGTTTAAGCAGCAGATTACTTTTTTGAATACTCGTGTTGCTTCCTATCATATAGACATAATGGACGGTCATTACGTACCAAACATTACCTTATCCCCATGGTTTATTGAGGAGTTAAGAAAAATTTCAGATTTGCCAATGTCTGCTCATCTAATGGTGACAGACCCAAGCTTTTGGGTTCAGCAGCTTGTGGATATTAAATGTGAATGGATATGTATGCATGCAGAGGTTTTAGATGGTTTGGCTTTTCGTTTAATTGATCAGATTCATGATGCAGGCCTCAAAGCGGGAATTGTCATTAATCCTGAAACACCAATTGAATCAATTTTCCCTTATATTGATTTACTGGATAAAATCACAATCATGACAATTGACCCAGGCTTTGCGGGACAAAGATTTATTGAAAGTACCCTTGATAAAATTGTTGATTTACGCAAATTACGTAAAGAAAAGGGCTATAATTATGTAATCGAAATGGATGGATCGTCAAATCGTAAATCATTTAAACGGATTGATGCAGCAGGACCAGACATTTATATTGTCGGAAGAAGCGGGTTATTTGGACTAGATGAAGATATTGAAAAAGCCTGGAAAATTATGAGTACTGATTACGAAGAGATGACTGGAAAGAAAATGCCATCAGAAATTTAAAGTTAAGACAGCAGCTATTTCCTCGGCTGTAAGATAAAATTCAAAAGAACTTATTTAATCATTTGGGTAAATTAGGGTTTATTAATATGAGCTAATTGTTTCTGTTCCAACGATTATTCGGATTTAGGTGTACTAAAAATCTGGAAATTGATTCATATCCCGACCTCCTTGTGTAGCCGGAGGTTGTAAGTCACTACGATGACAAAAAAGTTCTTGTTCTGATGTCTCACCGTTTATTTAGATTTTAGAGAAAAAGGGTTTGGGCATATTACGTTGTCCCGAACCCTTTCTTGGAGGGAAAAGAATGTTTGATAAAATTGATGAATTAGGAGTTAACACACTGCGGACATTAAGTATTGAATCTATTCAATCGGCCAATTCAGGTCATCCTGGATTACCTCTGGGCGCTGCTCCAATGGCTTATGTCCTATGGACAAAGTATTTGAAAGTAAACCCAAAAACTTCAACAAAGTGGATTAATCGTGATCGGTTTATTTTATCTGCCGGGCATGGATCGGCACTGCTATACAGCTTGCTGCATTGTTCTGGATATGAGGTAAGCATTAATGATTTGAAAAATTTCCGTCAGTGGCAAAGTAAAACTCCCGGACATCCGGAAGTCCATCATACCGATGGGGTAGAGGCGACTACGGGTCCTTTGGGTCAAGGGATTGCGATGGCAGTAGGAATGGCGATGGCAGAAGCCCACCTTTCGGCAACATTTAATAGAGCGGAATACAATGTAATTGACCATTATACTTATTCGCTTTGCGGAGACGGCGATTTAATGGAGGGTGTATCACAAGAAGCGGCCTCAATGGCTGGACATATGAAATTAGGAAAGTTAATTGTGCTGTATGATTCAAATGATATTTCTTTAGACGGACCCACAGCAAAGGCTTTTACAGAAAACGTGGGGCAAAGATTTGAAGCTTACGGCTGGCAGCATATCCTAGTTAATGATGGAAATGATTTGGATGACGTTGCTAAAGCAATAGAGCAAGCAAAATTAGAAACAACAAAACCAACATTGATTGAGGTAAAAACGGTTATTGGCTATGGAGCTCCTAATCAAGGAACATCAGCTGTTCATGGTGCACCTTTAGGGAAAGCTGGTATTTCAGCAGCTAGAGCTGTATATGGCTGGGACTATCCTGAATTTACAGTACCAGTCGAAGTAAGCCGTCGATTTAGAAAAACAATGATTGAAGATGGTCAAAAAGCAGAAGATGAATGGAACCGCTTATTTTCAACATATGCGAGTACTTATCCTGTATTGGCTGAGCAATTCAAGCAAGCATTTACAGGAGAATTACCAGAAAATTGGGCTGCTGAATTACCTTCTTATGATGTTGGTTCAAGTCAGGCAAGCCGGGTATCGAGTCAAGAGATGATTCAGGCATCATCTAGAACAGTTCCTTATCTTTGGGGTGGTTCAGCTGATTTATCTGGCTCTAACAATACAATGATAGCGGATGAGCTGGACTTTGAACCTAATCAATATGAAGGGCGCAATATTTGGTTTGGCGTTCGCGAGTTTGCGATGGCAGCTGCTATGAATGGTATTCAATTACATGGCGGGACAAAAGTATATGGTGGTACCTTCTTTGTATTTGCAGATTACTTACGTCCAGCGATTCGCTTAGCAGCTATCCAAAAAACACCAGTAATTTATATACTTACACATGATTCTGTTGCTGTGGGTGAAGACGGACCTACCCACGAACCGGTTGAACATCTAGCAAGCTTGCGTTGTATGCCAAATGTCCAAGTTATTCGTCCAGCTGATGGAAATGAAATGAGAGCTGCATGGAAAATTGCAATGGAAACAAAAGATAAGCCAACGGTTCTAGTATTGAGCCGTCAAAATCTGCCTGTTATTAAGGGGACGAAGCAATTGGCTGATGAGAAAGTTGCGAAAGGCGGCTATGTTATTTCCCCGCAAAATGGCGAGTCTTTAGATGGGATTCTGATTGCTTCGGGATCAGAAGTGCAATTGGCAGTTCAGTCACAACAGGAGTTATCAAAAGAAGGAATTGAGGTTTCCGTTGTTTCAATGCCTAGTTTTGATTTGTTTGAAGAACAATCAGAGGAATATAAAGAACAGGTACTGCCTGAAGCTGTAAAAAGACGTATTTCTATAGAGCTTGGTTCAAGTTTTGGCTGGGATCGCTATGTAGGCAAGGCTGGGAAGGCAATATCAATCGATTGTTTTGGAGCCAGTGCTCCTGGAGATAAAATTATTGAAGAATATGGCTTTACTACTGAAGCAGTTGTAACTGCGTATAAAGATTTTTTACAATAAATTTGATAAAAATATTCTATTTTTCTGCTCAGATATAAGAAAATTAGATGAGTAAAAGAAACTTTAATCAAGCATGATAGGTTGCTAATTTATTGATGAAAAAGATAAAACTAAATCATTCTAACGAATAAAGGTTGATGAAGCTAGTTTAATTGTTTGATTGTACAACATTTGTTTTGATTTATTTTGGAAATATGTATATTATATTATTATATCGTGTTTAACAACCCACAGTGTTAGACCCTTTATTGATATACTCTACTTCTTATGAGGTAGAGTTATTTTTTTACCTTAGTCGCTAGTGAATCCTTAAATATTTCAAAAGAAAAACTAAAGTTTTTGATTTAAAGAGAACCTCATAAAGAACCGGACTAGTTTGGTAGGCGTCAAAGATCAATCATCATGTGATAGTTGGAAGTAGCTAAGTTTTGTATGAAAATCTTATTAAGTTTGCGGCATAAAATTTGCTGGATGCTAACTGAAATAGGTTTAGCTGTCTTTGAGATTTTTGAGGATTTAATGGTTTATGAAGAGTATAGTAATGAAAGGGTATCTCTTTTTTAACGATGCTCTCTTTCATTGACGGGCTATACTTGTTGCTAAATTTTATGAAGATAAACTATTAAGAATCTGATAAATAAATAATAACTTTTACAAAAGTATCTATGCTTACTTGAAACGACATTATAAAATGCAGTAAGAACGATTTTATTTTTACTATCGGTATAACAACAGTTTGGGAGGGAAACAATGACTAAGCAAAAGAGGAATAGGCTGCTTGTTGGTGCGCTGGCTGCTGGCGTGGTGGTTTGTTCGGCAGCAGGTTTTTTCATTTTAAAAAATCAACAGGAAAAAAAGGATGTTGCTAATGCGGTTAATAAGTACACAGAGGCACTAGCAAAGCAGGATTTTTCAAAATACAATGAATTATTTACAGAAAAATCCTTTGCTGAATATTCAACCTCTAAGGATAAAACGATCCAAAGGTATGAGTCAATCTTTTCGGGGATTGGTGTAAAAAATGTTAAGGTGGAGAATCTCTCAACAACCGAGAAGGAAAAGAATCATTATCAACTATCCTATACCTTAAAGCTGGACACAGAGTTTGGTGAAATCTCTACAGAAAAATATCAAGTAACGATGAAAAAAACAGACGAAGCTTATTCATTTGAGTGGCAGCCTTCTTTACTATTTCCGGAAATGAGTGCTGAGGATACAGTCAGTGTGGCTAATGATGAGGTAACACGAGGGGAAATCCTCGACAGAAATGGCAAGAAAATCGCAGAGAACTATGATTATCAGCAGCTGGGAATAACTCCTGGTCAATTAGGTGAGGGCGAACAACGGGCCCAGCACATACAGGCGATTAGTGAGAAGTTCGCTATTTCGACAGAAATAATCAATGAAAAATTAAATCAAACATGGGTGAAGGATGATTTGTTTGTCCCTCTTAAAACACTGGAAAGCAGTATCAGCTTTGAGGAAATAGCAGCGCTTCCTCAGGGAGCATCGATTGGTAAAATCAATCAGAGACATTATCCTTATGGGGAAGCGACAGCACATTTATTAGGTTATGTGGGTAAAGTCAGTGCAGAGGATATTGAGGAAAATCCTGCGTTATCGGAAAATGACTATATCGGAAAAGCTGGTTTAGAGGCGGCTTTCGACGAGAAGCTAAGAGGTAAAAACGGTGTAAGTGTTGATATCTTAGATAAGAATGGACAAGTTAAGAAGAACTTGCTAGCGGTTGAAAAGATTCAGCCAGCAGATATCACATTGACAATTGATAGCGGCGCACAGAAAATTGCCTACGAGTCTTTAGCAGGTAAGCCGTCTACGGCTGTTATTTCAAGTCCTAAAACAGGTGAACTGCTGGTGGCGACAGGTGCGCCATCTTATAATCCCAATAAAATGGTTTTGGGAATTTCTGAAGAAGAGTATAAAGTCTATGCAGATGATACAAATCTGCCATTCATGGCTCGCTATGCCAATCGCTATGCACCAGGTTCAACTTTTAAAACAATTACTGCAGCTATTGGTTTGGATTCAGGGCACATTAATACAACAGAAGAACGGGAAATTAATGGTTTGAAATGGCAAAAGGATGCAAGCTGGGGCGGTTTTTGGACGACACGGGTGAAAGAAACACCTGCGGTTGATTTAAAAAAAGCATTGGTCTTTTCAGATAATATTTTCTTTGCGCAAAAGAGTTTGGAAATGGGGGAGGAGGTTTTTCGCAGCGGGTTGAATAAGTTCATTTTTGGTGAAGAATTGGATTTACCCATCTATATTGAACCTGCAAGTATTTCTAATGAAGAAACTTTTCACTCTGAAATTCTTTTGGCCGATACAGCTTATGGACAAGGTGAATTAATGATTTCACCGATTTCTCAACTGACAATGTACAGTGTATTTATGAATGACGGGGCTCTTGTGTATCCTCAAATTGTTAAGGATCAAGAAATAAAAAGTAAAAACGAAGTTGTCAGTGCTAACGCGGCTAATACTGTATTAAATGATTTAATTGACAGTGTTGCCTCGCCGGAAGGATATGTATATAGCTTAAACAATCCCAATTTTACATTGGCTGCTAAAACAGGAACTGCTGAAATAAAAGAAAAGCAGGATACATTAGGTACAGAGAACAGCTTTTTATTGTTTTTCGATGTGGATAATCGTAATTTCATGGGGCTTATTATGTCTGAAAACTCAAGAGAAAACGGTACAGCTACAGAAAAAGCTGGCGGAGTTGTTCAATATTTGGAAGAACATTATCAATGATACGAGGCAGTTAGTTGGTAAAGGAAAAAAAGCGAGCGGCAACTGCGAAACAAGCAGTGCCGCTCGCTTTTTTATATGAGGAATGAAGGGAAATTTTATACGGTACCAACAGCTTGCTGATATTCTGTTTGTGCAGCTTTTCATTTATAAAAAAAGCAGAGAGTATTCAGAAAGTTAATCAACTTTCAAAGATAAAAAGAAGAACAACAAGCACACCTATAAAGAAAGTAAAAATAACAGAAAATTCAGTTAATTATTCTGTTAACAGAAAACTCTTTTTAATGAACGAAAACGCTTTAAATAAGGTAGAGCCAGCCATATTAATGTGATATAATGAGCAACGGGTAAAACAATTATTTTAGGGGGCAATTATATGAAAAAGATTACATTAACAACGGCTATTTTATTGGCATTACTAGCAGCTACAGGATGTTCTTCTGATGACAAGAAAACTGCAGAAAGTTCTTCTACTGCACAAAGCAGCTCAGTAACTACAGAAAGCAGCAGTTCAGCGGCAGCAGCAGATATCACAATTGCGGACGGCAGTACCAAAGATTCAGCACCTGCTGAAGGAACTGTGTACATGAGACAACTGCTTACAGCACCTCATGGAACAAAATCATTTGCTGTAGTCAATGTAACAATGAACGGAGATAAGATTTTAGCAGTGCAATTGGATGAATTCCAATATGTGTCTCCTGATGACTTCACAGGCGTACCGAATTCTGATGGTGCATTTGGTGAAAACTATCCAACCGATACAGTATTATCCAGCAAACGCGGCAACGACAAAGCCTATTCGGCAATGATGGCAGATAAAGGCGGCGCTTCTCAAGGCTGGGCTGACAGCATGGATGCAATCGCAGCTTTTGCTGTAGGCAAAACAGCGAAAGAACTGGAAGACACTGTTAAAGAATTAGACGACTTAGGTGAAGACGGCAATCCGGCTGATGTAGTAACAGGAGCAACATTCTCTGATACTAGCGGCTACCTGCAGTCAATCATCGATACAGCAAACACTGGTATGATTTCAGAAGGCATCAAAACCTCTACAGAAGACTTGAAGGAAACACAAGTATTAGGCGCACCTCATGGAGATAAATCATTCTCTGTTACAACAGTTGCTTTAGATGGAGATAAATTAGCAGCAGCTTCATTAGATGAGTTCCAATATGTTGATCCAGCTGATTTTGGTGGTGTACCAAATTCTAATGCTGATTTCGGAGCAGATGTTCAAGAAGGCCTAGTATTATCTTCAAAAGAAGCTAATAATGATGCCTATTCAGCAATGATGGCAGACAAAGGCGGAGCAACTAATCCTTACGCAGATAATATGTCTGCAGTAATCAAATTTGCTTTAGGCAAAACAACTTCTGAATTGGAAGACACAGTTAAGGAATTAGATGGTCTAGGAGAAGATGATAGTCCAGCAGATGTAGTAACAGGAGCAACATTCTCTGATACAGCAGGTTATCTACAAGCAATCATCGATGCAATGAAAGCAGCAAAATAAAATTGCTCGTTGACTGTATAAGTTTAAAATCAAACAATTTATAACAGCAACATTAAATGGACTGAAACCCTTGGGAATTAAAGGGCTTCAGTTCATTTTTAATTTAGGCGGTTAGGGAAATTCTCTATAAAGTTAGAAATCAATGGTATAATAAGCATGAACTGAATTGCAAAGCTTACAGATGAGGAGAGAATATAAGATGCTGGATAAGAGTATACCTTACCGTGAAATATGGATGGTTCGGTCAAAGGAAGAACCAGTGCCGGCAATCAATTTACCGGAAGGGTTTCATTTTGCTTTCTATCAAGAGGGAGATGAGGCTGAATGGGCAAAAATTGAAACCTCAGTATTCGAATTTTCAGATGAGGAGGAAGCCCTGGATTATTTTAGCCGAGCTTTCGCACCATTTCCGCAGGCGCTTTCGCAACGAATGCTGTTTATTGAAGATGAAACCGGAGAAAAAACCGCAACCTGTACAGCGTGGTGGAAAGAAGTGGATGGTAAAACGAAACCGTTGCTTCATTGGTTAGCGGTTAAGCCGAAGTTTCAAAAGAGAGGGCTGGCAGCGGCTTTAGCAGCAGGGGTGACAGTGCGTTTGGCTGAGCTTGAGCCAAATGAAGATATTTATTTACATACACAAACGTGGAGCCATCCAGCGGTCAAGCTGTATGAACGATTGGGTTATAAAATAGTTCCTGAAAATATAGACGGCAGTAAAAATGAAGACTATCAAGAGGCGTTAGAGATTATTAATCAGCTGCAGCAGAAAAAAACGGAATAGCAGCCGTTTTTGAGGGATACTTGGAAAAAGATTCAAGGCTATCTATGTTCCGCTAAGAAAAGACAGCTAAAAAGGAGTGAACGAATCATCGAGAAGAAATCAAAGTTGGATAAACGGAAGAATCTAATCTTTATTATTGTCTTTTGTTTATTGGCAGCATCTGTTGTTTATGCAGTGATAATGCTGCAAAGTGCCCCTTCAGGCAGTTCAAATAAAGAGTATGAACTAGTTAAAAGTGATTATGTTCTAATGATTCTGCAATGTGTTGTTGGAATGATCGTCATTTTTATTCCCTATCGAGTAGAAAAAATATACGGAATTGATATTCCCGATTTGATGGAAATCATCTACTTTATTTTTCTTTTTTGCGCGATTTATTTAGGTGAGGTTCAGAATTTTTACTACAAGATTCCATTTTGGGATATGATTCTACACGGCTTTAGTGCTGGTATGCTCAGTGCACTAGGTTTTCTAATTGTTGATTTAATCAGTAGAAGTAAAAGAACCAATGTCCATCTCAGTCCGTTCTTCGTTAGTCTGTTTGCTTTTTGTTTTGCGACAACCTGTGGTGTGCTTTGGGAAGTTTATGAATATTTAGCAGATCATATTCTACAGACCAACATGCAGAAATTTATGACAGTAGAGGGAGAGATTCTTTCGGGTCATGAAGCGTTAGGCGATACGATGGAAGACATCATGGTCAATCTGGCTGGAACCTTAATTGTTGTAGCCATCGGTTATCTTCACCAAAAGCGTCAGGAAAAAATTAAGGACCGTTTGATATAACCAATAGTTTTTTTGTAGCAGGTAGTTGATACAGACAACAAAAATATGTCGCTGCAAATTATCATGGAGCATTATTAAGATAGAGAAAATAATGTTGACTAGAAAAAGAATAGCTTTGATTCAGGATTCAAAACGAATTTCGTTTTGCAGTTTATCAAGAAGAGAGCGAGACAATCAGCAAAGAGTATTTCAGCTGATTGTCTCGCTTTTTTAATTATGCTCCCTGAATTTCTTGGCATATTGTTTGGGTGTAACGCCGGTAATTTTCTTAAAGGTACGAATGAAGTTGGAGTAGTCATTGAAACCGGAAAGGTAGCAGGTGTTTAAAACATCCTTGCCGTTTTCCAAATGCTTTTTGGCTGCGGAAATCCGGCTCAGCAAAATATAGTGATAGATGCTGCTGCTGAGTTCTTTTTTGAAAATACGGTTTAGATAGATGCCGTTGTGAGAAAACTTTTGAGCCAGCATATCAACAGACAGCTCTGAAGAATCCAAATTTTCCTGAATGAAAATCAGCATATTTTTAACCAGCTCTGGTAAATGACTGTCCAAGACTGCTTCTTCGCTGTTCGCTGCGCAGCGGTTGGCATAGAGTAGGATTCGAATCAGCATAGAGGACATCTCTAAATCATGACCATAAGCAGAAGGAGCGTTGTATTCATTGGTTAGTTCCTTCATTAGATTAATCATATGCTGAAGTTGGTTGTCAGAAAGCTGGATTAATGAGACCCGTTCATTAAAGGTCTTCAAAAGAGATGTTTTTTCTGTGGACAGCACTTCAGCAAATTTATTGGAAAAGTGAACGGAAATTCGTTCGTACAAGGCATCAGATAAAAGCTTTGGACCATGAATTTGGTTATTGTTGATAAAAAGCAGGTGCCCTGGCTTCAGCTCAATCGCTTTTCCATCGATGAAATAGCGGACGTCTCCTCTGATAAAAAGAAATAGCTCCAAGTGATTATGAAGATGCAATTTGATTTTCGGGATATTAATATTGTAATAGCAGTCAATCTTTTTGTGGAAATGCTCAATAAGATATTCCATGAGTAACACTCCTCTATAAGTTTGTTTTTGCATGTTTTTATGTTTACAAACGCAAAGAAAGCGCTTTTAATTCATATTATAATCACATTGTAAGGTAAAAAAAAGAAAAGTCAAAGAGTTTTTCACCAGCTCTTTGATCAAGAAGGGGATTATTAAGATGAAAAAATTTCTAAAGCTCGCAGTATTGTCTACCTTGTTTGTCGGCATCTTATCTGGATTAGCTGCCTGTGGTAAAGGCGGGGAAGAAAGCGGGGGAAAAGAGTCGAATGAATTGTCTGTCGCAGCCTGGGCATATGATGCCAACCCTGAATTCAAAGCGATGGTGGAAGCCTTTGAAAAGGAGAACGATGGTGTAAAAATTAAAATCGTTGATATTGCTGCTGATCAATATGAAGACAAAGTAACAACGATGCTTTCAGCTGGTGATTCGACAGATGTGCTGGCAATTAAAGGAGTAGGAAGCTACGTCAACTATGCAACTAAAGGACAGCTGCTGGATCTTTCAGAGGATGCAGACAATATCAAAAATCCGGACAATTTCAAGGGCAATTTGGAAGGATACAAACTGGACGGTAAATATTATGCATTACCATTTAGAAAAGATATTTATATGCTTTTTTATAATAAAAAAATCTTTGATGACAACAATGTCGCTTATCCAGAGGAACTGACTTGGGATGAGTATGAAGAACTGGCGAAACAGCTGACAACTGATAAAGACGGAGAAAAAATCTATGGCACGTATCATCATACTTGGTATCCGATTCTGTTATGTACAGCAGCTAATCAAACGGACAGCTCACTGCTGGATGGAGATTATGGCTTTACAAAAGAATACCTGGATCGCTGGATCCGCATGCAGGATGAAGGGTATGCAATGGACTATTCATCCATAAAAACAGCGAGTGTAACTTATGCTTCGCAATTTGAAACAGAGAAGACTGCTATGATGCCGATGGGCAGTTTTTATCTAGGCAAACTGTTGAACGCTGCCAAAGAAAACCGTACGACTGTTGAATGGGGAATTACTTCGATGCCGCAGAACGAAAAAGGAAGTGTTAGTACGTATGGCGGCCCTTCTGGATTTGCTGTTAACAAAGGATCGAAAAATCCGGAGCTAGCTAAAAAATTCGTTAGCTTCTGTTCAGGTGAGGAAGGTGCGAAAGCAGTTGCCGGGATTGGGATGACGCCAGCTTATCAGTCAGAGGAAGTGATGGATGTCCTTTATAATCTTGAAGGCATGCCGCAGGATGAAGAAAGTAAGCGTGCTTTGAATCCAGATAAAAACGGCTGGGAAATGCTGCCGGATCCAAAGAGTGCAGAAATTAACTCAATCATTAATGAAGAATACGATTTAATTATGGTAGAAGATAACTCTGTGAAAAAAGGAATTGACGCATTGAATAAGCGTGCGAAGGAAGTGTTGGAAGAAGATAATTGAGGAGGAAATGATGAATTCAGTTAGCTACTCAGTCATGAAAACGAAAGAAGAATTTACTACAGCTTTTCAAAAAATTGCACAGCCGGCTGTGCAAGCATTGGATGAACGGCATCCAGGGCTGCTGGATATCGGTTCTGCTGGAGCAATTTACAGTAAAAAAACAAGAGAGGCAGAAGGTTTTTTACGGCTACTGTGGGGCTACAGCCCCTTCTATAGTCAGCAGCCGGCAGATGAAACCTTTGATAAGCTGTTGAAGGGCATCTGTGAGGGAGTCAATCCAGACTCTCCAGATTACTGGGGAAAAATTGGTCACGTAGATCAGCTAATGGTGGAGATGGCTCCTTTGGCAGTTTTTCTTGTGATGAATAAAGAAAAGGTTGACTCACGGCTGTCGGAAAGACAGCACCACTACTTAGTTGAATGGATGAACCAAATTAATTCATTTGATACGGCGCAAAATAACTGGTTGTTCTTCAGGGTTCTGGTGAATGTTTGCCTTCATAAAAATTACGGAATGGATACCTTCGTTCAAATTGAAAAGGATTTCGCCAAGATTGAGACCTTCTATTTAGGAAACGGCTGGTATTACGATGGGGTGAAGGTTCAGATTGATTACTACATTTCCTTTGCAATTCATTATTATTCTTTACTGTATTCCGTTCTATTTGAAGCAGAAGATCCTCAACGCAGCAGAATTTTGAAGGAACGGGCTGCAGAATTCGCGCAGACATTTCAGCACTGGTTTGATGATGAGGGACGGGGAATTCCTTTTGGAAGGAGCTTAACCTACCGTTTTGCCCAAAGCTCTTTCTGGTCAGCGATGCTGTTTGCTAAGGTGGAGGGATTCGCTCCGGAGAAATCCAAAAGCTTATTAAGTAAAAATTTGGCTTTCTGGCTTTCACAGGATATCTTTTCTCCAGAAGGCTTGCTGCGAGTCGGCTACTGCTATGATGATCTGGTGATGTCGGAGGAGTATAATGCTCCCGGCTCTCCCTACTGGTCATTAAAGGCGTTTCTGGTTCTGGCGTTGCCGGAAGATGATTCAACTTGGTCATTGCCTGCTGCTTGTTCAGAATCATCAGCGGACACAGCGCCAACCCTGATAAAGGAAGCCAGAATGCTGTTGAAAAAAAGCTCTGACGGCAAAGAGGTTCAAGCCTTTCCTGTGGGTCAGTTTGTCGAGCTGCATACACATGGGGAAGCAAAATATGGAAAGTTCGTATACTCTACATTATTCGGCTTCAATGTATCTAAAGGGCTGGTTGGTTATGAAAAAGGCGGCTTTGACAATGTGCTGGCTGTTTCAGAACGCGACAACTTTTATCGTGTCCGTACAGCCTTTGAAAGCTACCATACGGAAAATACACATGTGGCTGTTACTTGGCAGCCTTGGGCTGATGTGGTTATTCAATCCTGTATTATTCCGTTTGGACAATGGCATTTCCGCATCCACAAAATCAATAGCGAAAGGGCATTGAATATTCGTGACGGCGGATTTTCGGTTCCTTATGATGGGGCAGAAACTGTACAAATCCAACAGACAGAAACACGCAGCTTTTTAGATTCAGCCATCGGGGTCTCTGGTGTCGTTAATCTCTCTGGTCAAGGACAGACAGGCATTTCAGCTCGTTTAGCGAATGTCAATGTT
Source organism: Enterococcus sp. LJL128 (assembly GCF_056924295.1). Taxonomy (NCBI): domain Bacteria; kingdom Bacillati; phylum Bacillota; class Bacilli; order Lactobacillales; family Enterococcaceae; genus Enterococcus; species Enterococcus sp. LJL128. The sequence goes on along the minus strand of NZ_JBXPBP010000001.1, from coordinate 9,325 downwards.
TTATACAACAACGTTGTATTTCCTTATCTGAATCAGGATATTTCTAAAGGAGAGACAATCATCTGTAATGCTTTCTTAGGAGATGGTCAAAAGAAGAGCAGCGAGATCCAAGACTTACCGAAGGCCGTTGTTTCTGATAACAAGGCAGTTCTAACTGTGGGACAAGAGCAAAAAACAATCGATTTACCGTTCATTTAAGGAGTAGAGGAGAAGACGATGGAAAAAATTGATGACTACTTGGATAAAATCGCAACGAAGGTTTTAAGCGAATCAGCCAGAATAGCAGAGGGCATTCCTTATATTCCGGAAAATGGGCGCTATACAGATATGGGGCAGGAAGATATTGCCTGGTGGACCAATGGCTTTTTTGGAGGACTGCTCTGGCAGCTCTATCACCATACTGGGAAAGAAGCCTTCAAATCTCATGCAGAACGTATTGAAGTGAGACTGGATCAGGCATTGGATGAGTTCGTTGAGCTGCATCACGATGTAGGTTTTATGTGGCTTCACACAGCGGTAGCTAACTATCGTGCAACTGGGAATGAGAAATCCAGAGTTCGAGGGTTAAAGGCAGCTTCTGTTTTGGCTAGTCGTTTTAATAGTAAGGGGCAGTTCATTCGAGCATGGAATGAAGATAAAACCGGCTGGATTATCATTGACAGCATGATGAATATTCCGTTGCTGCATTGGGCATCCGCAGAACTCAATGATCCGCGCTTTAAGCAGTTTGCTATTGCTCATGCGGATACGGTTCAACAGTATCTTATTCGCAAGGATGGCTCATCAGCTCACATTGGCAGCTTTAATCCGGAAAGCGGAGATTTCATTGAATGGATTGGCGGACAGGGCTTTAGCAGTGATTCTGCCTGGTCACGAGGACAGGCATGGGCAATCTATGGCTTTGCGTTGAGCTATAGGCATACGAATAATGATGACTATTTAAATACAGCGATTCAGGTTGCCAATTACTTTTTAGCAAATATTTCGCAAACGAATGATGTACCAGCAGTCGACTTTAAGGCGCCAGCGATTGAAGAAGACACAGATACGAGTGCAGGAATGATTGCCGCCTGCGGTTTGCTGGAGCTAAGCCGGTTATTGCCGAAGGAACAAGGGAAAATCTATAAAGCTGCAGCAGAAAAAATGCTGACAGCAGTGTTGGAAGGCTATACGGATTTTTCAATTGAAACGGATGGTTTAGTAAGCGGTGGAGCAGTTGACTACCACGGGAAAGAAGGTAAAAACGTTGGCTTGGTTTATGCAGATTACTTTTTGATTGAAGCTTTGCTGAAGCTAAAGGAAGCTGAAATGGATCTTTGGTAATCGTGTCTTAGTCTACAGATGAGGGGGAAAATACGATGAAAAAATATCTGCTATTCTTGCTTTTTTTTACTATTATTTTCCTCTCTTCCTGTGGAGAGCAGGAGCGCCTGCATTCTTTTGACCGGCAGGTGGAAGAAGAAACAGCGGCAATCTATAAGCACTATTCTGCGGAGGCTTTTCAAAATGGCGATGTACCTCCGAATACTCTTATTCAGCTCAGCGGTTTCATTACGGTCACAGATAATGGTGATGGACAGTCAGTCAAAAAAAATGACCGCTTTATTCTAGAAGCAGAAGGACAGCGGTATCAGGTAATTAATTATTCTGACAGTGAATGGCAGCTGGCGGAACAGGTAACAGTTTATGGAGAATACTATGGGTTTATCAAAGCTGAACAAATAAAAAATGAACTTTAGTAAGGGGGGACATGTCTTGAGTACTTGGCTCGGGCATGGGAAATAATGGAGTCTGTTAAACAGCGTCGTTCAAAAAGCTTGAAAAGAAAAAATTTATTGACTGCTTATTCATTTATCGCACCAAACTTTATCGGATTTTTCATCTTTACATTAATTCCGGTTGTTTTTTCGCTAATTCTAGCATTTATGGAATGGGATTCGTTCTCAACACCAAAGTTTGTCGGATTAAATAATTTTATCAAAATGATGAATAATGAAACGTTCTGGATTTCTTTTAAAAATACCATATTGTATACAGTTGGCGTGGTGCCGCTGACGCTGATTTTTTCATTGGGCTTAGCCATTTTGTTAAATCAGAAAGTTAAAGGGATGAAATTCTTTCGAACAGCATTCTTTTTCCCTTATGTAACGTCGCTGGTAGCTATCGCAGTTGTCTGGAATATGCTGTTTCATCCAACCATGGGACCAATTAATCAGTTTCTGAAAGTGATTATTGATAATCCACCGGGCTGGACATCCAGTTCTCAATGGGCATTATTCGCAATTATTATTGTTAGTGTTTGGCGTGGTATGGGTTATTATATGATTTTATATTTAGCTGGTCTACAAAGTATTCCTAAAGAATTGTATGAGGCAGCATCTATGGATGGAGCCAATAAGTGGCAGCAGTTTATGAATGTTACGTTGCCTTCGCTAAAGCCGACCACCTTTTTTGTCACAATTATGCTGGTAATCAACTGCTTTAAAATCTTTGATTTAGTTCAGGTTATGACAGCCGGCGGTCCAGGCAGGTCTACAAACGTACTGGTTTATACCATTTATAATGAAGCCTTTGTTAAATTTAATTTCGGCTATGCTTCAGCAATTGCACTGGTACTGTTTATTATCGTTCTGATGATTACGGTTGTTCAATTTAAATGGAATCAGATTCAGGAAAGAGCTTAGCGAAAGGAGAAGAGCGAGATGCAGATGACTGCAAAAACCAAACTATTGGATGCACCAGAGAAAAAAATGAAAAAGAAAAGCGGCGCGGTCAAACGAGGAGTTTTAATCGTAATCCTGACTATTTTGGGATTAATAACGCTGGTTCCGTTTATCTGGATGGTTTCAGCATCCTTTAAGGCGAATAATGATGTTTATACCGTTCCAATCCAATGGATTCCTAAGGAATGGCATCCGGAAAACTATGCAACCATTTGGGAGCGGGTCCCTTTAATGACTTTCTTTAAGAATACAGGTATTTTAAGCGTACTGATTACTTTGATCCAACTGTTTACCAGCAGCTTTGCTGCTTATGGTTTTTCCAAGATGTACTTTAAGGGCAGAGATGTACTGTTTCTAGCGTATATTGCAACGATTGCTGTTCCGTGGCAATCTTACATGATTCCGCAGTTTATTATGATGCGTAAGCTGGGATTAACTGATACTTTATGGTCGTTAGTTCTGTTGCAGGCCTTTAGTGCATTCGGTGTCTTTCTGCTTAAGCAATATTACAGCAGTATCCCGGATGAGTTGTGTGAAAGCGCTCGAATTGACGGATTATCTGAATGGGGCATTTACCGAAAAATTATTCTGCCGTTAACCAAGCCAGCCATTGCCAGCTTGACAATTATTACATTTGTTAATACATGGAATGACTATATGGGACCGTTCATCTATTTGACCTCGACTGAGAATAAAACGATTCAATTGGGACTGAAAATGTTTGTTGGTCTGTACGATGCAGAATATGCGCTGATTATGGCAGCATCGGTTCTATCTATTTTACCGGTAGCTATTGTGTTCCTTGCTATGCAGAAATACTTTGTGGAAGGAATTGCAACTTCAGGAATGAAAGGCTAGGTGAGCAGGATGAAGTCGATGCGTACATTTGAAAATAATATCTATATGAAAGCATTTCACTGGGCGTATTGTTTACTGACGTTCAATCTCTTATTTACATTGTTGAACCTGCCTTTATTCTTAGCGTTCAATCTGTTAGCCATTGATTTGCGCAACCTGTTCTTTTTTCTCATAGCAGCTCTACCCTTTGGCGGCGCGTTTGCTGCGCTGTTGGGATCGCTGGAGCAGTTTATTCAGGAAAAAGAAAGCGAGCCCTTCAAGGTGTTCTTTCGTCAGGTCCGTAAAGGCTGGTTAAAAGGAACCGGCTATTGGCTGGCTGCACTAATTTGCATGATTATCATTGGGGCAGATTTATGGTTCTTTGCAGCAACTTCATGGTTTCAATGGATCAGTCCTTTGTTCTTTATTATCGGAGTGCTGGGGTTGGGGGTCTTTCTGAATGCTGTTTATTTTCAGCTTAAAAATCCACTGGCTCGCAGAAAAGAGATTTACAAAATCAGTTTTTACTATGCACTTAGAAAATGGTATGTAACTGGACTCAACAGTTTACTGCTGATAATTATCCTAGGTTTTATGCTTTTGAAACCACAGTTTGGGTATTTACTCGCTCCATCCATTTTGGGCGGACTAATTTATTTGAACAGCAGCAAGCTTCATAAGTTGAGACAAAACCCTGATGAAAAGGTTTAAGCGGGGAGTTTTTTTTAAGGCTATGTTAAGCTATGCTGGTAGGACAAAAACTGAATAAAATCATAAAGCTTGGAATTAAAATCAGGAACTTTCTGGTTTTATTCTAAGCTTTTTTCTACCAGCGTATGAGACTTCACTAATCATTTGAACTGTTAAAGGCAGGGGAATCGCAGTGATTACCTTTCCAATTAACAGTGACCTTTCTATAAGCAGATTTGATGATTGATGTTGATTAAGAGCGTACTGCTGTAGATATACAAAGGAATGACGAATACATGAAGTAGACAGAGAGGCTAAGCAATCTTTATTTTTCGGACGAAAAGTTGTAAATCTGGTATAGTTAAAGAAAAAAGCAAAGAGGATGCTTATGGAAATCAGACTTTTACGTTATTTTTGGACAGTTGCTCAGGAAGGGAATATTTCGAAAGCTTCAAGGTTATTGAATATTACACAGCCAACACTGAGCCGGCAAATAAAAGAGCTTGAAGAAAGCATAGGGGTACCTTTATTTCATAGAGTAAAAAATAGGCTGACTTTGACTCAAGACGGATTTTTTTTGAAAGAACGTGCTGAGGAAATATTGCTGTTGGATGAGAAATTAGAACATGCTTTCTCAGAGCAGCGGAAGAAGCCCTTAAGCGGCTGTGTTACTATCGGCTGTGTCGAGGCAGACAACTCGGATACCCTAGCTATGCTGCTGGAGGAGCTGATAAGTGACTACCCGCAAATTCGATTTAATCTTGTCACTGGAACAAGTGAAGATATTGCCGAGCGCTTAGAAAAAGGAATTCTTGATTTAGCGATTTTGCTGGAGCCAGTCTCTTTACATGAAGTTGAAATGCTAAGACTACCCAGAGAAGAAACTTGGGGATTTCTTTTATCAAAAGAGCTGTTTATCGCTCAAAAGAAGCAGCTGACACCAGAAGATATGCTTGGTTTGCCTATTCTATGCTCCAATCGAGAAGAGGTACAGCGTCTATTGAGTGACTGGTCGGGCGTACCCATTACCAACTTAAATATTGTCGGTCATTTTAATTTGATTTTTAATGTATTTTCTTTAGTTGAAAATAAGGTTGGTGCAGCGTTAACAATTGAAGGGGCTGTTTCCAATAGAAATTCAGCAGAGACACTATTTGTTCCGCTGAGCCCATCAGTCAAAACGAGCTGTGTTCTAGTATGGAAGAAAAGGGTTCAGACACCTGCTGTTCAAGAGTTGATTAATCGGTTTAACTATGCTTTTCAACTATAGTCTTATGTAATAATAGGTATTAGACATAGAATAAAATGAGCGGTACGATAAACATGTGTTTATTGTACCGCTCATTTTTTTGGAGGGATGCTTATGACAGCGGTCATTATTTTTTTCTCACGGGCTGGAGAAAATTTTGTTAAAGGAAAAAAACAATATATTTTAGTCGGACACACTGAGGTTGTCGCAAGAAAGATAAGTGCTAAATTGAAGATTCCAGCGTATCCTTTACTGCCAGTTACACCCTACCCGAAAGACTATGAGGAAGTGGTTCAGCTAGCCGCAGAGGAAAAACAGCAGTCGCTGCGAATTTGCTATGAGAAATTGCCCGTTAATTTTAAGGATGTAACGCATGTCTTTCTTGGATTTCCCAACTGGTGGGGCAGCTTTCCTAGAGTAGTCGGGACATTTTTAGAGGATATGAATTGGGAAAACAAGATTATTTTTCCTTTTTGCACACATGAAGGCAGTGCTTTTGGATCAAGTATGCAGGATTTAGAAAAAGCCTGTGCCGGCGCAGAGATTAAAACCGGTTTACCCATCCGCGGTTCGCGTACTGAGCTGTCGGATACAGCGATAAAAAACTGGCTGCTTTCTTTTTAGAAGGTAGCATAAATAAAAAATAATGGAGGAATAGAGGATGACGAAGCATGAAGAAGTAAAAAACGGAGTGATTTTCCCCGTGGGTGAAAAGAATCAGGCATTTGCACAATATTTTATTGGACAAAGCTATTTACAAAGCTTGGTTGCTGACACAGCCATAAATGTGGGAGTTGGTAATGTCACTTTTGAACCTGGCTGTCGGAATAACTGGCATGTTCATCGGGACGGTTTTCAGCTATTGCTTGTTACTGGTGGTGAAGGCTGGTATCAGGAAGCAGGACAGCCGGCTCGATTTCTCAAAACAGGAGATGTGGTGGTAACTCATGATGGGGTGAAGCATTGGCATGGCGCTGCGAAGGACAGCTGGTTTGAACATCTGGCCATTACCGCCGGAACGCCTGAATGGCTGGAAGCAGTAAATGATGACTGGTACAACAGTTTAAAACAATAGGGAGGTCATATGACATGAAAAAACAGACAGCAGGAAGAAACCAATTGGGCGAATTTGCGCCGCAGTTTGCGGCCTTGAATGATGATGTGTTATTTGGAGAGGTATGGGCAAAGGAAGAAGAGCTTTCACTGCATGACAGAAGTATGATTACTTGTTCTGCTTTACTGGCGCTAGGCGCTCCTCAGCTTGAAGCTCATCTAAAAATCGCAAAGGAAAATGGTGTGACTAAGCAGGAAATTACGGCACTGATTACTCATCTGGCTTTTTATGCAGGCTGGCCTAAGGCTTGGACTGCTTTTTCAATGGCGAAGGAAATTTTTGACTAGCTGATTAAGCATCAGAATCAGGGAGAAGATTGTTATGAAAAAACGAAATGTGACAGGAAAATAGCTATAGTTCAAGTCCTGCTGCTCCCCGACTACTTGAAAAACAGGGCTGCATCCAACCCTGTTTTTTCGAAATCGCAACGACCGCACACTTGGTCTTATTCACGAGAGAGGATTGCTGAGAGCGCTGCTGTGCCTGCTGCTGTTTGGCACGATATAGCTTTTCAGCAGAGGCGTTGGCAGTTTTTGTCGTTAGTCAACATTTTTTAGCAGCTGTAAAAAAGCTTTCGCTGCATTAGAAAAAAACTGATCCTTTTTCCAGATAATACTAACAGAGGCAGTTAATGGCGGTGAAAAAGGAATAAAAGCTAAATCTGAATTTTCCGTAGAAAGAACACCATCAATACACAGTGCACTTGCAATATTCTGTTTTACCAGGAGTGAGGCATTGTAAAGCAGGTTATATGTACCCACTACATTGAAATGTTCCAGATTGCTGCCCAGCCAATCGGCCAGCTGGTTGTCAACAGAGGACTGATTAGAAATTAATAACGGCGTACCGGCAATTTCATTAGGTGCGACCGTTTGTTTTTTTGCTAACGGATGTGTATGATTTACCAAAATTCCCCAGTGGTCAGATAACGGCAGGCGCTTATATTCATATTTTTGTTTTTCAACCGGATCAATAACAAGACCAAAATCTAACAGCCCTTTATCAACTTTTTCCAGTACATCGTCCGCATTTCCACTATATAACCGGATGGTTATCTTGGGATACTGTATTCTCAACTCCTGTAAAAGAACAGCGACGAATTCAAATGCTTTTGTCTCCCCGCCGCCAATGGCGATTTCACCGCTAATTTGTCCATCAGGAAGTAGATTTGAGGTTGTTGAATGAACAAGGGACAAAATTTCTTTGCCTTTATTAGCCAAATAGAGGCCTTCTTCGGTTAAGACGATCCCTCGGTTGCCCCGTTTAAAAAGTGTAACACCCAGCTCATCCTCTAAATCTTTAAGCTGCTTCGATAAGGTCGGCTGAGAAAGATGCAGCACTTCAGCTGCTTTACTGATGGTTTTTTCTTTAGCCACAGTTAAAAAATAATTCAGTACTCTTAATTCCATTTTTATTCCTCCTTCATATAGAAAATAGTTATAATTAGCTATTCAATATAAGTATTGGTTAAGTATAACTCATTTGCGTACAATAAAGGTAAGAAATTCAGAATAAGGAGAAGAAAGATGAAGAAATTAAATTTGCTGAAAAAAATCCAAAATCAAGACATAGTTGCTGGGTCACCATTATTTAAAGAGATTCATTTAGTTAAGGAAGCAAACGAACAATTACTAGTAGAAATGAATACAAGCTACCATACAAATATGGAAATGCTCTCGTATCTTGAAAAAATAACCGGTCGCAGCTTAGCTCCTTCAACAACAGTTTCGCAGCCCTTTTATAGTGACTTTGGGGGACACATTGAATTAGGAGAGGATGTTTTCATCAATAAGAACGTCACTTTTGTAGATTTAGGGGGTATTACAATTGAAGACCATGTTTTGATTGGTCCGGATTCAAGGTTGATTACAGTCAATCATTTGATTGAGCCTGAAAAAAGGCGAGGAATCCGAGCGGCTCCCATTTTAATCAAGGAGAATGCCTGGCTTGGAGGGAATGTTACAATTCTGCCGGGAATAACCGTAGGAAAAAATGCAGTTGTGGCAGCTGATTCAACAGTTACTAAAGATGTTCCTGATAATACCGTTGTAGCCGGCAGTCCGGCAAGGGTGATGAAGAAGCTTCCTTCTTGAATGGAAAAAGAAAAGAAGTTGAAAGGTGAAGATGCTATGCTTGATAGAAAGCTGAAAAGAGTTTACCGGCTGTTTTATGTGATAGGATTAGCAATGTTTTTTCTTTCCGGCTGTTCCCCCAAGGAAGCTGCTGTGCCAATTTCAGCTATTGAATCAGAGGATCAGTTGTCAGCGGCTCCCAAAAGCAGCAATCAAATAGATGGAAAGGAAAGTCTACGTATAGTGAAACTGAAGCTGGATAATCAAGACTTTCAGCTTGAGCTGGAAGAAAATGAGACTGTAGAGGAGTTGACTGCTCAGTTTCCTCTCTCTTTAGAGCTGGAAGACCTAAACCAAAATGAAAAATATGCCTACCTATCAAAAGCCTTACCGACAGCTCCACAAAGAATAGTCCAGATTGAAAAGGGAGATGTGCTGTTGTTCGGTTCAGATTGCCTAGTGATTTTTTATGAAAGCTTTGAGACAAACTACACATATACTCGTATAGGAGGCTCTATACTTTTTGATGTTGGTGGAATTCCACCAATATCTTTTTTATTTTCCAAAACAATAGAAAAGACACCTTGAAATCCTTTAGAATTAATTTGGCGAACCAATCCAAAAGGAGGAATCAAGATGT